>CAIVVT010000237.1 GCA_903909435.1 uncultured Acidobacteriia bacterium | reverse complement strand
TAAATAACCTACTTAGAATCAATAACTTGAAAACAAGAACCGTAAGAAGTTACGGTTTTGGGTTTTGGGGCGATTGGCAAGTTACCGGTATGCCGGTTTTTCACCCGTAAGCTGATTTCCGTTCACCAACGGGTCACTGCAAGATCGAGCCTAGTGCACTTTGCGATCAGAGGGCAGTGAGATCTCGAGGCCGCAGTACGGACGCTTTTCTGCTTCTCGCTCGACCGACGGAGTGATGAGGGCAATGTATTCTGCCTGCCGAGAGGCAACGTCGATGACTTCCATAACCTCACGGACTTTCAGATGTCTGTCCGCTCGGATGAACAGTAGCCGTTCTGCTCTCGTCTTGAACGCGTCACGTAGTCGCACTTCTAGCTCGCCACGCTTCACCGCTTCGCCTCGGAGCATCATCGAGTGATCTCGTGATATTTCCAGAACGAACAGGGTGTAATCGCCGCAATATGTCGGCAGCTTGGGAAGGTAGACGATAAAGCCCCTTGATGATGCCAAGGCTACGACAGTCAGGGTCAGCAGCAGCAGCAACGCCATGCACGGAGTCGCGTTCAAGAGATGTCGTTGCATTCTTCCGCCCCTGGTGGTAGACACCGGATGTCTCTCGCTGGTTCCATCAAGGTGACAAGTCGTCGGCAGAGTAAGTGGTGTGCGAACTGCGCGGCCCAACGGGATGAGCGGCGGTCAATTTTCGGAAAGCCGGTTTCACCGCCATTTCAATGCGGATGCTTCTTCGCTACAAAACTCGTGGGCTAGCGGTCGATGCCTCGTTCTCGTGGTAGTGGATGAGACCGGCCCGTTGATCCCTCAACGCGTTTCTGCGTGGGCTGAACTGGTCGCTGGGATGTTGGTCTGGGTGCAATCAATGGTGGCAATGGGTGACTTGGCTCGACCACTAGGCAGTTCCTATGGATCGCACAATTGATCTCATTGTCCAGCGGGGGAACTATCAACATGTGCCGAACAGTCTCTGCAACGAGGGCCGCTAGGAAGAGGATGGCAAGAATGCTCGCGATGACGATTGGTCGGCGCTCCACCAACATAGAACCCTCACCAGCATAGTCGCTCTATATGACACCGCGTTGAACAGCGGAGTTCCGCACAGATCGCCGTTGCCATCCAACTCCTTGAAAGTGCGCTTATCGTAGACTGATCCATTTGGTCGCGGCTGTGCGGGATGTGGGTGAACGCCGCCCGAGAACCTTAGCCACGCTTTGGCGTGATGATCGCCGACCATTCGTCCTAAGCGCACCGCTGCCATCGAGTTTTGGGCAGTCTCTGTGTAACCTGTGGAACTTGGACCGGTACCTTCCGGGTACGAATTCGCGTCCTACCGCTTATAGTGTCAGTGTGAGGCCCTGTTCGATTGCGCGGGCAAGTGCGCTTTCGTCAACCGACCACAAGATATGGGGCTCGCCGACATTCGGCCACTGAATCCTGGGGCGCAGTGCTTGACTTCGAACTAGGAGCCGGGTATTGTGGAGTCACCCCCCCGAGTGGCCGTCCGATCGCTGGTGCGATCCGGGCGAGCTAAATCCATTGCCAAACTGCTGAGAGGATGACGCTTTGCTGATTCTAAAGCGCATTGAAATCCAGGGGTTCAAGTCGTTTTGCGACCGCACCGAGATGCGTTTCTCGGGCAGCGGACTGGCGGCGGTGGTCGGCCCGAACGGGTGCGGCAAGTCGAATCTGAGTGACGCCATCTCCTGGGTGCTCGGCGAGCAGTCGGCTAAAAGCCTGCGCGGCGGACGCATGGAAGACGTGATCTTCGCCGGGACGCGGGACCGCAAGCCGCTGGGCATGGCACAGGTCACGATGACGCTGGTCGATCCCGAAGGGAGGACGATCATCCCCGGGACACGTCCGGAAGTGCCTAAGGGTTGGAAGGGCACGCCGATTTCCGGCCAGACTCCCGAGGTCGCGGCGGCTGCCGAGTCCGCATTCGTTTCGGAATCGACCGCGCCGGTCGAACTCACAGCGGATCAATTGCACATCGAACACATCGACAGTGCGCCGGCCAACGGCAATGGCAAAACGAACGGCAATGGGCATTCCAATGGGCACTCGCTGCCCGCGGTGCCCGAGAAGGTTCAACCCAGGCGCGAACAGGAGATCATCATCACGCGCCGTCTGTTTCGCTCGGGCGATAGCGAGTACCTGATCAACGGCCGCCAGTCGCGATTGCGCGACATCCAGGACCTTTTCATGGGTACGGGCCTGGGTCCGGAATCCTACGCCATCATCGAGCAAGGCCGCATCGGCCAGATCCTGTCGTCCAAGCCGCTCGACCGCCGCAACATCATCGAGGAAGCGGCCGGCATCAGCCGGTTCAAGAACAAGCGGCGACTGGCCGAGGCGAAACTCGAAGGGGCCCGCCAGAACCTGACCCGCGTTTTCGACATTCTGGAAGAAGTCGGCCGGCAGGCGAACTCGCTGAAGCGCCAAGCCGGCAAGGCGCGCCGCTACCAGGAACTCAAGGCGGAGTTGGACGTTCAACTGCGGCTGGCGCTGGCCGGGCGGTACTACCTGCTGGCTCAGGAGGCCGAGCGAGTTGCCAATCAGTTGCACAAGGCAGTGCAGGAATGCCAGGAACTGCAGGCGGCCGTGGAGGTGGGTGAGAAGTCCCTGGCGACCGCGCGAGAGCAGGCCTACCAGACGGAAGCCGATCTGACCGAGTCGCGCAAGCGGCTGGCCGAGATCCGGGTTGAATTCGAACGCACCCGCGGGCTGATCGATTCACAAGCCAAGCAGGTCGGCGGAATGGAGCAGCGGCTCCAACAGGGCGAAACGGAGATCACGCAGCTCAGCGAGCGGCTGAAGTCGCTGGAGCAGGAGCGCGAGCACCTGCACGCTTCGTTTGCCGACTTGCAGCAGGCAGGGGTGGCGGCGCGCGACCGACTGCAGGCGAAGACGGCGGAACGCGACGAGTTGCAGAGCCAACTGCGCGAACGCGAGCGGGGTCTCGAGTCTTCGCGGCAGCAAGTAGTGCGGATGCTGGGCGAGGTCTCCACACTGCGCAATCAGTTGGGGCAGATCGACGCCTATCTCGCCTCAATGGATCGCGACACGGCGCGTGTGGGCAAGGACGAAGCGGGCGCCACGGCGGAGTTGGAACGGCTGGAAGGGCTACGCGCGGAGTTTGGCGGTAAACTCGCGGAGCGTCAGCTCGAGGTCGAGGGTTTGTCCAGCCGGCGCAAGCAAGTTGACAATGATTTGCAGCAGAAGCGGGCGCTGGCGCAGCAGACACGCCGCGATCTGGATGCCCTGCGCAACGAGACGCAGCGGGTGCGCGCCCGGCGCGATTCGCTGGACGACATTCTGCAACATCGCGCGTATGCCAACTCGTCGGTGAAGCGCCTGTTCACGGCCATTGAAAAGAACCAGGCCAAGGGGTTGAAGCCGGTCGGCGTACTGGCCGACTTCATCGAGTTGAAGGACCCGCGCTTCGAGCGCGCGACGGAAGAATTCCTGCACGAGGAACTAGAATACGTGGTGGTGCGCGATTGGAACGAGGCGCAGCAGGGCGTCGATCTGCTGCGCGGCGAACTCGACGGACGGGCGTCGTTTCTGGTGGAGCCCGACTTTTCCGAGAACCCGGCGGAGGTCCATTCCGCGCCGGTTCCCGAGCCGCCGATTGGTCCGGAAACCGGGATCGTAGGACGGCTGTGCGACGGCATCCGGTTCACCAACGGCTTGACCAACGCTCCGGCGGAGTTGCTGCCGCGCCTGGCGCGCTGCTACCAGGCCGAATCACGGGCGAGCGCCGAGCGGCTGGCGTTCCAGTATCCCGACCTATTCTTCCTGCTCGACGACGGCGTCTGCTATCACGGCCATGCGATGACCGGCGGCAAGCGCGCCACCAGCGGCCCGCTGGCGCTGAAGCGCGAACTGCGTGAATTGTCGGCGCTGTTCGAGCAGAAGCAGGCCGAGGCGACGGCCGCCCAACGGCGGGTGGAGTCGCTTGAAAAAGAGATCCAACTCCTGGCGGAAGAGCTTGAGGTGGTGCGCACGGAACTGCAAAAGCAGGAAAAGGAGACGCTCCTGCTGGATCAGGAGCTGCGCAAGATCGCGGAGGATTCCAAGCGGGCCGGGCAGCGGCTTTCGATCGCGCGCATGGAACTCGAACGGCTGACGCGCGACGCGGCGCGGTCCCGCGAGGAGCGGGAAAGCAAGCTCACGCTTGTCGGCGAGAAAGAGCAGGCGCGTCGCACGATCGAAGAGGCGCTGGAAGAGGGACGCGCCGAGCTGGAGCAGTTCCGATCACGCGTTGCGCTGTTGTCGGAGGAGCACTCCGTCCTGCGCGTCGAACTGGCGGGATTGGAGGAGCGCCGGCGGGGTCTTGAGAATGCGCTGGCGCGGATCGACCAGCAGGCCCGCGAAGTGGCGAATCGAAGCGAGAATCTGACTCGCGAAATGGAGCGCCTGGGGATCGCCAGGACACGACTGCTAGAGAATAACCTGGAACTCGACCAACGCGCGACGAGCCTGCAGGATCAACGCGAGCAATTTGAACAGTCCGTCGCCACGCTAGCGGAACGCGAAGCGGCCGAGCGTGCCGCACTGGCTGCCGGGGACGAGCACCTTAAGCGACTGCGCCAAAGTGCGAGCACGGCTTTCGAGTCGCGCAACCAGATTGAATTGGAACTCGTGCGGCGCCAGAGTGAGCTGAAGTTCCTGGATGAAACCAGCCGCAAAGACTTGAGCATCCCGGTGGCCGAGTTGGCCGCGGGAATGGCCCAGGCTGCGGTGGAGACAGCGCTGGGCGAAACCGCCGAGGGTGGGGCAGCCGCCGCCGCCGTCGAGGCCGTTCCAGCGGCCAGGATGGACGAGTTCGCGGTGGTGGAGGCCGAGGAGCGGGTGGTTGAAATCCGCAAACGGATCGAGGCGCTGGGCCCGGTGAATCCAGAGGCATGGCAGGAGTACCAGGAGTCGCAGCAGCGCTACGATTTCCTCAACGCCCAGCGGCAGGACTTATTGGACTCCATCCGCGACACCGAGAAGGCGATCAACGAGATCGACACCGAAAGCCGCAAGCGCTTCACGCTGGCGTTCGGGCTGATCAACGAGAACTTCAAGGAGATGTTCAGGAAGCTCTTCGGCGGCGGCGTAGGCGAAATGCGCCTGACCGGAGAGGGCGACGCGCTGGAGCAGGGCATCGAAATCGTGGCACAGCCGCCGGGCAAGCGACTGCAAAACGTGCTGCTGCTTTCGGGCGGAGAGAAAGCGCTGACGGCGATGGCGCTGTTGATGGGCATCTTTCAATACCAGCCCAGTCCGTTCTGCGTGCTCGACGAAGTGGACGCGCCACTCGACGAGGCCAATACGGGCCGGTTCACGGAGCTTATTAAGGATATGGCGGCGCAGACTCAGTTCATCGTCATCACGCACGCAAAGAAGACGATGGAAGCGGCCGAGGGACTGTATGGCGTGACCATGCAGGAGCAGGGCGTTTCTAAACTGGTAAGCGTGCGGTTATCGTCTGCGCCGCCACCTCCCCCGGTCCACGCCAGCGTCCAAACGGCGCCACGGGTGTGACCCATCAAAGGGGGGTCCATGGGTAGTACTCCAGGGGTGCGGAGCGAGGCAGAGCGCGATTTCGCGCCGCACCTGATCGGAATTGCGGGACCCTCGTGCGCGGGGAAGTCCGAGCTGGCGCGCTGGCTGGCGGTGCGGTTAAATGCGCCGGTCCTAAATCTCGATCACTATTACTTCGATCTGCCGGACCTGCCTTTGGAGCAGCGCGCCAAACGCAACTTCGACGAACCCGCCGCGCTGGAGCATACCCTGATCATTGAACATGCCCGCGACCTGGCTGGGGGAGCATCAATCCGCGCACCGCGCTACGATTTCGCCACGCACTCGCGGACACATTCAGAGGAGTTGATTGCGCCTGGAGCCTACATAATTCTGGAAGGGCTGTTTGCGTTGCACTGGCCCGAGTTGCGCGCGTTGCTGAAGACGCGGCTATTCGTTTTAGCCCCGGACGAAGTCTGCTTCGAACGCCGTCTGGCGCGTGACGTCATGGAACGCGGTCGAACGCCGGAAAGCGTTCGCTGGCAATTCGAGACCACGGTGAAGCCGATGGCTCATCAGCACGTGCTTCCGGCGCAGCGCTACGCCGACTTGGTGCTGAGCGGCACCGACCCGATCGATGAAATCGGAGCCAGCGCGCTGGCACGGATCAAACCGCGCTCCTGAAACACGCCCACGCTACCTCGATCTCAGACACGGCGTTGGGAGCATGCTGTTAGGCTCAAAGAGTCGATGTCGCAGAGCGTTGCTTACAAAGAAAAGAACCAGGCGGCGGCCAGTTCGGTATTGGCGGCCATAGGGCTCACGAGTCTTAAGATTGTGGTGGGCTTGCTGACCGGCTCGCTGGGCATCCTGGCGGAAGCCGCGCACTCGGCCCTGGACCTTGTCGCCGCGCTGATGACTTGGTTTGCCGTTCGAATCTCGGGCAAACCACCGGACCACGACCACCTTTATGGACATGGGAAAGTCGAAAACCTTTCTGCTCTGATCGAGACTCTTTTGCTGGTCGCTACGTGCGTGGGAGTGCTGTACAGCGCCGTCACGCGCTTGATCCATGGAAAGACCGATATCGAGGTCACCGTGTGGTCGTTCGTGGTGATGGTTCTCTCGATGATCGTGGATTTCTCCCGCTCGCGCATGCTGTCGAAAGCCGCTAAGAAGCATAACAGCCAGGCGCTCGAAGCGGATGCCCTGCATTTCAGCACGGACATCTGGAGTTCGGCTGTGGTGATCGTCGGGTTGGCGGGGGTTAAGCTCAGTGAAACGCACCCCGCATTGGCACCGCTGAAGAATGCCGATGCGGTCTCAGCAATTTGCGTAGCGGGCATCGTGTTCTTCGTGTGCGGCCGCCTGGGGATGCGCACGGTGCAAGCGCTGCTCGACGCAGCTCCCAAGGGACTAAACGATGAAATCAGGAAAGCCGCCGAGGGTGTCTCTGGAATCATGGATTGCCACCGTATCAGGGCCCGCTATTCGGGCGCGCAACTCTTCGTCGATGCGCATGTCACGGTGGACGGCAGCCAAACCCTCGATCAGGCACACATCCTCACCGAGGAAGTCGAACTCGCCATCGAAAGAATCGCCCCAGGAGCCGACGTGACGGTTCACGCCGAGCCCGCGACTGGGCTGTCCGTTGCGGCGCTACACGAGACTGGGAGCCCGAACAACCTATCCTGATGCGCGGGCGCGCGTTCCGTGTTACAAAGGCTTGCAAGGGTTGGTGCAAGCGAGACAAGGAGACGCCGCGATGACGGGACCAATGACATCTCTCGACCAGTGGGACGACGAAGTGCGGGCGCGCTATAAAGAGGGACGCCCCAAGGAGCAGTTTCGAAACTATGGCGAGGGAGTCGCTCCCGTAGTGAAGGAGTTTTACCGGCTGAACCATGCCCAGCAGACGGTCGAATTCAATTTGGCAGCGCGCAAGAAGTGGCTCGGATTCGACCACGCCAAGATGAGCGTCTGGGATCTGATGGAGGAACTGAACAAGTTGGTCGATGATTCCGACCCTGATACGGACCTCAGCCAGATCGAGCACAACCTGCAGACTGCGGAAGCGCTGCGGGCCGATGGGGCGCCGCGTTGGATGCAATTGACCGGCCTGATCCACGACCTGGGCAAAGTTCTGTGGCTGTGGGGTGAGCCGCAGTGGGCGGTGGTGGGAGACACCTTTCCGGTTGGATGCGCGTGGTCGGACAAGATCGTGTTCCACGAGTTCTTTGCGAATAACCCCGATGCGGCAAACCCGCAATATCAGACGCGTTATGGCATCTACAGCGAAGGCTGCGGACTGGACAACGTCATGATCTCCTGGGGGCACGACGAGTATCTGTACCAGGTCACGAAGGACTATCTCCCGATCGAGGCGCAGTACATGATCCGGTATCACTCATGTTACCCGGCGCACCGCGAAGGCGAGTATACGTGGTTGATGAATTCGCAGGACCTCGCCATGATGGAGTGGGTGCGGCGCTTCAACCCATATGACCTGTATTCGAAGGGTCATACGAAGCCGGATGCAGCGGCATTGAAGCCCTATTATTTGGAGCTGATCAATGAGTTCTTCCC
>CAIVVT010000236.1 GCA_903909435.1 uncultured Acidobacteriia bacterium | reverse complement strand
GTGATGATTCATGGTCACCACGCACCGGGGCAACTGTGGGATTCAGTTCAAGCTGCCTGGGTCAGTTTTGGAAAGTAGAGGCGGGTCAATTCTCGCAAGCGCCGAAGAAGCGGCGCAGCATCGGAATGAAAAGACGCTGACACTCCGCCGAAAAGACAGCATGGGCGTTCTCGTCCGCATCGCCGCGTAGACCATTTTACTGTCATGGTCGGTAACCAAAGTGCCGGGAGCCATTGGGTGCGTTTTGGCTTCAGCCCGTGGGAACGGCAGTAACCACGGCTTGCTCGATGGATTCGAGCATTCGCACTTGGGTCCAAAGGCACGGGTGATTGACCGTAGACAAGCCCTTCTTGATCGGATTGAAATCGGCGAGGTGGGCAATTTGTAACGCAACCCTGCCCGGCCTCTACAATCAACGCCCGCACAGAATTGCCCGGACCACGCTCGCATGCCCCTAACAGAGTGCGCCTCTAGTCGTCTATATTGGTGTTGTCGTCCTTCACGCTCCGAGGTTCACATTCCGTTGGACGAATCCTAGTCCATAAGGAAAGGCGTGGACTTCAGGTCGGACTGTTCCTCGCCATCCGACAATTGCCGATTCGTCTGCCAGTCTGAAGGGCCAGGCTCACACTCCCGCATTTCACCGCTGCCATGACCCGGCTGCTCGACCCACCACTGATAGCGCCTTCCGGATTGTCCGCTCGACGTATTCGCCCTGCCGCTTGTCGTTCCCCTTGTGAGTCAGATCCCGGCTTCGGATGGCCGCAGCGACTTGAGCCTCAGGTGCGCCGTGGGACAACGCATAGATGGCGTACGCAAGATCGATTCGAGTCCCATCCCCTTCGTAGCGTCCGTTGTCCCGGAACCTGGCAATCGGGGTGAGATGACAGGTCGGCCGAGTCTGGATTGGGCGTGATCTTTCCGCTTCCTTAGCCTGAGATCGCAGCAGGAGCTGCGCCTCGACGACTTGGAGGAAGCAGTCAGAGGCAGGATAGAGGGTTCCGGTCGCCTCGATCACGCGGACGAACGGGAAGAGACCGTTGCTACCCCGGTGCCTGTCCTTCTTGTTTTTTCTGCGAAAGTATGCCTTTTCCGATCCCGACTATAGCAACACTTGGTCTCAATTTGCGGCGCTCTTCCATATAAGTCGCTTTTTACAGTGGCGTCCCGAACGGTTTCATCCCCTTTTTGAGAACCGTCTTCGGATACTCGCCCGTACCACAGAGAACGAAAGAGCCGAAGTCCTTGTACCAATCGCCGTCAGGCGCCTGCGGTTCGGTTACGACCCAGCTCCGCAGCCGTTGCAAATCGTCGAGGGTGATGGCCCGCTCGGCAACGCGCTCCAGAATGTGTTCCCACAACGGGCGAGGCAGATTAACGAAGCGGATCTTCGGCAATTGCAGCTCTCCCGAAAATCACCCGGATCAGATCTTCGCCGACTTCGCTCTTCCTGGCCGGATCTCCTTCCGCCATAAACTGCTCATAGGTCGCCGTTAGTCTGGCCCGCGCTGCCGCTTCCGCCTCCACCCCTCGCTCGGCAAGTGTCACGAGGGCCCGGCTCATGGTCACATTGCGTTCCTTCGCCACGCGCCGAACTTCACGCGCGAGGACGGCCGGCATCGTCACGCTTTGACGTACGGAGGCCGCCTTCCTTCTAGTCGCGGGTTTGCGTCGAGTCTGCATAACTTGATTGTACTCAATCTACACCACTGTGGTGCACTGTTTGGATTCAGCGCCCCAGACCTCTCCCTGGTCGCAAATGGCCGGACAATGTCTCGTTCATTTCTGTTGGAGCCAGTTGGTCCGGCTGGACACCCGGCTTGAGGTGGATCGCCTCAACTTCCATGATCTGTGACAGGCGCCGCGTGATCGCGTCGGTTGCGGCCCGGCCGGCGTCGTCACCGTCCAGCATCAGCACAGCCTGACGAAAATGCTTCTGTAGTAGTCCGGCCTGCGTATCCGACAGACTCGATCCCATCAGCGCGACGACATTGCGATGTCCTGCCTGCCAGACCTTCGCCGCATCGAAGAAGCCCTCGACTATGATCACCGCGTGATCACCGGTGTGCTTCGCTCGATGGAGTAGGAAGAGTTCCTGGCTCTTATGAAATCCCGGCGGAAATCTATATTTGGGGTCCTCCCCTTCAACCGATCTGCCGGCGTACGCGACCAGTTCGTGAGCTTCGTTGTGCACTGGAATCGCCACGCGCCCTTGCATCATGCCGGGGCCGCCGTAGTATCCGATTCCCAGCGTCCTCGACGTCAATGCGGTGATGCCGCGGCCCTCCAGGTAGGAATGCGAGTGCTCAAGGCCGCTGAGTTGGAACCGGAGCGGAAGATTCGTTTGGGATACGGAAGTCGCTTGCACCGGAACTGGCGTCACCTCACCGAACCATTCGGTCAGTCTCACTGCGGCCTCCCGGATCGAACAGCGCTCTAGCCGCGCAACCAGGTCAAGCACGGTGCCACCGAGCTCTCCATCCCTCGCGTGAATGCACGATTGAGACTGACAGCACCACAGATTGCGCGCGATGTTCACCGAAAAACTGTTGCGGCTTTCGCGCGACGTGTGTTCCGGCAACGGACACTGCCCGCGCAGTTCTCCACCGGTCGCATGAAGTTGTACGCCATAGTGCGCCAGCACCTGTGCAATCGGGACCTGCTTGGCCACTTGGAAGTTGATCGGTCCGGCACTCATTGATCGCCTCCTCGTTTGCTGACGGCCGGATGCAACCGGAAGATCTCCTCGCGCAGCGCGTCTTCCCGCTCGGCCTGTCTCTTTCGTTCTTCCTCCAGTTGCAGCAACCTCGCGATGAGACCGTCCTTCGAATCCCGTCGTAACCGATTGATCCTCGCTCTGAGATTGACTGCGCTTGCCCCGGAGGCGTTCCGCAGCATGCTGGCGAGGTCATGACCCCGGACCTTCGCCATTCGTCTTGCCGTCCGGTGCTTCTGGTACGCCGCATACGCGCCTTCGTTGCGCTGAATCGTATTCGTCGAAATGGAAACGGCGAACAGTGACTTCACCTTATTCCGGATACCCTCAAGCGTCACGGGCTCTTTGAGCCGGACCATCTCTTTAACCGCCCGCTCGACTCGCCTCGCCGTATCGACCTTCTTCTTCTCCCAAAGCGGTTGCAGCCACGTCGGGTCTTTACTTCCTCGCATGGCCTTGCTCCTTCTGGATCCGCACCTTCTGGCCCTGGTCTTTCCTTGCCCGCTCGATCAGGGTCATCTCTTCGAGCAGCAGTTCGCAATCCTGAACCACCCGTTTCATCTGGCGCTCCTCGGCAGGGAGATGCTCGCGTCGAGCCCACGTAATCTGTTCGAGAGCCCAGGTGCGCTTGGTCTCGATCTGGTAACGCCGTTCCGGATCGGGCGCATTGCCGGAACACCCGATGCAGGCGAACTTGGCGGGGCAGAGGTTGCTGACGACGCAGGTGCCACCAATGACCTCGGTGAGCGCTCCGATCTGGCCTTCGGCTTCGTGCAGCATCCTGCCGATCTCCTCCGGGCTGCGCACGGCTTCGGCCGCCACATCAATGCGTTCGACAAACAGCATCTCGGCCGCATCCATGACCTGCTGATTTGTGGGCTGGGAGTAATATTGGGTAACTTCGAGGTGCCGCTGATGTAGAATCTTCGCGATTACCTCCACCGGCACCTTCAGGCTCGCCATTTCCGTGGCGAATCCGTGACGCAGCAGGTGCGTTGTCAGATGGACACACCGGCCCTCGCCATCGAGGATGGCGTCATGAAGCAGGAAGCGCAGCGCCGTGTTCAGGGTCCCTTGGTCTAGCCCAAGGCCGTTCCACTGCAGGAGGTAACGATCCGGCGGATAGCGTGAGGAGTGGTGCCGCACCTCGGGTAGCTTTCTTTCCCCTGTCACGCGACGCTGGAACTTCACCACCTCCGTCAGAACATTCTTCGTGTCTTCGTCGATGAAAAAATCCGCTCGTTCCCTACGTCCCTTCGGCACCATCCGCAAGAGCCAACGCGCGCTGCTCTTCGGTCCCACATTGACCAACTCCTTAATGCACTCGGGATTCTGCGCGACCTGCTGCACTTCGCCGATGCGTGCCCCACTGATTGTCTGCACGCGAACTACCATGTGGGCGAACAACGCGGTAGCGTAAAGCCCTTCATGGTGGAGAAAGCGATAGCCGTGTTCGCGTTCCAGAAACATCGCGTCGCTCGTTACGTGGCGGCGGAGAGGCCTCAGCATCCCAGGCGTCTGTTCCCAGTAGCTGCGGGAGGTGTATCCGTGCTCTTGATAAAAGCCGTCTCTCCTGGCTGTGATCTCGCTCGAACGTTTGTGTGTGAATACGTCGTGGCGGTACAGATCGAGGAACCAGAACGGCGCCGTAGTCGAGGCCCCGACCGGTTCAGTGCCTCGGTACTCGGTGAAGAAGCGTCGCTGCTCCAGGGAGAACCGGCCGCGCTGCCGATCCCTCGACCGATCCTGTTTCACCCGGTTAACGCCGAACCCCATTTCTACAGCGTGATCCCACAAAGACGATGTGTCCCACAGTGTCAACAGGACCCGCTGGTGTACCGGCCGCCCACGTTCCGTGGCGACGGCTTCTTCGTAGCTGAACCGGTAGGGCAGGGACGACGAGCCCGCCTTTACCTTTGCGATTGCACTCTCGACAGCTTCGTACAGCCGAGTGGCCTGGTTGCATCGAATCCTTGCCATGAACCGCAGCTTGTGGAACTGCCCGTGCACGAGGTCGGTCTTGGCTTTCACCTTGCGGCGGGCCGCGTCGCGGACTACGATCGACGGTCGGCTACGGTGCATTCGAAAACGCTTTCCCAGCGGCTTGATGAAGAAGTGGCTCATGACTTGCCGCTGCGATTCCGTCAAACTCTCTTCGTATTCCAGGAAAGCGTTGGAAAGCGAGTTCCACCCGAGTACCATTTTCGACTGCTGCATCGTGGTGAGTCCCGCTCCAGCAGTATGCTCGGCGACTCGCAACAGTAAGTCGTCGGGATCGATGTCGTACACGCTCGCCAACCCGTTCTCTTCCATGAGCTTTCGCAACGGGACGGCAAGGCCGCACAAACGGCAGTAAGTCGGATGTTCGTTGATGTTCGTCTTGAGCATGGCGTAGAGTGCCAACACATCGCGCAGGCTCTGATTGGCGATTCGTCCCAGATACGCAATCACCCTTGGGCGCGGCGCCGGCCAGCGGCCGTCGTTTGCCGGATCGAAGAACGTAAGCGGGGCTTGGGCGATCTCCGGCGAGACCATGGCGGCTAACGCCGCAGGACCCCCGATCAACGGATTCGCCCAGCGTGGATAGTGCAGGTGAAGTTTACGCGCTTTCCGCCAGGCATGGAAGCCGCGAGCGATCGCCGGCTCACGAAAGAGCGGCAGGTGCTCGCGAATCAGTTTGATCTGCGGGTACTGCCCAGCCGCCCACAGCGCTTCGCAAAGGTCCGCCATTAACGGATTCGCGATGGGAGTCGACTTGTTCGTCTGTCCCGCGGTGGCCGCCAGGACGCGTTCCACTGCTCGTTCAACCTTCATCATCGTCTCCCAGCAGAAAGGCTAGATCGCGGCCACCACCCGGAGAAGCCACAGTATTTCCGGCTCCCTTGGCCAGTTCTTTTGCGGTCCGCCGTTCGCGTTTCCCCATCTCGCGATGAATCGTCTGTAGGCGCATCGCGAACGATCGCCCACGTTCCAGATGTTCGTAGGCCTTCAGCGTTCGCTCTCCGCTGCGCCAGGCCATGTACTGAATGAGTTCCTGTTTGTGCCGCGCCAGATCCGCCTCGCCCCTCGCCGCCTTTTCCATATGGCGCATCGCGTTGGTTACGAACCAGTGGCGGCAGGTATGGGGATCCGCTTCGATACCCGCCGCGCGAAGCGCCGGCCTCCAGTAGTGGTCGCGAAACAGACCCGCCGTCATCGGCGTTCCCCTTTGCGTCAGGAAGATTCGAATACGGGGCAGTTGTTCAGGATCCCGTTTCTGAATTCTGCCGAGCGCTGAAACCGTGAGTGGCTCTTCGACGGGGAACCTCCGGCACTGATCGAAGTACCGGCGGAACAGCTTTGCGGTAGGATTCGAAATCACCAGTGTCTTGACGCGCTGTCCAAAGCTCCCCTTGCTGCGCGCCGAAAAATGATTGCCGAAGCTACTCACCGCCCAGTCGGCTGCAGTCAGATCGAGAACCTCCGAAATCCTCGCGCCGGATTCGAGCAGAGTGCGTGCGACACAGACTTCTCGCAGCGCCCAGCCAAATCGCTCCCCCGCCGCGTAGACGCGGCTGGGGAACTCCGGGTCGTCGATGGATCGGGGCTGCCACTCGCGCCTGACCAGCCGAAAGTAGTTCTCCGAGAGCCGTATGTCTTCGGGTGGGTCGATGCCGCTCGATGGAGGCATCGTGGGGCGGCCCGCCCATGCAACCATCGCCGCGCGACTCCCCCTGCGGAACTCAGCAATGGCGCGCCTCGCTTCGGCATGCACGAGCGGATTTGGGAACGCATACAGGTCGGAGTCGCCAAGGATCTCGTACAACCTCTTGAGTGCGGCCAGCAGCAGACGAACATTGATGCGCGTCCCGTCGCCGGCATTCACATATACGACACGAATACCCAGCGTGTCGGGCCGTCGCGTAACCCTGCACTCGCCGACTTTAGTCAAATACTGCTGCACAAGACTGCGCACTTCGCGGGGCTCGCCATAGAGACGCCACCCTTGGGCCACAGGGACACAGTCTTGCGAAGCCCAATTGGCAAACACAACAACCTCGCGCACATAGGCGTAAGCCGAACCCGGTGACAACATGTACCGCAATGCATCTGCAAACACGGTTAGCGGAAATTCGGGAACACCGTCAGCCCGCAAAACCTGTAACGGAAACCGGCTGCCCGGAGCGACACGGACCCGCAGCCCGGAGCCACGCCCACCCGCGACCGGCCGCATACTCACAGCTTCCGGAAATGACATCCAGCAATCATGCCAGAGGTTATGCGATAACGCCACATATTTTGACGGCTCTAAAGAAAGCATTCTGTTGATATTCAGACGTTTGGTCTTTACGCAAAAACCCCGCCAAACGACCGAAGTGCCGCCAATCCGCCGCCGAGCGATCGCCATCGAACAGGTCTGCGAGCGCGCGCGCAGCGGCGGTGCTCACTTCTGGTGACAGCGGTCTGGCATGCTTCATCCCCGCCTGGAAGGTCCCCGGCGACGTCTCGACTACC
>CAIVVT010000235.1 GCA_903909435.1 uncultured Acidobacteriia bacterium | reverse complement strand
CGGATTCACTCGGGTTGGACGAACTCCGTAGTACCCTGCGTGGGTAATACAAACTCTCGCTGGTAACCCCTTCACTGAAAACCACTTGCACTTGTGCGCGGGCGCCTGGCAGTAAACTCCCGCTAGCGCCGGCAGGACGGCCAGGCAGGCGGCGACGATCTCAATCGGCAGGCGCAGTAGAGCGATCCAACTGTGCAGGTCCATGCGTCGATTCTACGCCTGTCGCCCGCGTGCGGGGCGGCTCTCCGAGCCGCGCGGGGTCTCCAGACCCCGCCAACTAACCACAGCGAGAGAGGCGAATCTGCGGGCTCTGGACACTCACTTGAGCGCGGGGAGCAGACCTGCGAGCGAGTCCAGCAGCACGTCGGGCGGATACGTTTCCAGCGACTCCGGTTGAATGCCGTAGGTCACGCCGACGCAGCGCACGCCCGCGTTGCGCGCCGTGAGAATGTCCACCGACGAGTCGCCGATCATCCAGGTCTGCGCGGGCTGCACTTCTGCCTCTTCCATGAGCTTCTGCAGCCCGAACGGGTTCGGCTTCTTCAGCGGAAAACTGTTGCCGCCGTAGACGCGGAAGAAGTACTTGTCCATACCCAGTCCGGCCAGCAGCGTCTTCGAGAAGCGTTCAGGCTTGTTGGTGAGCACGGCCATCTTGTGCCCCGCGTTGAGTGCCTCGTCCAAGCCCTCGATCACACCCGGGTAGGGCAGCGTGTTGTCGAGGATGTGCTCGCGATACCAGCTCAAAAAGTAGGTCAGCGCGACGTCCAGCGTTTCCTCGTCGGCCTCCGGCCCGATGGCCTTGCGGATGAGCACGGGCGCGCCGTTGCCGACGTACGACGCGACGGTGGGGATAGGCAGCGGCTGCATGCCCATGTATGTCCGGGTCGCGTTCACCGAGTTCGCCAGATCGAGGGTGGAATCGACGAGCGTGCCGTCGAGATCGAATACGAGAAGGTCCATCACTTCCTATAATTCCAGTGTAAGCGCGAAGGCAGGCGGGGAGCGGTCCCTGCTGGCGGATGCGGCGGCTGCGTGTCGTTTGCGCTGCTGTAATGACGCGGGTGCAGGCGCGGCTAGCGGGTTGCGAGGAACGCCTTCAGCGCCAGGAACGCGTAGGCCCACAGCAGCCCCAGCAGGGCCTTGTGTTCCTTATTGCGCTGGTAGATGGCGTAAGCGAAGCGCTGCTCGGAACCAACCTTGGGCGGGCTCGGCAGAAACTGCGGCACGCGCCGCGCGTACTCCGCGTATTCCGGAAACAGCTTGCGCAAATGCTGCTCTTCCTGTTCCACCACAGGCGTGTAGATCAACACGAACGCCACCAGCGCCAGCACCGCGAGCACCGCTTGCGAGGCCGCGATCAGGCATCCGCCGACCGCCAGCAGCGTACCCACATAGAGCGGATTCCGCAGCCAGGCGTAAGGCCCGGAGGTGGTCAGATTCTGGTTCTTCCGGAGATGCCCCGCCGCCCAGGCGCGCAACGCCAACCCACTCGCGGCCAGCGGCAGGCCCGCCAGCAGCGAGAGCGTCGTAGGGTGGGCGAACCAGCCGAAACCGGCCGCGACCACCAGCCCGATCGGCACGCGCAGTTTTTGCACCAGGTCGGCGTATGGCTTGGGGAAGATCGGCATCAGGTCAGCTGCTTTCCACCCACAGTAGCTTGATTGCCGGGCGCACCGGAATCGTGCACCGGCTGTGCCTGTTGCAGACGCCGGGACAGCGCATCCGCCACCGCATCCGGCGTCAGCGTCCGCAGTGCCGGGTCGATCTCGGATCCGCGCCGGTACGTGGTCCGGGCCGACGGGTCGCGCAGCACGGTTAGCGAGTCGCCGTAGGGCCCGTTCCGTGCCGGATCGGTGGGTCCAAACAGCGCCAGGCCGGGCTTCCGGAGCGCAGCCGCCAGATGCATGGGCCCGGAGTCGAGTCCCACCACCGCAGTCGCCCGCCGGGTGGCGTCAATCAGCCCCGCGATGCCCGAGATGTGCACCTGGACGCCGTCCAGGGACCGCAGCACAGCCTCGGCGGCCGGCGCGCCGTTCAACACCAGCGCCAGGCCGAACTCCCGGTCCAAGCGGCGGGCGAGCGGGGCATAGTACTCCAGAGGCCACTGCTTCGAGGTCCAGCCGGCCAGTGGCGCGGCCAGCACGAACCGCGCCGGCAAATCGCCTTCGGGGCGGCCGTCCGGCAGCGGGAATTCCACGGGCGCCGGCCGGGCGCCAGCGGCGACGGCGAGCGCGATATTACGGTCCACCACGTGCGCCTCGGCGGTGTTCACCGCGTGCGTGTAGAACCATGCCGCGGGCCACTCGCGCAGCAGCGAGCGATGAAAGCCGTAGACGGCGTTGCGCCGGGCCACGCGGCTGACGAGGGCGCTCTGGATCAGCCCCTGGAAGTCGATGACGAAGTCGTAGGAATCCACGCGCAGGCGCGCGAAGGCGGCTCGCCGCGATGCGGCTATTTTCCGGTCGAGGTAGAGCGGATTTACGCCCAGCGGATTGCCCTCGAACAGGTCGCTCCACTTCGGGTGGACCGCCCACTCGATGACACACTGCGGCCAGGTCCGCCGCAGCAGCGCGACCGCGGGCAGGGCGTGCAGAATATCGCCCATCGATCCCAGGCGGACGACGAGAATGCGGTACTGCGCCATCAAACCCTATAGTGGCGCGGCCCTAGCCCTGCCGGTCTACGACGTGCTGCAGGAAGCCGGCGCGGAGCACGGCGTCCTCCAATTCCAGTTGTAGCCTGGCTTCCGGCGCCGGCTGGCCGTCGCTGAGCAGGACGGTATCCACGCAGGTCAGTCCCGCGACCACGGCGGCGCGTGCGTCGGTGGATAAGACTGCGTCGGCGGGGTCGAGTAACACGACCGTCAGGGGGCCCAGCTCCGTCGCCAGCGCCTCCAGCCGCTCCACGTGCAGGGCAAGCAGTGGGTCAAAGTATCCTGATACCACGGGTTTCAGCGTGGTGGGATTCCAAACAGATTGTTTAACGATCTTGCTTCTGGTGTCCACTCAACTGCCAGTTGTAGCAGATCAACTGCCGTTTGCGAAACTGTTTCGCAATGAATTGATGTCATGCAGCGGTGGTCGATCGGGCATTCGCGGAGTTGACAGGGCGCGCACTCGACGGGGTGGCGCACAATCCGGGTCAAGCGGCCCGCCGGCCCGGTTGTAATCGGGTTCGTCGCGCCGAACACAGCCACCGTCGGCACCCCCAGCGCGGAGGCGATGTGCATCGCGCCGCTATCGTTCGAAAGGTACAGATCACTGGCCGCGGCGCGCTGTATGAACTCCTCTAAGGTCGTTTGTCCTGCGTAGTTGACGCACTGGACCCCGCGCGCTGCGAGGCCCGCCTTCACCGATTCGCACAACTCGCGCTCCGAAGCTGAACCGTGGAGCGCCACCAGCGCACCCATGCGAGCCGCCAGCGTGCCCGCAGTCTCGGCGAAGCGCTCCGGCAGCCAGCGTTTGGCGCTGCCGAAAGCCGCTCCGGGGCTCACGCCGATCACCGGGCCCAGGATGCCCTCGGCAGCGAAGCGCTGGAGACCCGCCGAGCGCGCCAACGGGGCGCAGCGCAATTCCACAAAAAGCGAATCGGGCAGCCGTTCCAGCCAGCCCGCGCGGTGCAGCAACTCCAGGTAATAGTACGACTGGTGCGGAGGAATCGAACCCGCGCGCGGCAATTGGATCGGGTGGGTCAACAGCGGGGAGCGCATGTCCCGCGCGTACCCGATCCGCTCTGGAATGCCAGCCAGCGCGGCGATCAGCGCGGCGTCGAAGGCATTCTGGAGCAGCACCGCGCAATCGAAAGCACCCTCGCGGATGCGCGCGGCGGCGTCCAGACGCTGTTTCCAGGCCTGGATCAGCGAACCGCGCCGGAAGGGGGCGGGTTGGTAGGGGATGATCTCGTCGGCAAACGGCTCGTGCCGGTACAGTCCGGCCACCCACGGGCGGGCCAGCACCGCGATGTGCGCGCCGGGGTGGCGGTCGCGGATGGCCGCGAGCGCGGGCAGGCTCATCACCGCGTCTCCGACCCAGTTTGTCGCGCGAACCAGAATGCGCCGTGGCCTCAAACCCGCATGCCCTCTCACCCACCAGCGTAGAATACGTGGGATGACGGCGGACGAGCAGCGGTTCCTGGACGAGTCCGGCTATCTGGTCATCCAGGCTCGCGGGGAGATCCCCCGCACGGTCCTCGTCCGCTTGGAAGCACTGTTCGAAGGCGCTGGCGAGAACGCGGGGCACGCGCTTCGCAGCGACGCCTGCGAGCGCAATGCGAACATCGCTCCGGTTGATTTCGATCTTTTCGCGGAACTGGCGAGCGCTGCCCAGATCGGTGCGCGGGTGGGGTACGTGCTCGGAGGCGAGTACGCGCTGGCGGCCCTGAAAGCGCGTTCGTCCAACCCGTTTGCCCTGGCTCTCGACCCGCTCCGGCCGGGTCCGGGGCCGGCGGTTTGCCGCGTGCTTTGGCTGCTCGACGACTTCACGGAGGAAGGGGTGGGCGCGCTGCGCGTGGCCCCTGGCTCGCATCTTTCCGGGCAGTCGCCCGCTGAAGCGGCCGCGATCACGGTGTCGGGCGCGGCCGGCAGCGCCGTGGTGCTCGACGGCCGGTTGTGGAGCGCCGCCGGTGCGAACCCCGGCCGCCGGCACCTGCGCACACTGCGCTGCGAGTATCTTCGACGCGGGGCGCGCGATAGCGGCTAGCATAAAGAGTTGGCGCCTTCCCGGCGCGGCCCTGCTGTGATCCATCCCGGCATACGCGAACAGTTTCTCTCGCTGACGTTGCACCCGGCGTTCCGGGAACTCGTGCGCCGTCTGGGTGCGGAGCGCAGCGGCCGGTCGCAGCTTTCCGGCCTGACGACGACGGCCCGGGCGCTGTACCTGAGCCTGCTGGCGCAGGTTTGCGACCAACCACTGCTGGTCATCACCGAATCCCCGAAATCAGCCGATCACCTGTTTGAGTTGCTCGAGACCTTCCACCGCGTGCTGCACGCCGGGCGCGGCACTCTGCCGCCGTTGCTGATGCCCGCGCTCGACACGCTGCCGGGCCAGAACCTGTCCCCGCACTACGATCTGAAGTCCGCGCGCGCCGTGGCCCTGCACCGCATGGCGACCGGGCGCTACTCCATCGCCGTGACGCCCGTGATGTCGGCGCTGTTGAGGACGGGCGACGAGGCGGCTTACCGCCAGCTCGCCCTGACGCTGCGGGTGGGCGACGAGATCGGCATGGACGATCTGGCGGCGCACCTGTCCAGCATCGGCTACGAGCGGCGCGAGCCGGTGGAGATGGTGGGCGAATACTCGATCCGCGGGGGCATCTTTGACGTCTTCCCGGCCGAGGCGCACCAGCCCATCCGCATCGAGTTCTTCGGCGAGAACGTGGAGAGCCTGCGGCGCTTCGATCCGCAGAGCCAGCGCAGCGTGCTGCGCGTCGAGGACGTCACGCTGCTGCCGCTGGAGGAGACCCCGCGCACCCCGGCGCTGCTGCGCGAGTTGGCCGAAAAATCGGGGCGCACCGACATCGTGCCGGGCGAGCCGTTCGCCGGTTGGGAATTCGCCGTCCCGCTGGTGGCGCCGCGCCAGGGGTCGCTCGAAGATCTGGCCCGCGACGCGATCGTGGTGTGGGACGAGCCGGAGTCGTTGAAGCAGGCCGCCGACCGGCTGTGGAAGCGGCTGGACCAACTCGCGCCGCAGGCCGATTGCCCGCCCGAGCAGGTCTTTTTCCACTGGGGCGAGTTCGCCGCGCGGCACCCGCAGCGCCGCGAGTTGGAGTTGCGCGAGCTCTCGCTGGAAGGTTCCGGCCTGCACGAGGCGCATCAGGCCCTGGAGATCGCCTCGCAGCCGCCGTCGGCGTTTCGCAACAACATGAAGGCGGTGGTGGAGCAGGCGCGTTCCCTGGTGGCAGGCGGCTGGCGGGTGGTCTTTTTCGCACCGGCGCAGGGCGAAGTGGAGCGGCTGGCCGACATATTCGGCGAGTACTCGCTGCCTTATCAGGTGGACATGGATGTGCAGGGCGGAACGCCGGACTATCTGGCGGACCGCGCCTACATGGCTTCCGGCCTGGCCAGCGTCTACCTGGTGCAGGGCTCCGTGCCGCAGGGCGCGATGCTGCCCGACGCCAAGCTGGCGCTGTTCGGCTTCCGCGACCTGTTTGAAGTCTCCGAGGAGTCGCTGGCGGTTCGGCAGCGGTCGCACGTGGCGCTGTTCACCCCGGAAAGCCTGGACCTGAAACCGGGCGACTACGTGGTCCACGCGCAGCACGGCATCGGCAGATTCATTGCCTTGAAGCAGATGAAGGCCGGCGACGTGTTAGAGGACTTCATGCTGGTGGAGTACGCCGGCGAGTCCAAGCTGTATGTCCCGCTGACACGCCTCGACCTGATTCAGAAGTACCGCGGCGCCGGAGAAGCCCCTCCGCCCATCGACAAGCTGGGTGGCGTGTCCTGGGCCAAGACCAAATCGCGCGTCAAGGCGAAGATGCGCGACATGGCGGAGGAGCTGCTGAAGCTCTACGCCGAGCGCAAGATGGCCGAGGGGTTCGCGTTCTCAGCCGACTCCAACTGGCAGCGCGAGTTCGACGACTCGTTCGAATACACGGCCACGCGCGACCAGTTGCAGGCCGTCAGCGAGATCAAGCGCGACATGGAGAGCGAGAGCCCCATGGACCGCCTGCTGTGCGGCGACGTGGGCTTCGGCAAAACGGAAGTCGCGATGCGTGCGGCGTTCAAGGCGCTGGGGGACGGTAAGCAGGTGGCGGTCCTGGCGCCCACCACGGTGCTGGCCTTGCAGCACCACGAGTCGTTCGTGCGCCGCTTCGCGGCATTCCCCGTGCGCGTGGAGATGATCAGCCGTTTCCGCTCGCCGAAGGAGATCAAGGCGACGCTGGCCGATCTGGCCGCAGGCAAGGTGGACATCCTGATCGGCACGCACCGGCTGCTCTCGAAAGACGTCGTGTTCCCCGATCTGGGCCTGCTGGTGGTGGATGAGGAGCAGCGCTTCGGCGTGCGTCACAAAGAGCGGCTGAAGCAGCTGCGCCGCAATCTCGACGTGCTGACCATGTCGGCGACGCCGATTCCGCGCACGCTCCACATGTCTTTGCTCGGATTGCGCGACATGTCCGTGATCGAGACGCCGCCCAAGGACAGGCTTGCCGTACAGACGGTGGTGGCCAAATTCAATGCCGAGCTAATCCGCACTGCCATCGAACAGGAACTGAGCCGTGGAGGCCAGGTTTACTTCGTCCACAACCGTGTGGAGTCCATCTGGCAGCGCGCGGCTTGGATTCAGGAGCAGGTGCCGGGGGCGCGAGTGGCGGTGGGTCATGGCCAGATGGGCGAAGACGAATTGGAGAAGGTGCTGCTGAGTTTCATGCACCGCGAAGCCGACGTATTCGTCTGCACTACCATCGTTGAAAACGGGCTCGACATTCCACTGGCCAACACGATGGTGATCGAGTCGGCGCAGAACTACGGGCTCAGTGATCTGTATCAACTGCGAGGCCGCGTGGGCCGTTCCAACCGGCGCGCCTACGCCTATCTGCTGGTCCCGCAGGACGGCGAACTGACTGACGTCGCCCGCAAGCGGCTGGCGGCGCTCAAGGAGTTTTCCGATCTGGGCGCGGGGTTCAAGATCGCCGCGCTGGATCTGGAATTGCGCGGGGCGGGGAACCTGCTCGGCGGCGAGCAAAGCGGGCACATCGTCTCGGTGGGCTACGAGACCTACCTGAAACTGCTCGACGAGACCGCCCGCGAATTGCACGGACAGCCGGCGATCCCGGAGATCCATTCCTCGCTGAACCTGGGCCTCGACATCCGCATTCCGGCCAGCTATATCGCCGACGAGCAGCAGCGGCTCAAGGCCTACAAGCGCATCGCCGACTCGGGCGACGGCGAGAAGGCGCGGGCTCTGCTGGCCGAACTATCTGACCGCTACGGCGAGCCGCCCGAGGCGGTGCGGCATCTGGTGGCGTTCTCCGAACTCAAGACGCTGGCCCAGAAGATCGGCATCGAGGCGATTGACCGGCGCGGCGGTGGGGTCAACATCAAGTTCCACCCGGAGGCGCAGCTGGATCCGCGGATGCTGATGCAACTGGTATCGGAAACCGAGGGCGCGGCCTTCACGCCCGCCGGCATTCTGCGTTTGCCGATGCCGCCAGTCCTGCAGGCGGGCGAGATGATCGATTACTTGCGTGCTGCCCTGGCCAGTTTGCAGGCGCAAGGGTAGGCGAATTTGGCGCGGTGCTCCTTCTTACAACCGCTTCCTGACGGTCGCGGCTCAGTTCCTGCCGGAGCAACTAGTTCGTCAGGTCGATAGACAGCGGGTCGATCGCGTGCCGCGTCACGTTCACGAAGTCTTCGAGAGAGCAATCGAAATTGGCGTTGCGCGTACTACAGCCCGGGACGAATAGGGGGGCGATGGCGGGCGGCGCAGCCAGGGTAAGGGGCGTGCGATTGCGCAACTGGTCCATCGTCTGTGTGACGTATGACACCCGGACGACGTACTCGCCGGTGCTCTGCGACTGGCGGAGTTCAAACGACAGAATGCCGCCGGGGGCGCAGGTGTCTGGCGGGTAACCGGGCAGGACCCAGTCTAGATGCAGCAGGCCGGCGAGCCCCGTCATGTTGGTGTTCGAACCAACCAGCACGACCACCTTACTCGATGGGCTGCCCACCGTGCCTGTCATCGCATTCCCGGTAGCTGCCTGAAGCATGGAACGCACCACGTGCGAAGCCATGTTGGAACTCTGGACGCGTGCCAGGTAGGGCGTACGGTATTCCAGATCGAGGAGCAGATTGTAAAGGCGTGTGATCTGGCTGATGCCGCCGGCTGTCAACTGCCCCCAACCTACATCCGAGGCCGGCAGTCCATCCGCGTATTCCATTGCGAAAGGGTCAATCGCATAGAGCACGTCTGCCAGTCCGCCGGGGGTTACCGGAGTCGTGGTAGTTCCGGTGGTAATGCTTATGGGAAGCACGCTGACGTCGAGCTTGCCTGGTGGGGTCGCGGGCACTGGAGTCTGGCCAGGTGGATACCCGAACAGGACAGAGCGCACGACGGCGAGTTCAGGGCCGTAGGCGGAGGCGAGCGACTGCGGGTTGCCGCCAAGACGTCCCTGCACGGCTGCGACTGCCATCCGCGGATCCAGTTGGGCGACTCCCGCATCCACCGGATCGAAGATCGGGTCACTGGCCGGCGCAGTGTAGGTATTGACATTGATAGCGGCCTCAGGCAGCATGCCCGCCGCGAAGGCTCTTGCCGTTCCAGCGATGAGCGGAGTCCCGGTAGCACGGAAGTACACGGAGGCGGCGTCGGCGGAATCCTTGCCAGTCAAAAGCCCCTGCTCGGTGAGCCAGAGACGGTAGTAGCTGCCCAGAATAGTCTCATTCGTGGCGCCATTGACGGTCAGGTTGGCTACACCCGAAACACTGAACGCCGGGTATGGCTGCGAGGAGAAACTATCCAGGATGCTATTCGGAACAACGGGGGTCCGAACGCCATGCCGGCCGAACAGGATGACTTGTTTGAGTTGGGTGTCATCGACATGCTGGCCTCTCTCGGGCTGAGCTCCCAACGGGGAGATGCTTGAGAGAACTGCGGCAACCAGGCCGATCCACTGCTGCGTTATCGTCATATTTATTCTATCGGCGGTTCTTGTCTCTAACATTAGGAATTCTGCTGGATCGGCCGGCTGCAATCGGGGAGGCAAGCACGCTCAGCCCCTCAAAATGAATCAGCATTAACTACTCAAGGAACTCCATCCGCCATACAATCGTAAGGAGATTAGGATTTCCATGTCTGCAACCCCCCACTCGCAGCGCGCCGCCTTTATCGAGGCCGTCAAGGTCGCCCTCACCTCGCTCTGGTCGAGCAAGCTGCGCAGCTTCCTGACCCTGCTGGGAGTGATTCTGGCCACCACCACGCTGATCGCCGTCATGGGCGTGATCCACGGCATGGACGTCTACATCGCGCAGCAGGTCTCCGACATGGGCGCCAGCGGCTTTCGTGTGCGGCGGATCGGCATTCTGGGGGATGTCGACCCCAAGAAGCTGCTCGAATTGCTGAAGAAGAACCCCGAGATGACGCGCGAGGAGTACGACTTCCTGCGCACCCACGCCACGTACACTTCGGAAATCGGCATGGATGCCGAGCGCGGCGTTTCCATCCGCTACGAGAACACCGAAGTCAAGGACGTCGCCCTCCAGGGCTATACGCCGAACATGGCGGCGATCTCGAATCTGCAGACCGAGTCGGGGCGCTTTTTCACGGAGAGCGAGAACCGGCGGCGCGCCGCGGTGGCCGTCATCGGCAACGATCTGCGGGAGAAGTTCTTCCCCGGCGTCGATCCGGTGGGCAAGACCCTCACCATCGACGGCCGGCCGTTCGAAGTCATCGGCGCGTCCAAGAAACTCGGCAGCGTGTTCGGGCAATCGCGCGACAACTTCGTGTGGGTCCCCATCGAGATGTACTTCAAGATGTACGGCTCGCGCCAGGGGATCGGCTTCAACGCGATCGCCTTCGATCCGACTCTGCTCAACAAAGCGCAGGAGGAGGTCCGGATGCTGCTTCGAGCTCATCGCCACGCCAAGCCGGGCGAGGAGGACAACTTCGGCATCTTCGCCTCCGATTCGCTGATGCAGATCTGGGAGCAGCTGACGGGCGTGATCGCCGCCACGGCCATCGCCATCGTCTCCGTGTTCATGGTGGTCGGCGGCGTGGTGATCATGAATATCATGCTGGCCGTGGTCACAGAACGGACGCACGAGATTGGCATTCGCAAGGCCGTCGGCGCGCGTCGAACCGATATCCTGAGCCAGTTCCTGGTGGAGTCGTCCGTGCTGTCGGGCACCGGCGGGTTAATGGGGGTGCTGCTGGCGTGGGCGATTGCCATGGCGGTGCGCCAGGCGACGCCCGTGCCGATGGTGTTGCCGGCCAGTTCCGTCTTTCTGGGCGTCGGCCTGTCCTCGGTGGTGGGGCTGTTCTTTGGAGTCTACCCGGCGCAGCGTGCCGCGAAGCTAGATCCGATTGAAGCCCTGAGAGCGGAAAAGTGAGGGGTTCGCGAGACTGGAGCGACGGGCGATGAGAATCCTCGAAATGAGATCGGCGGCGGGCATGGCGCTGGCCACCATCCGCGAGCACAAGATGCGCAGCCTGCTCACGATTCTGGGCGTCATCATCGGCACCGGCTGCGTAATTGCCGTGGGGTCCATCATCACCGGCGTCAACGGTGCGATCACGAACATCACCAAGACCTTCGGCCCGGACACGGGATTCACCTACAAGTTCAACATCGGGTTTCGCGGCAACATCTCGGGCGAGGAGTTCCGCCGCAAGCCGTTGACCTGGGATAACGCGATGGCGATCAAGGATCGCTGCCCCTCGGTGATCCACGTCTCGCCCTACATGTTCAGCCCGAACATGTTCAACAACTTTTTCGAGCGCATCAAGTACAAGAACCGCGAAGTGTTCCAGGTCGAGTTGGCCGGGACCACCGAATCGTATGCGGCCGGCGGCGCGGAGAAGATGCTGTTCGGGCGGTACTTTACCGACGACGAGAGCCGCCGCCACCTGCCCGTGGTCGTCATCGGAGAAGGGATTTATCGCGGGCTGATGCCGGACGAGAACGCCTTGGGGAAATGGGTGAACGTCAACGGCCAGCAGTTCGAGGTGGTCGGCGTGATGGCCAAGCCCGCGGCTTCCTTTCCAGGCCAGGAAGACCGGCGCGTGCTGCTGCCGTTCTTCACCATGAAGAAGATGTTCCCCAACGCCAAGGAGATGATGATCGTGTTCGTCGCCGCGCCGGGGCAGTTGCCGCAGGCTCAGGACGAAGTGGCGTCCGTACTGCGTACCGAGCGGCGCGTAGCCCCCAACAAGCCGGACGATTTCTGGATCTCGTCGGGCACTCAGATGCTGGAGGACTTCCATCGCATCACCTCGATGGTGGCCATCGTGATGGTCGTGCTCAGCTCCATCGGCTTGCTGGTAGGCGGGGTCGGAGTGATGAACATCATGCTGGTCTCGGTCACGGAGCGAACCCGCGAAATCGGTATCCGCAAAGCGCTGGGCGCGAAACGCACCGACATCATGTTCCAGTTTCTGACCGAGGCGATCGTGCTCACGGGCTTGGGCGGCTTGATCGGCATGTTGCTGGGGTGGAGCGTGTCGCTGATAGCCGGTCTGGTCTTCCCCAGCCTGCCGACGTCGGTACCGCTGTGGGCCGCGGTGCTGGGCGTTGCGGTCTCGGTTGGGGTGGGCCTGTTCTTCGGTATCTGGCCGGCCAACCGCGCGGCTCAACTCGATCCGGTCGAAGCCCTGAGATACGAATAGCCGGGCTCGCGAGGAGTGGTTCAGTTTCCAGATGGCCAGGGTCCGGGAGCAAGCCCGATTGCCGGGGGTGTTGCGGCAGGTTTCCGATAAGCGCACTTCTCGGGCGTTGAAGATTTGCTATCCTGCTGTCGCGCACATCAGCATACTCTGACCAACGGGTGAAGAATGGTTGACCTTCAAGCACGCACACTGGCTGCTGATCTCATCGAGAAGTTCAGAGATGGTGCGATTTCCAACTTTGATTTTCAGGATTCGTATCCGCGTTTCGACAAGCATGACCGCGCATTAAGAGCGGTCCAGACTATGCTCTGGCGGTACTACGACGACTGTCGCGAGCACACGATGACAGAGGAGGGGCATCTATTGACGCCTGAGGGGCGCGAGCTCTTCGACCGCTGCGCACTTTTCTTGCGGACTCGCCTTGAGTACCTCTGGCCGGAGGACAACTTCGTTGGCATCGGAGGTCTGGGGATTGTTGGGCGGATCTGCACGCTGGGACTGTCCGTGTTTTTTGATCGCGCGTTGGAACGCCGCGCCATGCGGGAACTGGAAGTGATCGAGGCTATTGGCTCAACGGCAGTATGGCCCTTCTTCACAACTGAGGAGTATTCGCAGCACAGAGGCAAGAGTGGCTGAACCTCGTCCCGCGAGTAACTTGCGTATTTGTCCAGAAGACCGCGTTCCCGGTAACTGACCCTCCAGGTGTGGTATCCGCTGCCGCCGATCCGGCCAGTGGACGGGAAGCGCACTTTCGAGGAGTTGGCGCTCGCAGCCAACGAACGTGCAGCATATCGACGCGAATTTCAGATACTGTGTGGTGGTGCGAATCTGCTTGGTCTTTCTGCTCTGCGTCCGCCGTGATATCGTTGGTCCGTGCGAGTGCGGCGCATAGAAGCCCGACAGTTTTTCTCGGTAACTCTTCTCGTCTCGCTCATCTACTCGCCGATCGTTGCGTATGTGCTTTGGGCGCATTTCAAGGATTTCACTGGACCGCACTGGGTTCTGCTTTTCCCTGTCGCTGCGGCCGGGGTATCGGGATACTCGGACGAGAGACTGACGATCTTCGGTTGTGCTGGGTTGCTTACCGCCTCCGGTTACGGTATGGCGGTAGCGTTCGGAGTCGTAGATGTATGCACCGGGAAAGCGGGATGGCCCGTAATTCCAGCCACCATCGTGTTTGCTGCGCTCTGGTTTTCTACGGCCATACTCGTTACGACTTTAACGCTCGTCCTTGTGGGCCGGGCACTAAGGTCGCTCGTCAGCAGGAATATGCATGACCGTCGAACCGATGTCGGCTGCTAGCGTCCAATAACATCCAGGTAAACCGCATTACCGGAAAAGTGACTTCTGGCAACGCCGCAGAGCCGCTGCTGGTCAACGCATCCGGGCCTCAGCACAGCGGGGTTGACTGGTGCACTTTAAGTTCCCTTTTGTGAGGCGCCACCTACTACTCCGACTCTCTACTCCAACTCCCGGTCATTTGACTAGCATCCTCCCTTGCTGTTTTGCGCGACCCAGAGTGCGAGCTCTGGCTCTGATACCGCGCCGGCAGCGACACCGAGCATCATCTCGACAACTTCAACCTGGGGAGTGGTCAGGCGATGCCCGTTGAGCGCGAGGAAGAGACCAAGGCATAGGAAGGCCGCTCGTTTGTTCCCGTCCACGAACGCATGGTTCTTTGCAACCCCATAGCAATAAGCGGCCGCGAGTTCGGCGAGCGTCGCATTGGGGTTATAGGCATATGTATTTCGGGGGCGCGCGAGGGCAGATTCCAGAAGGTCCTCATCCCGGAAACCCCTCGCGCCCCCGAATTCCGAAAGGCTCTCTTCATGCAGCAGCAAGAGCGCCTTCTTGCTGATCCAGCGAGGTTCAGAACTCACTTCGCAAGTTCTTTGAAGGCGTCGCGGTAGTCCTTCATGAATTCGCGGCCAGCCTTCAGCTCGTCCTCGATCGCCGGGTCATAAGGGGTGATGAGATAACCCTCTGCCGTTTCTATAGCATAGAGCGTATCGCCTTTCTCCACCTTCATCCGGACCAGCATTTCCTTCGGGAGTACAGCGCCCGTCGAAGTGCCGATCCTGGTCAATTTCAGCGAAGTGCTCATAGAATGGATCCTTCCATACCTATAACCATTCTAATGTTGATTCCCGCAATCTTCAAGATGGCCCTGAACCGGCTTCCCGGTAACTGGCGCGGCGCAGTGGGTGTCACGCGGCCGAGCCTGGTCGTGAATTCCGGCGCCGGGGACAGATCAGTTCAAATAACGTACATGCGTAGCATCATCCAGACGAGAAGGAGGGCGATGATGGCTACCACAATGTAGCGGATCCACTGCCACGGGGTGCGTGGTTCCGTTCTGTTTTGCACGGACCGATCGTAGCAGTTTGCGTCCCGCACAAGAAGGCACGCTAAAGCCGGGCTGAGTCCAGACTGCATCCGGCAGGTAGCCCGTCCTTTCGGAAACTGGCTCATGGCGAAAACGCGAAACCGTAAGATCTTACGGTTTCGTATTTCAAGCCATTGATTCGAAACGAGATATTTTTGAAAACCGTAAGATCTTACGTTTTCCCATTCCCAGTGGTGCGCTGAGCAGGCGGGCAAACCGCGCTCGAGCCGCTCAAACTCCTCGCAAAAACCGCGCGGTTGAGCGTCCGCGGCTCGACCGGATCCGCTCCTGGCTCTGCGTGACGCAGGGGGCTCCCGGAAAGCGGACGTCCGCCGCCTGCCCTCACATGCGCTTGATTCGCAGCGCGATGTCGATCGTGTAACGTGGCGCGCTCAGGCCGTACTTGCCGCCCGAGTGAGCAATGCTCCGCGAGGCGACGATGCTGCCGCTGGCCGGGTCCACCCATTCGGCCTGGTACTTCCCGGCCGGCAGATCGAGCTGCAGGCTGTCGCCGTAGCTGCCCGGAACCGCCTCGTAGCAGCCGCCCTTGCGCTCGCTGTGGTGCATGTAGAGTGCGTACTGCCGCCCTGCCTCGCTCAGCATTCGCGCGTAAATCCCCTTCGCGCCGCCCTCCAGGACAAAGGAATCGTCGGGGTGCATCCTGGTGAATTCGAAGTTCGCCATGAACTCGCCCAGATGGCGCAGCGCCGCGAACAGCCTGTCGTCGTCCGGGTGTTTACCCGCCGGATTCGCGACGGTGTAGAGCCCGTTAAGCTGGTTGAAGCCCGCGCCGCCGCCCACAATGAACTCCCATGCTTCCACCCGCGAGTCGGCCACCTTGTCGGCCTGGTACCAGATCGGGTAGTAACAGGTCTCGTTGAGTTCGACTGGCTTGTCGAGGCCGTATTTCGTATCGAGGGCGCGCATGCCGCCCAACTCGCCGCCAGCCTCTCCGTTGCTTTGGCCGTAGATGTATTGCCCCACGACGACGTCGAAGCGTGGATCGGCGGAGAAGTCCATCGCACCGCCGTACGGGCCTTCCACTTCCTGGGCGATGAGGTGCCGCTTGGGCAGCTGCTTCTCGGTCGCGATGACGACATCCGCCATGTGCGCCACCCACGGCCCGGCGAGCGTGATGCCCGTGCCGATGCTGGCCGCTTCGTCGCAGATTTCGAGAATCACATTGTCGAAGGCGTTGGCTTCCTGGGTGATCTTGCGAACGTAATCTTCCTCGCGCCGCACCAGGCCGGCGTGCATCAGGCTCTGTGCGTCCGGCCAGTCGCACTGGCCCTCGCCTTGCACATTGTTCCCGGAATACAAGGGCGAGATCGCCCAGGTGTCCGAGTATTCCGAATTGAAGAAGCAAATCTCAACCACCACGCCGCGCTCATCCGCCTTGCCCAGAAAGTCCTTCAGACGCGCGAAGTAAGCTTCGTCCCAGCGGTCGAGATCGAAGAAATTGCCGCCCAGCACATAGCCCGGCTTGTCGCTGCGCGCCCAGGGCAGAATCAGACGCGCGGGCCGGGGAGCGAGCGTATTGCCGGTCATGAACTTGCCCACAGGCTCGAACAGGTAGCCCGGGTAGATGCGCGTGTAGTTCAGCCCGTTGGCGCGCAGGGCATCGAGATACGCCACGTAGTCGAAGTCGGCGTTCAGCACCGCGCCATAGTGCTCGGCCGAGGTGATCAGCAGAGTCGGACGCCCGTGGAAGGAGTAATAGTGCGGGTTGACCGGATCGAGCTTGACGGGCTGGGCCTGCACGGTCACCGCCAAAGCGGCGATGGCCAGGAGCAGACTGGCGTATGTTCTCTTCATCTGGATCTCCTCGCGGGCGTGGGGCCACCCCAAATCAGACTACTCCGGCGGCGTCGCGCTGGTTGACCGGGCCGGCTGGATCACTGAAACGTAAAACGAGTGAGTGACAACACTCCTTTGGCGCACGCTTTAGCGTGCCGTGCCGACACTCCTGTCGGCATCCTGCCGGACGTGGACAGGAGTGTCCACGCTG
>CAIVVT010000234.1 GCA_903909435.1 uncultured Acidobacteriia bacterium | reverse complement strand
GAAGTTCGATCACGCACTTGCCGTTGAGGTCCGTGCGCAGCGCTTCAGGAATCACCCTGACCCGCCTCGAGGTGGCGGCTGCGCTGGACCAACTGACTTCGGCCTCGGGGATCGGCCGGTCGTCGGGATCCGTGACCAGTACCTCGATTGAGGCAGGCTTGGGGCGCTCCGGTGTACCGATCTGGGCGTAACCGGGCAGGGCAGTCAGCAGCAGGCATGCGACCCCCAGGCACTTTGGCAGGCATGGCATGACTTCAGAGACGCGCAACGCGTTACAATCGTGGAGGTTTCTCACCCATTTCCTATCATGCCCGACCTGAAATCCCTGATCCGCGAAGTGCCTGATTTTCCGAAGCCGGGCATCAATTTCTACGACATCACGACCCTCTTGAAGAATCCGGCCGGCTGGCGGCAGGTGATCGACGAGCTGAAGGCGCAATACGCCTCGACGCCTATCGACCTCGTCGTCGGCATCGAAGCGCGCGGCTTCTTTTTCGCCCCGGCGATTGCCTATGCGCTCGGTGCGGGGTTTGTGCCCGTCCGCAAGCCCGGCAAGCTGCCGGCGGCGACGGAAAGCGTGGAATACGCGCTGGAATACGGCACCGACCGTCTGGAGGTCCACAAGGACGCCATCACGCCGGGTGCCCGTGTACTGGTACTCGACGACGTGCTGGCGACGGGCGGCACGGCCTCCGCGGTGGTCTCGCTGGTGGAACGGCTGGGCGGCGTCGTGGCGGGTGTCGGATTCGTGATCGAACTCGACTTCCTGAACGGGCGAAGCAAGCTCGGGTCCCACGAGATCTTCTCGCTGTTGCATTACTGAACATTACTGAGTAATGATAATTGCATGCCGCAGCAGCGCACCACAAAGCAATTCACTATCTCGCTTCCTCCAGATATGGCCGAGATGGTCATTCGGACGGCAGAAGCCGAGAGCCGGACCATCAGCGAGTTGTTCCGCGAGGCGTTCCGGACGTACCGGGCCCAGCGGGTGCACAACGTCCTCGAGGAGATGCACGAGGAAGGTCGGCGGCACGACCACATGGGATACACTGCCGATGATGTCGAGCGCCTGATCCATGAGGTCCGCGCGGAGATGAAGAAAGAGAAATAGATGCGAGAAAAGTGATCGTGGTTCTTGACTCCAGCGTCTGGGTTTCCGCGCTGCGGTTCGACGGTGTGCCGGCCCGGGCACTGGAACGCACATTGATAATTGATCAACTCGCCATTTCCGAGTTCATCGAAAACGAAGTTATTCCTGTGCTCGTCACAAAATTCGCCATTCGCGAAGAGTTCGTCAGGATGCGTCTGATAGTACGCTTGGAACAGGTTAGCCGCGTTGAGACGCATGAACTCCTTTCCGGAGCCTGCCGCGATCCCAACGACGATGCCGTGCTCGAAACCGCAGTGAATGCCGGTGCCCAGTTGCTGGTTACAGGAGATAAGGATCTTCTAGCCCTGAAGTGCTTTCGTGGCATCGCCATCGTCACGCCCGCCGAGTATCTTTCTGTTGGATCCTGAATCAGATGACCACTGCCCGCACTGCCATTCTTCCCGCTTTCGCCAAGATCAACCTGAGCCTGAAGGTGCTGGGCAAACGTCCGGACGGTTTTCACGAACTGCGGACCGTCTTTCAAACCATCGGCCTCAAAGATACGCTGGCGTTCGAGTTCACGCCCGGGCGCAAAACTTCGATCGAGCTGGAAGACGCCCTGGCGATCGACAACAACCTGGTTGTGCGTGCCGCAAGGCTGTTCTTCGAGCAGAAGAAAGTCCATGGCGTGTTGAAGATGCGGTTGACCAAGCGCATCCCCATGGGCGGCGGACTGGGCGGCGGTTCCTCAGATGCCGCGTGCACGCTGCTGGCCCTGCCGGCGCTCACCGGACGCAAGGCCACTCTGGGAGAATTGACTGCTCTGGGCGCGCAACTGGGCTCGGATGTGCCCTTCTTCCTGACCGGCGGGACCGCCCTCGGATTGGGGCGCGGGGAGGAGTTGTACCCTCTTCTGGAGTCCAAACCGCTGCCAGTGCTGGTGCTCGCGCCCCGAATCCACGTCTCGACTCCTATGGCATTCAAGGCATTAGGACGTCCCGCGTTGACTGAAATTGATGGAATTGCTACATTAAAGACGTTCCAATCGTTCGTGTGGCAGGCGTATTGTGCGCAGGCCGCAGAAAACGATTTCGAGGACGCCGTTTTCCGGCTCCACCCGGAGTTGGCTGGATGGCGGAGAAAACTCGAGCGGCACGGTGCCCATTCTGCACGGCTCTCCGGCAGTGGGGCAGCACTCTTCGGGGTGTTTCCGGACCGGGCCAAGCTTCAGGGAGCCCTTCCGCAGTTTCGAACGGAACTTCTCCAGGTTTTCTCGACCAATATGGTCACGCGCGCCCGCTACAGAGCGGCGTTTTTGCGTGGCTTGCGGGGGCACGCGACTACCGGAATGTGGCCGCCCCAGAGTATATATGCGTGAGGCGCAAGCCGGTCCGCGCAAGAGGTGCTGAAGCTGGTGCAGGGAGTGCTGATAGCCGAACGTTTGAAAATCCTCTCGGGGAATGCCAACGCCCCGCTGGCTCATGCCATCTGCGCCGCGCTCGGCGTACCACTGGCCGGCGCGATCGTAAAGAGCTTCTCCGACGGCGAAATCTGGGTCCAGATCGAGGAAAACGTGCGCGGCAGCGATGTATTCATCGTCCAGCCCAGTTGCACGCCCGTCGAGCGCAATCTCATGGAATTGCTCCTGATGATTGATGCTCTCAAGCGTGCCTCGGCTGACCGGATCACCGCCGTGATGCCCTACTACGGATATGCCAGGCAGGACCGCAAGGATCGTTCGCGAGTGCCGATTTCGGCCAAAGTCGTAGCGACGATGCTCGAAACGGCAGGCGCCAACCGCCTGCTGGCGCTGGACCTGCACGCCGCGCAGATTCAGGGCTTTTTCAACGTACCCGTGGACCACTTGTTTGCTTCGCCGGTGATGATCGAATACTTCCGAGCCACCGACTTGAGCCAGACCATCGTCGTTTCGCCCGATGCCGGCGGCGTGGAGCGCGCTCGCGCTTTCGCCAAACGACTGGAAGTCCCGCTGGCGATTATCGATAAGCGGCGCGATGCGCCGAACATAGCCGAAATCATGCACATCATCGGCGATGTCAAAGGCAAGGATTGCCTGATCATCGACGATCTGATCGACACCGCGGGGACGCTGGTGAAGGGCTGCGAAGCCCTGCTCGCCGTAGGCGCCCGGACGGTATCGGCCTGCGCCACGCATGCAGTTTTGTCAGGGCCCGCTGTCGAGCGCATCGCCAGCTCAGGTCTAAAGGAAGTCGTTTTTTCGGACTCTATTCCGCTGCGCCCGGAGGCTGCCGCTTGCGGCAAAATCCGTGTTCTCTCGGTGGCCCGCCTGCTGGCGCGCGCCATCCAGAGCATCCACGAAGAGACGTCCGTCAGTACTTTGTTTGTTTGATTGACAGGAGCAAGTTATGGTAAAGGACCTCACCATCGCCGCCGAGCTTCGCTCGAGCCGGGGCAAAAATGAAGCCCGGCGGTTGCGGGTGCTGAAGCAGATTCCCGCCGTGGTCTACGGCACGGGCAAAGACCCGGTGGCCGTCGCCGTCAGCCCGAAGGACATCGTCAAGATCCTGAATTCCGCAGCGGGCGGCAACACGATTTTCAGTCTCGACATCACCGGTGGCGAAACCACGCCGGTGATGCTCAAGGATTGGCAGAACCACCCGCTGAAGGAAAACATCCTGCACGTGGATTTTCTGCGCATCGACCTGGCCAAGCGCCTGCGCGTTAAGGTCCGGGTGCTCAACATCGGGGACCCGCGTGGCGTGAAAGAGCAGGGCGGCGTCTACGAGATCATCACTCGCGAAATCGAGATCGAGTGCCTGCCTGAAGAGATCCCGGAGGATTTCCGCATCGACGTCACCGAATTCCGCATTGGCAGCAGCCTGCGCGCCGCCGATGTGCCGCTCACGGGCTCGATGAAACTAGTGAGCGCACCCGACCAGCTGATCTCGCACGTCGTATCGCCGGTTAAGGAAGTCGAAGCCACGCCTGCCGAGGGCGCTCCCGCTGCCGCCGAGCCGGAAGTTGCCAAGAAGGGCAAGAAGGAAGAAGAGGGCAAGGACGCCGCGAAAGCGCCCGAGAAGAAGGTCGAGAAGAAGAAGTAGGGAAGAGGCGGGCAGTCTCCCTAGCGAGCGGTTATGCCGGAGCCCAGGTTTCTGGTTGTGGGGCTGGGGAATCCCGGGCTCGAGTACGAGTTCACGCACCACAACCTGGGCTTTCTGGTGGCCGACCGTTTGGCGGCGCGGAACAATATCCGCGTATCGCGCTACGAATGCAGGGCCGAAGTCGGTCAGGGCAGTATCGGGTCCGAGCCGGTGCTGGTGGCCAAGCCGCAGACGTTCATGAATTTGAGCGGGCAGGCGGTGAACGGGCTGGCTGAGAAGTATGGGGTAGCCCCGGGGCGGATCGTGGTCGTTTACGACGAACTCGATCTTCCCTGGGGTGGCCTCCGGATCCGGCCGAAGGGTTCCGCCGCGGGGCATAACGGGATGAAAGACATCATCCGTTGTCTCGGGACGGACGAGATTCCAAGGGTCCGAATGGGAATTCATCCGGGTCATCCGATCGGGGATGGAGCGAAGTTCGTGCTTGCTCCCATGAAGGGCGAGCAGAGGAAGCAACTGGACGAGCTGCTGGACATCGCAAGTCAGGCAGTAGAGTCCATCATCGCCGGGGGCGTCGAAAAGGCCATGGCGGCTCACAACCGTCGCGCTCCGGGCACGAATCGAGAGGAAGAATGAGAATCTACGAAGAGCTGTTCATACTTCGTCCCGACGCCGTTGAAGAAGAGATCGACGCCTATATCGAACAGATCAAGGCACTGATCGTCTCCTCAAAAGGCACGGTGGACAAAGTCGAGAAGTGGGGCGTGCGCAAGCTCGCCTATCGCGTTGAGAAGCGCAATGAGGGCTTCTATGTCCTGATCCAGTTCTCAACCGACACCACCGCTTTGGTGAAGGAAGTCGAGCGCCGCATGCGCGTCACCGATTCGGTGATGAAGTGGATCACGGTGCGCACCGACGAAGCGCTGAAGAAGCTTGAGAAGCGGAAGCTGAAACGCGACAAGCGCGCCAAGCGGAAACCGCAGATGGTGCTGACTCCGGCGCCGGCGATTCCGGTCGCTCCCGCGCTGCCGTCAGAACATGCGGTGATTGCTCCCGGTCAGCCCGGCGCCCCCGTAGCCGCTCCGGTGGTCCATGCGGCCCCCGCAGCTCCGGCTCCGGTTGAAACTGCGGATGCGGCTCCCGCGGCGTCGGAAACAGTGGAAACCGCGGCCCCGCCCGCCGTTGAGTAGGCACAGGCTTTGAGGAAAGAAAAGGAGATTCACCATGGCTGAACAAAGAGGTGGACGCCCCATCGCCGCCAACCAGCGCCCCACCGGCGGCGACAAGACCATAGCTACGGGCAAACGCCAGTATTTCCGCCGCAAGAAGGTAGATCGTATCTGCCTTGAAAAGATCGATTACATCGACTACAAAGACGTCCGGCTGCTCTCGCAGTTCATCACCGAGCGCGGCAAGATCATCCCGCGCCGCATCTCCGGTTTGAACGCATTGAACCAGCGGCGCATCACCGAGGCCATCAAGTTGGCCCGCAACATCGCTCTGCTGCCTTTCTCGGGCAAGTAGGCGCGCGCACTCTGGAGGCAAACCCCACATGGAAGTCATTCTTCGCGAAGATATCGAAACACTCGGGGGTCGCGGCCAGGTCGTGAAGGTCGCGGCCGGCTACGCCCGCAATTACCTGCTGCCCAAGCGGTTGGCCGTCCCGGCTACCGCCAGCAACAAAAAGATCGTGGAGCAGGAGCGCCAGGCCGCCCTACGCCGCGATGCGAAAGAGAAGGGTGCGGCCGAGGAGCTGGCCAAGCTGCTCGCCACGGTCACGCTTTCCACGACTCAACGCGCAGGCGAACAGGACGTTCTGTTCGGCAGTGTCACTGCCAAGGACATCAACGAACTGCTCGAGAAAGCCGGCTATACCATCGATCGCCGGAAGATCCTGCTCGAAGCGCCGGTCAAGACGCTCGGCGAACACAAGATCGCCATCCGCCTGTTCAAAGACGTCATCGCTCAGGTGACGCTGCAGGTGAACAAGGAAGAGGAGTCGGCCTAGCCCGACTCGCCGCCCCTCCCGGGCGGTACCGCTTGGAATCAGGGGATCGCTTCGGCGCGCCAGGGTTTGGCGGGCTGGAGCGGTCCCCTTTTCGCTGCCGCTCGTCCGGCATCCCCACGCCAGCGGAGCCGGGCAGGTTAGACAGAGATCCACGATTCCTGGATTCACTGATCTGTGAAACACTTAGAGAGTGCCTATTCTACCCTCGGAATTCGACAAACATACCCCCTTTGAGCTGCTTACGGAAGCTGAATCGGGCAGGATCGGGTTCGATCAGCGGCTGCTGCAGTCCTTGATCTCGCGGCCCGCGGAGACGCTGCCCGACCTGCTGCGTTTCGCCTCGGAGATTCGCGATGGCCGTCTGCTGAATCTCGACGAGCAGGTTTTTGACCTGTTCCGGCAGTTCAACATTCCTGAAGCGGTCCCGTTCTATTTGCGGCGGTTGACGCAATCGGAAGATGGGATTCCGGACGAAATCGTAGAGGCTTTTGCGGCACTAGGTGCGCCGGCTGTGGAACCGCTGCTGGCCGCGATCGAGGCAGCTGATCCGGACGACAAGGGTGACCTGGTCTTTCTGCTGGCCGCGCTGGGCGTGCGGGACCCGCGTATTCCGGAGCTTCTCGAGACGGTGCTGGCGGTGGATCCGTATGAAGGCGCGTTGTGCGTGGGACTGTACGGCGACCCTGCGTTGAAGCCACTGGTTCAGGACGCGCTTTCGGAGCTGAGCGAGGACGAGGACGCTCAACAGGAACGCAAAGCCCTGGAAGACTGCCTGGTCCAACTCGACGCGGGTGAAGTGGTCCGCGACCTGCCCACCTTCGAGTTGCTGAAGCTATACCCGGAAACGGCTTCGCCCATGTTCGAGGCCTTACCCGAGGATCAGGTGGAGGAGTACCTGGCCTGCGATTTCGTTGAATACAGGGTGGACGCCGCGCTCAGCCTGTGCGACGAGCAGTACAACGAGGACACCCGGGATGCGCTGCGGAAGCGTGCAACTGAGGACGACGAGCCCGAGGTTCGCGCAGCCTGCCTGCGGGCGCTGGGCGGCGCACTACAGGCGGCTGAAAAAGGCGATCCGGAGTTGCTTGAGTTCCTGCTCGAACGGCTCGATAACGGCGATCTCACGCTGGCTGAGCGCGCAGCCGCGATGGTCGCTCTGGCTCAAGAGACAGGGAAGGGCGCGATCCACGCCGCAATCCACGCGCTGTATGAAGTGCCCGCCGTCAAAGCCGACGCGATCGAAGCCATGTGGCGCAGCCACGATCCGCGCTATCGCAAGTACATCGGGGAGAACCTCCAGCACGAGGACCCGCGAGTGCGCGTAAACGCCGTGATCGGAGTGGGAGCGTTCCCGATCCCCGAACTGGCCGTGGAACTGGTGCCGCTGTTCGACGACGAGTTGACGCGCCAGCAGGCGCTGTTCTCCTACGCACTGGCCGCGCCTGGCAAGACCACCGAGAAGGGCGTGATCAAACTCTTCGACAAGATCAAGGAACTGGCCGGGGACTTCGATGGCTCGGACGCCGAGACCGTCGCCGGTGCGCTCGATACGCGACTGGAACGCGAAGGATTGCCGCCCTTTTTCTTCCCGGACGAGGAAGAGCACGTTCACGGTCCGGATTGCGACCACGATCACGACGCTGCCGAGGTTCCGGCCGAGCCGGTGCCAGCCGCCAAGGTCGGACGCAACGATCCTTGCCCCTGCGGCAGCGGCAAGAAATATAAGAAGTGTCACGGGGTCGCTAACTAACATCTAATTGGCTGTCGCAATTGCAGCCGCCGCGGACTAGGGCTAGAGTACAGCCTTGCATCGGGTGGCCAGGACGACCCGAATGCCTGCGGGGCCGTTCCCGATTTGGTTCTGCTGGCTGGTAGTGTAATCTTGACGTTTTCGAAATTATTTTGGAATGGGGCCCACGGACGCCAGTCGGGATTCTAAAAGGCGGGTAAGAGCGGACCGGGACGGAGTTGCGGCCGAGAGGCGGCATCGGTTGTGCGCGGGCTGCGTCGACGCTGTCGCTTATGATCCGTAGCGTTCGGCGAGGGTTGCTGGCTCAAGATGAAAAAACCATGAAATCTTCGGGCCGCGGCTGCGTCTCTACTATGCAAGTTCATTCGCGGGCAGGCATCTGCGAGGACTCGAGTTTGGAGGCCGTTCGGACAATTTTATGGGATCCGATGCAATCGGAATTGACAATTGTGGCGTCGGGTCCTACCGTTGATTAAACACGATGACACCATGGAATCTGTAGAATCCATTCAATTCGCGTGGCATGGCGCACCATGGCAAAACGCCGTGACCGGAATCTCTTTACATAGCCATACCTCACACTCGAAGGAACGGCTGGATTTCATCCCTCGATTGAGTTCCAGTGTCCCGATCCTCAGGGAGTTGGTACGCGTTCAGGAGCGGCGTTACCGCGAGCGTTATGGTCGCGATTTCGACTACCGCGACGCATGGTGGACTCCGCCGCTCAGCCCGCGCGAGGCGCTCTCGGTCGAGCGCCGCCAGATTGAAGAATTGGGGCTCCGGCCCTTCGTGTCGCTCACCGATCACGACAACATAGAAGCCCCGGTATTGTTGCGCGTGTTACCGGAGGGTTCTGACACGCCCATCTCGACCGAATGGACAGTCCCCTATCGAGGCACCTTCTTTCACCTCGGTATTCACAACCTGCCCCCCAGGGAGGCCGGTCAGATCATCTCCGACCTCAACGCGTTCACGGCCGATCCGCGTGAGGAACTGATCCAATCCTTATTGGTCGCGCTGACGGAAAAGCCTGAACTGCTGGTGGTCTTCAATCACCCCTGCTGGGACGAGAAGAAGATCGGGCAGCAGAAGCACGATGCGCTGGCACGAGAATTCCTAGCGCGCCACGGGTTCTGTATTCATGCCCTGGAAGTCAACGGAATTCGCTCCTGGCAGGAGAACCTGCGCGCAGTGGAATTGGCCCGCGCCCATTCGCGTCCGGTGATTGCAGGGGGCGACCGGCATTGCTGCGAGCCGAACGCGCTGCTGAATATTACCAACGCGACAACATTCGACGAATTCGTAAATGAAGTGCGCGCGGATGCCCGCAGCCAGGTTCTGGTGATGCCACAATACCGGGAGCCGTTGACCTGCCGGCTGATGCGTTCGATTGCCGACGTGATGCGCGACAACGAGGCGCACGCGCACGGTTGGGTGCGCTGGAGCGATCGCGTGTTCTTCAGGCGTCCCGACGGCGCCGTCGATGCTCTGTCGAGTGTATGGGGCGCTGGATCCGGTCCACTGGTCATCCGCGCGTTCGCGCGCGCCGCCCAGTTGCTCGATAGCCGCGGCTTTCAGGCCGCGATGCGCCAGATATCCCACACCGCCCACGAGATCGGCTAGTATCTCCGGAAGAACGTGCCCTTATACTGTCGCGGCCCTTACCGAGCCACGCCTGACACCTCTCTTCTATAAAAACAGTTTCTAATATTCCTGTTTGACGCGATATTGACAATTCGTGCATCGTCCTCTAACCGAAGTCGCTCAGGCTAGAGTCGATGGAGACCTCCCCTAACTTCGGTTTCGCCTGGCGCGGCACCCCCTGGAAGCGGGCGCGCACTGGCGTTTCGCTACACAGCCACACCTCTCACTCCAAAGAGACCTTAGACTTCATTCCGCGCTTCGCTGCGCACGTTCCGGTCGTGCGAGATCTGGTGCGGGCGCAAGAGGACAAGTATCGCAGCCTGTACGGCCGCGATCTGAATTACTTCAACGCGTGGTGGACGCCGCCGCTCGGACCGCGCGAGTCCCTGGCCGTCGAACGCGGCCAGATCGAGGGGTTGGGCCTGCGAGCGTTGGTTTCCATTTCTGATCACGACAACATCGAAGCGCCGCTACTGCTGAGGGTTCTGTCCGAGGGCCGCAGCACGCCCGTGTCAGTGGAATGGACGGTGCCTTATCGCGGCGTGTTCTTCCATTTGGGCGTGCACAATCTGCCGCCGCGCCGGGCCACGCAGTGCATGGCTGCGATGCGGGCATTCACCGCAGATCCCAAGGAATCCGAGATCGAAGGTATGCTCTCGTGGCTGAGTGAGGAACCCGATACGCTGGTTGTCTTCAACCATCCGCACTGGGACGAGAAGGGCGTTGGCCAAGCCCTTCACGATTCGTTGGCAATGGAATTTCAACTGCGTTACTCGCCGTTCCTGCACGCTCTGGAGCTGAATGGACTCAGGCCGTGGCGCGAGAATCTACGCGTGACCGAATGGGCCAAATCGGTCGAGAAGCCCGCCGTCTCGGGAGGCGACCGCCACTGCTGCGAGCCCAACGCGATCCTCAATCTGACGAACTCGGACACGTTTAGCGAATTCGTGGAGGAACTCCGCGATTACTCGCGCAGCAACATCCTGGTGATGCCGCAATACCGTGAACCGATTGTCTCGCGCGTGCTGAAGATGATTTCCGACGTGATGCGCGACAATCGGGCTCACACTCACGGCTGGGTGCGCTGGACCGACCGGGTCTTCTTCCGCGACCACGACACGGGCCAGGTGGATGCGTTCTCCAGCATTTGGGCCGAACGCCGTCTGCCGCTCGTTGTCCAGGCCTTTGCCGGCGGATGCCGGATGCTGGACAACCGCGGTCTGCACGCCGCCATCCGCCAGATCTTCTCCGCCACTCAGGAATTGGCCTGATCCACACCGCCATGACGCGCGTCGCGTTCTTTGCCGACAGCTTTCACGAGGTTAACGGAGTCGCGCTTACCTCTCGTATGCTGGAGCGCCACGCCCAGGAGCACGGATACCCGTTCCTGAGCGTTCACACCGGTCCCGAAACGCGCTGTTGGGACGCTGGTAGCGTGAGGCGCGTGGAACTTGCCTTGGGGCCTGCCTCGATGTGGTTGGAGGCAGATCTGCGGTTCGACTTCTTCTGTATGCGGCACGGCAAGCGTTTACTCGGCGAGCTGACACGCTTCCGCCCTGATGTTGTTCACGTGACGGGTCCCAGCCACCAGGGTATGCTGGGCGTCTGGGCCTCGTGGCGCATGGGAGTGCCCCTGGTGGCGTCCTGGCATACCAATGTGCACGAATATAGCGGACGCCGTATGCGGCAAATGCTGTCGTGGCTGCCCTCGCCAATGGCCGATTCGGTGGGGCGCTATTCGGCCTGGGCCACGCTGGCAGCGACACTGCATTTTTACCGTTATGCCGAGGCCACTTTAGCACCCAACCCTGAGTTGACCGCCATGCTCGAACGGGCGACTGGAAACCCCAGCACGATGATGAAGCGGGGCGTTGACACCGCACTCTACCACCCCTCAAAACGCCGCCGCGACGACTCCGTGGTGCGCATTGGCTATGCCGGGCGCCTGTCGCCCGAAAAAGGTGTCCGCTGGTTCAAAACCGTTGAGGAAGAACTGCAACTCGCCGATTTGGCGAACTACGAGATCTGGATCGCCGGACACGGGAATGAAGCGGAATGGCTGCGCGCACACCTGCGCCGCAAACAGATTCCTGGTGTTCTGAAGGGCGAGGCGCTAGCGGAGTTCTACGCGAATCTCGATGTGTTCGCCTTCCCCAGCGAAACAGACACTTACGGCAATGTCGTGCAGGAGGCCATGGCATCCGGCGTCCCCTGCGTAGTCACCTCCGGAGGTGGGCCGAAGTACCTCGTGAGGCCGGAGATCGACGGCCTCGTAGCTTCCGATGAGCGTGCTTTCGCGCAAGCCTGTGTCCGACTGGTTGGCGACGCGAAACTGCGTGCACGCTTGGCGCGAGGGGCGCGGGAGGCTGCCGAGTCAGCCACCTGGGAGAGAGTGTTCGAAGGCGTCTACCGCGTTTACGCCGGCTGCACTTCGCAACCCATTGGAAAGGTCGCCTGATCCGGCGCGTCAAACCAAGCCGACGGTTTACAATCGGAAACGTGAGACTCGTACCCCTGCTCCGGTTTGTCCCTACTCTGATTGCGCTCTGCGCGCCGCTCGCCATGCGGGCTGAGGAGCCTGCCGCCAAGGGTCGCAAGATCGTCATGGAGAGCCTTGCCGCACTCGGCGGCGATGCATTTCTCCGCATGTCGGATCGAGTTGAGGAAGGCCGGGCGTACAGTTTCTTCAACGAGCAACTGAGCGGTCTGTCGAAAGCCAAGATATACGTTCGCTATCTGGTTACTCCCGATCCGCCCGTTGCCGCCTACATCGGTCAGCGCGAACGCCAGGTGTTTGGCAAGGACGAGGGGGCGTATGTCCTGTTCGACGAAAAGCAGGGCTACAACGTCTCTTACCGCGGCGCCAAGCCGTACACTGCCGCGGACTACGAGAAATACCGCGAGAGCCTGCTGCACAACGTGCTCTACATCTTCAGGATGCGGATGCAGGAACCGGGCGTGACCTTCGAATCCAGGGGTACGGAAATCTACAACAACGTGCCCGTGGATTCTGTGGAGATCTTCGACTCTGAGAACCGTTCCGTCACCGTCTACTTCGAACAGTCCACGCACTACCCGGTACGCCAGATGTGGTTTCGACGCAACGCCGTTTCGAAGGAGAAGGACGAGGAGGTCACCGTGTTTTCGAAGTTTCGCCAGACGAACGGCGTGTCTTGGCCGTGGGTCATCCAACGCGAGCGCAACGGACAGCGCATTTATGAGATGTTCTCGGAATCCGTCAGCTTCAACACGGGGGTCACGGACGAGAAGTTCACGCTACCCGCGAGCACCAAGATCATCGAAGGCGCCACCGCAACGCCGGGCCGGAGGAAGAAGTAGATTCGTCTGCCCCCGGATGACGGAACGGAGCCTGATCGCAGGAATGGACCAGACAGCCCAAACGATTCGGCGTGGAATTCCGGTCGATGCTAAAATAAGGGTGCTGCCAGGTAGCACATGGATCTTGATCAGCTTCACACTTTCTTAGAGATAGTGCGCCTGAAGTCGTTTTCCAAGGCTGCCCAGACCTGTTTCCGGACCCAGCCAGCCATCAGTGCCCAGGTGCGTCAAGTCGAGCAGGAACTCAATTGTTCCCTGTTTGAACGGCTGGGTACGCGCATTCAGTTAACCCCGGCAGGCAAGATCCTTTGCGAATACGCCGAGCAAATCCTGGAACTCCGGCGGTGTGCCCAGGATGCGATCAATGAACTGGAGCGGGTGCCACGCGGCGAGCTCGTGATCGCAGCCAACGAAGCCACTTGCATCTACGTCCTGCCGACCGTTTTCTCGGAATACAAGAAGCGCTTCCCGAATGTACAACTACTAGTTGACCGCAGCTACGGCAAGCACGTTGTGGAAGCCATCGTGGATAATCTGGCGGACTTCGGGTTCACCCAGCTGCCGGTGCAGGAACGAAAACTGCAGGTCTTGCCCATCCATACCGACGAAATTAAGCTGCTGCTGCCGGCTGGCCATCCCTTCGCCGGGATGGAGTCGGTGCGCTGCGAGGACATTGTCGGCCAGACGCTCCTGCTGCCCAAAGGAGGCGCCACGCGGTCGAGAGTGAACGCCTGGCTGGAGCAGGTTTCCGATCGCGTGATGATTTCGATGGAACTGGATTCCACCGAAATGATCAAGCGGTTTGTGCTGGCTAGCTTGGGGATCTCTTTCATGGCCGCCTCGCACTTCCAGGAAGGCTTGGATGCGGGCCAATTTGCCGCGGTGTCCCTTGCGCCGGAGCCGCTGATGCGGCGGCTAGGGCTGGTGTACCGGCGGGACAAGGCCTTCTCCAAGGCGGGTCTCGAATTCATCCAGGTGGTTATGGACCGGGCCAGGCAGCAGGTCCCGCAGCATGCAGAAGAGATCGGGTACCATCCAGTAGGGTCGTGAGCTTTGAGCGAACCGTCGCCCACTCCGGTTTTTCGTACCACTTCGGTCCTCACCGCAAGGAATGGGACGATCCGCTATTTCCGCTCAACGGAGGATGTACCGCGGGACTTGCAGCGTGATATCGACCGGGCGCTGCAAGGCGACCTGACCGCCAACATCATCCTGGCCGACGAGGGCGGGCAGAAGTACCTCCAATCCCGTCCCAAGCCGGCCGCGGCCGCAACGGTTTCCCAGCCGGGCTGGCGGCGACTGCTTGCGCGCCGGCTGATCTTCGAAGCCGCAGCGGCGCTGGCCGTGGCGCTTACACTCTGGGCCTTGACCGCCAGTCGCTAGCGTCCCGGTTCGACCAAACGGCAAATTGAAAGCCAGCCCACAAACTGATTCGCGGTGAACTTTTCCAACTCTCCCTAATCATGTTCGGCATTCCCGCCGATATGAGGACATGGAAGCACGAGAGCCCTTTCAACCAGCATCGGCAGCGCCTTGGCGCGCCAAGCTAATTCCTCTGCAGGGTTCGGCTGAGGACTCGGAGATCGAAGTGACGCACATGGCTTCGCGCATCCTGACGGCTCGTTCGACACGCCCGCTTGCGCTGGGCTTGCCTGTGCGCATCGATCAGAACGATAGCATCCTGTTGGGTGAGGTGGTGGCATGCCGCGAAGAAGTGCCAGGTAAGTTCGACTTGCTCATTGAAATGAACGAGAGTCTATCGGGTCTGCACAGCCTGCGAAAGCTGGTCACGGCGCTGTTGGGCGAAGCGCGAGCTGACGAGCCGACCCACCCCTTGGACTGCTATACCCGTCGCCGCATGGAAGGCCAAATCGAAATACAGCGGCAGCCGGGGCTATGAAGCCAAACGAGCGCCCGTCTTGAACGCGACGAATTGCGTATCAATCGAACTTGGGCCCCAGGCTCTACTGGTGCGGCAGAGCAGCTCTCGCTAGAGTTCTGCGATGCCACGAGAGCTCTGGGATGAGGTATAGTTCAAGTGCAATATGAGTAGGAAAGCGGTTCTTTTCGGCGGCGCAGGCCAACTCGGTTTTGAGATCCAGCGCGAGTTTTCGGGTCGAGGTTACACGGTCTTTTCCTATGATCGAAGCGGTGTCGATATCACAGATGCCGCGGCTGTGGAACGAACCATTACTTCGAGCGGTGCTGAATTGGTGGTGAATACCGCTGCCTACAACATGGTGGATGTTGCGGAAAACGAGCCGCAGGCGGCCTACCAGGTGAACGCTCTGGCGGTGAGAAATATGGCTGTTGCGTGCCGACAGTCTGGCGCCAAGCTGGTTCACTTCTCCACCGATTATGTCTTCGATGGCACCAAGGGTAGTTCGTACACGGAAGAGGACCGGCCCCATCCATTGGGTGCCTACGCAGTTTCCAAACTTTGCGGCGAACTCTATGCCCGTGCCTATTTGGATGACCTGCTCGTGCTCAGAACCTCCGGTGTCTTTGGCCCGGCGGGCCGGCGGACCGCACGCGGCAATTTTGTGGAATTGATGCTTCGACTGGCGGCCGGCGGGCAGCCGATCCGCGTCGTGGAAGACATGGTGGCCTCTCCGACCTACGCGCCGTCTCTGGCTCGAGCCACAGCGGATCTGGTGCAGCGCGGCGAACGAGGTATTTTCCACGCTGGCGGCGGCACCGCCATTTCATGGTTCGACTACGCCAAACTGATCTTCGCCTGCGCCGGCCTCGAGCCGGAGCTGAAACCCACCAGCGAACGGGAGTACCGGACGCCCGCGCGGCGGCCCCGCAATTCGGCGCTGGCCAACACGAAGTTGGACGCGCTGGGGATTGAGCCGATGCCTTCCGTCGAAAGGGCGGTGCGGAGTTACCTGCTGGTGCGCGCGACGATGTCTACTGAGGTTTGACGCACCAGGAAGCCGGCTAGCAAAGGGGCGCGTCGGACGCTGCAACTCTTCGCAGCAGCCTATCCAGTACTTCGAAGTTCATCCGCTCCGGCTTGGAGAAGCGGATGCAGCCCTTGCCGATGCTCGAGCCCGACAGCTCGCTGCGGAATTCATCCACCACGTCCGGCTTCATCACGTACAGCGCAATGTGGTTCTTTTGACTCGCAAATGCCACCTCTGGATTGCCATTCCGTTTGTAGCAGGGCAGGCCGTACGCCATGCCCTCTTCGTACCCCTGGAGAGCCTGCTGGCACAGTCTGCGCAACTTCTCAACCGCTGCCCGCCTTTCGGCCGTAACTTCGTTGACATAAGCGGCTACGCTCGCTGCCTTGCTGGTCATTGCCTGCCCTGGGTATCTCGCTTACGATTGGGCCTCGCCCGTGATCTGGCAGACGTGGTGTTCCAGATGGCGCAGGTAATCTTCGATCAGGAACTCCAGCGTGACCGGATCGTGGTCACCTACCTTGCACTGGGCGTGGAGGCACTGTTCTTCGATCCGCTCCACGATTCGCGCCAGCATAGCATTCCGGTCTCGCCAGGAGTTCAGTAACGCCGCCCAGGATAGCGCGCCATAACCATGCAGGCGTACCCAAGCTTCCTGCTGGTACCCTGGACCCTCGTAGTGGCCGTCAAGTGCTGCGCGAACGAAGCGTTGATGATTGTTGATGGCCGAATCGAGCAGGTGACCGAGTACGTCCTTGCGCAGCCATCCTCCCGGACGGAAAGACACTGCTGCCTGCTGCTCAGTAATGGCGTTGAGGGCAGCCTCGGCTTGTTCGAGCCGCTGCTGAAAGACCAGCCCCAGTTGCTTTGGCATAGTCTTCACATTCTGCCAAACTGGCGCGGCGAACCGCACCGGCCATCAGCGCGCCTGAATTGGAACTGATGGCGCTTACTTGCGAGAAACCGGCTGTGGTCCGTACGACGGCACCGACGGCTCGCAGCGGGATAGCCCGACCGAGGCAACTCCAGCGGTCCTGTAAAGTGGCGAGCGCATCAGCCCCATTCGCGCCAAACAACATTGGAGCGTAGTCTGGATGACTCCCAGGCCGTACACGCAACTGTTTAGCAGGTTGATCGAAGACGCTTCCGGAAAGTACTTCGTGGGGCACGAGATCTCGCCAATCCTGGCTTTCAGCAGGATCGCCTGGGCGATCAACTGGTTGTCGAATACGAAGTTGTCAGAATTCTGCTCAAGCGGCAACGCCTCCAATAACTCACGCGTGTAAGCCCGGAAGCCGGTGTGATATTCCGAAAGTTTCGCACCCAGGAGTAAGTTTTGGAACAGCGTTAGTACTCGATTTGAGGCGTACTTGTAGAGGGGCATTCCTCCGCGCAGCGTTGTGCCTCCCAAAATGCGTGACCCCAGTACCAGGTCATAAACGCCGTAGGCCACCATGCCGGCCATGGGTGTGACCAGTAACGGCGAATACTGGTAGTCAGGGTGGATCATCACCACGATATCGGCGCCGGCAGCCAAGGCCCGCGCGTAGCAGGTCTTCTGGTTTCCCCCATAGCCGTAATTCCTGTTGTGCACCTCAACCATCAGGCCCAGCTTGCGGGCCAGCGGCACGGTTCCATCGGAGCTGTGGTCGTCTACCAGGACGATTCCATCCACGGTGTTGGGCAACTCGCGCACCGTCGCTTCCAGCGTCTTAACGGCGTTGTAAGCCGGCAGAACCACCACAATGCGCTTTCCGTTGATCATTTTGCGGATGTTCTCTCCTGGACTAGTGTTCTCGGTCGCGGCTCGTGGCTAGACGGGTCCGAAACAGGAGACTTGCCCGCCCCGCGTGTCGGCGGGGGCTCTGCGCCGATGCGGCAAATCACAAGTTCCGCGTTGCGAAACGGGCAATCGAGCCCATCCGGGGCAGGTAGCCGCGTGACAACCCAACTCACCGGATAGCGCCGAGCCAGGCGTCCAAACTCCGCAGGGCCAAAATGCTCCCACCCCCATTGTGCACGCGTTTGCGCCTCCCATTCATCCGCCAGGTCGGGAAACAAAGAGACAACGCCGCTGTCTTTGACGCTATCGCACAGCATGCTGCGCTCCGCGACGGCCCGGAAGCCGTGCGCGTCTTCACCGCGCGCGGTCATGAAATTCGGCCCCAGCGCGAAGACCGCGTCCTTGGGGGTGTTCGCCCGGATCCAATAGAAAGCTGATAGCCACGGGTTGGACTGTTCCACTCCAGGCCACTCGACATGCGGGCTGGCCGCGTACGCATCGCGGGCGGTGAACCACATCCCGGCGGCGAGAGGAAGGAATAGGACCAACCAACGCCACGTAGTCGATTTCAGGACATACTCACCCAGCAATCCGCCCAGCAGGACGAAGAAGACCACGTAGATAAGGTGAAACGCCCGCATGGGTTGCAGTCGCGTCAGATTCTCTAAACCGGCAAAGGACGAAAGAAGTATGCCGAGGGCAGTAAAGAGGATGCCAAATAGGACAACGCTGCGCAGCACCAGACGAAACTGCGGGGTGTTTGTGCGCAGAGCCAGCGTGGAAGCCCAACCGGCGATTGCTAGCGGCGCCAGCACACCTACCCATTCGTACCAGGTCCAGTTGTACAGGAAGAAAAAAGTGCGGGAGTGCAGCGCCTCGCGGGCCGCTCCATGTGCCCGCTTCAAGTCAAGAAAGAACGGCACACCCAGGGCTGCCACGGGAGCCTGATCCAGACTCCACTTCTGGAAGTGCGAAACTGCCATCAGGCTGGCTAGAAAAGCCCCGCAATACGCTCCCATCTGGGGGTGAACCGCGGCCGTCGCCGCCATCCATGCCAGCGCTAAGCTTCTCCGGTTCGAGAGGTAGGCGGCGATGCAGAACAGCGTGAAGGGCGTCGAGAGCGTTCGAGAGGTCACATAGGGGTCCGCTATCGCCAGGGCCGTTCCCGCTACCGGGACGCCCAGAGTCCCCGCCAGCAGGGCGACTCCTCCCCAGCTCGCCCATTGGCTTTTGAAACATACGCGCAACAGGCGCCAAGCCGCGATGAGCAGCAGGAAAAGCCCCAACCAATGCCACAACAGGATGATCCAGTCGATGGGCAGCCGGGTCAGGCGTGCCGAGTCGCCGACGAGTGTGGAGAACAACGAAAGCCGTGCGTGCCGGGTGAACATCTGCTCGCCGAAACTGTACAGTTTCGGGTCGAAGGCGCGTTTGATGCCGGGTACGTAGATGGCGGCATCGTCGGAGCCAAGATGGTAACCGTGTAGGAGGAAAGCCGCAGTGGCCAGTGCTGAGAGGCGGAGGAACGGCGTTTTGCCGTCGCGAATGCTCACTCGGCCGGCCTCAAGGCTAGCGAGTTGAGCCAAATGGCACTTAAGCCAAATATCACCGTGTACGACCAGTCAGTTCCACGGCTAAAAGTTTACATCAAAGTCGGCCGTAAAGCGCCGTCGTCTGTCCCCAAAGAACAGGCCGTAGGCAGGGTCCCCGGTATTCCAGTGAATCGCTTCCGGATTGAAATGGTTGGTGAGATTGAAGGAGCTGACCGAGAGCCGGATTGAGTACTTCTTGCTGACTTGAAAGTCCTTCCAGACCCGCACGTCCACGGATAGAAAGTCCGGATAGCGCGTCGAGTTCGGGATGCCGGCGTAGTGTTGAATCGCGTCGGTAACCACATACGGGAACCCGCTTCGATACTCAAACAGTGGGGCGATTCCGAATCCGCGCGGCACGTGGATCGTGCCCCATGCCAGGAAGCGATTGGGGATGTCAGCGGGCGAGGTCGCGACCTGATTGGGGTGAATGATCGGGGTAGGGAAACTCCCGATATAGCCCGCGAAGTCGTTCAGGTCGCCCGTTCCGCGGCTGCGCACGTAGGAGAACATTAGCTCCCGCTTCTCTCCCGCACGCACGCGCGCGCTCAGTTCCAATTGCCGGTAACGCGCCGTGCCGTTGCCGGACAGGAGATACAGGCCGGTATGAGTCTTAGGGTCGGGGAGCGTGGAGTCCAGCATCACGAGGCCGCTGGATACCGTTTGCATGTAGCCTGCCCGCAGACGGACAAAGCGTGTGACCGGCTGTTCCAACTGGAGGCTGCCTGTGGTGCTGTTGGGAGAGAAGTTGCCGGCCTGCACGCGCCGGAAGATCAGTTTCTGCCGGGAAATCACTTCTCCCAGTCCGTTCTGATAGGTGAAGGGCCCGGCCAGAATCTGCCCGCTTCCATCGTAAACAGTGACCACGCGGTTCGGGTATCGGTCAAAGGAGTAGACGCCTAAGGGAACGCGGTCGTAGAACACGCCCATGCCCGCTCTTACCACCGTCCCGAGCCGCGTAAACGGGCTCCAGGCGATGCCGAAGCGGGGTGCCAGACGGATCGTCTCCGAGACCTCCTGGGACTCCGACCGCAGACCCATATCGATGGCGATGTGCGGTGAGACGATCCAGTGGTCCTGGGCATACAGGGCATACTCGGTGTCGGTGTTACTGAACGGCGAACCGCCGGTGAACGCGATGTGCTCCAGCAGCCTGCCCGAAGCATCCAGCAAATTGATCGGATGTTCCCGCATTTGCCCGTCGTCGGCGCTGCCTGCAATGTAGGAGCCGACCTTGAAACTGTGCGAGCCCCAGCCGTTCCACTGCCTGAAGGAGAACGAGGAGGTCCATCCGTAGCGCTCCGCATCGCGCGACTGTTGTGCAAAGTAATTACCGGAATTCCCCTGCGGCTGAATGTTGAAATCCGCCGTTCCCTTGGCCCATACGTTCGCGTCGAACTTCGTCGCCGAAAAGGTGTTTTCCCACAAGCCGCCTGCGGTGGTCAGCTTGTCGGACAGCGTACCGGTGTAGTTGTGGGTGCCCGCGTCGGGGGTGGTGGGCTGAGGATTGAAGTAGTTCATGTTCACGAAGCCGAGCCGTTGCGGAGCGATGTGAACTGTCGCCGTGACCAGATTCTTGTCGGTCGCGATCCAATCCAGTTGAGCGAAGGAATTGATGCCTTCCTGCTTTTTCTGGTTGTAAGGGAACGGTAGGGTGTAGACGGCTGTCTTGCGAACTTCATATTCGAACCCTTCGGAGAAGAAGAGCTTGTTGGCGATCAGCGGACCTTCGAAGTTCAAACGCGGCGTTGCCGTACGCAGCCCTCGCAGGTGCCAACTGCGGATGTTGAACTCGGGGAATGGGTCGTTCAGCTCCCACTTCCATTTGTCGCTGCCGCGGCGCGTCTCCACCGACACAAGGCCGGCGGTGAAACGTCCGTACTCGGCCAGAAAAGAGGTCTGGTAAAAGTTCAAGCTCTCCACGCTATCGATCGGAACCGTCAAGCCGAATTGGCCGGTAGCGGGGTCTGTGACATCGGCCGAATTGACGATCAGCGCGCTGCGATGTTCGCCGCTCCCGGACAGTTGCAGACCGCCGCCCGGAGCCCGGGTGATGCCAGGCAACAGCGGCAAGGCGTCGGTCACGGTTGCCGGTCTCGTGGGCGAGTCCTTGGTCTCCAGCGTAGAAACGGTGCTGGCAGTTGAGGAGCCTTGATCGACGGGGGATACCGTGTCGCTCACCTCGACGCTCACCCTGCGGGCCGCGCTAGGTACAATCGTGAACTCAATCTTGCCCGATGCGCTATCGGAGAGCTCAAACTCCGGTTTCTCTACCGGATCGAACCCGTCCTTCACGGCAGCTACAGAATAGCGTCCCGGTTTCAAGTCCGCAAACACTACGCGTCCTGTCTCATCCGTGCTGTTTCTGGTCACCACATCTGTCCCGCGTCTAAGCTGGACTTCAGCGCCAGGCACCGGCAAATTGGATTGATCTTGAACCCTGACCTCGATTCTGAGTCCGCTCAATCCGGGTGATGACTGCGCCCCAGCGATCCCTGCGGTCAAAACGGCAAGTAGGGAATAGAGAAACGCGAGCGCGGAGTATCGGGTCTGTTTCATTTAAAAGAGCCAGTCATGCAGGCGAACCAGGCTACTGCCTTTACAGATGCCAGCACAAGGGGGAGGGTTTCATAGACACACCGGCTGGTCAACTCGACCGAGACATTCTCTGCCGCAAGCCGACGTGATGCAGGCCTTCATTTTACCACCCAGAACGCCGATGAGGCTCCCTCATTGGGGAGCCTCATCGTATCGATCAGTGTGGGGCCATCAGGCCCCAAGCGGCTCAGGAGAGCCTTGGCTTAGCGGCGTGGGCCTCGGTCACGGTCGCGATGCGGACGGTCCCCGCGATCGCTGCGGGGAGGACGGTCCGAGGAAGCTGCTGCGCCTTCCGGTCGTGGACCACGATTCTCGCTGCGTACTTCGATCTGCGGCTCGGCGCCTTCCTCGCTCGGAGCGCCACCGGCTGCCTTGTTGAGTTTCTCGCGTTGCTCGCGGAGAATCGCTTTGCGGCTCAGTTTGATCTTGTTGCCTTCGAGCGCCAGTACCTTCACCAGGATCTGGTCGCCTTCGTTCAACTCGTCGCGCACGTTCGCCACGCGGTTCTCGCTGATTTCGCTGATGTGCAGTAGCCCGTCGGTACCCGGGAAGATCTCCACAAATGCGCCGAAATCGGCGATGCGGACCACTTTGCCCAGATACGTCTTCCCCACTTCAGCCACGGCGGCGATGTCGGTGATGATTTGCAGCGCCTTCTTGGCGGAGTCCCCATCGACGGCGAAGATGTTCACCGTTCCGTCATCGTGAATGTCGATCTTCGTGCCGGTCTGTTCCGTAATGCTGCGGATCATCTTGCCGCCGGGTCCAATGATCTCGCGGATCTTGTCGGTCGGGACCACGATGGTGTAGATGCGCGGAGCGTACGGCGAGAGTTCCTTGCGCGGCTCGGAGATGGCTTCGTTCATTTTGCCCAGGATGTGCAGGCGGCCGGCCTTGGCTTGCGCCAGCGCCTCGCGCATGATGTTGATCGAGATGTTGGGCACCTTGATGTCCATCTGGAGGCCCGTGATGCCGTCCTTGGTTCCGGCAACCTTGAAGTCCATGTCGCCGTAATGATCTTCGGCGCCGGCGATGTCGGTCAGGATGGCGTACTTATCGTTTTCCGTCACCAAGCCCATCGCGATGCCCGCGACTGGAGCCTTGATCTTCACGCCCGCATCCATCATCGACAGGATCGCGCCGCAAACGGTCGCCATTGAAGAGGAGCCGTTCGATTCGAGAATGTCGCTTACGATGCGGAGCGTGTAGGGGAAATCGGCCTCGGCCGGAATAGCCGCGGTAATGCTGCGTTCCGCCAGTGCGCCGTGGCCGACTTCGCGCCTGCCGGGGCCGCGCATAAAGCCGACTTCGCCGACGCTGAACGGCGGGAAATTGTAATGGAGCATCAGGCGCTTGGAGGTCTCGGCGAGGTTGATTGTTTCCAACCGCTGCTCGTCTTCCTTCGTGCCGAGCGTTGTGGTCACCAACGCCTGGGTTTCGCCGCGCGTGAACAGGGCCGAGCCGTGCGTGCGGGGCAGGACGCCCAATTCGATGCTGATCGGACGGATCTCGTCGAACGCGCGGCGGTCGGGCCGCTGGCGCAGATCCAGCATCTCATGACGGAAGATGCGCTCGCGCAGCAGTTCGAAGCAGATATGGGCTTCCACCTTCTCGGTGGGCAACTCGAACAGAGCGAGGGCCTCATCTTCCAGGCCATCGACCAGCGAGTAGCTCTCGGTCTTGCCGTGCTTCTTCGTGTCGAGGGCGTCCGCGAGGCGTTCGCGGACCAGTCCCTCAACCTTGGCGTAGATTTCCTGGTTGCGCACCGGCGCGGCGAATTCACGCTTCGGTTTGCCGGCCTTTGCTACCAGTTCCTTGATCCCGGCGACGATCTTCTTGCAGCACTCGTGGCCGAATTCGATCGCGTCCAGGACTTCCTGTTCCGACGCTTCGTTGGCGCCGGCTTCGACCATCACGATGCCGTCGGCCGTACCGGCGACGACGATGTTAAGCTTGGACGCCTTCTGCTCTGGGTAGGTGGGGTCGACAACCAGCTTGTCTTCGACCATCGCGATGCGGACTCCGGCGAGCACGTTGTGGAACGGAATGTCGGAAATTGCCAACGCCGCGGACGCGCCGTTGATCGCCATCGTGCTTGGGTCATGCGAGGGGTCGGCTGAAAGAACCAGGCCGACAACCTGCGTTTCGCAGGAATAACCTTCGGGGAACAGGGGACGGATCGGGCGATCGATCAGCCGTGCCGTGAGGATCTCGCGATCGCTCATGCGCCCTTCGCGCTTCAGAAATCCGCCAGGGATTCGTCCGGCGGCGTACGTGTATTCCCGGTAATCGATCGTCAGGGGGAAGAACGAAGCGCCTGGCTTCGGTTCCCGGTTTGAACACGCGGTGCTTAACACCACCGACTCGCGGAATCGCACAACCACGGCGCCGTGCGCCTGCTTGGCGAGTTTCCCTGTCTCCAGGGTTAAGACCCGGCCACCCAGGTCAATTTCAACAGAATGTATCATCTTCATTTCTCCATGGCCTCCGACCTGATTGCCGGATAGCCTCGACTGCATATTTCGTGTAAGGGAACTTGGTTGAGAATCCGGGTTGGGCGCGACGCGAAAAAGCCTTCCGGACACACATCCACCTGGCGGTGTGCGAATTCCAGAAGGCTCGTCCCATTTCTAAATGGATCGCGGTCAGCAAAGGCCGCTGCCCGGCAATTTGACAGAGACCTAACGGCGGATGCCGAGGCTCTGAATGATAGTCACGTAGCGTTCCGGGCTGCGGGACTTCAAGTAATCCAACAAGCGGCGGCGGCGCGCAACGAGGATGAGCAGGCCACGACGGCTGTGATGATCCTTCTTGTGGGTCTTGAAGTGATCCGTCAACATGAGGATCCGCTGGCTCAACAGGGCAATCTGCACTTCCGTCGAACCTGTGTCCGTCTTATGGACACGGTAAGTCGTGATTACCTGGGATTTCTTTTCAGCCACCAGTGACATTACTGGGTACACACTCCTGGTCTTTTGTTCGCTTTACCCAACCAGAGTAACACACGCGAAACCTGCGACGCGCGCCTTCACCCTAATCGGGTGACTGAGACGGTGCCAGCCTGAGCACCGGCGCGCAGTTGGAAATCCCGCTCAATCCAACCGCACCGAGCCTCTCCCCAATCGGCGCCAGCGGGCAATTCGCCAGGCGATTGGGTCTCAACGGGCCGACGGGATCTCAACTCGAATTGCGAACGTTCGCCGCCGAAGGGGCTTGCGCTACAGTCGCATTCTCGCATCCCCGGGCGAGGTGGAAGACGAGCAGATCGAAGAATCTGCCCAACTGATTCTCAAGCTCTTCTTCCGCGTACAACTCTACGGAGTTTTCAACCGGTCCCTCGTCCTGGATGAAGCTGATTGCGGCGTCTTTCATGAATTGCACTGCGCGAATCGCCTCGCTCAGGGGCATGCCACTGCGGTGTCTTTCGGCTCCAACCCGCTCGAAGTGCCATGAAATGTCGGATTCGGACCCGGAAACTAGCCAATTCCCGAGATTCCTCAAAACGCGGCGGCAGACTTCAGTCATTTCGGATTCCGGCAATTGGGCAAAGTGAGGCATATCCTGACTGCTCCGCACCAGCCGGAAAAACCGGCTACTCACCTGCTCCCAATGGTCTTCAATCCGATGAACCAGCCTCGTGGAAATCATAATGTGACCTCCCACTGGTAATGGCTTACGCCTCAATCCATACGAAGTCAATGGGTGAGAGGACTGGATAGGATTGTGGTCAACGCGATTGCGCAGCACCTCGAGGGCCTGGCGCATCAACAAGACGTAACCTTCCAAAGGGGTGCACCATCCTTAAAATGACGCTTCCGGTGATAGGCATTTCACACGGACGGCCGAAGCTGCTGTGCGTCAGCCGGATGACTTCCTCGCCATGAGCGAAGGACTACACATGAATCGAATTCCAGCCCTGGCGTGGGTCGCTGCCGCGGCGTTGGCGGCAAGTCTTCCAGCCGTTCTAGCTTTGCCCACGGGCAAGTCCATCAACTTGCCTGGAGATCAGGTCTGGGTTGACACGGGAGTGGATGTTCAGGCTGGCGACACCTACCGGTTCGACGCCAGTGGGGAGGTGACTTACGCCGGGGCGCGCTCCGCGACGCCACCCGACGGCTCTTCCAAGGGCTGGCGCGATCTGACCAGAGCATTCCCCGCCGAGGACGCCAATCGCGGCGCCGTCATCGGGCGCATCGGTTCGGGCGATGCCGCATTGCCGTTTCTGATTGGCGCGAGCAAACAGGTCACCATGCCCATTGCTGGCAGATTGTTTCTTGGGATCAATCACCCGTCGAACTTGACGGCGGACGGCTCCTTCACAGTCATCCTCAACAAGCTGCAATCGGCGACTAAGGATGCTGCCACCTTTACCGGGAAACTCCCTGAACTCGGTGCGGCCTACTTCGGTCGGATTCCGCGCCGCGTCACCGACCCGCACGGAACGCCGGGAGACCGGGTGAATTTCGCCATCGTCGGCCCCGAAGACCTAATGAAGGAAGCGTTCAAGACTGCGGGCTGGGTGGTCGTGGACAAGAATGTTGAGGACACCATCCTGAAGGGTGCAATCGCGACCTTCTCCAAACAGGCCTATCTGACTTTGCCGATGAGCATGCTGCGGTTGTTCGGCCGCAACCAGGATTACGGGTTCGCCCATGCCGAGCCGATTGCGGTGGTCACGCAGCGGCACCATTTTCGAATCTGGAAATCGCCCGACGACGCGGACGGATCGACCGTCTGGATCGGTGCGGGCACGCACGACATCGGCTTCGACCGTGACCAGCGCAACAACGGCCTGACCCACAAGATTGACCCCGACACCGACAAAGAGCGCGACTACATCGTAGAGACTCTAAAGCAAACGGGCATGGTGGTAAAGACCGATTTCATCACGCCCAAGGACACGATCACCAAGGCCAAGACGGCCCATGGCGAGGACTTCTTTACAGACGGCCGCATCGTCATCGTATGGCTTCGACCTGCCGCGGCCGGAGTTTCAACGACGTCAGCGTCGTCGAACCGCTGATCGCTGGACAACCCCACGCTAGTCCGAGCAAACTACTGGCTGTTCAAAAGCGGGCGCAGGTACTTGCCAGTCCAGGATTCCTCGCGGGCCGCGACAGTCTCTGGAGTTCCAGCTACCACGACCTGCCCGCCGCCGTCGCCGCCATCCGGCCCCAGGTCGATCAGCCAGTCCGCGTGCCGGATCACTTCGAGGTTGTGCTCAATGATCAGCAGTGTTGCGCCCTTCTTGATCAGCCGGTCGAAGGCATCAAGCAGTTTGGTGATGTCGTCGAAATGCAATCCCGTTGTCGGCTCGTCGAACAGGTAAAGCACGTTCTTGCCGTCGGTCTGCGTCAGATGCGACGCAAGTTTCACGCGCTGTGCCTCACCGCCTGACAGCGTTGTTGCGGACTGCCCAAGGCGCAGGTAGCCCAGTCCGACGTCGGCCATCGGCTTGAGGCGTGCATTGATGCGGGGCTGATCGGCGAAGAATGCAATCGCTTCGTGGATGGTCAACTGCAAGACTTCGTGAATGTTCAACCCGTGGTAGCGGACATCGAGGATAGATTGCTTATAGCGCATCCCGCGACAGTCCTCACAGATCAATTCCACGTCTGCCAGGAACTGCATTTCCACGGTCACGGTCCCGTCTCCTTGGCAGGTTTCGCAGCGCCCACCGGGGATGTTGAAGCTGAAATGGCCGGGCGTATAGCCCCGGCGGTCTGCTTCCGGCGTCGCCGCGAAAAGCTCCCGTATGGCGTCGAAGGCCTTGGTGTACGTCACCGGGTTCGAACGCGGTGTGCGCCCTATTGGCGACTGATCGACCAGCACCAACTCGCGCACGTATTCGGCGCCCGCCATCCTGCGGCAAACCTGGCGCTCGTGCGGAGCCTCCGCGGTCTCCTCGTTTGGCTTTCCCTTGGCCAGCTTCTCTTCCCGGCCTTCGACAGCGTAGCGCGACGCCAGGGCCTTGTTGATCACGTCGTGAACCAGCGTCGATTTCCCAGATCCCGAAACGCCCGTCACCACGGTCATCAACCCCATGGGAATGGCGACGTCGATGTTCTTCAGATTATGGCCCCGGCAGCCCCAGAACTGCAGCAGTCGTTTCGGGTCCACCGGACGCCGCTCGGTCTTGAGCGAGGTTTGCAGTTCTCCGTTCAGGTACTTCGCCGTCAGCGAAGTTTGGAGGCCGTTCCCATTCGCGGATTGCTTCGCCTTTTTCGACCCGTTTTTCGAACCCGTCTTGAGCATTGACTTGAGCGTGCCTTCGAACGTGATCAATCCGCCCAGCTCGCCCGCGCCCGGCCCCATGTCGACAATGTGGTCTGCGGCGCGCATCACGTCGGCATCGTGTTCTACGACCAGAATCGTGTTGCCCAGGTCGCGCAGGTTGTGCAGGATGCGGATCAGTCGTCCGGTGTCTCGCGAGTGCAATCCAATGGAAGGCTCGTCCAGCACATAGGTTGCGCCCACCAGTTGCGAACCCAGGCACGTGGCGAGCGTAATGCGCTGGGCCTCGCCGCCCGAGAGCGTCATGGAAAGACGATCCAGCGTCAGGTACTCCAGGCCGACGTCGTTCAGGAACTGAAGCCGCTGACGGATCTCCACCAGGATCTTGCCTGCGATGGCCGCCTGCTCCGGCGCGAGCGCGAGCCCCGCGAAGAAGGCCAGCGACTCGGCGATGTTCAGCTTGGCGACTTCTGCGATTGTCTTGCCACCGACGTGGATGAACAAGGCGTCTTCCCGCAGTCGCGCCCCGTTGCAGGCGCTGCACTCGGTGTAGCCGCGATAGCGCGACAGGAATACGCGCACGTGGACCTTGTATTTCTTCTTCTCGACTTCGCTGAAGAACTTGCGAACGCCATCGCGGAGTAGCGACTTTTCGGCGGGCTTCAGGTCGGCGTAGGCTACATTCGTGCGCACCCGGCCCGCCATGCGCGACAGGCATTCCTCCAGGCCCCAGTCGTAGTTGGGCTTGGTCCACGGGTCCACCGCACCGTCGTTCAGCGACTTCGATGGATCGGGGATCACCAGGTCCATGTCGTAGTCGATGGTGTTGCCGAAGCCCTGGCACTGCGGGCACGCGCCGTAGGGATTGTTGAAGCTGAATAGCGACGGCTCCGGCGTCAAGAACTCCCGGCCGCACGTTTTGCAGGCGAAGTTCTCACTGAAGCGTAGCCGCTTGGGCTCCGGCTCGCCCACCTGTTCGAAGATCACCTCGCCCGCTTCGCGGTAGCAGATCTCGACGGTGTCCACCAGTCGCTGGCGCATTTCGCCGCGGATTACCAGCCGGTCGACCAGTACGAAGACGGGTTGCCCGAAATCGATTTCCAGCAGCGATTCCGGCGTCGAGAATTCGAAGATCCGCCCATTCTGGTAGAGCCGGGTGAAGCCGCGCTTGCGCAGGTCGAATAGCTCGTCCTTGTGCGCCTGCTGAGTGCTCTCGCCGCGCGCCTTGACCAGGAACAGCGCGTACCAGCGGCTCCCGTCAGCCTGCGCCGCCATTGCAGCCGAGACTGGATCGACCGTGTCGCGCACCACGGCCTTGTCGCAGGTCGGGCACCACGTCTCGCCGGCTCGCGCATAGAGCAGCCGCAGGAAATCGTAGATTTCCGTGGCGGTTGCGACCGTAGATCGAGGGTTGCGGGTTGTGTTTTTCTGCCGGATCGCGATGGGTGGCGAGATGCCGTCGATCTCATCCACGGCAGGCTTCTCCATACGGTCGAGGAACTGCCTCGCATACGCCGAAAGCGACTCCACATAGCGCCGCTGCCCCTCGGCGTAGATGGTGTCGAAGACCAACGACGACTTGCCCGAACCGGAGACGCCGGTCACCACCGTCAGCGCATTGTGCGGCAGGTCGAGCGAAACGTTCTTGAGGTTATGGACCCGCGCGCCGCGGATCCGCAGCAACTCTGGCACTTTGTGCTAATTCCTTTGGAATCGGGGCGGAAATGGGGGATCGCCTATCATTGTATCAACCCGGACTGAGTTCGCCGGTCAGCCATCGAATGTTCGAACCCCGCCAGTGCCGTGAACCGTTGCTCGAGTGGTACCAACGCTCCCGCCGGGAACTGCCTTGGCGCGGGACCAGCGATCCGTGGCACATCCTGCTGTCTGAGGTCATGCTGCAGCAGACGCGCGTGGTCGCCGTCGTGCCCTACTACCTGCGCTTTATCGAGCGCTTCCCCACACCGCAGGCACTAGCGGACTCGCCGGAGCAGGAGTTGCTCGCCCTGTGGAGCGGTTTGGGCTATTACGCCCGGGCGCGGAATCTTCGCCGTGCCGCTCAGTCTATCGTGCAACTGGGGGCGTTCCCTGAGAGCTTCGAACAAATCAAGGAACTGGCGGGAGTGGGTGACTATACGGCAGCAGCCGTGGCGAGCATCGCTTTTGGATTGCCCCACGCTGTGCTCGACGGCAACGTGGTCCGGGTGCTGAGCCGGCTTACGGCCGAGTGCGGCGACGCGCGAAGCTCCAGCGTCAGGGCCAAGTTAAAGCAGATCGCTGATGAGATGCTCGACCTAGACCGGCCGGGAGACTTCAATCAGGCGCTGATGGAGCTGGGCGCCACCATCTGCCTGCCGCGGCAACCGCAATGCCTACTTTGCCCGTTGCAGGACCACTGCGCTGGTCGCGCTCAAGGTACCCAGGGCGAATTGCCCGTGAAGCCGAACAAGCGCGAACCTATCAAACTCGCCTTGGAATTGCTCCTCGTCGAGAAGGATGGTCGCGTGCTAATGCGGCAGCGCGGCGAGCACGAGCCGCAATTGGCCGGCTTCTGGGAGTTGCCCGAGTCGCGACTGATCCCCGGTGCACGTCGAATGGCCAGACTGGGGGAGTTCCGCCACTCCATCACCCGCAACGACTACAGCGTGGAGGTGTGGCAAGCGGAGCTCATGCGGGCCCCCAAGGGATTTCGCTGGATCACGCTGGAGCAATTGCTGGAGCTGCCCTTGGCGACTACCGCGCGGAAAGCGCTCAGCCTTGCCGGGCGGCCGGTTGCCGACGGAGTGGGATGAGCGGTCGGTCTGCAGCCCCATGCACCGCAGGCACGCTTGGCCCCGGTTTAAAACACCGCGGACTGCGGCGAGGTAGAGTGCAACCACCGCCAAGCTGAGCACGTTCAAGAGAGTGTAGCCGCTCGTCCGGCGAGGCGTTAGCCTGAAGTTGAATTGCTGGGATTCAGTGTTTGACACAGACGCTTGCTGCTGTTTCGTGCATACTGACTTGCACGCGTTTGCTGAATGAGGTGCCGACCATGCTGCTCAGATTTGGATTCATTGCCGCCGCCGCAGCGGCTTTGGCCTTGGCGCAGTCCCCGCAGAACGCTGTTACGGCGGACGCGCCGGCCGACAATCAACACACCTATTTCGTCGAGCCCGGTACCAAAATCCTGCTCAATTTGATCAACAGCGTCAGCACCAAGAACGCCGCTCCCGGCGACCGCGTCTATTTGGAAACGGCCTTTCCAGTACTCGTGGACGGCCGTCTCGTGATTCCGCCAGGAAGCTACGTCACGGGGACCGTCACGCAGGTGAAGCGAGCAGGCCGGGTGAAGGGGCGCTCCGCGTTGTTCATTCGCTTCGATTCGCTCACGCTCACCAACGGTGTGACTCGCGATTTCAGGGGTCGTCCCTCCGCACTAGACGGTGACCAGAAGGGCACGCTTGACAGGAGCGAGGGCAAGATCAGGGGCGATTCCGACAAGATGGGCGACGCCACGAAGATCGCGACCGCCGGAAGTTACGGCGCCATGATCGGCGGCGTGGCCAGCGGTGCGAAGGGCGCGGGGATCGGTGCGGGAGCGGGCGCTGTCGCCGGTCTGGCTGGAGTACTGATGACGCGTGGTCCCGAGACTACCCTGGAGCGCGGTTCGACCATGGAGATGCTGTTGGACCGTCAGTTGCAGTTTCAGGAGGACGAGGTTCCGCAGGGCAATGGCGGTCAGCGGCAGCAGATTCAGCCCGTCCGCCAGCCCGACGGGAGCAGGTCCAAAGGCAAGAGTTGGCCCGCCGGGCCCCGCCCCTGAAGCCTGCCTCGGAATGCCAGATACCCGTTTGACAGGGGTTTCAACCGGCCGCGCATCGTCGTCGGCTCCCTAGCAAGGCGCATAGATTCGCCCCTTCCCAATACCCGGCTATGATTTTGCTTGCACACGTTCGCCTTTTGTTCCATGATGGGGATCGAAGAAAGGGCGAATAAACGGAATGATCAACTCAGAACGTATCCACGTGGGCGTATCCGGATGGCAGCGGACCGACTGGGACAACTCCGTACTGGCAGGACCTTCGCGGCGGGAACATCGCATCGACCGGCTGCTGCCCTACGTTGAGGTGTTGGAGATCGGACAGACGGCCGAAGCCCCGCTCAAGCCGGAAATCGCCCGGCTCTGGATGAAGAAGGTGACAGCGAATCCCCGTTTGCGGCTAACTGCGGTGCTGGGCCATCGCTTCACGCAAGACCGCGACTTGTCGCCCGGAGCGGTTGATGCCTGGAAAGCGGGCTTGCTTCCTTTGCAGCGGGAAGGCTGCCTGCCGGCCCTGCTGCTTGAGTTTCCTTGGGCCTTCCGTTTTAACCGAGAGAATCGCGACTTTCTGATCCAACTAGGCCGGACGTTCCACGAATTCAGATTGGCCGGCGAATTCCTGCACGAAAGTTGGCTGTCGGATGAAGCCCTGGCAGTACTGGCGAAGTACCGGATCTCTTTCGTCAACGTCGATCAGCCGGCATACTTTCGCGGGCTCCCTCCGGCCTCGGTTCTGACCACAAGCACCGGACTGGTGCGGTTACACGGCCGTTCAACACCGGACGCTTACCGCGAATTCGACCGGCGGGCCTCGGCCAAGCCGTATCTGTACTCGCTGGATGAGTTGGAAGAGTGGATGCCGCGCTTGTCGCGTCTCGCGGCGGCGGCTAAAGAGTGCCTCGTCATTTTCACCAACGCCCAAGACGGCGCGTGCCTGGTGAATTCCTTGCAACTTGGCGAAATGCTCGGCCGCGACCCGCTACGCGCACCGGGTCCGCTGATTCGCAATTACCCGGCGGAGCTCGCGGCATTTCACGCTCCCCGGCCGGTCCAAATGGACCTGATGGCCCCGGCGTTCGACACTCCCAAAGCCGCGTAGCGGACCAGGCGGGCGCGCGGGACCAACTACCATCGTCTCCCGATTGGCATAGAATGGCTCTGCCCAAGGAGCACACAATGACCCGACGCGATGCCGTGAAACTCACCCTGGCCGGAGCCGCCGCTGCGCGCTCCGCCTTTGCTTTTGACGATACCTATCAACCTGATGCCTCCAACCTGAAAGCCCGCGAGTGGTTTCAGGATGCGAAGTTCGGGCTGTTTATCCACTGGGGTGTCTACTCAGTGCTGGGGCGGGGCGAATGGGTGATGAACCAGGAGAAGATCCCGATCGCCGAGTACGAGAAACTGGCTCCGAAGTTCAACCCTGTCAAGTTCGACGCCGCGGAGTGGGTCGGGATGGCCAAGTCGGCCGGCCAGCGCTACATCACCATCACCAGTAAGCACCACGACGGTTTTGCGATGTTTGGCAGTAAACAGAGCAAATGGAACATCGTTGACGCCACGCCGTATGCGAAAGATGTGTTGAAGCCGCTCAGCGAGGAGTGCCGCAAGCAGGATGTCAAGCTGTTTTTCTACCATTCGCATCTCGACTGGCACCACGCCGACTACTTCCCGCGAGGCACGACAGGTCAGACTTCGGGCCGTCCGGATTCCGGGGACTTCAATCGCTATCTGGACTACATGGACGCGCAATTGAGCGAGCTACTGACCGGCTACGGCGAAGTGGCCGGCATCTGGTTCGATGGCATCTGGGACAAGCGTGGCGCGGACTGGCGGCTGCGGCGCACCTACGACTTGATCCACCGGCATCAACCACACGCGCTGGTCGGCAACAACCATCACCTCGCGCCCTTCGAGGGCGAGGACTTCCAGATGTTCGAAAAGGATCTGCCTGGGGAAAATACAACCGGCTTCAGCGGCGATTCAAAGATCGGGCGGCTGCCACTCGAAACCTGCGAGACCATCAACGGGGCGTGGGGCTACAACGCCGGTGACAAGAACCTGAAGAGCACCAAGGCGTTGTTGCGCTACCTGATCAACGCGGCCGGCCGGAACGCGAATTTCCTGCTCAATATCGGTCCCAAACCCGACGGCACGGTGCAGGAAGATTTCGTCACGCGGCTGAAGGAGATGGGCGCGTGGCTGGGGAAGAACGGAGAGAGCATCTATGGCACGCGCGGCGGACCGATCACGCCGCGGCCGTGGGGTGTCTCGACGCAAAAGGGCTCGACCGTTTATGCGCACGTCCTCGATTGGCCTGACCCGGTGCTGCCTATTCCGCGCTTGGCCAGGAAGGTGAAAAGCGCGAAGCTGCTCGGCTCCGGCGAGAAGATCACGATTACCAACTGGGGCGATCAACTACTGCTGGACATGCCCAGCAAAGAGCGCGACGCCATTGATACGGTGGTGGTTCTGGAAACGGTCTGAGACAGCACTTCGGCTCGTGCTGGTGTGGTCGATGCGACGGAGGCTACGGTTGCCGTCGCCTCCGTTTACCGAACTGGAGCCGATGTGGAAATCGGCGCTGCCAGGGACTATTTCTTTCCCTTGCGGCTTTTCATCCGCCACAGCGTGTAGCCGATGATCGTTTTGGCATCGACAACCTCGCCCGACTCGATCATTTCCGCGATCTCTTTCAAGCTGAACCACTTCGTTTCGATGCGCTCGTCTTCCATCGGAGTGGCCGTCCCGGAGGTCAAGTCCTGGGCGACGTAGATCGTCATCTTCTCCGCCACGTAACCCGGGCTGCCATAGAAATGACACAGCCTTGTCCACTGCTTGGCGCGATAACCGGTCTCTTCAATCAGCTCCCGCTTCGCCGCCTTCAACGGTGTTTCGCCCGGATCGAGGCGTCCCGCGGAGAGCTCCCACAAGTAGGCGCGCGCGGGTAGGCGATACTGGCGAACCAGCAATACGCGCCCATTTGCATCTACGGGCATCATCACGGCCGAGCCGACGTGCTGCACGATCGCCCGCTTGATTTCAAAGCCGCCCGGATCGACGGCGTAATCCTGCGTCACCCAGAAGATCGGCGTGCGGCAAATCTCTTCACTGGAAATCAGTTTCATCGGCATCGACTCTCAACTCCTTGAACCTGCCTGGCTCGTTCAATTCCGGTGCTTCGCCAGGGTGGCGGTAAACCCGCCCGCATCCTTCGTATTCATCACATCATCTTTCGTCAGCCAGCCGCGGCGTGCCAGAGTGACGCCGAAGCGCATGTTCGCCAGGTGCTTCGGATGGTGGGCATCCGTCGAGATGACGAACTTCACCCCCAGTGACTTCGCGCGTCTGACCAGCGACGCGTGCAGGTCGAGCCGTTCGGGACTCGCGTTGATCTCCATCCAGACTCCCCGGCGGGCGGCCTCCGAAGCGATCCTGTCGAAGTCGTATATGTACGCTTCGCGGTGCAGCAGGACACGTCCAGTCGGGTGACCGAAGGCCTTCACAGAAGGGCTTTCAAAGACGCGCAGCAAGCGGTCCGTCATCTCTCCGCTTTCCAGGTTCATGTGACTGTGCACGCTCGCGATCACGAAGTCGAGTTCGGCCAGCGCATCCTCGCTCAGGTCCATCCGGCCGTCCTTCAGGATGTCGCACTCCAGGCCCGAGAACACGCGGATACCGCGGTCTTCCTTGTTGAATTCGCGGACCTGGGCAGCGAAAGCGACGGCGCGGTGCTCATCCAGTCCGTTGGCCATCGCCAACGCTTTAGAATGGTCCGTAATCGCGATGTACTCGTATCCCAGTGTCTGGGCGGCGGCCGCCATTTCATCGAACGTTCCACGCCCGTCGCTCTCGCGGGTGTGCATGTGGAGGTCGCCCCGGATCTCGGCCAGTTCCAGTATTGCGGGCAATTCATTGCGATCGGCCGCATCGATCTCTCCCGTGTTTTCGCGCAACTCTGGCGAGATCCAACTCAGGCCCAACGCCGCATAGATTTCGCGTTCCGTGCGGGAGGCGATGACCTCGCCCGTAGCTAGCCGCGACAGACCATATTCGTTCAACGTCAACCCCAGGCGCTGCGCGCGCTGACGCAAGGCCACGTTGTGTTCCTTGCTGCCGGTGAAGTACTGCATCGCCGCCCCCTGGTTCTCCTCGGGGAGCGCGCGGACGTCCACCTGAATGCCCTCCAAACCAAACCGAGCGCTCGCTTTGTTGGAACCGTGTCCCAGGATTTCATGAACGCGCGGATGGGCCACGAAGCGGTCCAGTGCGGCTGCGGCTCCGGGTCCGGTCACCAGCAGATCCAGATCGCCGACGGTCTCTTTGCCGCGGCGCAGACTGCCGGCAGGTGTCGCTTCGACCACGCCCGGCGTTTCCCGCAGGTACGACGTCAACTCCTCGGCCGCCTGAGTGGCGAAACCGAGCAGGAATCGCCCGGCGCTCTGGCGGTAATGGCTCAGGCCGCGCAGGATCTTCTCTTCGAGCTTCAGCCCCATGCGGGGCAGATCCTGCAGCCGGTGGTCCTGGCAGAGCTGTTCCAGTTCTTCCAATGTCGAAACCCGGAAATGCTCCCAAAGGATTCTGATCGTCTTCGGCCCTAGCCCCTGGATCTTGAGCATTTCCAGGGCGGTCGGTGGAAAGCGTTCCAGCAGCGTGTCGCGCCGTTCGAAGCTGCCCCGCCGGCAGATCTCTTCGAGCACCGCAGCCAGGCCCTTACCGATTCCTGCGATGTCGGTCAGCTTGCGCAGCGGGTCCTTCAGGACATCCTCGATCCGCTCGGGATAACTCTCGATGACACTCGCGCCGTTGCGGTAACTTCTGATTCGGAAACCGTCCTCCTCCGCGATCTCCATGAGGTCGGCGGTTTCGCTCAACAGTCGGGCGATTTCAACGTTTTCCATGGGGTTTGCTTGTCGAGTCTCCGTGCCTATTGTTAGATGGTACGGCGGTTTCCGGCCCAGCGTGAGTGGTCAATTCGCCGCGATTCGCATGCAAATCACTCCGGGCAATTCTGCCTGAGGCTGGGCGGATGCGGTTCGACGTGCACCAAAACGTCGGCCACCCACGGCAAGTCGCCTTTGATCTTATTCCTGACCTGCTCTGCGATGGAGTGGGAGTCGCGCACGGTCAGGTCGGGATCGACTTCGAGGTGCAGATCCACGTGGTAGCGCAGTCCGGTCTTGCGCGCGAAGCACTTTTCGACGTCGAGCGCTCCGGCAACTGTCAACGCCGAGGCACGAATCTCGCGCATGGTCTTCGCCTCGGGCATGGTGTCCATCAGGTGTAAAGTGGTTTCGCGGATCACCTTGAAACCGAGGATGACTACGATTGAACCGACCAGCACACCGCCGATCGGATCGGCCAGTGGGAACATTCGCGGGCTCAGTACGGACAGCCCGACCGCAATCAACGCGATGCTCCCAGAAAGCATGTCCACGGCATCATTGGCGGCGTCGGCGACCAGCGCGGAACTGCCGATCTTGCGTCCCGTGCGCAGTTTGTAGGCCGAGAGGAAGAACTTGAGTACGATCGAGACGGCCAGCACCCACATGGCGTAGGGCGCCGGCGTGCGATGTGGGCCCAGCATGACCACAATCGAGCGCCAGCCGATGATCACCCCCGTGACCGTGAGCACATGGCCGAGCATCAACCCCGTCAGGATCTCAAAGCGCCCGTGGCCGTAAGGGTGCTCTTCGTCCGGCGGTCGGATGGCGATGCCAAGACTGACCAGAACGGCAAGCGAGGTCAGCACATCGGTAGCGCTCTCCACGCCGTCGGCGATGACCGCTTGCGAGCCAGCCTGCCACCCGACGAGGATCTTCGACACTGCCAGCAGTCCGCTGATGATCATGCCGGCAAGCGATGCCCGCCGGCCTAGCTGTTCCGCATCCACAGGTTCCAAGGATACCGTAAGCCGTTTCGGTTGCTCCACCCGGTTGAAAGCACTACACTTTAAAGACGGCTTGGGCCGTAGCGGGAAGGTTGCGTGTTCCCTGGGACCGTCCGCAAGTGCTCTGTAGCAGGCGCGGAATGAGCCTTTCTCCGAAGCCCGAACAGGCCTGTGGCCGGGACTGGGATTGATCCGTTCCCGGTTGCCATACCGGCAAGTTCGCGGCGAAACGATTCCAACTTTGTAAGGAGGGGCAAATCCATGGAAGAAATCAGAAAAGCCCCGGCGATCCCGAAGCGTCCTGGCGGCGACAAACTGGCGCAGAACATCCAGGAAGCGTTTCTCAACAACGCCCGCAAAGAGAAGATATTTCTCACGATATACCTTATGAGCGGAGTGAAGCTCTCCGGTCGAATCAAGAGCTTCGACAAGTACTCCGTAATCCTGGAGACGAACAATCAGGAACAACTGATCTTCAAGCACGCTATCTCCACTGTCGTTGTCTCGCGCCCGTTGTACGGCAGCGCACCTCAACATGCCGCTGCGGCTGGGGCGGGCGCGTCCTCGTCAGTCAGCAGCAGCGAAGCTTCGGAGGTCTGACACGGCAGTTACCGCCACAGAAAAGGCAATTCTGGTCGCGGTGGAACTGACTGCTCGCCGCAAGAAGTCCAGTCCCGCAGGCTCGCTCTTGCCGATTGAAGAATCGCTGGCCGAACTCGCGGTTCTGGCCGTGAGTGCTGGCGCGCATGTGTGCGAGCGTTTGCTGCAGCAGCGGCCGTCTTTCGATCCAAGCACCCTGGTGGGCTCGGGCAAGCTTGAAGAACTGCGTACGCTGGTAGCATCGCGCGAGGCTGATGTGGTCATCTTCGACCACGAACTCGGCGGCATGCAGCAGCGCAACCTGGAGAAGGCTCTTGGTTGCCGGGTCGTGGACCGGACGCAACTCATCCTCGACATCTTTGCATTGCGGGCCAGGACCCGGGAGGGGCAACTCCAAGTCGAACTGGCTCAATTGAACTATCTGTTGCCCAGGCTCACCGGTCGGGGAACCTCGATGTCCCGCTTAGGCGGCGGCATTGGCACGCGTGGACCTGGCGAGACTCAGCTTGAAACCGACCGGCGCCGAATACACAAACGCATCAAGCGACTGGAAGACGATCTGGAAGCGGTGCGCGGCTCGCGCGGTGTGCAGAGGCGCCAACGGCAGGCCGTGCCTCTGTTGACGCTGGCCTTAGCCGGCTACACCAACGCCGGAAAGTCCACTCTTTTCAACAGGCTGACCGAGGCGGGAGTGCTGGTCGATGCGCGCATGTTCGCCACGCTCGACCCCACTGTGCGCCAAGTCACCTTGCCCTCGCGGCGCAGGGTTCTGCTGAGCGATACGGTTGGGTTCATACGCCAACTTCCCACCACATTGGTGAAGGCCTTCCGCGCCACGCTCGAGGAAGTCGTCGAGGCTTCGCTGGTCCTTCACGTGATTGACGCCTCTGCGCCCGGGGTGACTGAACATTGCGAACATGTCCGGGCGGTGCTGGCCGAAATCGGGGCTGAAAAGACCCCTCAATTGCTCGTTTTGAACAAGAGCGACGCGTTGGCGCCGGGGCAGGGGGACCGCGATTCCGTGCTCACCCGACTACGGGGTGAGGCCGGCGGTATTCGCGCGGTGTGGGTCTCCGCGCGGACCGGGGACGGGCTCGACGACTTGCTGCGGGTGATCGATCAGATGCTGCCGGACGATCCCATCGCGGCGGTAGTTTTCCACTTCCCGAGGGACGAGTACGCGCGCGTATCGTTCGTCCACGAGTTCGCCCGGGTGCGGAGTGAGCGTTACACCGAAAACGGCTGCGAAGTGGAGGCCGATGCTCCCCTGTCCGTTCGCCATCGCCTGGCGGCTTTCGAAGTCCACCCGGGCTCGTGAGCAACGTTCCATTGACGCATGCGCGCGGTCTGTGGAAATTGCTGTGCAAAATGAGGTGAATTCTCCAGCAACTAATAGATGGTTATAGACTTTATATAGCCTCAATTCCCACAGGGCGAGCCGCTGCCGTGACTCGAGAATTGTGAACTGAGGGCGATAACGGTATGCTCTGGAAGTGGCGATGAACATCCCGAACGCACTCACGCTTCTTCGGATCTTCTTCGTGCCCGTGCTGGTCGCTCTTCTCGTGCAGGAGAAGATGCACGTGCGACTCGGCCCTTGGTCCCTTTCCAACGAGTTAGTTGCGTTGGGAGTGTTCCTGGTGGCCGCCTTCACCGATCTGCTGGACGGCTATCTGGCTCGCCGTTGGAATCAGATTACGACGGTCGGAATGCTGCTTGATCCAATCGCCGACAAGTTGCTGATTTCGGCCTCGTTGATCGCCCTGGTCCAGGTGCATCGTGTCCCTGGCTGGATGGCGGTGCTGATTATTGGGCGCGAGTTCGCTGTATCCGGTCTGCGCAGTATCGCCGCCGCCGAGGGCTACATGATTGCGGCTGGCGAATTGGGAAAATCCAAGATGGTGGCTCAGGTCGCAGCCATCTCGCTGGTCTTGCTAAGCGTCGATTTCCCGGTTTACGAGACAGCGGCGCGCGCGTGCCTATGGGGCGCGATGGCGTTTGCGCTAGCGTCCGCGGCGCAGTACTTCGGGCGGTTTTGGCGCAAGGTCGATGAAGGGGTGAAAGCGCGCCGGCGCATTGAACTTCTGCAACTTGAAGGCGAGAGGCGGAAGACGGCCATGCGGGTGACAGCCGAACCCGAGAAGAACCGCCGGTGAGCGCTGACGTCCGATTCCGCCAGTTGAACCAACCGTGACCCAAACAATCGCTGAACCACGCTACGGTTTGCTGTCGATATCGGAGCCTCGATCCAGCAAGCGGTAAGCCCCGTTGTGGTATTCGAGGATCCGAGGTTCTCCCTTGGCTCCGATTGGGGGTATCGGGTTTCCATCAACCGTGATTGCGACGTTGCCGGAATTGCCGAATTTCAGGCGGACAAGCCCATTTCCGTCTACGTTCAACACCTCACCCGGGTGTATGACCGACGCCACGAACTGCTTGCCATCGCGCCAACCGCCGACCCAGCACAAACCCGCCGCCCGTATCTCGATCTTGCGGCCGGACGATAATCCCGGCGGTGTGGAATCCAGCCTCGCATCGGGCTGCCTGGTCGGCTCTGGCACCGTGGGAGCGGCAGAATTGAGCGGGTCCCGCGTGGGCTCGGCGGGAGTCTCGGAGGTCAGAGGTGCCGATGCGGCAGGCGTGGTGGGTGGAGCGGCGGGGGCGGGCTTGGACGCCGGTTGGACTGGCTGAGTGGCAACGGTGTGCCACAACTCGTCGAGCCAGCGCTGCCCCCAGCGCTCCCAGAAAAAATAGGCGGCCGAGCACAGCACCAACACGCCTAGCAAGCCTGTCAAGCGGAGAAGCCAGCGCCGGGCCTCTTCGCGCAGATTAACACGACCTATGGGTAAAGGTGGTACATCCGGTTTGAATCGATCGGCATTGGAACTATGCTCGACGCTCTCGGCCCGCTCATCTACCAACGATCTTTCGATTTCGGGCTGAACCATTGACTGGGGTAATTCCAGCAAGTCCGCATACTGACGCAGGAAGGCGCGGTAGAAAAACCTGCCCGGCAATAACTCCGGCCGATCCGCCTCAATGGCTTCAAACAGTTGAGCGCGTATGCGTGTGCGGCTAGCTAGTTCCGGTATCGTGAGACCCTTCTTCTGCCTTTCGTCACGCAGCCGTTGACCCAATGTTTGCATATAATTAGGGAGCCAGAAGCCTCGCCTATCTGGTAGCATACCTCAAATGGCCCAGTGGGCTTGGCGTCGCGTGCGACTGTTACAGTGGGACGGAGTAGGCCGCTCCATCGCGGGGAACAATGGCAGTGCAGGAAAGCACAGAAAATCCTCAACTTAACCCGGGCGAGGCGTCCGTGCCACCAACTACGCATTTCTCTCCGGAAGCATTCGTCCCCGGACGTCCTCCAGATCCATCCATCACCCGTGTGGGGAATTCAGACGTCTGCCCGGGGTGCCAATCGGCGGAAGTCAGGACTCTTTGCCGGGGGGAAGATACGCTTTGCCGCGCGACCGAACGGCAATTCCTGATAGTTGAGTGCGGCGAGTGCCGGATGGTTCGGCTGTATCCTCGTCCGGATTCCGCGGAATTGCGCCGTTTCTATCCTCCAGAAGAACCAGCACCGGCGCACCTCGCCATACAGAACTGGTGGATGCGATTGCTCCGCCGCTGCCTGCTCGGGGACCATGCCCGGTTTGCCAGGCGGGCGTTGGACGAGGTGCCGGGCACCCACCCGGTGCTTGATGTGAACTGTGGGACGGGCCTTTTCTTGCGGGCTTTGAACTTGCCGCAAAACCGCCTCGTCGGCCTGGATTTCTCCGTGGGCATGGCGTCCATAGCATGGGCGCACAACGCGGTGCCCGCGGCCTGCGGTGCTCTATCCAGCGCCCCGTTTCCAGCCGGAACGTTTGCCCTGATCACGATGTTTCAGGTGTTGGAACATCTGTATGACCCGTCGGTTTACATTCAGGCTGCGTCGCAGTTGCTCTGCCCTGATGGCCGGCTGATCGTTCAGGTGCCAAACGCGAGTTCCTGGCAATTCCTGCTGCTGGGGGAGCATTGGAGCGGGTTGGACATCCCCCGTCATCTCCTGCTGTTCAGGGAAGTGGACTTGAGGAATTTGCTCGATTTCTTCGGGTTCGAGGTAATTCGCAAGAAACGATTCTCACTGAGGGATGATCCTGCCCTGCTGGTCAAGAGTCTGGCGCCCGGGGTGAGTCCGGACGTTCGCCGCTGGCGACGGAGCGACGAGAATCGTGTCGCCGCGCTGCTGAAGAATGCGCTGTTTGGCCTATTCTGGCTGTTTGCGCTGCCTATCGCCGCCCTGGAATCGGCCTGCCGGGGCGGCGCGACCTTGACCCTGGAAGCGCGCCTCAAGCGCGTCCCGGCCGATCCCTCCTAGACTGGACAAATGGTATCTCGCGCCGATCTATTGCCGGTTCTCGTCCTTTTCGCCGCCAGTCTTCAATCGGCGGCTTATTCGGCCGATTTCAGCGGGGAGCGGGCGCTGGGCGACGTGAGGCGCGCAGTCGCTTTCGGACCTCGTCCGGCAGGGTCCGAGGTTTCGCGCCGCATGCAGGCGTGGATCACCCGCGAACTGAAGGCTCTTGGTTGGGAGGTCGCAGAGGACCGCTTCACGGCGCACACCCCGGCCGGCGTCCTGGAGATGACGAATCTGATCGCGAAGCGGCCTGGATTGACCGGTCGCACGGTGGCCATCACGGGCCACACCGATACCAAGCGCTTTCCATTCCGATTCGTGGGCGCTAATGACGGCGGCTCTTCCACTGCCGTGCTGCTGGAATTGGCGCGCTGTCTGAAGGACGAGCCGTTCCGCAACGATATCTGGCTGGTCTTCTTCGACGGCGAGGAGGCAGTGCGCGACTGGACCGAGACAGATAGCCTCTACGGTAGCCGGCACCTGGCGGAGAAGATGGAGGCCGACCACAGCCTGGCGCGACTGCTCGCACTGATCAACGTAGACATGATCGGCGACCGCGACTTGCACATCCTCGACGAAGACTCCTCGTCGCCCGCTTTGCGCAGGCGCCTGCGTTCCGCGGCCATCAAACTGGGCTATTCGCAGCATGTCGATACGAGTCCCCAGGCGGTCGAAGACGATCACATCCCGTTCCTCCAAAAGGGGGTCAATGCGATCGATTTAATCGACTTCGACTATGGCCCAGGCAACGCATATTGGCACACGGCTGGAGACACCGTCGATAAGTTGTCTGCCGAGAGCCTGAAGATCACTGGATCCCTGGTCATGGAACTGGTTCGGAAGCTGGAGCCGGGCAACGCCGGCGCCCGGCGCTAGGTAGTTGGAGGAGAGTATGATGAACTCCGCGGCAGACCGGGCGCACGGGATTGTGAAGGTCGCCTGGGCGTCACCCATGTCGCTGTTCGGGAGTGGAGTCCATCATGGAGAATCATTCGCTTATGTCCGGGTTGGGCATGCTGTTCGGGGTTCTGTATCTCGGCCTCGTCCTGACGATGCTGGGTACTTGGATCTACCTTCTGATGAAGGTGGGCGAGATCAGCAGAAGCGCCGCCGCCATTGCCGTGCAGTTGGAGTTGCAGAGCCGCATTCTCGCATCTCTCGCGGAGTCCGTGGTCGTACTTGCCCGAACCTCGGCCGAGCCCAAGCCGGAACTGTCAGCTCCAACCGAGTCCTGATGCATTCGGAGTTTGCCCAACGCGAAAGGAGATCAGCATGAAACTTGGATTTGTCACCGCCATCCTGCCCGACTTGAGTTTCGAAGAAGTTGTCGATTTCGCCGCTGAGACCGGCTACGGCTGCGTAGAAGTGATGTGCTGGCCCAAGGGCAAAGCGGAGCGCCGTTACGCCGGCGTAACCCACATCGACTGCGCCGGACTGGACGCCTCGGAGGCGGAGCGGTTGGCCAACTATTGTGCCGACAAGAAGGTAGCGGTCAGCGGGTTAGGCTATTACCCCAACGCGCTCTCGCCGAACACCGACGAGGCCAAGATCGCCGTCGAACAGATCCATCGCGTTATCGATGCTTCGAAGCTGATGGGAATTGGCGTCATTAACACCTTCATCGGCCGCGACTGGAAGCTCAGCGTGGATGAAAACTGGCCGAAAATGGTGGAGACTTGGACGCCGATTCTCGAACATGCCAAAACTGCGGGAGTTAAGGTGGGCATAGAGAACTGCCCCATGCTGTTCTCGAAGGACGAGTGGCCGGGCGGTAAGAACCTGATGACCTCACCCGCGATCTGGCGGCGCGCTTTCGAGCAGTTTGATGGATACGATCTTGGTCTCAACTTCGATCCGTCGCATTTTGTCTGGCAACGTATGGATTATCTTGCCGCCATTCGCGAGTTCGCCAAGCGATTCTGGCATTGCCACGCCAAGGACGCCCGCCTCGACCAGAATCGCCTGGATCAGGTTGGGATTATGGCGCATCCACTGGAGTTCCATACGCCCAAACTGCCCGGTTTGGGCGAAGTGAACTGGGGCAAGTTCTTCTCCGTCCTGGCCGATTCCGGCTACAACGGTGCGGTGTGTGTCGAGGTGGAGGACCGGGCGTACGAGGTCTCGCTCGAAGCGCGCAAGGCTTCGCTGATCCAGAGCTTCCGTTATCTGAGCCAGTTCGTTGAGCCGTACTGACTGGTGGGCCTCGAGTCCGGTCAGCAGCCGGTGACCCGATTCCTTAGGTAAGGTAAGCCCTTATGCACTATTCGCGAGCGCGCATTCAGATCGTTTTCCTGGGCCTCTTCGCCGCGCAACTGAGGGCGGAGATCAAGCTCAAGGTGCACCTGGACCGCGTGCTCCAGTCCGACTATTTGGGAGTCAATCAGGTTTACCACGGCTTCGCTTTCATGCCTGAGGCGCAAGCTCGCGGGATGAACGACGCCGATCGAGCCCGTGAGTTCGATCGCGTCTCCGAAATGCGGCTCAATCTCGCTCGGACCTGGTTCCGTCCCGATTGGTCGAATGGCGACTCCCTCGGGAATGCGCCCGACTGGGAATCGCCCAAGATGCGCGCATTCTACAAGTGGCTGGCGGAGATGCGTGCGCGCAACGTTGATGTCGCTATGCAGGCCGGCTGGTGGTTCACCACGGATACCTACTTCGGATCTCCCGCGCCCGACCCGGTGCGCGATCTCGGCCGCTACCCGCGATGGGTGAGCGATGCCGTCCACCAGATCGTCGAGAAGCACGGCTTTCGTAACGTCAAGTACCTGATCCTTATGACCGAGCCGACCTCCTATGAAATGGGGATCGTGCCGGCTGGTGAGACCCAGTGGTCCTATTACGTGAAGATGATGCACGCCATCGACCGGCAACTGCGAGCCGACGGCCGCCGGGGGCTGGTGAAGCTCGTGGGGCCAAACAACAGCTCCGGCGGGATTCACTTGAAAGAGGCGGCCGAGGAATTGAACGACGTCCTCGACGTCTACAGCGGGCACGATTACAACAAGCGCGGCTACGATGAGTGGTTCGCGATGTGCCAATCCATGGCTGCCACGGTCGCGACGACGGGTAAGCCATTTTGGTTGGACGAACTGGGCAAGCAGGACGAGGTCTATCGTCTCACTGGCGAATACGGCAACTATCTCGCGCAGATTATTGCGGCCTCTATCAACGCGGGTCTCCAGACGTCGATGCAGTGGCTGCTGTTCGATCAGTTGTACGTTGCACCGATCGACAAAGGAGATGGCAAGGACGGATTCCACATGGGCGTGCACCGCTGGGGCGCCTGCAAATGGCCTCACGACAGCGTCGATGATCCAACCTCTTGCTACCCGCAGTGGGGTGCCGTCAGGATGATCTCCAAATGTCTGAGTGGCCGGAAGGGCACCAGGACTCTGGTCACCGAGAGCGCAGGCGCGTTGAAAATTGCGGCCACCTCTCCGCAGGGCAGAGGGCTCAGCGCGCTGGTCGTGAACACATCTGATTTTGCACAGACGTTCTCAGTAGAGATCAGCGGGAGTGCGGGCACGGGCGCCCTATACCGCCATCTCTACGACCCCCAAAACGCCCTCTCGCCGGATGCTGGGGCCCGTTGCCACAGGCCGCTGCATGACACCATTCCGGCCCGCGGCGTAGCCGTGTACACCACGCTACGCCGCTAATAGAAGTAAGCCCTATGGCGTGCGCTCCGCGAATTCCCGGGCGGGCTAGTCTTCCTTGTGAATGTGCTGGGCCAGGTAGTTCTCGTAGCCCATTTCCTGGATCAGGTGGAGTTGCGCTTCAAGGTAGTCGACGTGCTCTTCTTCATCCTTGAGAATGGACTCAAACAGGTCGCGGGAACCGTTGTCGGCGGCCTCGACCGCGGCGTTGATGGCCTTGTTGAGCCTAGGGACGGCTTCGTATTCAACCTGCAGGTCGTTTTCTAGCTGAGCCTTGACGTTCTGCCCAATCCTGAGCTGGAACAGGTTCTTCATGTTCGGCGAACCGTCGAGATAGAGCATCCGCTCAAGCAGCTTCTCGGCGTGCTGCATCTCTTCGATCGACTCTTTCCTGGTCTTGGCGGCAAGCCGTTTGTAGCCCCAGTTCTCCATCATTTCCGCATGCAGAAAATACTGATTAATCGCGGTCAGTTCCCCTGTGAGAACTTCCTGCAGATAATCGATCACCTTCGGATCGCCCTTCATGAGACACCTCGCTTTCAGTCACGGGAATTTTAGCATTTTCTGGAGAATGATTTCCGGATTGTATGCTGAATCGGAGGCAGATTCCCTAGCTACGCGTGGTGAGGTTGGGGGCGGACTGGAAAGCGTCGATTTGGACCTCGCGGCGTTGTCATGTATAATTCTTGGAAGGGACTGCCCGCGTTCCCGCGATATCCCCGTTGGAGTTTCTTATGTCCAAGTACTGCCCTGTCACTGGAAAACGTCCCATCAGCGGGAACAGGGTTTCTCACGCGAACAACAAGACCAAGCGCGTGTTCGAGCCGAACATGCAGAGCAAACGCCTCTGGTCGCCCGGACTCGCTCGCTTCGTGCGGCTCCGCGTCAGCACGAGTGGTCTGAAGACGATTGACAAGTTGGGTGTAGACGTCGTGCTCGCCAGACTCAAGTCCGACGGCGTTAAGTTCTAAGGAGTAGGCCATGCCCCGCATTCTGATTCGCCTCGTTTCGACGGCCGGGACCGGCCACTTCTATACGACGACGAAAAACCCGAAATTGAAGACCGAGAAAATCGAGATCAAGAAATACGACCCGAAAGCCCGCAAGCACGTGAAGTATAAAGAATCGAAGATCTAGGTCTTCGAGGATTGATCCGAAAACGAGGAAGGGCCACCCTCATGGGTGGCCCTTCCTCGTTTTGCATTTGCCGGGTCATCCCGACGGCAACAGGCCGCCTCCCTTAATCTATACGGACCGATAGATTTTTTTGATGGGATTCTGTCGCGTTACCGTCGTAAACTAATCCGTACAAGTCACCGAGTACCTTCCCGGAAGGTCCTCCCCGCGTGACTGTCCGCATTCCCACCCGCCCTGTGGCGCCCTCCGACGTCTCTGCCCAGACGTGGCCGCTGCTGTACCCGCCTCCGTTACGGCGGTTCGCAATCGACACAATCGGGAGAATTTGCAGAATGCAGTTCAGGGGATCTCTACGCGGTTTTCTACGCCTTACAGCAGCTTCAGCGCTGGTTTCAGGGCTTGTAATGGCGCAATCCTACTACGGCGGGCTGCGTGGGCTGATCAGCGATCAGGCCGCCGCCGCCGTGACTGAATCTAAAGTCACTTTGACCGAGCAGGGGACGGGCTCCGCGCGCTCCACAATCTCCACTTCCGAGGGAGAGTACGTATTCACGCAGATCGTCCCTGGAACTTACACAATTTCCGTGGAGCACCCCGGATTCAAGAGGTTCGACCGGACTGGCGTCATTATCGGGACTCAGCAGCAGCTCACGTTGGATATCAAACTCGAGCTCGGTCAGATCACCCAATCCGTTCAGGTGACCGAAGACGTGCCGCTGGTGGAAGCTTCCAACGCGTCCCAGGGCCAGGTGCTCGACAACCAGAAACTGGTCGAGCTACCGAACCTGGGCCGCAATCCGTTCATGATGTCCAAACTCTCCGCCAACATCGTTCAGGTGGGGCCTCCGTCATACAACAGGATGCAGGACCAAAGCGGCTCATCGATGATCTCGGTCGCTGGAGGTCCGGTCCGTGGCAACAACTACCTGATCGACGGTGTGCCGATCACCGACGCGAACAATCGTGCCGTGATCATCCCATCACTGGAGGCGGTCCAGGAAGTTAAAGTCCAGGCCAATACCTACGACTCCGAGATGGCCCGTACCGGCGGCGGCATGTTCAACACCTACATGCGGTCGGGGACCAACGATTATCACGGGAGTCTCTACGGCCACCTGCGGGAGACCAGTTGGGACGCCAATTTCTTCTTCAATAACGCCGCGGGATTGCCACTGGCGGACCAGCCCAATAAGACGTACGGCGGGAGTTTCGGCGGCGCGGTGATCGCGCCGGGTTTGTACGATGGCAAGAACAAGACCTTCTTCTGGATCGCGACCGAAGGGTACAACGACACGCAGGCCAATTCCTCGGCATTTTCTGCGCCGACGGCGCTCGAACGTTCGGGCGATTTCTCGCAAAGCCTGGCTAAGGGAGGCGGGCTGCAGACCATCTACGATCCGCTCAGTACCATCCAGGGCGCTGGTGGCGGCTACACGCGAGTGCCGTTCTCGGGCAACGTAATCCCAACCCAGCAACTAAACGTCGTCGGGCGGAACATCGCCAAAACCTACGTCCTGCCCAACGGCACGGCCGCATATTACGGAGCGCCGAATTTGAATGCATCCACCACGCTGCCCTCTCACGCGGCGCAGTACACTGGCAAGCTCGATCATCAGGTGGCGAGTTGGTGGCACGCCAGCGTCAGCTACTTGCGCTACTATTCGCTGGAGCCTGGCAACACCTGGTTCCCCTCCGTCTCCTCTCCCGATCAGTGGCGTCTCCAGCGCCGCGTCGATGCGACGCAGGTGAACAACCTGTTTACCGTCTCCCCGTCCACGGTGGTCGCTGTCCGCTACGGCATGAACCGGTTTCCGAACTACGGTTACCAGGCGAGCCAGAACTTCAATCTGGCCAGCCTTGGCTTCAGCTCCAATTTCGTGAGCCTGGTGCCGTCGCAGACCTTCCCGAACATCGGCATGACCTCACAGTACAGTCTGGGCACGAACAACAACTTCTACTACGTCCACGCGTCGCGCAGTTTCTCCACCAGCGTGTCCCACTACCGCGGCCGCCACAGCCTGAAGTCCGGCTTCGATTACCGGCGCATCAAAGCGGATGGGAACGACTTCGGAGACAGTTCGGGCAACTTCCAGTTCAACAACGTGTTCACCCGCTCCACGCCACTCAGCAATAACGTGAGCTCCGGTTCCGACCTGGCCGATCTGCTGCTGGGCTATCCAACCAGCGGCACCGGCTACATCCCCACCAAGCTCCGCGATTATGCCGACTACTACGCGCTGTTCGTGCAGGACGACTTCCGCCTTTCAAGCAAACTCACCGTCAACTATGGCGTGCGCTGGGAGCGTGAGTACGGCCTTGCCGAGCGCAACAACGGACTCGTCGTGGGCTTTAACCGCGAAGCCGTGAATCCCCTCGGCGCCGGGGTGACGGGCATTCTGCCCAAAGGGGTAGTCGAACTCGCAGGGATCAATGGCAATCCAACCTCGGTGGGCAATCCGAATTTGACTAAGTTCGGGCCCCGAGTTGGGCTAGCCTGGCAGGTGAACGCCAAAACCGTCGTTCGCGGCGGCTACGGGATCTTCTGGGCTCCTCAGTTCGGCATCGGTGCGCCGCTCAATCCCCCCGGATACACCGCCACCACCAGCTACATTCCCACCGTCAACGGCTTCGCAACGCCGGTCGGCAGCCTAACCGATCCGTTCCCGGGCGGCCTCGCTTCCCCGGTGGGCAACACCCGCGGCGACCTGACTGCCACCGGCCAGAGCCTTTCGCTGGTCGACCCCAACGCGCGGTCGCCACGAGTGCAGCAATACTCGCTGGATATACAGCGGGAATTGCCCGGTGGTGTGGCCCTCGAACTCGGCTATGTCGGTTCGCACACCACGCATCTGACGCTGGGCACGGCGAACATCAATATCAACGCACTGAACCCCACGAATTTCGGCCTCGGCGGCGCACTCAACAGCGCGGTCCCCAATCCGTTCTACGGCAACGGCGGGAGCGGCGTCATCGGCACCGCCAATGTGCAAAAGTACCAGTTGCTGCTGCCCTATCCGACATTTGGGTCTGTCAACCTGCAGTTCAGCGACCAGAACCACGCCCGGTACGATTCGCTGATCGTCAAGGCGCAGAAACGGTTGAGCGCGGGGCTGGCCCTGCTCTCCACTTTCACCTACTCGCGCAACATGGATGCCAGCAGCGGCGGCCCCGGCAACTCGCTGAACAGCGGCGCTGCCGGTCCGCAGAACCCGTTTGATATGGCCGCCGAGTACAGCCGGTCGAACGTGGATACGCCACTGCGCTGGACCAGCGCTGTCACCTACGAATTACCCTTCGGCAAAGGCAAGCCTCTCGCCAACAAGTCCGGGATCCTGGATTACATTGTGGGTGGCTGGATCGTGAACGCGGTATCCACTTTCCAGACTGGCTTCCCGCTCCAGGTAACGCAAAGCAGCAACTTGAATGGCGCCTTCGGTTACGCCAGCCAGCGTCCGAACGCAACTGGCGTGTCGGCCGGGACCAGCGGAAGCCTGGAATCGCGTCTCAGCGGCTACATCAACCCGGCCGCATTCTCGCAGGCTGCTCAGTTCACTTTCGGAAACGTCAGCCGGACCATCCCGCTGCGTGGACCCGGCACCATCAACTACGACCTATCCATGTTCAAAAATTTCGTGATCATGGAGCGTGTGAAAGCGCAGTTCCGCGCGGAGGGCCTGAACGCGTTCAATACGCCTCAGTTTTCCGCTCCCAATACGTCGTTCGGCAGTTCGTCGTTCGGCTACATTACGTCGCAGCAGAACTTCCCCAGGCAACTTCAGCTTGCCCTGCGGTTCTCGTTCTAAACTGTTCGAGTGTGAGGGGGCGGCACCGCGCCGCCCCCTCGTCTCTATTGCATTTTCGGACGTCCCCCGGATAGCCGATTCACGAGATTTGTGAATGGAATTGCCAATATTTAATTCAATTCGTGTCCCAAAGTGGCATAAACTGAATCATCGTAGCGTAGGGCGCGACTGAGTTAGCCGTCCACCGCGAAATTCCCCAGTCCCTGCCGCTTCGTCGCGGACCTCAGCGTTTCCCGTCCAACGTTCCTCAAGCAGTTCCGCCCCTGCCCTGGCGGCCCATCCATTCCACACTTAGGAGCTAAGCTATGAGGCCGTTCCGACCCGTTCATTCCCGGCCATTTCGCCCGGGCTTGGCCAACCGCCAATACAGCGAATCAGCCATCGCGCGAACCGCAACTGTTTGCAAAAACCTTAGCCTGCCGTCAGGTTCTCTGGTATCTTCCTCTCAAAGGGTGCATTTGCAACTGGGCGGCGCCTATCACATCTCTCAACCGATTCAGCAGGAGAGTGCTGGCCCGCGTTCGCGGCGCCTATTCGTTTACGTTCTGACCGCTCCCTGGGCAGGCCGCCGCGGGAGCCGGTTGGATTAGTTCGTCTGACCCTGGCGGAGTCCAGCGCTTTTTGCCGGATTCACCACGGTCGGTGTTGGGCATCAGACCAAGAAAAGGGGCTATTCACCAATGACCAGTCTTCTCTCCGACGAACAAAAACAGGATTTCGTGAAGCGCGGCTTTTCGCGCCGTACCTTCGGGCGTCTGGGTGCACTTTTGGGCGCCTCCGCCGCACTGCCTTTCTACAACGAATCGGCGCTGGCTCAGCTGTCCAGCATCGGGCGAATCCCCGATGACGCCGTGAAGATCAACGCCAATGAGAATCCTCTGGGACCATGTCCGGAGGCCGCCGAGGCGATCCACAACGTGGTTCGCAAAGGTGGCCGGTACCTATACGAAGAGACTTTCGACTTTGCCAAGACCCTGGCCGAGCAGTCTGGCGTTAAGCCCACTTACGTTGACCCATACGCCGGCTCCAGCGATCCCCTTCACTACGCGGTCCTTGCGTTCTGTTCCCCCAGCAAGCCTCTCGTTGCCGGCGATCCGGGTTACGAGGCTGGCGCGCGCGCCGCGAAGTTCATCAATGCCCCGGTCATTCAGGTTCCTCTCACCAAGACCTACGCGCACGACGTAAAGGCCATGGCCACCGCACATGCGACGCCGGGCCTGATCTATATCTGCAACCCGAACAACCCGACCGGCACCATCACGCCGCGGGCCGACATCGAGTGGATCGTCGCTAACAAGCCAGAGGGCACGGTGATCCTGCTGGACGAGGCGTATATCCACCTCTCCACGGAGCCCTTCGCCACGGACCTGGTGGCGCGCGACAAGGACGTGATCATCCTGCGCACCTTCTCCAAGCTCTACGGAATGGCTGGCCTGCGGGCCGGTGCGGCTATCGGCCGCCCCGACCTGATCGCCAAGCTGAAGTCCTTTCGCGGCGGCGCGCTGCCGGTCACAGGCATGGTGGGCGCGCACGCCAGTTTGAAGGTCAAGACCTTGGTCGCGGAGCGCCGCAAGATCATAGGCGACATCCGCGAGGACACACTGTCCTGGTTGGCGAAGAACAACTACGAGTTCGTGCCCTCGGTCTCCAATAAGTTCATGCTCAACGTCCACCGCCCTGGCCAGGAAGTGGTGAAGGCCATGGCGGCCAAGAACGTCTACATCGGGCGCGTGTGGCCCTCATGGCCCACCCACGTCCGCGTAACCGTCGGGACCCGCGACGAAATGGAGAAATTCAAGAAAGCCCTGAGCGAAGTCATGGCGTAAGGTCGTTGTGGCGAGAGCCGCAGTCCGCCGTTATCTCACGGTCGCGGCCCGGTCCGAACGGACCCGCGACCGCGATGGTACCGGCATGTATCCAGCGAATCACTGGCGTGCCATCACGCAGAAGGAGCAAGGGACCAGCACCTCGAAACAATGCAACTGCCTCGCATCAGATACAGCCCGAGGCAGGCTCTGGGAGATATGAGCGGCGGCCTGATCGCCGCTCTTATCGCTCTTCCATATGGGCTTGCCATGGCGGCTCTCATGGGGTTGCCGCCGGTGCTCGGCGTGTTCACTTCAATTCTCACCGCGCCGATTACCGTCTTGTTGGGTCGCAATCCTGTTCTGATCGGCGGAACCTCGTCCGTCACCGTTCCATTCATTGCCGCTGCGGTGCGGCATCAGGGCGTTGGAGGTGCCGCAAAGGTCTGCCTGACCGCTGCCATCTTCATGATGATTTTCTCGGTGCTCCGGCTCGGACGCACTATTAGCCGTGTCCCTCAGGCTGTCGTTTCAGGCTTCTCCTGCGGCATCGGGGGCATGATGTTCATCTCTCAGCTTCCTACTATCTTCGGGATCAAGATTGCTCAGAATGGCAGCATGTTCGACGTCGTGTTTGATGTCGCCCGCGCATCGGGCCATGCCCGGATTCAGCCCCTGCTGCTCGCAATCCTGGTGATTGGCGTATCCGCCTTGCTCTCGAGACGATGGCCGCGTATTCCGACTCCCCTCGTCGGCGTCGGACTGGCCCTGGCGGCTGCGACCATCGCCGGTCTGCATGAGAGAGAAGTCGGGCTGCTCTCGCTGTCACTGCCGCCCTTCGCCGGCTTCGCTTGGCACCCCTCGGACGTTTATACTGTGCTGCCGCAAGCTCTCGGACTGGCGTTCGTCGCCTCGGTGAATCTGCTCGTGACTTCGCGCGTCATCGAGCACTTCCGCGGCCGCCATCACCGGTTGAAGCAGGCCGATGCCGACGTGGAACTGGGTGCTTATTCCATCGCCAACGTCTGCGCGGGAATTTTCGCCGCACCCTTGTCCGTGGGCATACCGGCGCGCAGCCTGGCCTTGTTGAAATGTGGTGGGACTACAAGGGTGGCGAATCTGTGGCACGCAGCCATTCTCGCGGCCGTGCTCGGATTCGGATCCGGCATTCTCTCGCACGTTCCGCTAGCGGCTTTGGCGGGCGTCACCGCGTACATGGGCGTTCGCCTGCTCGAATGGTCCACGTGGCGCCGGTTGCCGAAGATGAGGCTCGTCGATGCGGCCAGTTTCATCGTCACTGCGGTGGCGGCGCTGGCGATCAACGCAGTCGCAGCCATCGTGCTGGGATGCGCGGTTTATGCGGGCGAATGGGTGTTCAAGAAAGCCGGCGCGCTGTCGCGCATTCCTTCGCTGCAAACCGAAGCGGAAGACTAAAGCCCATGGACGCAAACCGAGGGCCAGCGACACAAATACCCAACCCGCTGATTCTAACGGGTTGGGTATCTTAAGTTGTTGAATCACAACGACCGATTTTCCTGAAGTTGCTGAATCTCAGCCGCTCCCGGTTTCTACCACCTGTCTCTACGCGCGCCCCGCCATCGTTCTAGAACATGCCCGGGCCCGCGGTGCGCGCCGCCGGTTTCGGCTTCCTCGGCAACTTCTCCTCGCGGTTGGCAGTGTGGAACACAATCGAGCTGACGACGGTAGACATCTGGATCATGTCCGCCCGCGGAACGCGGTCGTAGTTGTCCATGTTCGAGTGATGCGTACGCGTCATGTATTCCAGTGGGTCCTGGATGAACTGGAAGCCGGGCAATCCGACCGCGTCGAACGACTGGTGGTCCGTGCCGCCCGTGTTGCGGATGCTGATCGCGGAGACTCCCATGTCCTTGAACGGGGCCAGCATCGCCTGGAAGAACGGTCGCACCATTTCGTTGCCTTGCAGATAGACGCCGCGTATTTTTCCCGCGCCGTTGTCCACGTTGTAATAGGCTGCGAGCTTGTCCCACTCCGGGGTGGTCTCCATCTTCGTGGGATCCGCCAGGTTCTTTTTCACGTACTCGCGGGAGCCGAGCAGCCCTTCCTCTTCCGCACCCCACAGGCCGATGCGGACCGTCCGGTCGAGCGGCAGTTTGAGCGTCTTCAACACACGAACCACCTCCAGCATCACCGCGCTGCCTGCGCCGTTGTCAGTCGCGCCCGTGCTGCCCTGCCATGAGTCGAGGTGACCGCCGATCATCACGACCTCGTCCTTGTGCGGACCGGTACCTGCGATGTCCCCCACGACGTTGTAGCACTCGGCCTCGTCGTCGCTGGTGTCGTTCTTTACTTCGACCTCCATCTTCACTGGTACCTTATGCTCCAGCAGGCGCACGATACGGTTGTAATGCTCTGGCGTGATCGCGATCATCGCCGGAGGCAGCGGCTGCTTCGGGTCGTAGGGGCCGCCGCGATCCGCGGTGATCGTCCCGCCGTCGTTGCGCGAGCCGAACGAGACCAGCACCGCCGCTTCTTCCTCGCGGAAGAACGTGCTCGCCTTTTGCCGTAAGGCGCGGGCGGCCATCATGGCGGCGCGCCGAGCCGCCGGATCGGTCGAATCGCCCGGCCGTACGGGGCCGACCATCATGCCGCCCCCGCCGGGCTCCGGCGCCATTTCCATCTGAGCCAATTCCTCGGCGGTGTAGCGATTGGAGAATGCTTTCTCGATCAGTTCCTGGCCGCGCACCGGCTCCGTGAAGACGATCTTGCCCTTCAGCTTGCCCTTCCACTTGGCCATGTCTTCTTCGGCGCGGATAGGAGCATACACCGGTTCGTCGGAAACAACGCCGTCCGTGGACTTCGACCACGCCAGCGCGAAGCCATAGATCGGGGCGAAACTCGGCTCCACCAGGCTGGCGGAGAATTTCTTGTTCTCCCACGAACGGCCGAACTTCCAGCTCTCCAGGTGGACGTTGGTCAGACCCCATTCCTGTAAGGTCTTCACCGCCCAGTCGGCGGCCTTCTTGTAGTTGGGTGCACCGGCCAGACGGGGGCCGTAAGCATCGGTGAGCCAGAACAGGTGGTCCATCACCTTGGAGTTCTGCGTCGCCTCCTGCTTGATTCTGTAAATGGTCTCGAGATCGACCTTATCTTGCGCGGCCGCGACGATGGCAACGGCCAAGCCAAATGCGAGTAAGCGGAGTTGTCTTTTCATGCCGGAATTCACTTAGGCTATCAGGCGACAAGCTGGTCTGAAATGTTACCGGCCCGCGGCCCAAATCACTGACCTGCGCACAAGTTCCCGGTACCACGGATTTTCATGCGCTTCCCGGCCATGGCCAAGTTGGATGTACACGACCCGAGACTTGGTCCAGGGGCCGATCCACGCCAGCGGTTCGTCGCTGGTCGGATGATTCGTTTTGAGCAGTATTTGCAGGCCTTCCGCGCGCCACATGCCTTTGTACGTCTCGTCGTGGATGTACATCGGCGGCAGGCCCTTTACGATCGGATGGTCTCCCACGGGAGTCACTTCCAGGTCCTGGTCGTGGAGATAGGTAGAGGCCTTGGCGGGTGGCTCGTCTTGCATTAAATATCGTCCACCTACAACCTCCTTCCACCAGAACGGCCATTTCTGGTAGTTGGCGATGGCGTGGTGCAAAACGACCATTCCCTTGCCGCTCTCCAGGTATTCGCGCAAGTTCCTTTGCGGTACCTCCGGCAGGTCGCCAACGTGGTAGTCGTACAGCACGATGCAGTCGTAAGCCTTTGCGAAATCGCCGCCGAACGCGGCCGGATGCGGGTTCACCGTGACGCGGATTTCACGCAGTCCGTCGAGCACCGCGTAAAACGACTGCTCATGGTCGTGACCACCCGTCACGAGCATCACTCGTAGGGCATCCTTGTCTTTCGGGTCGAGCGAGACCGATGCCGGAAGGGTCACCTTCTCAGAAGCCGTCCACTCGACTCCTCGCGCAAACGATGCGATAAAGCCCGGCGCGCTCATCGCGGCGACATCGTGGCCGAGTGCGGTGTGAAAAACTCGTCCCGCGCCGTACCGATTGGTCCATAGCAGCGGTTCCTGCCTGCCGTTGCCGCCCTGCTCGGCCGCGTCGAGCGCGGTGGCCAGCACCTCAATGCCGGGCTTCAGCGCGAACTGATGGTACAGTTCGTCGCTCACCGTGAACGACGGCGCCATGCCCTGCGCGATGGGGTGCGCGGCATTGGTCCACTTCACCTCGTACACGTGGCGTTTCGCGTGGCCCGTCTTCGGTTCCTTTTCCGTCCATGCTCCGCCGACAATTGTGGCCCACTCGCTCCATGCCGGCTCACGCACGCCCGTGGGCGTCTGGTGGCTGCCCAGGATCTGCGCCTCGCCAAACGGGTAGCTTGCCGCGTGTACCGCTACCAGTCCCTTGCCGGAATGAACGAAGGCGGCCACTGCTTTTTCCGCCGTCCCGCCCCAGCGCGGTCCACAGTAATCGCTGACCAGAACGTCATACGGCCGCAGCGACTCGGCCGTCAGCCCCGACGGTTCCTCCGTTACGCGCACGTCGAAGCGTCCGGTCGCGTCCAGGATACGGCGCAAGTGCGGCGTGGATGCGCGCCAGTCGTGGTTGTTGCGTCCGGAGAGGATCAGGACGCGGAGCTTGCCCTTCTCAAAAAAGAAGGAATCGTCCGGCGCAGCCGCCGACTGAGCGAGCGCTGCAGCGGACATCACTCCAGCCAGCAGCATCAGTAACCTAGCTTGCATAACTCACCCCACTACTCGCGTTGCAGCCATTTCCAACCGGTCCCGTGGCGGTCATGCAACCGCTCCCTGATGCTCGCGGCTCCGTTCCGGATCGGAGCCGCGAACGTCAGGGAGCGGTTGCCGCGATGATCATGGAAGGTCTCTAAACGTCCCAGTTTGGGTCCCAGGCGACGCGGCGGCCTTCCTTGTAGGCAATGTTGCCGATGTGGCACGCCATCGCGCCATAGTGCCCTTCGACCACATTCGCGTTCGGTTCCTTCCGCGTGCGCACGCACTCCAGGAAGTTGCCCATGTGCGGATGCTCGGGACCGGGCTTGAGGAACTCCGCAGGTCCTTTGTCGGCCGGCAGGAACCTGGCGCCGTGGCGGAAGATATTCAATCTTCCACCCTCTCCGAAGAAGACAATGTCCGCCGATTCCTGGGGCAGCAGATCGGTGATGGTCGCCTCAAAAGTGACGTTCAATCCGCCCGGGTAATCGACGATGAAGTTGATGTTGTCGGGCGTGTCGCGACCGTCGTTGTACTGGTAAATCCCGCCCATCGCCACGGCCGAGAGCGGCCGGTTGACACCGAGATACCAGTGCACGACGTCGATCATGTGCACGAATAACCCGCCCGTCTGACCGCCCGTGGAGATGTCCCAATACGAGAAGCGATTGAAATAGCGCTTCGGGTCCCACGGCATCTTGGGGAGCCAGCCGAGCCACATGTCCCAATCGAGTCCCGCGGGCTTGTTCTCCATCCCGGCGGGAGGTTTCTCGAGGTAGCCGCCATTGGCGTTCCACACCGTGCGCACCATGTGTACTTTGCCCAGGCGGCCCGTATCGACAAACGCCTTTTTGGCCGACAGGAACGGTTCCGTGCTGCGCTGCTGCACGCCGACCTGCAGGATGCGGTTGTTTTCCTTCACGGCCTTCACCATTTCGTGGCCTTGCATGGGCAGCGAGGTCATGGGCTTTTCGACGTAGACGTCCTTGCCCGCGCGGCAGGCGTCGGCGCTGACGTGCGCGTGGTGGTGGTCGGTGGTAGCCACGATCACGGCGTCAATGTCCTTCCGGCCGAGCAGCGCCTGATAAGTCTTGTATTGTTGGACCGGCGTCCCGATGACTTTCGCGGCATCGTTCATGCGCTGATCCCAGGCGTCGCAGATGGCGACGAACTCCGCGCCACCCGCAGCTTGGGCCATGCGGATGAGGTGCTGGCCGCGCCCGCCCGAGCCGATCAGGCCCAGGCGCACGCGCTCATTGGCTCCGGAGACGCTGAGCGCACCGGCCGCGGTGGCGGCACCAGCGAAGAAGGTTCGGCGGGAAACGGCGTTTGGCATAGAAAACTCCCTTAGAGAGTCTATCTCTACTCGGCGCGCGGCAGAGGTGCCGGGTCTGCTGTTGACGCCCTCGTCGGCCAGTCTTCCGCAGTGGAGCAGGATTTGGAGAGAGAATAGCATTGCCATGTTTCCGCGCTTGCTTGTTGCTTTTCTCGCCCTGGCCGCCCTGCTGCCTGCCGCGCCTCTGCCCGTCCGTGGACTCCACCTGAGCGCCCCGAAGCCCAGTGATGTCCCCAGGATGACGAAGTTCATTCGCGAGGTCTTACCCAGGGAAGGCGTCAACACGCTGGTCCTGGAGATTGACTATCGCTATCAGTTCAAGAGCCACCCGGAAGTGGCCGACGCCGACGCGCTGAGCCTCGACGACGCCCGCGCTATCGCCACTGCGGCCCGCGAATCGGGCGTGAAACTCATCCCGCTGGTCAACCTGCTCGGGCACCAGTCGTGGGCCAAGAAGACCTTCGGCCTGCTGCGTTCGCATCCGGAGTTCGACGAGACGCCGGGCCTCTATCCGGATAACAAGGACATCTACTGCCGCAGTTATTGCCCCAATCATCCTCAGGTGCACGCCTTCGTGTTCGACCTGATCGACGAGGTCCTGGACGCATTCTCCGCCGACACCCTGCACGCCGGAATGGATGAAGTCTTTCTCCTCGGCGAAGACGCCTGCCCGCGTTGCAAAGGCCAGAACAAGGCCAAGCTGTTCGCCGGCGAAGTCCGCGCAATCCACGACCATCTGGCGGCGAAAGGCCGGCGGCTCTGGTTCTGGGCGGACCGACTGATCGACGGCGAGACGACGGGCATCGGTGAATGGGAGGCGAGCAAGAACGGCACCGCTCCGGCCATCCTCGACATCCCGCACGACGTCGTGCTCTGCGACTGGCACTACGAAGCGGCGCACGCCACCACACTGGCCTTCGCGCTGAGCGGATTCGAGACGGTGACGTCGTCCTGGCGCAGGCCCGGCGTCGCCCTGCGCCAGATGGACCTGATCCGCCTGGCCCGCTCGGAAGCGAGCCCGCAGGTCGCCTCGCGACTGCTCGGCATGTTGCACACCACCTGGATGCCGTTCGAGGACTTCTCCGCAGCCTACTGGCACGACGGCCCCGCCAGCGTAGGCGCGCAGGAATCCGCGCTGTGTTTCCGCGAAATCATGCAGCGGCTGAGGCAGGAATAGGGCCGAGCCTATGCAACGCTTGTCACGTCGCGCTTGTGGCTAAGCCCCGGAAGTAGAGGGGCGTCGGAAGGAATCGTTACGCTTCCGTCCGCTTGTACTCGCCCGCGACGATCCGCACCCCTTCGGCATACGACGTCGCTTCGAACTCAAACGCCCGCACGAACTTCGTGGAATCGAACAGATACTCCGAATCGCTCTGGTACAGCATTTCGTAACTCTCCGCGACCGTTTTGTCGAACCAGCCGGCTACTTTGAGCATGGGCCGGTTGAGCACACGGTAGCGCGGCGCAACTCCGAACGCTTGCGCCACCATCCCGATGAACTGCTTGCCGGTTGGCGGAGCGGGCGCGGTGGGGACGTGCCACGTTTGATTCCAGGCCGTTTCGCTTCCGGTCAGCAGCACCAGGCTCTTCGCCGCGTCCGGGGTGAAAGTGAAGGAATGGGGCACCAGGTCGTTAACCAGCCAGGCGGCCTTCGATTGATTGGCGAACTTGTCGAAGACCAGCATATTGGCTACGCTTGTCTTCGCGCCGGGGCCATAGAAATCGGCGCTTCGAGCGATCATCGCCGTCAGGTTGCCCGTTTTGATTTCGCTCAATAGCTCCATCGCGATCCGCGCGCGCAGTTCGCCTTTCCTGCTGCACGGATTGAAGGGCGTCTCCTCCGTCATCTTCCCCGCCACTTTCCCGTACATATAGACGTTGTCGAAGAAGACCAGCTTTGCGCCCGCCCGCTTGCAGGCCTCAATCGCGTTGCGCATAATCCGGGGCCACGTTTCCTGCCACACCGCGCAGTCATACTTGAGACCCACCAACAGGTGCACGACGTCCGACCCCGCCACTGCCCGGACAGTCTGGCTGAGGTCCGAAATATCGGCGGTCAGAATCTCGACATCGCCAGGGGCGGATTTCGGGTTCCTGCCGACCAACCTGACGCGGGTTCTGGTTCGCGCTAGTGCCTTAACCAGTTCGCCGCCGATGGCGCCGCCGGCGCCGAGAATCGTGATCATAGGCCCTCCGTTGAATTCCGACGAACTATGCTCTCAGTCTAGCGGTGAAATCCCATTCATGCCGCAATCGCATACTCCCCTTCGGCAACACATTTGCTCCTTGCCGATAGTGCCTGGCACACCCGACATTGGCTCGGCAATGAGTCGCAGTTCCTGATATATTCTTATGTCGGTTGAAGGATCATTCCAATGGACCCGCACTCTTCTGGATACCAGTTTGTTATCGCCGTTTTCCTGGCTGAGACTCTAATTCTGGCCTTGGCTGCGGGGCTCGTTATTCATCTGCGGAACGAACTTGGCAAGAGCAGGAAGGCGCATTCTGCGATTATGGCGATCATAAGGGCGATCGCGAACGTTCCCAAGTTCCCGTCGGCCCGAAAGCGGCAGGTTGATGCTACAGGGGCGAACTTATCGATAGGTCCGGATTGCGTCTGCGAACCCAATAAGTCCGCAGGGGTAGGTGCCGTCTGCCCGCTCGAGGCGGAAGGACTGCCCCGTGGCTTGTGTCCGCTGCTGGACGTAACGATCGAACGGGAGTGAACCGCCGTCAGTGAGTGTTGCGGTGGGCAAACCGATCACCACACCCTGTTCCGCTCAGTGATTCACTTGGTAGTCGCAGGATCGGGTTCCGGTTTTGCCTCCGGCACTGGCGTGTCAGTCGCGCCCGCCGCCGGTTGCTGAGCAGTTCCAGAAGTCATTCCATTGACTACCTGCAAGCCTTTGCCAACACCATAAGTGCTCGCGCTGATCCCCAGCAGGATGAGTACCTGATTGGGGACGTCGGGGAACTTCCCGGGACCAATGATCACCAGATAGACGAAACTCAACGCGATTGTGAATGTGAAGATCAGGAGTTGGAAGCGTGAGATGCTCGCGTCCCCGCTTGGTTCATTGATTAACTTGTCGATTTTGATTTGATCCGTGGCCAGCGCGTATAGCACGATCACTCCAAAGATGAACAGCAGCACGGCCAGTTCCGACCCTAACACCAGCAGTAGATAGTCCTTGGTGAGAGTGCGGAATAGCGCAAAGTAAATCACCATCGCGACCGGGCAAAGCGCGACCAGTACGAAGACTGCCCTGATTATGCTTTTCCATATATTGTCCATCTATCTTTCCCCCTCGCTTCTTATATTGCCGAACGGTCGTAGCAGGCCGTGGGCTAGTACGGCCAGGAACGCCAACTGGCTCCCTGCCAACCCTGCCAATGCGAAGCCCGGGACCGGCGGCAGGTCACCGCTTGTGGTCGCCGGGGGCAACCGCGTGAGGTAGTAAAGCGCAACCAGAAGGCTTGCAACCGGCATTTGCAGCCGCAGCACGGCCGTCACCCCTCCGCGGAGTGCCCTGCGCGCTTCCCGGCGCCGCGCCCATTGCAGCACGCAGCGCACGATCTTCCACGCCAGAACCGCGCAGAACCCGGCCACCAGGAGCGCCAGTTCCATCCGCAGCCCTGCCCTCAGAACCATCATCGAATCACTACCTTGGAGAGCCCTTCACGCCTCCGATCTATTCTAAGGGCCAATCTCGTGAAGGTGTGAAGAAACTTGGGCCAGGGCGCGAACTTTCCCGGCACCAGGTTCGTCCCAGGATGCTTCCGGCGGTAGCCTGAATGAGACTGTCCGAGTTCCCCCGAGGTGTGTCACCCATGAGAACCTTCTTGACCTTGTTCGGCTTCGCGGCGCTGTGCGGCGCACAACCGTTCTCGTCGAGCCCCGATCAGGCTCGTTCGATGATCGTAACGAAGTACGGGATCGTAGCCACGCCCCAGTTCCTCGCTTCTCAGGCCGGCGCCAAGGTCCTCGAGGCCGGCGGCAACGCCGTGGACGCCGCCATCGCGGCAAACGCCACTCTGGGCGTCACGCAACCCTACGTCAACGGCATCGGAGGCGACCTCTTCGCGATCTACTACGAAGCGAAGACGGGCAAGTTGTACGCCCTGAACTCCAGCGGTTGGACCCCCAAAGGGCTCACTCTCGAGTACCTGCGGAGCAAAGGCATCGACAAGCTGGACCCAATCGGGGTCCACACAATTACCGTGCCTGGCTGCGTGGCAGGCTGGGATGCTTTGCGGGAGCGCTTTGGCTCGCTGCCTTTCTCCAAGCTCCTGGCCCCAGCCATTTTCTATGCCGAGAATGGCTTCGTGATGCCCGAGTGGAGTTCCCGATTCTGGATCGGCAAGTCATTCCTCAACCAGCCCGGGTATAAGGAAACCTACATGCCTGGGGGCGTGCGGCCGGGTCTCGGCGATGTCTACAAGAATCCTGCCTTGGGCGAGTCGCTGCGGCAAGTCGCTTCCCACGGTCGTGGCGCCTTTTACAAGGGCAAGCTCACCGAGTTGATGGTCAAGTTCCTGCAGGCTCAAGGCGGCACGCACACGCTCGACGACTTCGAGCAATTTCAGCCCGAGTGGGTCGAGCCGATTTCGACCACCTACCGCGGTTGGACCGTCTACGAGTTGCCGCCCAACGGGCAGGGTATTGCCGCGCTCTCGATGCTCAATATCATGGAGCGTTTCCCGCTTTCCGACTATGGTCATAACTCCGCTGCCGCACTTCACGTGATGATCGAAGCGAAGAAGTTGGCCTATGCCGACATGGTGCGCTACGTGGGCGATCCGCGCTTCACTCCCATCCCGGTGCGGGAAATGCTCTCCAAGGATCTTGCCGCGGAGCGCGCGAAGCTCGTGCAGATGGACAAGGCCGCCTGCCAGGTGATCGCCTCGGAAATTGGCCAGAAATTGAACGCGCGCGGCAGCGAGACCATCTACATGTCCACCATCGACCAGGACGGCAACATCGTCTCGCTCATCCAGAGCAACTACGGCGGCTATGGCACGGGCATGGTTGCGCCCGGTGCGGGCTTCTCGTTCCACAACCGGGGTGCCGGCTTCGAGCTGACCGAGGGCAAGCCGAACTCGCTCGCCGGGCATAAACGCCCGCTGCACACCATCATCCCGGCCTTCATGCGCAAGGACGACATCGCCGTCGGCTTTGGCATCATGGGCGGCTGGAACCAGGCCCAGGCACACGCGCAGTTCGTGGCCAATGTCGTCGACTTCGGAATGAACGTTCAGTCAGCGCTGGAAGCGGCCCGCTTCACCAAGGCGACGTTTGAGGGCTGCGACGTGTCGCTGGAATCGCGTGTGCCTGACTCCGTGCAGAAGGACCTCGCCCGCCGGGGCCACATAGTAACGCTATTGCCGCCCTTCGCCTCGGCCGTCGGCCAGGGCGAGGCGGTTGTGCGCGACGGCAAGCGGCAAGTCAATTTCGCCGGCTCCGACCCGCGCTGCGACGGTGCCGCAATCCCGCAAAGTCCGCCGCTATTTTGAAGGAAATCGCCCGGAGCGATGTGCGCCGATCTTACGTAAGCCGTCGATTTGGTCCCGTGTTTTCAGCGCACAGAAGGCGTGAACAACCACCTCCACAGCCGTCTTTGGGCCTGCTGCTTATGCTGGTGCGGGATCGCGCAACATCCAGGCGGGCGCCTCGCAAGATGGCGCCGTTTATCGACGGCCTCCTGCCGCCCAATTCAGCATTTCCGGGGATGTTGCACGGACGAGCTCAATTCCATCGAGTGCCATCTCGAGTGGAGCGCCTCCTCAGAATTGCCGGCTTGCCCGTACCACGCGCGCTGATCGCGGTCGTTGTGCCAGTTGGGTATGGCCACAGCGATCAAAGATGCCTCGGGATGAGCGCACTGGCCCTTTTCGTCCTGCCGCATGCGCTTTATTGTATTATGTCGATAGGAATATAGTAATTTGAAGCGATGGGAACTGACTGGTGAGCTCTGACCGACGTCGGACAACGTCCGCCAAAGGACAGCGTGGACGACTGGCGGTGAGCCGGCGTGTCGGCGCAGAGATGCTGATTCGCGTGGAACGGCTGTCTTCTAGCTCCAACTCCGGCCTTCGGCCGCCGTCTTGTGCTCGCCCAAGGTTCGAAATCTTGATCTCAAGGTTCTATTTTCATTGCCAATCTGACACGCGAAGATGATGCATAAGGAGACAACCTAAGTGGCTGACGAAATCATTGCCCAACAGTCTTTGGGCGAACAGGCGGCGTTTCAACTGGCAAACGTCGCCAAGACCGCGCCCCAATTCGGGGCGATCACTCCCCGCTGGCTCGTACGGCTGCTGGACTGGAAACCGCTCGAGTCGGGGACTTTCCGCATCAACCGCGTGGACGAGAGTAAGGCCATCGAAGCCACCTGTGGTCAGGTGGAGGAGAGCCCCATTCCGGGAACCTACGTCCAATACGAGGAACAGCCCAAGGAATATAAACTCAACGCCATCAACGCGGTACTCAACGTTCATACGCGCATCTCGGATCTCTTCAGCCGGCCCTACGACCAGGTGAAGGAGCAGCTTCGGCTGACCATCGAGCACGTGAAGGAGCGGCAGGAGAGCGAGCTGCTCAACAACGCCGACTACGGGTTCCTGCACAACATCGCTCCCGGCCAGCACCTGAAGACCCGGACGGGCCCGCCGACTCCCGATGACCTGGACGAATTGCTGACCAAGGTGTGGAAAGAGCCGTCGTTCTTCCTGGCGCACCCGCGCACCTTCGCGGCGTTCGGACGCGAATGCACCTTCCGCGGCGTGCCCCCGCCGACCACCACGTTGTTCGGCAATCCGTTTCTCACCTGGCGCGGCATCCCGCTGATTCCCACCGACAAAATCCGCGTGAAGAGTTCCGACAACAAGTCGAAGATCCTGCTGCTGCGGGTCGGTGAGCGCAAACAGGGATGCATCGGGCTGTTCCAGTCGGGGCTCCCCGGCGAGATCAGTCCGGGACTTTCGGTCCGCTACATGGGCATCGATAACCGGGCCCTGGCCTCATACCTGATTTCGCTGTATTGCTCCACTGCCGTGCTGACCGACGACGCCATCGCCGTGCTGGAAGACGTGGACGTGACCAACTACCATGAGTACAAATGAGGCTGGATTGGGAGCGCGCGGATGGCCTCCAAGTCTCCCTTATCCGGATGTCCTGGCGCGCCTGGCGGCCGAGTTTTTCACTGCCTTCCCGGCAACGCCGGAGCCCGCGCAGAACCCCGGGGTCATCCCGTCGCAGCAGCCGCCGGCGCCGGTTGATCCGGCCGCGCTGGGGGTAAGCCTGGAACCCGTTCAATCCGCGGGGTCCGCCATTCCGGACTTCGTGTCGCTGCCTCAGCCGTCGACGGCGCCCGCACTGCCCGCCGGCGCCGCGCCAGCGGTTCCGGTGTCCGATCCGGCGGCGAATTCCGGCTTTTCGTTTCTGCAGGATACCCGTCCCGCGTTCGGCGGCTCGGACGTCCTGCCACCGCCGGATTTCGATGTCCTTCCGTCCGGCGAAAGCCTGGCGGCCCAGTTCGGGGAGCCGCCCTTGCCGGCAGTTCCCGGCAACGCCGGGGGGGCCGATTCCCCGGCGCAGCCCGACTTCGCTTTCTTGCAGGAGGCCCGCCCTCGATTCCGCGAGTCCGATCCGGTGATCGTTCCGGAGTTCGACGAGGCACCCTTAAGCCTGAGCCAGGCCGCCACGCCGGCGGAAACGACCCCGTTCGGTTCGCCGCCCGCGCCCACGGTTCCGGGCGGCTTCGGACCGCCGGATTCCACGGTTCCGGCCTTCTCGTTTCTGGAGGAAGCGCGGCCGCTGTTCTCCTACCCGCCCGCGGCGCCGGGGCCGGTCCCCGTGCTCGAACCGGCGGAGGCCCGCCCCGAGCCCGCCAACCCCAGCCTCTCCTCGCAGCCCTTCGACGCGGAGGCGATTCGCCGCGACTTCCCGCTCCTGCGGGAACGCGTGAACGGCCGCCCGCTGGTCTGGCTGGACAACGCCGCGACCACGCAGAAGCCGCAGAGCGTCATCGACCGGCTCAGCTACTTTTACGCCCACGAGAACTCCAACGTCCATCGCGCGGCGCACGAACTGGCGGCCCGGGCGACGGACGCTTACGAGTCCGCCCGCGAGAAGGTCCGGCGGTTCCTCAACGCTCCAACAACGCGCGAAATCATCTTCGTACGCGGAGCGACCGAGGGGATCAACCTGGTGGCCCAAAGCTGGGGGCGCCAGAACATCCAAAAGGACGACGAGATCGTCGTATCGTGGCTCGAACACCACGCCAACATCGTGCCCTGGCAGATGCTGTGCGCCGAAAAGGGCGCGCGGCTGCGCGTGGCCCCGGTGGACGACACCGGCCAGATCATTCTGGAGGAGTATGAGAAGCTGCTTGGCCCGAGGACGCGCCTCGTCGCGGTAGCTCAAGTTTCGAATGCTCTGGGGACCGTCACGCCCGTGAACGCGATGATCGAGGCGGCACACCGCCACGGTGCCAAAGTGCTGGTGGACGGGGCTCAGGCCGTGTCGCACATGCGCGTGGACGTGCAAGCGCTGGACTGCGACTTCTATGTGCTTTCGGGGCACAAGATGTTCGCACCGACCGGCATTGGCGCGGTCTTCGGCAAGTCCGAAATCCTGGAGGTCACGCGGCCCTGGCAGGGCGGCGGGAACATGATCCAGGACGTGACGTTTGAAAAGACGGTGTACAACCCGCCTCCGGCGCGGTTTGAAGCCGGTACGGGCAACATCGCCGACGCGGTGGGGCTGGGCGCGGCGGTCGACTACCTGGACCGGGTCGGGATGGCGAATGTCAGCCGCCACGAAGCCGGGTTGCTGAGCTATGGCACCGCGGCGCTCCAGACCGTGCCGGGCCTGCGGATCATCGGGACGGCCCGCGAAAAGGCGGGCGTTTTGTCCTTCGTGCTGGACGGCATCCGGACGGAGGAGATCGGCGAATACCTCAATCGGGACGGCATCGCCATACGGGCGGGGCACCATTGCGCGCAGCCGATCCACCGGCGCTTCGGCCTCGAAAGCACGGCCCGCGCCTCGCTGGCGCTCTACAACACGTGCGATGACCTGGACGCGCTGGTCGCCTCGCTCAGGCGGCTGCAAGTCGGCCGTCCAGCCGGCAACTCCTGAGAGCCGCCCGATCCAGTGGCTCTGGAAATCGACCACCCAGACACCCCAGTCGTTCGGTAAGGCGCTGCTCACAAGGGCAGCGCCTCACCGCATAACCGGGCCCTCCGATTTGAGGACTCTTGTTTCAGCATCTGGTGCCAAGGAGTAATTCGCCGTTGCCGCGCGACAGGCTGCGCAGTCTGAGGATCCGGGGACATGCCGTCTGTCGAGCGATGCACGGGGAGTTCGGGCATGGCGAAGACCGGGCGTCGCGCCAACTCTTCCCCGATCGACTGCTTAGCCGTTTGACAGATCGGCCGACTGGTCTAGTATTTGCGAATTCGTGGGTCCACCCGGTCGGACCAGGCGTGAATCCCGCCGGTGAGGCTGCGCACATTGGGGAATCCGGCCTTATTCAGGAGTTGTACCGCCTTGGCACTGCGCGTACCCATCTTGCAGAAGGCGATGATCTCCTTGCCGGCATCCAGTTCCCTTACGCGCTCCGACAACTCAGGCAGGGGAATCAGGTGTCCACCAATGTTGGAGATATCGTATTCGTATTCTTCGCGGACGTCCAGCAAGAACAAGTTCTCTCCGGCGTCCAACCGCCGCTTCAGTTCCTCAACCTGGATTGTGGGTATGCTCATCTCGATCTAGCCTCTCAACGACGCGTAAAAGTCGGTACGAACCATCACTTTCGCTTCCGAAGGTGACCACGTTTCAATCCTGCCACAGAATGACCTGAATGTCTATCGAGAAATGGACTTGAAAGCCATCCGTGCATCCGAACAGGCTGGCAGTGCATTGCCCTTGCCGGTCGAAACTGAGCTCGACTTCCATTCACTCTGCTAAAGCCTTACTATTCATTAACTTATGACCTACCCGGCTCACGGCCGCGCAGCACTGGCGGCCGTGAGCCGGCTCCTCATCACCGGGATGCGCGCGTCTCCTCCGACAAAGCCGCTCCACGGTGTTTGCAAAGTCCTGTTTCAACTGGACATTGAATTCGCCGCTGGCCGGCGCGGCGAAGCCGGCGTGCACTCCACGCACGAGCCCGTCGCGGCCTAGGAAAAATGTGGTCGGCCAGGCGTTCAAGTTTTCCGCTTGGTTGATCTTGGCCTGCAACTCGCTCGGCTCGCCCGCTATCAGGTACGGATACTCGACGCCGTAGCGCTTGATGAAGGCGTGCAGCCTCCTTGGATGTTCCCGTTCGATGTCGTCGCAGGAGGTCAGGGAGGATTTGTAGTGGATTACAGCCAGACAATCGAGAGTTTGAACGCCCGGCCGAACCTGCTCGCAGGCGAGGTCGCGGACGTCGAAGAACTCAACCGCACCGTCGCCTCGGAGCTCGCCACGGAGCTTCGCACCGCTATCGGGCTAGGACGGAAGCTGGTTGTGATTGCGCCGGTGGGTCCGCTGGACTATCGCTATTGGGCCGAACTGCTGAACCAGCAGCAGCTGGACGGAAGCGCGCTCGTCATCATCAACATGGACGAGTATCTAGACTCGCGCGACCAGCTCGTCAGCTTGGATCACCCGCTCAGTTTCCGCCGCTTCATGCAGGAGACTCTGTTCGACCGGCTCGAAGGCCGCAGCCGGATACCGCAGGCGAACCGGATCTTCCCCGATCCTGCCAAGCCGGACGAGATCCCCGGCCTGCTCTCGCGCCATGGCGCCGCCGACATCTGCTACGCGGGGATTGGCTTGAGCGGGCATCTTGCCTTCAACGATCCGCCCGGCGAGGACGAACCTTGCGACGACGACGCCGTCCGTCACAGCGCCACGCGTGCCCAGGATCTGTTGCCGGCGACACGCGCTCAAGTTTGCTTGTGTGGGACGGATGGAGTGTGGGACATCGTGCCGCATCGCGCCGCCACAATCGGCATGCGGGAGATTCTCTCCAGCCGCTACGTTCACGTCACGCTCTTGCGCAGTTGGCACGCCGGGCTGTGGCGGCGCGCGTTCTTCGGGCCGGTGACGGGCCGCTTTCCGGCCTCGTTCCTGCAGCAGCACCCGAACGTGCGCGTGACGGCTACCCGGCTGGCCGCTTCCGTTCCGGCGTTGCACACCGCGCTGCGGGTTTGAGTAGCCGCCTCGAAAGGGACATCACACACCGAACACGCGTCGGATGTAGTCGCGGTCTGGCCTGACAGCGGCGGTGTTGCCGGGCTTCGGGCCGCCGCCTTCCTCGGTGATCAACCAGCCCGACCAGTGGCTGGAGTGCAGGGCGCTGGCGAGTTTCTCAAAGCCCAAATCGCCCTGGCCCAGCGGGACTTGAGACGCCTCTTCACGCCCCTGGAATGTCTTCAAATGGAAGCCGAAGATGCGTTGCGCGTGGCGCGCGGCAAACCGGGCGGGATCGCCTCCACCCAGATAGGCGTGGCCCGCGTCAACCAGGAAGTCGTCCAGTCCGGGCTCGGTCGAACTCGCCAGCGCTTCGATCTCGGCGTTGTGATTGGCGAACTCCGGATTGTGGTTGTGATACGCCAGCCCGACTCCGTTCTCGCGGCAGATCCGGGCGAGATTCGTGATATTCGCCGCCTTGTCGCGCAGCGCACTCGCCTCGTACCGTCCTTCGGGCGAAAGCCCTTTCGCGCTCATCACAATTCGCTGGCCGCCCAATGCGGCCACGCCAGCGGCTCG
>CAIVVT010000233.1 GCA_903909435.1 uncultured Acidobacteriia bacterium | reverse complement strand
GAGAGCCCGGCAGCGATGCCGGGCTCTTTCGCGTTCTGGGTGAATGCAATTCGATTGGTCGCGGCGATTACCAGACGATCCAGTGAGGATTCAGAATCGGGCGCGGGGGTCACTTTCCGGTATGCCGGTTTCACCCGCTCTCAGCAGTTTGCGGGGGTGGCCGTGCAGAGAGTATTCAATTCGAGCAAGCCAATCTTCAGCGGGGATGCTTCCGCGGCATGTCGATGCCATAGGCCCGTTCGCCACCTGATGGGACTACAAGCAGAGTTAAGAGCGTCCCCGGAAACCCAAAGATGAACGACAAAACCTTCCAGAATGTGCGGCCACCGTTCTGAGCGCGCATGCCCGTGAAGCTAAGATTCGCGAATATCCAGATCGCCGATACGCCTCCTTCAGACCCACTCGGCATTGACGTCGAACTTTGGAATCCAAACAGGTGCGGGCACAGGCACGTAAGCGCCACCGCCCATTTGGTCATGTTACGAAACGAAAGTGTCACAGCTTGTATTCTGGTCGGCATATCGGCTCCCTAGGAACCATAGCACCGTAGGCGTTAGAGATGTGTTGGGCGGGATCGGGCACACGACAACTCGTAATCGTTTGGTCGCCTTTGGAATCGGGGCTTCCGCCATCGCTCCTCAGATGTGCGCATCTCGGAAACTTGCCCGACGGCCCGCCAAACGTGGAGATCCTCGCACGCGGTTGAGCACGGAGACCACTGCCTCGCAAAACTGCAAAGAGCCCGGCATCGCTGCCGGGCTCTTTGCGCGTTCTGATTCCTGAGCGTGAGCGTCAGTACAACTGGCTCACCGTGATCGCATATCCGTAGGTGAAGCTGGCGCAGGCCGGAACCGTCGTGGTAATCGTGATCGGATCAGTCGTGGACGTGAACAGCGTCAGCGGTCCGATCATCACCTGGGAGCCAAGACTCGATCCGCTGGCCGGCGTGGCCACCGCCGAGGCATAGCCCACATTGACCGGCTTGTAAGAGTTCGCTCCCCGAGGGTCCGTCCAGTTGAAGGTGACTGAAGCCGCGTCGGCCGTGCACCCGCTAGACTGTGCAATCCCGATGGTTCCAGTGACCAGCCAGGCGTGCAGGTTCGTGTCCGGTGGTGTGACGAGTGGGAACGCCGAGACTGCAGTTGAAGTCGCGCCAGCGATGGTCACCACCGGCTGATTCCATGACGTGGCCTGAGGTGGATCGGAAGATCCGATCATGGCGAACGAGAGAAGAGCGAGCAGAGCAATTGAGATGAGTTTCATAGTTATCCAAGCCTCCGCGCAGAGACGAACCAGTCGTAGGGCAACGCCGTACAGGTGGGCAGCGAGGTGGCGAACGTGGGCGCGACGGCGGATCGCTGGACGAACTGGAAGCCGAAGTTGTACTGGCCCCCGAGCGTGGTTCCACTCGCCGCCGCCGAGGAGAGACTCCCGTAAGCGATGCTCACCGGGCTGTAGGAGTTGGTGCCGCGCCCATCGGTCCAGGTGACCGTCGCCGCAAATGTGCCGGCCGTGCAGGTGATGGTGCCGGTGAAGATGACGGTCCCGGACACTTCCCACATCTGACCCACGGTCGAGCCGGGGGCAGCCGCGAGATTGACGCTCGCAGTAGTGTTCGCGAGCGAGCCACCCGTGGAGAAGTAGATGGGCTGCACACCCAGTTTTTGCCCCGTGCCGGAAGGCGCCAGCGCGTCGTACATCTCCATGACGGCAGGCGTGCTGGATGCACCGAAGCCGTGATTGGCGTTCGTGCTGCGGTTGAAGTACCCGTCGGTCGACCCGATGTAGGCTGCTGCTGGCGTGATGTATCCAGCGCCCGTCGTGCCGGAGTTGAACTTGATCGCTGATGTGAAGTTCTGCAGCGCGGTCCACGTATTGGAGAGATTGGCCGCGGCGATGAGGTAAGTCGTAGCCGCTCCGCGGTACTTCATGCCCGTGCCGTTCATCCACAGGTCGCCCGCCACCGGCCCAGACGGGTCCGTAGTGATGGCCGAGCCGATGTTGATACTGGGGCGGACCGGCGCGGTGCTCGATGCGGTGAAGGTCTGCGTGGTGCCGTTCAAGAAAGTGTTGCTGTTGGCCTGGTAGACATCACCCCCGCCACCGGCGCCACAGGCAGAGCCGGAGTCGTGGACGCCGTTGGCTGACCAGTTCAGGCAGTTGCCCACCGTGGGTGTCGTGTCCACGGTCGGGACTGTCGTTCCTGCCCCGGTGACGGGGAGATTCGCAATGGGCACATCGCTACTCGCGTTCAGGCCCGCGTAGCCGTTGGCGGTGCCTTTGTTGGCCGCGTTCTCGGCAGTGAAGCCCAACGCTGCTTGGAAGTCGGTTCCCGGCGTCGCGGCAATCGCGTTGCCTGCGCCGTCGCCCTTCAGGACGGCAGACGTCGTCGCCACAGTCGCCCCGCCGCCGCACAAGGCACTGGTTCCATCCACGTGGACGCAGTAAGTTCCGGTGCCGGTCACGGCTACCGCGTTTCCAGCGCCGTCGCCCTTCAGAGCGGAGGTAGTCGAGGCCACCGTGGGAAGTGTCCCGCACGTGAACAGGTGTGTGGTTGTGGAGTACGCGAGCGCGCCGGCGCAGTTCACCAGGGACTTCAGGCCAAGCAGCCCGGAGATCAGCTGGTCCTGGGTTCCGGTGGTGATGGCTGCCTGCTTCGCAGCAAATGCCGCGTAGTCCACGTTACTCAGCAGGCCCGCGGTGACCGACGCCGTGCTGGCCATCGGGATGTTGAGCGTTCCGGCACTCCAAGCCGGGGTCAGCCCCACGAAGCCGTTGCCCAGCACGACGGCGCCGGTGACCCCGTTCACCGTGTTCGCAATCGACGGTACGCCGGAAAGCGAGGCCCACGCCCAGGTTGTAGGCCAGGCCCCAGGCGCGCCGGTGATCGTCGATTGCCTGGTCGTGTCGGAAGGGTGAATGTGGTCCGCCTTCGCAAAGGTTGTAAGCGCGCCAATCGTCCCGACCCCATCCATCACCGGAGTCGTGGAACTCGCGATAGGGATCGTCGGCGCGCCCGTGATCGAACCGTAGGCCCAGGTGGTCGGAAACGTGGCCAGCGCGCCGGTCCCGAGAATATACTGAGCCGCCGTGCCCGCGCCGGAGATGGCCAGGGTGCCGTTGGCGATGAGGGGCGAGCCGGTCACGGTGAAGGCGGCCGGAGCGGTCAGCCCGATCGATGAGATGCCGCCGCCTGCGCCGGGGCAGGTGATGAGCGTCACAACGCCAGTCGACCAGTTCGGGCACCATGTCCCGTTGCCGGGGACCGCCAGCCGCGTCAGCGCGCCGGCCGCGCCGCCGACGAGCATGTCACCGGCGGTGGTCATCGGGTTGGTCAGCACCGCCGGGAAGGCGGCGAGCGAGAGGTCGCCTCGCAGATATTGAGCGGTGGTGCCCAGCGAGATCGGTGACTGGTACAAGCCAGCCATCGCCGTCGTCACCCGGGCGTTCGTGAAATACAGATTGCCCGATTCGCTGATCTGCGAGGTATTCGAAGGGATCGTCGGGAACGCAGCGAGGGACAAATCGCCGCGCAGATATTGCGCGGTTGTGCCCAGCGTAATCGCGGCTTGCTTCGCGTCCCAATAGACATGCTCCGCGTTCGTAACAAGACCGCCAGTCACGCTGGCCGTGCTCGAAAGCGGGATGTTGAGCGTGCCGCTCGACCAGGCCGGGGTGAGGCCCGCGAAGCCGTTGCCCAGCACGACCGCGCCGGTCTGGCCGTTGACGCTGTTCACGCTGCCGCCCCCGCCGCTGGGAATGGCCAGGCCCCACGCACTGCCGCTCCAGGTCGGGACCTGGAGTGCCAGCGTGCCCGGCTGCAGCTGGTTCAGGTTGATTTGCATGTTGGGCGGGAGTGGAGCTTGCACCTCCACCGCAGCCACTGTGGTGGTCAATGGAGTGGCCGGGATGCTCCAAAAAGCCGTGGTGCGCTCGGACCCCAGGTAGACCACGGTGTAGGAGTAGCCGGGGGTGCAGGCGCCTAGCGCGTACAGCTGCATCACGGGAAATGCCACACCGGAGGTGAGCGTGTAATTGCGCGAAGCCGCGGGAATGGCGACGCCCAGGCACAGCAGGCGCGGGTTCGAGATCGTCATGCGCCCGGTGAACCCGCTGCCGTCGGTATTGTTGATCGGGCCGTTTACTGTCACAAGGGCGGGCTGTGCGAATGCCAACGCCGCAAACAGCCAGCCCAAAAGGATGAGTTTCTTCAAGGGATCTCCTACCGGCGCGGTGCGCCACATACTGCTGCTATTTGCCGCGCTGCAGCAGCCACCCGATGGTGACCAGGGCCACCGTCAAGGCGGTGCCGAGCGCGGCGATCGCTCCGTTGACCCAGGACTTGAAGGATTCGAGGACTGCGATGCGCGAACGAACGGCATTCAGTTCCTCGCCGCGCTGGAAGCACAGGCCGGGATTGCCGTTGCCCTCCAGGTGCTCCTTCAGGTCGTAGAGGCTTGTGAGCAGGCTCACCAGGAGCTCGCGGTCGCTCATTGCCGAGAAGTCAGGACGAATCATGTTCTCTTTGCTCCTGGTGAGGAATCCGGGGCCGAAGCCCCGCTTCAGGCGGTCTGCGGCTTCTCGGCCGGCGCGGCGACGGGGTTGGGCGTGACCGGCGAGGGCGTGAGGTGCGCCAGCAGGGTCAGCACCGCAACGAGCCCGGTGTTGATGCCGACGCCGCTCCAGAACGCGCCCGTGGTCGGGCTCGCGCCGGATTGCAGGCCGGTGGTGATGATTTGGCCGGCTGCGCCTGCAGACGCGCTCGCCACCAGTTTCAGAACGCTTTTCCAGTTCATGATGTTCTCCTTCGGTCGATTCGAACGTTGAGTCAGAGGTGCCCGTCTGCAGCGGCGCGGAAGCGCCGGGGTGGAGCGGGCGGAATGGGGCTGAGAGCTTAGGCGGGCTGAGCAGTCAGGCCGACGGGCGGGATCAAGTGAGTCGGGTCGTTGGCGTTGATGCTCCAGCCAGGCCCCAGTTCGTACCGCTGCACGATCGTCTCGACGGCCACCTGGAAGGCCACGCCTTCGCGCGAGCTATCCATCGCGTACTTGCGGGCTTTGAGAATGTCCTGCTCGACCTTGGTGAGTTCGATGGGCGTCATGCGGGGACCTCCACCGGCGCACCGATCACATAGTTCGCCGCATACTGCCCGTTGGCCGGAGGGTCCGTGCCCGCGACCGTGGCCACGACGATGACTGCGACGTTCTTGGTTGCCCCAGCGCCCGAGTTGATTTGGACGCTGATGGCAGAGGGGAGTTGCGGCGCGAAATCCGCAGCGACCGCCGCAACGAGCGCGGCCACCGCATTCTGAGTGGTTGTGGTGATCATAAGGTGTCCTTCTACCAGGCGAGGGCCCAGGCGGGTACGACGGCGTGCGTACCGTCGGCGAGAACGATTTTCACGAACGCCCTTGGATTGCCGGAGGTGGTGCCAGTCGGGAAGTTCGTCAGAGTCCCGCTCACCGCGCCGTTGGTGGGCTGCGTGGCGGAGAACTTCGGCGCGTCCACGAAGTTGATGATCGTGCCGTGAAACTCCAGCGTTCCGCCGGGACTCGCGTAAACGGAAGCGGCTGCGATGACGCCATTGTCGCTGCAAAGCGCGGTGCTGCCCACGCCCGTAGAATTGACGAGCGCCAGTCCATGCTGGAAGCCACCGCCCCACTGGGTGGCCAGAAATCCGCTGTATGTTCCGTCGGTCAGCCCCACGGAGGCGCCGCCACCGGACGCCGAGATCGATACGTTCGCGGTGACACTCGCCGAAATGGTGACCGTGGCTGCGCCGATGGCCACATTCGGGTAGAGCGGCGTCACGCCGGACCACCCCTGCGCAATCGTTGCGCCCGTCGCAGTGATCGCCATGCCCGGCCCGGTGACCGTGTTTTCGACCTTCACCCAGGACGGCGTGATCTTCACGGCATACTGCGGAGCCGTCTGCTTGTCCTGGAGGATGATCCCGCCCGTCTGGAATTGCGCGATCGGCAACGAGGCGTTGGAGTTCGCAATCGTGATCATGCCGCCATCGATCAGGACGTATTGACCGCCGACGCTATCTGCGAACTTCGTCGCGCTGGCCAGGTTCACCGTGCCCGGGGAAAGGTTTCCCACAGGGACAACGGAGAGCCCGACGATCTTGTCGATGAGTTGGATGACTCCGCCCGCCACCAGAGAGCCAGTATTGACCGAGGGGCCGGCCACGGGGATGATGAGCAGCGTGACAGGGCCGGCATCCTGAAGAATTGCGGAGTC
>CAIVVT010000232.1 GCA_903909435.1 uncultured Acidobacteriia bacterium | reverse complement strand
TGACAACCCGCCTCTCCCCGCAAAGCAAAATCAAGCAGCCACTGCCGTCGCTGTTTTTCGGCGCGACTGACATAACCCCTCGTCGGTCCGCCTGCTCCGCGGCACGCAGGGGAGTCTTCCGGCAACTTTCCGAAACCGCTGACTTCTGCCTGCCCGTCTTGCGTCCAATCGAATCTGAGCATATGATATGCTCAGTTGCAAATGCCGAGCCCGGCCATGCAGTTCGCCAGCATCGAACCGATCGGAAGTCTGCACGACCGCGTCACGCGCAGGCTCGCTCTGCAAGTCATCGAGGCCGAGCGCCGCTCGGAACTGATCGAGTTTCCGAACGAGGCCGAACTCTGTAGACAACTCGGGGTTAGCCGCAGCATCCTGCGAGAGGCGGTTAAGGTACTCGAAGATAAAGGGTTAGTCGTTGTGCGCCCGCGCTCGGGCACACGCTCTACACCACGTTCACAATGGCGTTTGCTAGACCCGGACGTGCTCTGCTGGCAGTCGGAAACCCAAATGGACCCGCGCCTGCTGCGCGACCTGTGCGAGGTGCGCCTGGCCATCGAGCCGACCGCATCGGGATTTGCCGCGCTGCGGGCTACTGCGGAGGAAATCGACTCCATCGGAGCGTGCCTGGAGCGCTGGGAGGGCCTGGCGAACGCGGGAAACTCGGACGAGGCGATCCGGCTGAATCTCCAGTTCCACGAGGCGGTGGTCGAAGCCTCGCACAACCCCCTATTTCAACAGCTCAACGCAAGCATCCGCCAGCCGTTGCGGGCCGCCCTCTCCTACACGCTCCATCTGCCCGCCTCACCGGCGCTGGAATTGGAGGCGCATCGGTCTCTGTTCCAGGCCTTGCAGCGGCACGACCCATTGGCTGCGCGGGCCGCATCGGAAGAGATCGTCGGGTTCGCGATGCTGGCGGTGGAGCAAGCCATTCGTTCTGCGAAGAACGCGAAAGGGCAAACCCGGTGAAAATCGCGATTTCGGGCAAGGGCGGGGTAGGGAAGTCCACCGTGGCGGGCACGCTGGCTCGGCTGTACGCCGCCGCTGGGTATCGCGTACTGGCCGTAGACGCCGACCCCGACGCGAATCTTGCATCCGCGATCGGCGTGCCCAAAGACCGCTGGTCGGAGATTCGGACGATTTCGACGGAACGCCGCCTGATCGAAGAGCGCACTGGGGCCAAAGTTCGCGGATTCGGTCAGATGTTCAAAATGAACCCCGACGTGTCGGACATTGCGGAGCATTATGCGGTTAGGCACGCCGGCGTCGATCTGCTGGTACTGGGAGCCGTGCCGCGTGCCGCCGGCGGCTGCGCTTGTGCGGAGAGCGTGCTGCTGAAGAGTCTAGTGCTCCACCTGGTGCTGAAACACGACGAACTGGTGATTCTCGACATGGAGGCCGGCATCGAGCACCTGGGGCGAGGCACCGCCATGGGCGTGGACATCATGCTGGCGGTGGTCGAGCCGGGTCAGCGTAGCGTGTCCACCGCGCACCGCGTGCATGAAATGGCACGCGAGCTTGGCGTCCGCCGCTTCGGCGTCGTGCTGAACAAGTCCGTCGCACCGGCCGACGATCGCCGCTGGATGGAGAGCGAGTTTGGCGCGGCAGCGGTGCTGGGCGCCATCGCCTTGGACGGGCGGATTGCTGCAGCGGACCGTTCCGGTTTGTCGCTTGTTGATTTAGGATTTACGGACCTGCTGGCGCCCTTCCAGAGCCTCCAGGCAGCGCTGATTTCTGTGAGCGAGGAGAAAAGACAATGAGTTTCGAGCCCAGGTGCCTGGCAACCGCGATTGGCAGCCTGCCCCACCCCGACCCGCAAGCGGCGGTGCGCGTCGTTCTCGCGAACATTCCCGACGCACCGATTTGGCCGCAACTACCCGCCAATGGCCTTAATGAGCAGATGGAGATCCAGTACAGCGAAGGCATCCCACGCGTGGTGATCGACCGCGAGAAGCAGCGCATGTACGTCGATACGACCGGCGACGCCTCGAACGAACTAGCCGCGTTCTACGAGAGCTACCTGGCCGAGGATCTCGACGCCTTCCAGATCACGCCCGAGTTCTCGAAGGGCATCTACGCCATGGAGGCAGCGCTGGAGCAGGCGGGCGGCATGCGGCCGTTCGTGAAGGTGCAGACGACGGGACCAATCAGCTTCGGGTTGACGATAGTCGACGAGAACAAGCGCGCCATCTACTACAACGACGAGTTCAACGACGTGGTCGTCAAAGCACTGGCGATGAAATGCCGCTGGCAGATCCGCAGGTTCCGCAAGTTCGCTCAGGACGTGATCTGCTTCATCGATGAGCCGATCCTGTCGGCTTTCGGCTCCTCGACCTATGTCAGCGTGACGCGCGAGGATGTCGTGGCCAAACTGGGCGAAATCGTGGAGGCAATCCACTCGGAATGGGCTCTGGCCGGGGTCCATTGCTGCGGCAACACGGAGTGGTCCATCCTGATCGACGCCGGCGTGGACATCGTCAATTTCGACGCGTTCGATTACGGCGAGTCGATCGCGCTGTACCCGGAAGCGGTCAAACGCCATTTGGAGGCCGGAAAGGGCTTGGCGTGGGGCATCGTTCCCACCAATAGCGCGAAGATTCAAGATCAGACGGCGGAAAGCCTGGCAAGCAAGTTCTCCGACTTGGTGGACAACCTCGCGAGGGCGACCGGGCTGGACCGGGAACTCATCTTGAAACAATCGTTGATCACGCCGTCGTGCGGCACGGGCTCGCTGCCGGTGGATGTCGCCGAGCGAGTCTTCCGCGTTCTCCACGACACAAGCGCGCTGCTGCGACAAGGCGTGCTGGCCTGATCCGGGCGCATACTCCCATGGGACTCACTCTAGCGATGACGGGCAAGGGTGGCGTCGGCAAGACGACGCTGTCCGCGCTGACCGTGGACTGGCTGGTGCGGCATGGCGAGATGCCGATTCTGGCCGTCGATGCGGACTCTAATTCGAATCTGCACGAGGCGCTGGGCGTGAGCTTCGGTGCGACGGTGGGCGGCATCCGCGAAGCCGCGCGCCAGCAGGCACAGTCGCTCAAAGGGGTTTCCAAGCAGGAGTTCCTCGACTTGCGCGTGCAGGAGGCGCTGGTCGAGCAGAAGGGCTTCGACCTGATCGTCATGGGCCGGCCCGAGGGGCAGGGCTGTTACTGCTTCGCGAACAACGTGCTGCGGGAAGTCCTGGACCGGCTGGCAAGAAACTACAAGCACGTCGTACTCGACAGCGAGGCCGGACTGGAGCATGTCTCGCGCCGGACGCTGCTCTCGTTGGACTACCTGATGATCGTCTCGGACTGCACGGTGCGCGGCATTCACACCGCCGGCCGCATCTCGGCGCTGGCCGATGAGGTCGCGCTTCCGGCGAAAAAACGCGGCCTGATCGTCAACCGCGTACCTGGCGGCGAACTCCCCGCCGCGGTGAGAGCAGCGGTCGAGGACACCCATTTGCCGCTGCTGGCGACGGTTCCTCTGGACCCCTGCATTGCGGCTTTCGACGCGGACGGTTTGTCGATTCAGTCCATCCCGCTCGACTCGCCGGCACGGCTCGCAATCGACGCTGTGCTGGAGCAGATATTCATTGCTCAATTGGAGGCCCGCTAATGGCTACCGCTCCGCCCAAGACCCCCGACCGTGAAGTGTCCCGCGATGCGGCCACCAACGAGATGGTCCAAATCGCCGGAGACGCCCACATATCGACGGTGTGGGACCGCTACAAAGCGCAGCACCCGCAGTGCAAGTTCGGCACCGATGGCGTGTGCTGCCGGCTGTGTCACATGGGCCCCTGCCGCATCACTCCGAAAGCGAAGCTCGGCATTTGCGGCGCGGACGCAGACACTATCACGGCGCGCAATCTGCTGCGCGAGATCGCGGCTGGCACGGCGGCCCACTCCGACCACGGCCGTATGCTGGTGCGGACGCTGAAGCTGGTGGCGCAAGGCAAGGGCGGAGACTACAAAATCACCGACCCAATGCGATTGAGGGAGGCTGCGCGCTTCTTCGAAATCGAGTGCGAAAGTCGTGACGATCTCGCCATCGCGCTCGACTTGGCCAACTTCTTCCAAGGCCAATTCGCCTGGTCGGAGGAGCCGAACGCGACTCTCAAGCTGGCTCCCCAGAAGCGCCAGGATCTGTGGAAAAAATTGGAGATCGAACCCGCCGGCGTCGATTCGGCCGTCGTCGAATTGATGCACCGCACGCACATGGGCGTGGACCACGATTACCGCCACCTGATCATGGGCGGCTTGAAGTGCAGCCTAGCGGACGGCTGGGTGGGCTCGGCCATGGCGACCGTGGTTTCTGACATTCTGTTCGGCACACCGAAGCCCGTGCGCAGCCGCGTGAACCTGGGCGTGCTCTCGCACGACAAAGTGAACATCATCGTGCACGGCCACGAACCGACGCTCTCCGAGATGCTGGCCGTCGCCGCTCAGAGCGATGAGATGCTCGATTACGCTCGCTCGAAAGGCGCGGCAGGCATTAATCTCGCTGGCATCTGCTGCACGGCAAATGAAGTTCTGATGCGGCATGGGCTGCCGATTGCGGGCAATTTCCTGCAGCAGGAACTGGCGATTTTGACCGGCGCGGTCGAAGTGATGATCGTGGACGTGCAGTGCGTGATGCCGTCGCTGGCGCAGGTCGTCAAGTGCTTCCATACGCGGCTGGTGAGCACGTCCGAGATCGCACAATGCGACCAGGCCGAGCAAATCACCTTCGACGCCGCCGCAGGCTACGAGCACGCCTGCCGTCTGATTCGGATGGCCATCGACAACTTCGAGCAGCGCGATCGCGACCGAGTAAACATCCCCAACGAGTCGATGGACCTCGTTGCCGGATTCTCGAATGAAACGATCTTCCACATGCTCGGCGGCCGTTTCCGCGCCACCTTCAGGCCGTTGAACGATGCCATCATCGACGGCCGTATCCGCGGTGTCGCGGGGATCATCGGCTGTAGCAATCCGAAGGTCAAGTCGGACGATTCGCACGTGCGGTTGACTGAGGAACTGATCAAGCGCAACGTGCTGGTGCTGCAGACGGGCTGTGCCGCCATCGCCTGCGCGAAAGCCGGATTGCTCACGCCGGAGGCGGCACTCGCGAAGGCCGGCGCATCATTGCGCGAAGTCTGCGAGGCCGTCGGCATTCCGCCGGTTCTGCACATGGGGTCGTGCGTGGACAACAGCCGGATTCTGATGGCCGCGACGAACCTGGTTGCCGAGGGCGGCTTGGGCGACGATCTCTCGGACCTGCCCGTGGCGGGGGCCGCGCCGGAGTGGATGAGCGAAAAAGCGGTCGCCATCGGGCACTACTTCGTGGCCAGCGGAATGTACGTGGTGCTGGGCCATCCGCTCTATGTGCAGGGCAGCGAGAACGTGACCCGTCTGCTGTGCGAGGAGATGGAGAGCATCACCGGTGGACGCTTCGAATGGGAGCCGGATCCGGTGATTGCGGCTGAAAAGATGCTCGCGCACATCGAACGCAAGCGAGACGCCCTGCGCATCAACGTGAAGAGAGAGCGCAAGATGTTCGACATGAAGTCGAGGCGGGAGCAGCAATGAGCAAGATCATCGCGTCCTCCGCAATTCGCGGGGCCCTGGCCATTGTTCGCGAAGCCGAGGAGATTCTCGCCAGCGCCATCGCTGCGAAGGGGTTAGATTGTCCGGTTGAGTTCCCGGGGACGGCATACGCCCTGCCCGTCATCTATTCTTTGCTCGGACGCCGCGTGACCAGGCTTTCGGAGCTGCAACCGGTGATGGACGAATGCCGTAAGCTGCTGCCGGATGTCCCCACCGATAACGTTTGGCTACCCTATCTCGGCGGGACTCTCGATGCCGGCATGGCGACGCTGTTTGCCTTCGAGGTAATCGAAGCCTGCAAGTACGTGATTGGCCCGAATCCGGTGAACGGCATCTGGCTGGGCGCGGCCAGCGACGTCATCATTCGCGAGCGTGGCATCGAATTCGTAGACGGGTCCGCGCCCGGCTTCGCTGCGGTTGTCGGAGCGGCGCCGACCATCGAGGATGCGGTGCGCATTGCCCGCGAGTTGCAGGAAAAGAACCTCTACGTCTTCATCGCGGGTCACACCAACGGCGTGTCTTTCGCCGAGCAGTTGGCCGAGGCGGGCGTGCAGTTGGGGTGGGAGACGCGGCTGGTTCCATTCGGCAAGGAGATCTCCGCGGCGATCTACGCACTCGGTTTTGCGAACCGCGTGGCACTCAGCTTCGGCGCAGTGGAAGCCGGCGATTACCAGCGCAATCTGAAGTACAACAAGGACCGCACGTTCGCCTTCGTCATGGCGCTGGGCGAAGTGACGGAAGAGAAGTACGCCGCCGCGGCCGGCGCGATCTCCTACGGCTTCCCGACCATTGCGGATACGGCGATTCCAGAGATTCTGCCGACCGGTATTTGCACCTACGAGCACGTCGTTTCTTCCGTGCCCATCCAGCGCATCGTGGAGAAGTGCCTCGAAGTGCGCGGCTGCAAAGTGAAGGTCACGAAGATCCCGATCCCCGTTGCTTTCGGAGCGGCGTTCGAAGGCGAGCGCGTTCGCAAGGAGCAGACGCGCGTCGAATTCGGAGGCAATCGTACCCCGGCTTTCGAGTTCGTTACCACGCGCGATTTGCCTGACGTGCAGGACGGCCGGATCGAAGTGGTCGGGCCGGAGATCGACGATGTAGCCGAGGGCACGGCGCTGCCGCTGGGTATCTGGGTGGAAGTCGCTGGGCGCAAGATGCAGCCGGATTTCGAGCCGATTCTCGAACGCCAGATTCACCACATGATCAACTGTGCCGAGGGCATCTGGCACATGGGCCAGCGGGACATCAACTGGATTCGCATCAGTAAGTCAGCTTACGAACGGGGCTTCGGAATCCGGCACCTCGGCGAGATCATTCGCGCCAAATTCCTGAACGACTATCCGGCCATCGTGGACAAGGTGCAGGTGACTCTATTCACCAATCTCCCCGAAGTCGAAAGCCGGATCAACGTGGCGCGGCAGGCCTATCGCGCGCGCAACCAGCGCATGGAATCGTTGACCGACGACAGCGTGGATACGTTCTATTCATGCCTGCTGTGCCAGAGCTTCGCGCCGAGTCACGTGTGTGTGATCACGCCCGAGCGGCTGGGTTTGTGCGGCGCCTACAACTGGCTGGACGGCAAGGCGGCTTACGAGATCGATCCCACCGGTCCCAATCAGCCTCTGGTCAAAGGCGAATGCCTTGACCCCGTGCGCGGGCAGTGGCAGAACATCAACGACTACGTGTACGCGAATTCCAAGCAGAACATCCGCTCGTTCAACGCGTACTCGCTGCTCGATCAACCGATGACCAGTTGCGGCTGCTTTGAAGCGATCGTCGCGCTGCTGCCGGACTGCAACGGCGTGATGGTGGTTAACCGCGAGTACACCGGCGACACGCCTGCGGGGATGCGGTTCTCAACGCTGGCCAACATGACCGGAGGCGGGCAGCAGGTGCCGGGCTTCATCGGCGTCGGCAAGACCTACGTGACCAGCCGCAAATTCATTTCGGCCGAGGGCGGCCACCGCCGGATTGTGTGGATGCCGAAAGAGCTGAAGGAGACGCTGCGGGAAGACCTGACTGCTATCGGGCAGCGCCTGGGCATCGAGGATTTCATCAACGACATTGCGGACGAGTCGGTAGGCACGGAATCGTCCGCAGTTCGCGCGTATATGGAGCAACGGCAACACCCTGCACTGGCCATGTGGGAGATCACCAGCCCTTCGCCGGAAGCGGCGGCGGTGGATGCGGCCAGAGCAAAAGTAGTTCAGATTACCCAAGCGAATGGCAAGGAACCGGAACACAACCATGCCGCGCTGGCAGCATTCGTTGCGGTGGCCGAACCACCCAAGACACCGCCTGCCGAGGTTCCGAAACCGCACCTCGCTCCCGCGCTTACGAATGGTACGCAGCATGTGGTTGAGCCGCCGGCAGCGTTCAGCGCCGCTCCCGATCAAGCGCCGCAGCCCGTCGATGGCATCGGAGAGATCATCTCGGTTCTTGAGCAGCTCAGGCACGCGCCGCCGGTTACCACGGTACTGCCGGGCATGAGTCAACAGCAGCAGCTTGCGGCGCTCCAGGCGTCAACCGCCCTGCACCTGTTGCACGCCGGCGCGAACATGCTGCTGATGCAAAGCGGCATTTTCGCTCAGCCTGCCGTCGCCGCTCCCGTTGCAATTCAAACTCAGTCACCGGTCGCGACGCCCGTGCTCGCAACTGTTTCCACCGCACTCCCGGCGACACCGCCTCCTGCTCCGCCGCCTTCCATACCAGCGAAAAGGGAGGTGCCGCCACGCCAGGAATCCCGTCACACTTCGGCGGCCATCAGCATGCCCACGACGTTCAAAGTCTTGGCAGATGAGTCGAAAGTCGCCATCCGTCAAGTCACGCTGGGCGGGAGCGGCACCCGCACCTCCGCCGTCACCATCGGCGGCGCGGAGGTCTTGCCCTTCCGGCACTTCGAAGGCAAGACCGGGCATCGGCCCGTCGTCGCCATGGAGGTGTTCGACCAGCCGCCGAAGAGCTATCCCGATAGCTTGAGAAATGCGTATGGCGATCTGTTGAAGGATCCGGCCGCCATGGCCCGCCATTGCGTGGAAAAGCTGGGCGCAGAGGTTATCAACGTGCGCCTTTTGGGGACTCATCCCGACAGCGGGGACAGCAGTCCGGAGGCCGCAGCCGACGTGGTGCAGGCCGTTCTCAAGGCGGTGGGCGTCCCGCTGATTGTCACGGGCCCGAATCACTTCCAAAAGAACAACACCGTATTGAAGCACATCGCATCGACCTTCGCCGGGGAGAACCTGCTGTTGAACTGGGTGGAGTCCGACAATTACAAGACGCTCGCCGCGGCTGCGATGGGCTATCACCATTGCCTGGTCGCCCAGACCCCCATCGACGTGAACATGTGCAAGCAGTTGAACATTCTGCTCACGAATATGGGCATGCCCGCTGAGAAGATCGTAGCCGACCCGATGACCGGCGCGCTTGGCTACGGACTGGAATACACCTACTCCGTAATGGAGCGCATTCGTACCTCCGCTTTCGTGGGCGACCCGATGCTGGCGATGCCGATGATCTCGATGCCGGGCTACGAAATGGCGCGTGCGAAAGAGAGCCGCGCTCGACGGGCGGACTTCCCGCTTTGGGGCGCCGAGCAGGAGCGGGGCGCGCTGCTCGAAATCGCCACGGCGATGAGCTTCCTCAACGCCGGCGCCGACTTGCTGGTGATGTACCATCCGCTGGCCGCGCGCACCATCAAGCGCAAGATCGACGAAATGACGTGCATGGGATGAGGAGGCCGGCGAGATGGCACTAACCGGTTTACAGATTTTCAAACTGCTGCCGAAGACCAATTGCGGCGAGTGCGGCATCCCCACGTGCATGGCGTTCGCGATGAAACTCGCTGCCAAGAACGCGGACCTTGCAGCCTGCCCGTATGCGTCGGAAGAGGCCAAGAAGACCGTTGGAGCTGCCAGCAAACCGCCGATTCGCCTAGTGAAGATCGGGCCGCCGGGCCGCGAGATTGCGGTGGGCAACGAGACGGTCATATTCAGGCATGAGAAAACCTTCGTCCATCCCACGGCGCTCGCCATTGCCTTCGGCGACGACGAGCCGATGTCGGACGCGTCCCATCGCATCGCCGAGGTGCGCGAGTATTGTCTCGACCGCGTCGGCGAGAAGCTCAGGCTCGATCTGATCCTGGTGGAGAACTTCAGCGAAGAGGTCGCGCCCTTCGCGGCGCTGGTGAAGACCGTGGCCGGGGCCACGGGCATGGGCATCATCCTGCGGAGTTCCAATCCGGCCGCGCTGGAGGCCGGACTGAAGATCCTCGAAGGTCAACGTCCGTTGATCCATGCAGCGACGCCGGCCAATGCCGAGGCGATGGCGGCGCTCGCCCTGAAGTACAACGCCCCGCTGGTTGCGCGCGCCGCCACGCTCGATGAACTGGCCGCGCTCACCGCGAAGTTGGCGGGCCTGGGCGTGAAGGATCTGGTGCTCGATATACCGGCCGATAATGCTGCGGCCGTCCTACAGAACAACACCCTCATCCGCAAGGCTGCGCTCAGGAATTCGTGCGAACCGCTGGGTTATCCGATCCTCAATTTCGCCACCGGGCATGATGCGGCGGAAGTGGTCGCCGACGCCTGTACGTACATCTGCAAGTACGCCTCGATCCTGGTGCTCGACCGGATGCAGTTCGAACTGCTGCTGCCGTTGCTCATGCTGCGGCAGAACATCTATACCGATCCGCAGAAACCGATTCAGGTGGAGCCAAAGCTCTACGCGATTGGCGATCCCGGCCCGGATTCGCCCGTGCTGGCGACGACGAATTTCTCGCTCACTTACTTCCTCGTTTCCGGCGAGATCGAGAACTCGGGAGTGCCCGCGCACCTGGTCATCGTGGAGAGCGAGGGCTTGAGCGTACTCACGGCATGGGCGGCCGGCAAATTCACCGGCGCCAAGGTCGGATCAGCGGTGAAAGCGAGCGGGGTCGAGAGCCAACTCAACCGCCGGCGTCTCATCATTCCCGGGTACGTTTCACAGATCAGCGGCGAGATTGAAGAGGCGCTTCCCGGTTGGGAAGTCCTGGTTGGCCCGGGCGAAGCGGCCGATCTCGGACCGTTCCTGAAACGGCAGGCCGCGCGGTAACGCCATGCCCTGCGTCCGTTTCCTGCCCCTGGATCTGACCGTCGAAGTGCCGTCCGGCACGCTCATCCATGAGGCGGCGATTCGGGCGGGCTTGCACGCGCTCGAGCTGCCGTGCGGCGGACAAGGCACCTGCGGGCAGTGCCTGGTGGAACTGCCGCAGGAGCAGGACCGGCTGGTGCTGGCGTGCCAGACTCGCGTCACCCACGATCTGGTCGTGCGCCTCTCCGAGACTGCCAATCTGGCGATGCGTGTGGTGGGCGACAGTCACTTCCTGGTCAACGAGGATCTGCTGCCCGATCCCGCAAGCCTTTCCCCACTCTCAAAATCGCTGCGGCTGACCGTGGCTCAAGCGTCCATCGAGGAACACTACAGCGATTGGAACCGGCTGGTTCGCGAAATCACGCGGATAGAAGGCCCGCGCCCGATATATGCTCCGCTGGCGGTGCTGCGCGAGTTGGCCGCGAGTTTGCGCGAGCAGGAGGGCAAGGTCACCGTCGCGCTCGATGAGCGCGGACCGGCGCTGCAGATCACGTCCGTGCATTCCGGCCATCAAGCGGTGCGCGTTTTGGGTTTAGCTATCGATATTGGGACGACCACCGTCGCGGCGCAGTTGGTGGACCTCGACACGGGCGGTGTGCTCGGGACGAAGACCTCCTACAACTCACAAATCCGTCGCGGCGCCGACGTGATCAGCCGCATCGACTACGCGCGCAACGACGAGCGCCTGGCCGAATTGCGGGCCATGGTATTGGAGACGGTCAACGGCTTGATCGCCGGTTTAACCGCGGCGACGCAGGCGGTTCCGAACGAGATTCGCTGCGCCTTCGTCGCGGGCAACACCACCATGATTCACCTGCTGCTGGGCCTGCCGCCCCAGCACATCCGGGTGTCGCCCTACGTCCCCACGGTGAACCCGGTGCCGGTCCTGACCGCGCTGGAAGCCGGTCTGGCCATCGCGCCTGATGCGGTGGTCGAGTGCGCGCCGGGGGTGGGCAGTTACGTCGGCGGCGACATCACGGCTGGTTTGCTTTGCACGGAGATTGCTGTCAACCACGACGAGGTGCACCTGTTTCTCGACATTGGGACAAACGGCGAGATCGTGGTCGGGAACGCCGATTGGATGGTCGCTTGCGCCTGTTCGGCCGGACCAGCCTTCGAGGGTTCCGGGATACGCTGCGGCATGCGCGCCACCGATGGTGCGATCGAGCACGTCGAGTTCGGGGCTAACGCAGAAACCGTGCAATACAAGGTGATCGGTGGAGGAGCGCCGGCGGGCATCTGCGGCTCCGGGCTCATCTGCCTGCTCGGCGAGATGTTTAAGCACGGGATCGTGGATCAGTCCGGACGGCTCAACCCCGACCGCTACCCCGGGCGCATCGATCAGGGCGAGAGCCGCCTGGCATTCGTGCTCGAAACGGGATCGAATACCGCGGGCGGGGAAGACCTGACGATTACCGAAGCGGATATCGAGAATCTGCTGCGCACGAAGGCTTCGATCTACGCTGCCTGTGCCTTGATTCTCGAGAGCGTGGGACTCGATTGGGAGGCCATCTCGCGGGTCTATATCGCCGGTGGGTTTGGCCGCTATCTGCAGGTGGCGGACGCGATCCTGATCGGCATGTTGCCCGATCTCCCGCACGGTAGATTCCGCTACATCGGCAACTCCGCGTTGACTGGGGCC
>CAIVVT010000231.1 GCA_903909435.1 uncultured Acidobacteriia bacterium | reverse complement strand
CACCTTCGCCCCGTCAAATCCGCCCGCTCATGTCGAGCCGCATCAGTGCACCTCGAAATCGGCCTCCGAAACCCACCGGACGATAGCCCACCTGCCATCAGCGCCGACTCTGTAAGAAATGGCGGTTAGCCAGCCAATGCCGCCGAGGTCTTTGATTAAACGGAGTCGGCTGTGGGTGGTCCCGTTGATCGACGCCGAGGCGCTTGAGGTTGTTCGCTTGTTACGCAGCGCCGGGGAGCGCGTGCTCGTGAGCAATCAACTTCACGGCGCTACGTGGGATGGCCTCGAGCCACGGATCCGCGAAGAGGTAATGCAAGCACTGAGCGACGACTGGGATGCTGTTTCCTTTAGGTTTTGCGCGGCTGCGGGGATTGCAGTGCCGCAGTGCAGGTCAGGAAGTTCAGCGTCTGTTTCCAGGGACTCTGGCTCAAACTGCTCTCACAAACCGTGGAATTAGGACAGATCCTCGTGTGGTGGGTGAATGTAGCCAGCACTGTCGATCGTGTTTCGGGTCACGTTGCTATAGTAATACGCTTCCTCCGTAACAACGGGAAGCTCATCAAAATTGTGCAGGAGCGGTGGAGAAATGGTCTTCCATTCCAGGCCCGAAGCGTGCCATGGATTGGTGCCGGCAATCGGCCCGAATAGCAACGACCCGCCCAAATAAATAACTGGCAGAAAGCATCCCAGTCCGAGCACCGTGGCGCCAAGTGTCGAGGCCACTTGTAGGACCTGAAACTCAGGCGGATACAAATGATAACGGATCGGCATCCCGAGATAACCCAATAAGAATTGGGGAAAGAACGTCAGGTTGACCCCCACGAAGGTCGCCAGTGCGGCAAGCTTCGCCAATCCCTCCGGGTACATGCGACCGGTCAGTTTGGGCCACCAGTAGTGGAGGCCGCCAAGATAGCCCATCAGCGTGCCGCCAGCCACGAGGTAGTGGAAATGGGCGACGGCGAAGTAGGTGTCGGCGACATGGAGGTTCACTGCCTGGGCTGCCAGGAAGAGTCCTGCCAGCCCGCCGATGGTGAACAGCCCGATGAATCCCAGCGCGTAAAGCATGGGCGCAGCGAGCGAGATGGAACCCTTATACAAAGTGGCGGTCAAGTTGAATACGATGATCGCCGAGGGAACCGCAAGCAAACAGCTTAGGATCGAAAACACAAGGCCTGCATACAGCGACTGGCCGCTGACGACCAGGTGTTGGCCCCAGACGACAAGGCCGAGTACCGCGAGCGCCGCGCTCGAAAATGCCACGAAGCGGCAGCCGAATACCGGCTTGCGCGAGAAGGTTGAAACCAGTTCGCTGACGACCCCAATAGCGGGCAGCACCATGATGTACACCGCCGGTTGTGCGTAAAACCAGAACAGGCGCTGGAACAGCACTGGATCTCCACCCCGGGCGGGATCGAAGATGCCCAGATGGAACGCGCGGTCACCGATCAATAAGACCAGCGTGACGGCAAGTACAGGAGTGGCGACTACTTGGACGAGGCCGGTGAGGTAATTGGAGGACACGAACAGCGGCAAGCGGGACCACGTCATCCCAGGCGCGCGCATACGGTGTACCGTGACGATAAGGTTCAGCCCAGTCAGGATCGAGGACAACCCTGCAGCTAAAATGCCAAGCACTGTCGCGCTGACGAAGGTGTTGGAATAGGCAGTGCTGTACGGCGTGTAAAGTGTCCACCCCGTGTCCACGCCGCCCGCGGCCATCGCGAAGATGGTACAAGCGCCACCCAGAATCAACAAGTACCAGCTGAGGAGACTGATTCTGGGGAATGCTAGACCCCGCGCGCCAATCATGATGGGCAGAAAGAAGTTGCCCAGCGTTGCGGGAATCGACGGGATCAGGAAGAAGAACACCATGATCACACCATGCATGGTGAACAGCTTGTTGTAAGTATCGGAGCTGACGAGGGTGCCGCGTGGCGTTAGCGATTCCACTCGCATCAGGCCGGCGAAGACACAACCGAGCGCAAAGAAGACCGAGATTGCGAGGAAGTACAACACGGCGACCCGCTTGTGGTCCTTCGTCAGGAGCCACGATTTTAGATCGTAGCCGGCGCTTAAGTAATCCTCTCGATCACGCACTGCCGCGGCATTCATATAGCCATCGATTCTGCCGTGCTGAACCGGAAGTCTTCCGGTCGAGGTGGGGAATTATTCGGACCGCAAGCCGAGGCGTCGCGCAGTTCCGCTCCGTCAATTCCGGGTTTCTCACCCAGCGGCTTCGGACGTTCAGTCAACTCTCCGAATTGCATTGTGAAGCCACCCAATCCGCCTTGTGATTTGCCCGGATCGCGCCAGCCAGCCAGCATCCAACTGAGACCAGGCAACCAATGGTACACGACCTGATCCGTTGTGAAATTGACATATTGCAAATTGGCAGTCTGTAGAGAGCAGCTTTAATATGCTGAGGATGCGAAGGCCCATGCTTCGGCACTTGCCGCCAGCCACAAGCACTGAGGGTGGATAAGCCGGGGGCAGATCCGGGGCATGCGAGTCAGGCTTATGGCGGTTGACAGATCGGCCATAGCCGGCCGTTCCACCAACCCGTGCCAGATGGCGAGACACGATCAACTAATTGGAGCGACGGAATCGCGACCAAAGGGCACTTCGTCGAATTCTCGCCCCGCGCAGCAGTCGCATTTACATCTCGTTAACAAAATCTTAACAACTTAATTAGCCTAGAATTGGCAGTTTGTCCTAGGACAAGGACTTGTGTTGGTTAAACCCGTTTACTTGCAGATAAAGCGTCGATTGCCAAACATATAGAGACGATTTAGTCCCGAATTGTGCGGGTTCAACGGACCTACATGGGGAGAGGTGTAATTTTGAGGTACTCAGACCAGGAACTTTTGCCGGAAGGCCAGTCGCAGGTGCTCGGGGCGGACCTTTTCGCTCCACAGCCGCCCAAATGGAGATTTTGGCTAGGGCGCAAAAGTGGAGGCGCAGCTTCCGTGAGGAGCTTTTTGAAGGCCCTCCCCGCACTTGTCACGCTGGTGCTCTGCATATTCACGCTAGCGCAACAAGCGAGCGCCATTCCCGCGTTCGCGCGCCAGTACGGAACGTCTTGCATGACGTGCCATGTGGACTTTCCTAAGCTGAACGATTTCGGGAAGGCGTTCAAAGACGCGGGCTTCAAGTTTCCTGAAGGTGACGAAGACCAGTTGAAGGTGGCGCCAGTCATGTTGGGCGCGGACGCGCAAAAGCAAAACTTCCCGAAGTCGGTGTGGCCGGGCACGATACCAGGCATGCCACCCATCGGGTTGCGCTTCAATTCCTTCTTCCAGCTCACGGGTGCGAATCGCAACAAATTCAACGCGCTCACACCTGCGGGAAGCGTCCCTCAGTACCTCCCCGGGGCTGATTTTGCGAGCGGCCTATTCAGCATCTTTACCGCAGGCAATTTCGGCAGTGGCATCGCGTTTTGGGTAGACGCCGACTTCAACGTTAACGGCTCGAATAGTGCGGGCGGACTCGGCGACGGGTACTTGAAATTCGTGAACATAGGCCGGTTCCTGAAACTCCCGAAGGACTTCCTTAGCGTACGTGTGGGTCAATTCGAGCTGGATCTGCCGATCTCACAGGCCCGCAGCTACAACATGAGCCCGTACGACATCTATTCGCAGGCCAACATCGGAGCCATGAATTCGTTGGTGTCTCTGAAGCAAAACGTGTCCAACCAGTTCTCGCTCGATGCCGCGGTGCAGGGGGTTGAAGTGAGTGGTGGGCATCAATACGGCGGCTACCATTACTCAGTCGCCCTGTTCAATGACAATTCAGGCGGCGTCGATCCATCGTCGAATACGAGTTCCTATGTGCCGTCCGCTACCGGAAGTGCAAATGGGGGGCTGGGCTTCGGCTCGACTTCAGGTTTCAAGACTGTATACAGTCGACTCTCATACCGTTTCAACCTGGAGCGCGACCCCGACAGCCGGCACGCCATTCAGGCTGCTGGCGCCGCCGGTCCGCACGACCATACCAGCCTTAACTTCGGCTCTTTCTATTTGTATGGAAAGTCCTTGCAGCGGTTTGCTGGCGCAACGCTCTCAGACGGTTCGAGTGCCATCTTGAGCGCGCGAGAGCCCTACTACCGCGCTGGCGGCGATTTCAATTTCAATGTCCGGAATTTCAACTTGTACGGCGTTTACTTGTTCGGACGCGATCAGAACCTGCTGCCTGTAGACGCGAGTGGCGATCCGATTCCACTGCCGATTGGGACCGACTCCCCGCTGCCGGTGGGCTTTGTTCGAAGCGTACCTGCCAAGTTTAATGGCGGGTTCGTACAGGCGGACTACATGATTCATCCATGGCTGATGGCGAACGTTCGATGGGACGGGGTACATTCTTCAGCCGACCGAATCAACGGACTAGCATTGTCGGGCGATAGTCCGTTCTTTGGCCCACTCAGCTCCACGCGCAATCGATTCACTCCGGGGCTCCAGATTCTCATACACCCGAACATCAAGTTCTCTTTCGAGTACCAGTTCAGGCCAAAACAAACGGCCATGGTACAGGTGGATTCCGTCACTGGCAAGCTAACCGCAGTTAATCCATTTCGAGTCAACACCGCGCTGTTTGGCCTCGAGTTTGTTTACTAGATCGAACAAGGAAGGGAATCGAATCGTGTCAACTTCTACAAGTCCCGTCAATCATTGCAGGCCCTGGCTGCATCTCGCGGTCGTAACTCTTGCCGCCGGGGTCATGGGGAGCGCACAAGCACCCGACACCAACCCGGCGTCCTCCCAAAGCGCGCATAGTGGCAATATCATCGGCAAGGTCGGTGCCGGCAAAGGCATCTCGATCGTGTGGGTGGAGGCCACCCCGGGAATTGCGGTTGCCAAGCCCGCAAAACCATTTACGTTTTCCCAGAAAGCGCTGCGCTTCGAACCGCACATTCTGGCTGTACCCGTCGGAGCGAGCGTCGATTTCCTGAACAACGACAGCGTGCCGCATAACATCTTCTGGCCCGCCATTAGCGGCAACAAGAAACTGAGCCACAGTCTGGGAACATTCCCCAAGGGTCAGACGCGAGTGTTTCAGTTCACTGCTCCGGGCATCGTGCCGTTGTTGTGCAACGTGCACCCCGAGATGGCTGCTTACCTGATCGTGACCCCCACTCCGTATCTCGCGGAAACGGACGAGTCTGGCAGCTTCAAAATCGCGGACATCCCGGATGGCAGCTATGCAGTGACGGCGTGGCACGAAGGCTATAAGACGCAGACCAAACCAGTCACGGTGGCGAGTGACGCAAGAGTGGATTTTACGTTGGCGAAATAGTGGCCGTGCGCAAGTCACCATTGAGCGGTCCCGAATTGTAGATGGGAAAGTCGGTCGTGAAGGGTCGGGGGTCGACTTTCCTGAACGTCGTCCCGCCTGGTTGAAGCCGCCCGGCGCTTTGGACTAAGCTGGGGTCGGCCGGGCCGCACAGGGGCGTTTGCGCCGACGCGCCACGACTCTCAGCCTTTCGTACAGCCCGCAAGGAGTTCGCTATCCACTTAACTAAGGCTCTCGTCACCCTGCTTCTGGCTGTAGCGCCCGGGCAGGCTCAGGTTTTGGCGCCAGAGGAGATTCGCGACCCCGAACTGCGCGCCTTGCAACAGAAGTACCGGAGCGAGTTGAAGCTCATCGGCACCGCTGCGGCCACCCACAGCTTCCCTTTCCACTTCTACTTCAGCCGGAAGCTTGGCCTCGCAGAGAAAGACCAGCCGCAGAACGACCAGCGCTCGATCCAATTCGATCGTTATAAGGATCGCGTCGTTCTCAAAATCACCGGGAACTACTTCGTTTCTTATTCCGCCGAACTACTTAAGCCCGAGGAGCGCGCCCGGCAGACCTATGAGAATGTGATGCTGCCACTGTTGCGGGCAGCGGTCCAAGCCCTGGACAAGGCGGATGTGCCCCAGGCGTTCGCATTTGAAATCTCGCACCACGTACGCAAGAAGGTGATCGGGGTTCCTTCCGAGAATGCTGAGAATGTCGTCCTGGTGATTCCTAAGGTATCCGCCCAGCGGCTGGTATTGTCCGCGGATCCGGGAGTGCGGGAGGTGGCGCTTTTTCAGGGCGAGTTCTACTTAAACGCCGTTCCAATTTTCTCCAGGACGCCCAAGGGGGAATCCGCGCATCGGACGGCAGCTCAGCAAACTGCGCCGGCTGCCGTCGCCACTCCTCCGGCTGCTGTCCCGGCTCCCCCGGCGATTCCTCTCCCCACCGTCGCCGTCAAAGTCAGTGCAGCGCCTGCCGAGCCAGCACCGCGGGTGCGTGATAGTTCGCCCGAAGCGGTGAAGGCTCTGCAGAAATCGTTACAGCCCGCGATTGACAAGCTGCTGAAGGAGTTGGATTCGCAGGCGCATTTCGTGAGCTATGCTCCACCCACTCTCATTCAATTCCACAACGGCGTTTACCTGCAGGTTTCGGTGACCACGACACTCCCGCCGGCGCAATCTGGATCTCAATACAAGCAGTCGGCTCTGGCATTCGACCAGCACATCGCGCATCTCATCCGCCCGGTACTGGCCTATTTCAAGGACCACCGCGGCGAGTTCGATGGCATTGACTTCAGCACTAGTATTCGGGTTGGAACTGGTACCGAGGGAAGTCCTTTGGCAGTCGAGTTCATTTCCCCGTTCAAGCTCTTGAGCGCTTATGCGGACTTCGATTCCACCGGCCAACAACTGATCGATGCGAGTTTCGTGCTCATCAATGGCGAACGGGTCAGCCTTAACTTGCAAGGAGCCGAGACCGCTTCAACTCCACAGTAAATCCGGCGAATGTTCTTGTTTCTGCGAGGCGCGAGCGTCGAAACCACTAAGGCTTCTGACCGGCCGCGTCGCCCTGGGGCTTACGGACCAGCGATTTGATGTACGCTACCAATTCGACGACCTCTTCTTCCGAGACTCGGTCCCGGAACGTCGGCATGAGCGGTTGATATCCGTCCACCACTTTGGCGGCCGGGTCGAGAATCGACTCCCGAATATACGCTTCGTCGGCTTCGACCGTGGCGCCACCTGTCAGCAGGATGGTTTGGCCGAACAAGCCCCTGAGGGCGGGACAGCGGCCCCCGCCGTCGTCCCTATGGCATTTGATACACGCCAGGTCTTGAAACAGCTTCGCCCCCTCCGCGACTAGAGATCCCTTGGGGCCACCGGCAAGCCACAGCGCATAGTCCTTCGGCTCCATCGCGTATACCCACCCGTTCATACCCGAGTGATTGGCTCCGCAGTACTCCGTGCAGAACAGACGATACTTGCCGGGTTTGGTAGCCGTGAACCACAGGTTGGTATAGCGTCCGGGCACGATGTCCTGCTTGGTACGGAACGCTGGCACAGAGAAGCTGTGGATTACATCCTCGGAGGTCATGGTGAGTTTCACGGAGCTGCCGACGGGAATGTGCAACTCGTCGATCTCGCGGACCCCCTCCATGTGCTGAGACTTCCACATCCACTGCTTGGCGACTACGAAGATCTGCGTGGCGTCGCGCGGTGGCTGACTATGGTTCAAGAAGATGCTCGCGCTCCACCCGAACATTGCCATGGTGAGGCCGAGAGGAATGACGATCCAGATGATCTGAAGGGCCCATCCGGATTTCACCGGTTCAGGTATGTCAAGTTCCGATCGCCGCCGGTAGCGTATGGCGAAATAGCAGATCGCTCCGAAGATCAGCGCCGCAAAGAGCACCGACGCGGCGAGAAGGACGTACAGCATCTGGTCCACTTCGATTGAAATGCTGGAGGCTTGCTCCGGAATAAGAGGTATTTTAAGTCCCATCGTGAACCATCCAACCCGCACTATTGAACCTTCGACGCGGGCCCGGCTTCAGCCGGAGTGCCACCATTAGCGATGCTGTTCGGCGTACCGTGCACGGCACGCACGGGAAGTCCGCGCTGCGCTAGTAATTCGACGGCCCGGTCGATGGGAATTCTTACGACACCCTTCTTCTGGTCGACCCACGCATAGCTCGACAGAGTCAGATCTTCAACGGTCCGCATCTGCTGTAGATCCTGAACCGCGTTGTCCTGAAGTCGAGGCTCGGGCGGCAATTTGCGCGCATCGATGGAGGCCCCGGCGGGAGACGACTGACTTGCGCTCACGCGTATTTCCAAATGAGGCAACAGCTCGATCAGCACGAAAATCGAGGCGGCCGTGAGCAGGATGGCTCCGATGGCGACTTCTATGATCGCTCCAACCTCCCGGTCGTGGTTTTCGTGATGTGCCTTCGGCTTGGTCTCGTCGATCGGATCATGTTTCCGGCTGTTATCGTCGGCCATGTTCCAAAGCCTCCGCCAGTTCGATATCGTTTTGCGGCATCAGTGGTCGCTTTTCCAACTGCATCAGGAAATAGGCCAGCCAGATGCCGCCCAGACCGAGCAGCGTCGCGAAATCCAACCAACTCACCGCCAATGGGCCTTTTGCCGCGTCGGGGGCCACCAGCCAGTAAACGTCAACCGCGCGCATGCACTGAATGAAAACCGCGATGCCCGCGAGCAGTTTGAAATTGCGTTTCAAGTCGCGCGAAAGCAACAATGCAAAAGGAAGCACGAAGTGACCCAGCACGAGGAGCAGGCCCACATATTGCCAGCCGTCTCGTAACCGCTCTTGGTACCACGGTATTTCCGCGGGCAGATTCCCGGCCCAAATGACCAGGAATTGTGAGAACGAGAAGTACGCCCAGATCATGACGTTGGCCAGCAGCAGCTTGCCGATGTCATGCAGATGACGGGGAGTCAGAATCTCCGACATCGGTCGCGAATGAGAGAGCATAACCAGAACTGCGATCAGGAAAGCCAGAGACGACAGTCCCTGGCCCACGACGAACAGCAGTCCGAACATGGTCGAGAACCAGTGCGGATCGAGTGACATCACCCAGTCGATTGAGATGAAAGTAACGGCGAATCCCCAGAAGATCAGCCCAGGGGCGCTGAGGCGGGACATCATACGGTGCGCCGTGGTGCACCCCTGGCGATCTTGCGCTGCGGACCAGCGATTCAAGAACCAGCCTAGAAGACTCAGACCACCTAGATAGATGGCGGCCCGAACAAGGAAGAACTGCAAGTTGAGGAACACCCGTTTGTGCTGCAGGATCTCGTCGGCAGCGACGATGTTGGGATGCGCCCACTGGTACAAACTAGGGACGCCGAATGCTATGGGAACGAAGAGCAAGGCGAGCAGGGGCAGCGTGCGGGTGGCCGCTTCCGCCGGTCGGCGAATCACGACTCCCCAGGCGCCGCCAGTCAGATGCTGAATCATCAACCATGCCAGGCACCCTGCGGAAATCCCGAAAACGAAAATATACGACCAGAGGTAAGAGCGAAAGAACTGATCGGGTGAGGCGACTGCACCGATAATCATCGCGATCAGTCCGAGCAGGCCGATCCCGCCGGCGCGTATCCGCAACTGGCGTAGCCGGTCACGCAATTCCGAGGAAACGCTGAAGTCGAGGGACCGGGCGGTCATCATTGCGGACCTCCCGGGCCGAGTTGAGCGCGGGCTTCGGACGGCACGTCGTTGACGCTGGCCTTCTGCGCGAATTGCAAAGCGCGCATATAGCCGACAATGGCCCACCGATCCGTAGGTTGAATCTCCGATGCGAAATCCGGCATAGTCCCGAAGCCGCTGCTGATCACGTCGAACAGATAGCCATTGGGCACCTGTCGCAACCGGTCGATATGGTACGACGGCGGACGGCGGAATCCGCGGCGCACCACCATGCCGAGACCGCTGCCCGTCCGGTCGTGGCAGGGGGCGCAATGAATCTCGTAACGCTGTCGCCCGCGCAGGAGCACTTCCTTAGTCACGGGGAATGGAAACGTGTTGAAGAACGTCCCATCGGGCAGCTTGCCGGTATTGAGCGCGGCGTCGTCGTTAAGGTGGCCGCGCGCCACGGTGCCCGCGGTGATCGGACGCGCACTGCGGCCGTCCGCGAAGAAGTCGCTGGGCCGCAACGCGATGTACTTGGGCTGGTCGTGCATGTCCTGGCGGCACGCCGAGGCGGTCAGCATTGCGAGTACCGCCAGTCCTCCAACCAGCATCCGGGATCGCGCCCTTATGGCATCCGCTGAGGCGTTCCTAGTGCGCAACTTCAGACACCTCCTGGGCTTGGAGGGTCTGCAGGAATCCATAAGTCGTCAAGCGATCGAACAACGGATCCGTCGCCTCAATACACAGAAAGAACCGATCGCGGGACGCCGTCTCGAAGCGTGGAACATTGAAGACCGGATGATACGGCATGGGCAGCCCGCACAACGCGAGCATGCCCAGAAACGTGGCAAGGCACCCGAACAGGATCGTCAGTTCAAACGTGACGATCATATAGGAGGGCCAACTGTGTAAGGGCCGGCCGCCAATATTAAGAGGGAAATAGATCACCGTGATGTAGTACTGCAGCAGGTAGCCGGAAATGCCTCCGGCGATGCCCGCCAGGGTCACGATTAGCGGCAGCTTGTTCTCGTGCAGATGCAGGATGTCGCTGAGTTCCTCAATCGGGAAGGGAGTATACGCGTCAACCTTCTTGTAGCCGTGGCTATAGACGGCGCGGGTCGCGTTGACCAGTGCCGTGGGGCTGTCGAATTCGGCCATGACGCCGTAAATGCCTGGCTTGTTCATGCTCGCGTGTCCTCGCGCACTCTGGCCTGCGGTAGCAGTGTGCGGACTTCAAAAATGGAAATCATCGGCAGCGCGCGCACGAATAAGAAGAACAGGACGATGAACAACCCGATGCTGCCCAGCAGGGTAGCCCAGTCCCAACGCGTGGCGTGGAACAGACCCCAGGAAGAAGGCACGAAGTCCTGGGCCAGGCTGCCGACGATGATCATGAAGCGCTCCAGCCACATCCCGACGAGCACTACGATCGACGAGATGAACAGCAGGATTGGGGTCGTGCGGAACTTCTTAAACCACAGTAACTGCAGAGAACCGATGTTACAGAACACCAGGAACCAATAGCTGGTCGCGTAAGGGCCCGTCATTCGGTTCCAAAACGCCTGCTGTTCAAAAGCGTTGCCGCTGTACCAGGCCATGAAGGTCTCCATCACATACGCATAGGCGACGATCAAGCCAGTGGCCAGCATGATCTTGGCGCAGTTCTCTAAATGGCGATCTGTGATCAGGCCTTTGAGCCCGTACGCCGCGCGAATCGGAATCGCCAGCACCAGCACCATGGCGAAGCCCGAGTAGATGGCACCCGCGACGAAGTAGGGCGGGAAGAACGTGCTGTGCCAGCCGGGAACGATGGCGATCGTGAAGTCGAAACTCACGATTGTGTGTACCGAGAGCACGAGCGGTGTAGACATGCCCGCCAGTAGCAGGCAGGCGGTTTCGTAAATGCTCCAGTGCCGCGCGGAGCCGCGCCAACCCATGGCCAGAATGCCGTAAACATACTTGGCGATCGTATTCTTGGCGCGGTCGCGCATGGTGCCCAGATCCGGGATCATGCCCGTGTACCAGAAAAGCAGCGAAACGATTAGGTACGTTGTTACCGCGAACACGTCCCACACCAGGGGGCTGCGGAAGTTGGGCTCCACGCCCATCGAATTGGGATACGGTATCATCCAATAGAAGAGCCATGGCCGGCCCATGTGCAGCAGTGGAAATTGCCCGGCGCAGGCCACGGCGCACAGCGTCATGGCTTCCGCAAATCTATTGATCGAATTTCGCCAGCTTTGATTCAATAGCAGCAGAATGGCCGAGATTAGCGTGCCCGCGTGCCCGATCCCGATCCACCACACGAAATTGGTAATCGCAAAGCCCCACATCACGGGCATGCGTATACCCCAGATGCCGACGCCTTTTACCATGAGCATTGTCGCGGACGCGAAGAACATCATCAGCAGCGTGAAGCCGGCGAAGAAGCAGCCAATCCAGAAGATTGGAGTGTGCTTGGTTTGCACGACGCCGGCAATCTGATCGGTCACTCCGCCGAGCGTGTACACCGAAGCGATGATGTCCGTTTCCGCCATTTCGATTACTTGTGGTTCGTCTGCCATGGTGGTGCTCTAAGCTTCGATTTCCGGGTTCGGATTGAGCAGGCTCGCTAGGTACGTAGTGCGCGGCTTGGTGTTCAAATCCGCCAGCATGGAGTAATTCAGCCTCTCGCGCTTCATCTTCGCCACGCGGCTGTTGGGGTCGTTGATATCGCCAAACACGATCGCCTGCGTGGGGCAGCTCGCCTGGCATGCGGTTAGAATCTCGCCATCGCGGACTTTACGGTTTTCCTTTTCGGAGTCGATCTTGGCCGCACTGATCTTCTGCACACAGTACGTGCACTTTTCCATCACCCCGCGGCTACGCACCGTGACGTCGGGATTGCGCGCCAGTTTTAGACTCGGGGTTTCGAAGTCGGAGTACAGATAGAAGTTGAAGCGCCTGACTTTATAGGGACAGTTGTTGGAACAGTAGCGCGTCCCCACGCAGCGGTTGTAGACCATGTCGTTGAGGCCTTCGGCACTGTGCGTGGTGGCCTGCACCGGGCAGACCAATTCGCAGGGCGCGTCCTCGCACTGCATACATGGGACCGGCTGGTTGTATAGCCTCGGGTTTTGTGGTGAGCCGCTGTAATAGGTATCGACGCGCAGCCATTGCATGGAGCGGCCCCGGCGCACCTGGTCCTTGCCCACCACCGCGATATTGTTTTCCGCCTGGCAGGCTACGACGCACGCGCCGCAACCCATGCAGGCGCTCAGGTCGATCGCCATGCCCCAGGCGTACCCTTCGTATTTGTACCCCGGGTAGAGCGTCAACCCCGGTGGCGGCGTCTCCGCTCCCGCGTGTGCCGCTGCGGGGTTCTTGAGGTACTCCGCCAGATCCGCCTCTCGGTAGATGTGCCTCCGCGTATCCAGCAGGTGCTGATTCTGGGTGGTCGCAAACAGGTAGGTACCGGAAGTCTTTTTCGCTTCCAATCCGATGTCTTGCCACAGCGCATTCGAAGTGCGCAAGCCATACGGGTTGAAGCCCATACCCGTGCCGACGCGCCCCGCCATCGTGCGCCCATAGCCGAGATGCAGTGTCACGGCTCCGTCGGCATGACCCGGTTGGATCCAGACTGGCGCGCGGAGAGTTCGGCCCTGGTAGGTTAACCTCACCATGGGGCTGCCTTCAGCGCCGTAGTTCAGATCGGCTTGCCGCATCACGCCCAGCCGCGTCGCCGTGGCGGGACTCATAATTGCCGCGTTGTCCCAAGTCAGCTTCGTAATCGGCTTGGGCAATTCCTGCAGCCAGCCGTTGTTTGCAAAACGGCCGTCGTAGATGGCGGGATCGGGACGGAACAGCACTTCCAGAGCGTCGCCCCTGGGAATTGGCACGGCAGGCGTGCCGAGGGCGCCGCTCCGCACAGTGAAGTTCTTCGTAGGTAGCGCCGAGTTTGGCACCACGCCATCGTGCACTGCGCGGCGCCACCACGTCTCGAAGTCCTCACCCTTGTGCTGGCCTGTCCAGTAGCCCTTCACCAGATCCAGGGGACTTGTGAGCGGCTGGTCCGTCAACATGTTCAGAACCTGCAACACCGAGCGGCCGCCGTACAGCGGCTCGATCAACGGCTGTTGAATCGTTACCGTACCGTCGAAGGCGCGTGCATCGCCCCAAGTCTCCAGGTAGTGCGCCTCGGGCAGATGCCACTGGCAGACGTTCGAGGTTTCGTCGCGGTACTGGCTTAGGTGGACGCGCAGCTTGGCCTTCTGGAGGCGGTCGCGCATTCCGATCTCGACCGGCGCGTTAAATGCGGGGTTGCCGCCCAGCACCAGCAGTACGTCCACTGTGCCGGCGTCCAGATCTTTCACTAAGTCTTCGAGCGAGGCAACCTGATCCATCGGGTTGGCTTCGATGGGATCGGTGTAAGACACGGTCTTGCCCGCGTTGCCGAGCGCGGCATTCATCGCGTGGGCCAGCACGTGGACGATGGGCGACTGGTGGTCGCCGGCAATTACAAGGCTCGCGCCGTGATGACTCTTGAGGTCGCGGGCGATGGCGCCGACCCATTTGAAAACTTCTGCGTTTACACCACTCTGCGGCCCGTTTGCCGCGCCCAGCGCGGTCGCCAGGGCCCAGGCAAACTCCTGGATGTCGGTGGCGCGCAGCGGTAGCCGGTGATCCGCTTTGCTGCCGGTCGCGGTGGGCATCGGTTCGGCCACGTACAACCGGTTCATCGCGGTGTCCGTGCCGCGCACTCGCCGCTGGGCCGAAAACTGTCGCGCGTAGCGCAAAGCGGCCGGGCCCAAAGACAGGAAGTCCGCATCGAGCGAAACGATGACACTCGCGCCAGCCAGATCGTAGTAAGTGTTGACGGGTTGCCCAAAGGCCTGCACCCCGCCGGCACGCGCGCTGTGAGCGCCGGCCGGATCCCAGGAGTGCCACTTCGCGGCCGGGTACTTCACCTTGATCTGGCGGATCTGATCCGCGACACTAGGCGAAGTCGTGGTTTCGGTGAGGATGTGGATGCCCGCGCCGTGCTTGACCGACTGCTGCCCCAGCGCGCCGCGAAGCGTTCCGTAGAAGTCGCTCCAGGAGCGCGTTTTGCCCTCGAATGTCGTGGTCTGGGAACGATCCGGATCGTATAACTGGAGCACGGAAGCCTGAAGGAAGCCGCTGGCGGCTCCGAGCGAGGCCGGATGCTGCGGATTGCCCTCGATCTTGGTCGGCCTGCCCTCGTGGCTCTCGGCGACCACTCCCTGCGCGACCCCATCGATGGTCATCGCCGTGGCGAAGAACATCGGACGCCCGGGAATCAGGTTCTCGGGTTGCTGGGCGTACGGCATGATGTATTCCGTGGGCTGCTTCGTGCAGGCCCCCAATCCGGCCAGTGCCAGCGATGCGCCCATCAGCTTCAGGAAGTTGCGGCGGCCTTGGGAGCTGTCTTCGTCGTCGCTCCAGCCGATGGCCTGACGCGGGAACTCGCGCTCCAGCATGTCCCTGAATTCAGGCGCGGCGGCGAGATCTTCCAGGCTGTGCCAGTACTCGCGCCCGCTAGCGCCTTCGAGCCGTGCACGAGCGGCGGCGACATCTGGTTTCGTGTTTGAGTCACTCATCTCTAGCTCCGCTCATCGATGGCAAGTCGAACAACTGGTGAGTTGGCGCGCATCCTGGATGCGATACTCCCTGACCAGCTTGCGCCCGATTTCTTCCTGATCGTCGGCCGGGTGGTAACCCATCTGCGTGACGAACTTGCGCGGCCTGACAAACTGCTCCGGGTGGCGGTGGCAATCCAGGCACCACTCCATCCGCAGCGTGTTTTCCTGCGAGACCAGCGGCATCCGGTCCACCCGTCCGTGACAGGTCTCGCAGCCCACGCCCTTGTTGATGTGGATGCCGTGATTGAAGTAGACAAAGTCCGGCAAATCGTGCACGCGCGTCCAGCGGGTCGACGCGTTAGTGCGAAAAGCTGCGCGCACGGGCTCCAGAGTTGGACTAGCGCTCCAGATCTGTGAATGGCAATCCATGCAGGTCTTGACGGGCGGTATATTCGCAAAGCTCGAGTTCTCGACGGTGGTGTGGCAATACAGGCAATCGATGCCGTCGTCGCCTACGTGGTGGGCGTGGCTGAAAGGCACCGGTTGCTCACGCGGAGTACCCTGGCCCGTGGCGTATTGGGAGTGGTCGAGTTGGTAGCCCAACCAGCCCAGTAGTCCTACAACGACCAGGGCGCCGTAGAGCGTGCTGCGCGCAAGCGCATTCGTGCTGTGATGAAAGAGTTGCGGCATGGCGTTATCGTCCGTGCGCGCCGGTCAAGGTCTTCTTTTGTTGCATCGGAGTAGAAAACAACTGCCCAAGAAACCCCTCTCAGCCTTTCTTTGCGATCCGCCATCAACGTTTATCAGTGCACGTTGCTGGTGTTGCGGCCGGCCAATCCGGACGGAAGTGAGTGATATTAGCGTGAAAGTTCTCCAAAGGGCTTGCGTTAAAGCAAAAAGACCTCACTAATCCGTCATTCCGCTCTTAACTGCTCGAATGCCCAACCGAATGACTCGCGCTCTTGCTGTCGGCTTCATTACGGCTAGGTGCAGGAGAGGATCTGCCGATCGGATCAATGATGCGAAAATCAACTCGTGGGATGCTTAGTGTCGGGCCGCGCTGAAATCAGCTCTGACGAGAGTTTTGCGAATGCGTACATTGGCGTATACGTACAAAGGACTCGTAGGCAGCCATCAGTCGTGGGATCTAATACTCCTCACGCGCCAGGAAGGAGTCAGTTGCGGCGTAAGTGTCGGGCTGCCGGCTAACTCGGACCGCCTGGCGGGCCAGCCATCGTTGTGTACCATCGATTGAATTCGGCTTGTGCTCAAGAAACAGGCAGGGAATGCCAACCGCTTTGAGATGGAGCAGATTCACGTGCAGCGCGGCGTCGGAGCATCTTGATGACCGACCTTTGAGGTTTCCCTATTTCGTTTCGTTGCTGATGCAGAACCTTAGTGCTGTATCGGGAGCGGCCCGGCGCGCATGTTGTGCGGGGATGAGCCAGGCTGGCCCGCCGGGCCGCTTTCGATACGGCGGTTTGAAGGAAGCCGTCCTGGAAGATGGGCTATGGGGTTTGAATGGCTGGGTT
>CAIVVT010000230.1 GCA_903909435.1 uncultured Acidobacteriia bacterium | reverse complement strand
CCGCGACCGTGAGGGTGCGGTGGATTTCCGGTGGCGAACACGGTGGATAATACGGAGAGCGCACGGGTTGGGCGGAAACTGAGAAATGGGGGGAGCTTGAAACATAACCGCTATCTGGCTGCCCTGGGCTACATACCCGTCGGGATCTACAGCCACGGAGCGCTGGGTTCGGCCAAGGGAGCGGCCTACTCGGCCCTGCTGAGCTTCTTCCCGGTCCTCACCTTCACGACTGCGGCGCTGGTGGAAGCCGACGCGGCCAATGTGGCGCGGCGCATCTCCACGCTGTTGTTTGAGTTCACCCCACCCGAAGTCGAGCAGTTCCTGCGCACCTGGCTGTACGAGCACAGCAAGCACCGCACCTCGCTGCGCGTAGCGGCAATCTGCCTTTCCCTATGGGCCGCGTCAGGCGTGATGGCGAGCCTGATGGAGGCGTTCCAGCGCGCCTACCAGACCAACAACACGCGCGGCATCGTGCATCAACGGCTGATCGCGATTGCGCTGGTGGTGCTCTCGCTGGCCCCAGCCGTGGGGGTGACGGTGCTGCTGATTCAGGGCGACCGAGCCGAGACGAGCGTGATGAAGTGGCTGGGCGTTGGCGGTAACGACGGTATTCTGGGCCCGGGCATACGGTTGATCGGCAGGCTGGCCCGCTATTTCGTAGCGTTTTCCTGCGTGGGTCTGGTGACGCTGATGCTCTACTGGCTGGGACCTGACGTCAAGGGGCACCGCAGGTTGTGGCCCGGCACTGCGCTCGCAACCCTGCTGTGGTTGCTGCTGACGCAATGCTTCACCTGGTACGTGCGCAACGTGGCGAATTACAGCCAGCTGTACGGTTCGGTCGGGGCGGTGATCGCTTTCCTGGTCTGGATGTACCTGCTGGCGCTGGTAGCGATGGGCGGCTGCGAATTCAACGCGGCACTCGACCGCTCGGCACGCCGCTAAACTGAAAGACTATGAGTTTCCGGCTCGGCATCGACTATCAGCCTCGTGGGGATCAGGGCGAGGCGATCAGTCAACTCATCCGGGGCATCCAGCAAGGCGAACAGCACCAGGTCCTGCTGGGCGTCACCGGCTCGGGCAAGACTTTCACGATGGCCAAGATCATCGAGGAGCTGGATCGCCCGGCGCTGATCATGGCGCACAACAAGATCCTGGCCGCGCAGCTCTACCAGGAGTTCAAGAACTTCTTTCCCCACAACGCGGTGGAGTACTTCGTCAGCTACTACGACTACTACCAGCCCGAAGCCTACGTGCCAGCCTCCGACCTATACATCGAGAAGGAAGCCACCACCAACGCCGAGCTCGACAAACTGCGCCTTTCGGCCACGCGCAGCCTGTTTGAGCGGCGCGACTGCGTGATCATCTCGTCGGTCTCCTGTATCTACGGTCTGGGCTCGCCAGAGGCGTACTACGGCATGTTGATGATGCTCGAAAAGGGCCAGAAGATCTCGCGCGAGCAGATTACCCGGCGACTGGTTGAGATCCTCTATGACCGCAACGACGGGGATTTCCAGCGCGGGACGTTTCGGGTACGCGGCGACGTCATCGACATTTATCCGACCTACGACGACAACGCCTATCGTGTGGAACTGTGGGGCGACGAGATCGACGCGCTTTCGCAGGTAGACCCGCTGACCGGCCAGGTGCGCCAGACCTACCAGCGCCTGCCCATCTACCCGAAATCGCACTACGTGATGAGCAACGACACCAAGGAGCAGGCGATGCACTCCATCGAAGCCGAGCTCCAGTGGTGGCACAAGGAACTAACCTCACAGGGCAAGCACATCGAGGCGCAACGCATCTGGCAGCGCACGCAGTTCGACCTCGAAATGATGCGGACCGTGGGCTATTGCCACGGCGTCGAGAACTACTCTCGCCATTTCACGTCGCGACTGCCGGGCGAGCCGCCCCCGACGCTGCTCGACTACCTGCCGGCCGACGCCCTGCTCTTTATCGACGAATCTCACCAGACGGTGCCGCAAATCGGCGGCATGTACCACGGCGATCGCTCGCGCAAAGAGACGCTGGTGAATTTCGGCTTCCGGATGCCGTCGGCGCTCGACAACCGGCCTCTGACCTTTGAAGAGTTCGAGAATCGCATCCACCAGACCACCTACGTCTCGGCCACGCCGGGCCCATTCGAGCTGAAGAAGACCGGCGGCGTGGTGGTGGAACAGATCATTCGGCCCACGGGCCTTGTCGATCCGCCCGTCGAGGTCCGGCCGATCCGCGGCCAGGTGGACGACCTGCTGGGTGAGATCCGCAAACGCGCGGAGCGCAACGAGCGGGTGCTGATCACCACGCTCACCAAGCGCATGGCCGAAGACTTGCAGGAGTATTACTCGGAGCTGGGCGTGAAGTGCAGCTACATGCACTCCGAGGTTTCGACGCTCGACCGCGTGAAGATCCTGCGCGACTTGCGGCGGGGCGAAATCGACGTGTTGATCGGCGTAAACCTGCTACGCGAGGGTTTGGACCTGCCGGAAGTGACGCTAGTGGCGATCCTCGACGCCGATAAGGAGGGCTTCCTGCGCTCCACCGGATCGCTGATCCAGACCATTGGGCGCGCCGCGCGCAATGTGAACGGCATCGCGATCCTGTATGCCGACGTGATGACCGACTCCATGCGGCGTGCTATTAGCGAAACTGATCGTCGCCGGCGCACGCAAGTCGCCTACAACGAGGAAAACGGGATCACGCCCATGACCATCGTCAAGGCGATTGACTCGAACCTGATTAAGATTGCCGAGGCGGATTACGTCACTCCTGAACTAGCCGACGCCGCGGGCCTGAACGAACTCACGCCCGAACAACGCGCGACGATGATGGAGGATCTGGAACGCAAAATGCGTGAGGCCGCCAAGAACTTCGACTTTGAAACGGCCGCACAGTTCCGCGACCGCCTGAAAGCTCTACGCGAGCCCCGGCCGTTTGGCGAAGTGTCCTCGCAACCCGTGACGGAGCCCGACTGAGCGGGCGGATAGGGCTTTATGGCGCACGCTTCAGCGTGCCGTGCCGACACTCTTGTCGGCATTCCCCGAACGTGGGCAGGAGTGTCCACGCTGCACGCTGAAGTGCGCCACAGGATTCCGGGCCCACGGATTGGACGATGTTCCGACGGGAGGTTGTTGAAACGGTGCCGACGACGCAGTTGGCCGGGCCGCGAACCGAAGTCCGCGACCTGGGACACTTTGCGGGCATCTGTAAAGGGTAGATAATATCGAGAAAGCCCCTTCTGGATGCACATGTTAAAAAGTAAGATGGAAAAGCCCGCGGACCTGAATCCCGCCGAAACTCAGGAGTGGTTGGAGGCGTTGGATCAGGTCATCGAGGATGGAGGCCCGGAACGGGCACAATACTTGTTGCAGCGCTTGGCCGCCTCCGCTTCCAAACAGGGAGTCCCCGCCACCCTCGGCACGACGACCCCCTACGTCAACACCATCCCAGTTGAGGAGCAACTGCCCTATCCCGGCGACAGAGAACTGGAGCGTCGCATCAAGAGCCTGGTGCGCTGGAACGCCGTCGCGATGGTAGTCCGAGCCAACAAATACGACGACGGCATCGGCGGCCACATTTCCTCGTTCGCTTCCTCGGCCACGCTGGTCGAGGTCGGCATGAACCACTTCTTCCGCGCGAAGATCGGGGACCAGCCGGGCGATCTAGTCTACTTCCAGGGCCACGCGTCTCCGGGCATGTATTCGCGGGCGTTCCTGGAAGGCCGCCTGAGCGAGCAACACCTCAAGAACTTCCGCCACGAACTGCGCGAGTCGCCGGGACTATGCTCGTACCCGCACCCGTGGCTGATGCCGGATTTCTGGCAATTCCCCACCGTTTCGATGGGTCTGGGACCGATCAACGCCATCTACCAGGCGCGCTTCATGCACTACCTGGAGCATCGCGGAATACTGCCGGTCACCGACCGCAAGGTCTGGGCATTCCTCGGCGACGGCGAGATGGACGAACCCGAATCGCGCGGTGCGCTGCAACTTGCGGCCAACGAGAAGCTCGACAATCTGACCTTCGTCATCAACTGCAATCTGCAGCGCCTGGACGGTCCGGTGCGCGGCAACGGCAACATCATGCAGGAACTCGAAGGCCAATTCCGCGGCGCGGGCTGGAACGTCATCAAGGCCGTCTGGGGCAGCGATTGGGATCCCATCTTCGCAGCCGACAAGAGCGGCGCACTGTCCCGCAGGCTGGAAAGCTGCGTGGACGGCGAACTCCACGCCATGAGCGTGCGCGGCGGCGCCTACGTCCGCGAAGTGCTGGCGGGTCGAGACCCCGAATTGCGCGAATTGCTTTCGAGCTACACCGACGAGCAGTTGGGCCGACTGCGCCGCGGCGGCCACGACCCGGTGAAGGTTTACAACGCCTATCTGCGGGCCACCCAGCACACCGGCCAGCCGACGGTGATCCTCGCTAAAACCGTGAAGGGCTACGGCATGGGCGAAGCCGGCGAAGGACGCTACACGACCCATCAACAGAAGAAAATGAACGAGCAGGAACTGATGCGGCTGCGCGAACGCTTTCGCATTCCGATTCCTGAAGACACGGTGGCGACGGTATCGTTCTACCGCCCACCGGAAGATTCTCCAGAGATTCAGTACCTGAAGGAGCGACGCAAAGCGCTCGGCGGCTCACTGCCCGCACGTCTCCACACCACGGTCAATCTGCCCATCCCTGAACTGAGCGAGTTCTCGGAATCGCTGCATGGCTCGGGCGGTCGCCCGGTGTCCACGACCATGGCGTTCGTCGCCATCCTGAAGACGCTGCTCAAGAACAAGGACCTGGGCAAGCGCGTGGTCCCGATCATCCCCGACGAAGCGCGCACCTTCGGAATGGAATCGCTGTTCCGGCAGATCTCGATCTATTCCCCGGTGGGCCAGCTTTACAAGCCGGTGGACAGCGAGCAGTTCCTCTACTACAAGGAAGCGAGCGACGGCCAGATCCTGGAAGAGGGCATCACGGAGGCCGGTGGTCTGGCCGATTTCACGGCGGCCGCGACGGCCTATTCGAATTACGATCAGCCGATGATCCCGTTCTTCATCTACTACTCGATGTTCGGCTTCCAACGCGTGGGCGACGCCATCTGGGCGCTGGGTGACTCGCGCGGCCGCGGCTTCCTGCTGGGGGCGACGGCGGGGCGCACGACGTTGAATGGCGAGGGGCTGCAACACGAAGATGGGCACAGCCATGTGCTGGCCTCAACCGTACCGAACTGCATCACCTACGACCCTGCGTACGCCTACGAGATCGCGGTGATCATTCGCGACGGCTTGCGGCGCATGTACGGTGAAAACGAGGACGTGTTCTACTACCTCACGCTAGGCAACGAGAATTACGCCCAGCCGCAGATTCCGGAAGATCCCGAGACCATCGAGAACATCCTGAAGGGCATCCACCGCGTCAGCAAGAGCGATCAGGGTCCGGCCCGCGTGCAATTGTGGGGCAGTGCCTCGATGCTGAATGAAGCGCTGCGCGCCCAGCGTCTGCTGTGGGAGAAGTACCAGGTTCCGGCCGACGTGTGGAGCGTGACCAGCTATAACCAACTGCGCCGCGACGGGTTGAGCGTGGAGCGCTGGAATCGCCTGCACCCGGCCGAGCCGGCTCGCAAGCCATTCGTTCAACAAGCGATGGAGGGTACGCAAGGCCCGATCATCGCCGCCAGCGATTACATGAAAGTGCTCGCCGACCAGGTCGCTCCCTGGCTGAGCGGACGTCTGGTGGCTCTGGGAACCGACGGCTACGGCCGCAGCGACAGCCGGCCCTATTTGCGCCGTTTCTTTGAGGTTGACGCCGAGTGCATCGCGAGCGCAGCGCTCTCGCAGCTTGCGCGCTGGGGTCAGTTTGACTCCCAGAAAGCGCGTCAGGCAGTGGTGGAACTGGGCATCGACGTAGACAAGAAAGAAGCCGCGAAGAACTAGTTTCGGGGCAGGGCCATACTCGCCGATTCAGAGCCGCGGCCTTAAGGGATCGATGCTCGGGTCTATACCGAACGGTTGATTACGAAACAGCGGCACTACCACCGCTCCCTCACGGTCGCGGCCCCGTCCAAATGACCGATTCGCGATCATGGAGGCAGGTGAAACCATGCTTCAAATCTCCGAACGACAGGTGCTCGATTTGCTACCGATGGGCGAGTGCGTCAAGCGCATGCAAGATTGTTTCGCGGCGCTAGGCCGCGGCGAGGCGCAGAACCTGCCGCGTCGCCGTCTGTTCGTGCCGACCGGCACGGTCATGCACCAGTTGGCAGGCGCCTGGGGCGGATACCTCGGCACCAAGATCTACGCTACGAACGTGAAACTGGGCGCGATGTACTTCCACGTCCTGCTCTACAACGCTGAGACCGCCGAGCCGTTGGCGCTGATCGAAGCCAACCATCTGGGACAGATCCGCACCGGAGCCGCTTCGGGTGCGGCAACTGCCCTGCTGGCCCCGCGCGAAATCGAGAAGGTCGCGCTGATCGGGAGCGGCTTCCAGGCCTGGACGCAACTCGAGGCCGTGCTCGCAGTGAGGAAGCCGCGGCGCGTCAGCATCTTCAGCCGCAAAATCGAAAAGCGCCGAAGCTTCGCCGACAAAGCGAGTCAGGCCTTCGGCGTGGAGGCGGCGGCCGCCTCCTCCGCCGAGGAGTGCGTCCGCGGCGCGCAGATCGTGATCACGGCCACCTATGCCAAGGACCCGGTGCTCGAAAGCGAGTGGGTCGAGAGTGGCTCGCACGTCAACGCGTCGGGCTCAAACCAGGCCTCGCGCCGCGAGATCCCGACGGAACTCGTGCGCCGCGCCGAACTGATCGCGGTGGACTCGCTTGAGCAGGCGAAGACCGAGGCGGGCGATCTGCTGCTGGCGGTGCCGGAAAGCGAATGGGGCGGCTTGCCGCTGGTGGAATTCGGCTCTATCGCCAAGGCTGCGGCTTACACTCGTCCGGCCGGCATCACCATCTTCGAGTCGCTCGGCCTGGGCGTCGAGGATGTCGCCGCCGCTGCCCTGGTCTATGAGAAGCTCGCCAGGAACTGAAACTCCGCGTGACGGGGATCGGTCAGCCACCCCATGACTCCGTCGCGTGCGGACCTGTATGATGACATACGGATCGCACAATGAATTCGGAGCATGGGGGCTTGTGACATGAATACTCGTCGAAAGTGGATGCAGGGCGCGGCGCTCGCCGCAGCCGGTGCACCGATGATCGTAAAGGCCTCGGCACTCGGCCTGGGCGGCGCAGTGGCACCCAGCGACAAAGTGACCGTCGCCAACATCGGACTCGGCTGGATGGGCTTCGACGGTCACGTGAAGGACTTCTCGACCGTCAAGAGCGCGCAAATAGTCGCGATTTGCGATATCGACGAAGATCATCTCGACGAGGCGAAAGCGTACATCGACAAAGCCTACGGCGACAAGGGCTGCGCCACCTATAACGCTTTCGAAGAAGTGCTGATGCGGCGCGACATCGATGCCGTCAGCATTGCAGTCCCGGACCATTCGCATGCCCTGATCGCCGTGCAGGCAGCTCGCGCGAAGAAAGATATTTACTGCGAGAAGCCGCTTGCGCACAACTTCCGCGAGGGCCTGTTGATGGTGGAAGAATCGCAGCGACTGGGGCGTGTCTGGCAGACCGGAAGCTGGCAGCGTTCGGTGCCCAATTTCCGACAGGCTTGCGAACTGGTCCGTAACGGACGTATCGGCAAGATCAAGTCAATCGAAGTTGGACTGCCCTCGGGCTTCTACTCAATCAAGGATCCGGCGCGGGAGCTGAAAGTGACCGACCCGCCGAAGACGCTGTTCTACGACCGCTGGCTCGGACCCGCACCGGAAGCACCCTACTGCGAGGCGCGCGTGCATAAGCAGTGGCGCTGGAATCTCGATTACGGCGGCGGCCAACTCATGGATTGGATCGGCCACCACGTGGACATCGCGCACTGGGGTATGGATTGGGACAACAACGGTCCGGTGGAGGTGGAAGGCGTCGGCGAGTACCCGCCGCGCACGGATCTCTACAACGCGGCGAAGCGTTTCAAGGTGAATTGCATCTATCCGGACGGCACGCCCATGACCATCGCCGGAGGGTATCCCGAGATCGCTGGCGGTACGAAGTGGTTCGGCGAAAAGGGCTGGATCTACGTGGACCGCGGCAAGATCGACGCGAATCCGAAGTCGCTGCTCAGTGAGAAGATCGGCGAGAACGAGGTCCACCTGACCAATCACAGCGGAGCGCACGACCACTACGAACAGTTCGTCGCCTGCGTGAAGAGCCGGGGCAGAACGCTGACGCCTGCCTCCGTGGCGCTGCACTCGGCGACGCCCGGCTGGCTGGGACAGATCGCCATGCTGACCGGCCGCAAGATCAAGTGGGATCCCAAGAACTTCCAGATTGCCGACGACGCCGAAGCGACGAAGTTGCTCAGCCGGAAGATGCGGGCGCCCTACAGCCTGTGAACCCCGGAGCGGGCACGAGCTGCAGCCTGAAGCGACACGGCTAGCGCAGACCGAGTGTCAGTGAGGAGGGTTATGCTCACGCCCCGACTGTTCCTGTGTTTGGTCCTGGCTCCTTTGTTCGCACAGGACCCAGTGGTCGTCCGTCCCAAAGAAATCGACGACGTTCTGACCAACCCTGGAATGGGCTTCATGACCTTCCAGCGGTTCAACGGCGACGCGCTGAACGAGGGTCAGACCTGGACCGAAGGGTTCCCGATCGGCTACCAGGAGTTCAAGGGCAGTCTGGAGAACAAGGACCATCCGGCGAGCACCATCGCCTACTTCCGCGTCTACTGGCGCTATATCGAACCGGAGCGCGGCAAGTACAACTGGGATTTGTTCGACAACGCCTTGAAGACCGCTCACAACCGCGGTCAAACTCTCCTGATCCGCATCGCGCCGTACGGCAGTTCGGGCGAGGCCAAGGACGACGTTCCCGACTGGTACCGCGCCGAGGCCGGTGACGAATCGGCGAAATTGGGCGACAGAAAATGGCGCACCGATCCCGAACGCCCGCAGTACGCCGAGAGCTTTGGCGGGCTGATCTGCGCCTTCGGGAAGCGCTACGACGGACACCCGGATCTGGAGGGTGTGGATCTCGCCATCGTGGGTGCGTGGGGTGAAGGCGCGGGTGCGGACAAGCTCTCCGGCGCGACGCGCGCCGCGCTGGTGGACGCGTACCTCGAAGCGTTCCCGCGCACCCCGCTGCTAATGCTGCTGACCGACTCGAAGACCAACAAATACGCCGTCTCCAAGAAGCCGGTGGGCTGGCGCGTGGACTGCCTGGGCGACATGGGTGGGTTCAGCCCGACGTGGAGCCACATGTGCGACTACTATCCCGAGGCCATCGTCAATTTCGGGATGGCGGACGCCTGGCGGCAAGCCCCGGTCAGCTTCGAAGTCTGCTGGGTGATGCAGCACTGGAAGGACCAGCACTGGGATGTGGACTACATCATTGAACAGTCGCTGAAGTGGCACATCTCGAGCTTCAACGCGAAGTCGTCCCCGGTACCGCCCGAGTGGAAACCGAAGGTGGACGCGTGGTTGAAGAAGATGGGCTATCGCTTCGTGCTGCGCAAGTTCACCTATCCGCCGACGGTCGCCACACGGGGCAAGCTCGATTTCGCGACGTGGTGGGAGAACAAGGGCGTCGCGCCGATTTACCGGCAATTCCCGCTCGCGCTGCGGCTGAGGAACGGTTCGCACACCGCAGTTCTACGGACCAACGCCGACGTTCGCACGTGGTTGCCCGGAGACATCGTATACGACGATGCTGTGTTCCTGCCTGCGGACCTGCCCGCCGGAGAGTACGACCTCGGAATCGCGATGCTCGATGCTTTCACCGGGCTGCCCAGGGTCAAACTCGCTATCGCGGGCCTGCAGCCGGATGGCTGGTACCCGCTGGGCAAGATCAGGATCGTAGAGCAGCAGCCCAACCCCAAGCTCCATGTTTCCAGCCTGATCCGGCCGCCAGTCTGAGGACGAGTAGGACAGACCATCGCCCTGCGTGGTCTGTCACTGCTGGTAACCAGTCGAGTGGCAAACCTGCCCACGACAGACGACGCAAGCGATCGTCCGTCCGACTTCTTTCCGCGCTGGTGGTCTAGACCATAACGGGGATATACTGTGGACCATGAACAGGCGAGAACTGCTGGTCGGCGCAACCGCGCCTCTGTTTATCCCAAGAAGCGTATTCGGAGCGAACGATCGTCCGACGTTCGGCATCATTGGCACTGGCAACCGTGGCGGATGGCTGCACACGGCGTTCATGAAGCTCGGCGCGCATTGCGCCGCCGTGTGCGACACCTACGAACCGTTCATGGAAAAGGCGCGCAGCATCTCGCCCGCCGGTTGCAAAACCTACGCGGACTATCACGAGTTGATCGACCGCAAGGAGCTCGACTTCGTCGTGGTGGCGACGCCCGACCACCAGCACCGGCCTATGCTGTTCGCGGCACTCGCAGCCGGCAAGGACGTCTATCTCGAGAAGCCGTTCTCGATGAACATCGCGCAAAGCGCCGAGATGGTCAGCGCCGTGCGCAAAACCGACCGCATCGTGCAGGTCGGTATGCAGCGCCGCAGCATGCCCTTCATTTACGCCGCGAAAAAGCTGATCGACGACGGCGCGCTGGGAAAGGTGTGGCACGCCCGAGCGGCCTGGAACTGGAACTTCCTGGAGTGGCTCGACACCAAACCTCTGGAAGGCAAGCTCGACTGGGACCGCTTCCTGGGCGAGGCACCGAAGCGCCCGCTGGATCCGAAGCGCTTCCGCTGGTGGCGCGGATTCTACGACTACTCAGGCGGCAACATGACTGACCAGGGGACGCACCTGATGGACGTCGTGCAGTGGATGACCGGCAACACTTCGCCGCAGTCGGCGATCTGCAGCGGAGCGGTCAGCCGCGCGGTGCTGGCGGAAGCGCCGGACGTCTTCACGGCGGTCTTCAACTACCCGTCGATGATGGCCACCTGGACGCTGTGCTACACCAGCGCCTACGACTACGATTGGTCCGTGACCTTCCAGGGCGAGAAGGCGACCATGGTGCTCAACCGCAAGGGCTACCGCATCTTCAAGGAGCCGGTACCGAGTGCGGCGCCCTGGACCGCGGGCGGCGCGGACACGGTAATCGCCGAGATGGCGGACCACGACAGCGCCGAATTGCACCAGCAGAATTTCCTGGATTGCATCAAGAGCCGCCAGCAGCCCAACTGCACCGTTGAGATCGCCGCTTCCGCGGTGGCCGGCCCGCACATGGCCAACATCGCCTATCGCGAAGGGCGCCGGGTTACTGCCTAGTTTTCTGTGGGGAGCGACGGCAGGACGTCCGGAGCCGTGCGCTTCTTGTGGGGCGGGGCCCGCGGCGCCGCTCCGCTTCACTCCTGCCTGTTGATCATGAACGTGGCCGTGGAATCGAAGAAAACGCGCAGGGTTGCTGCCGGCCCCGGCGGCAGGGCTGCTTCTTCAAGCGCCTCGTTCATCAATTGCATCCAACGGTCGCGCGCAATCCCGTCGATGGTGAAGGGCGCGTGGCGCATCCTCAGCCGCGGATGGCCCCGCTGTTCGATGTAACGCTGCGGCCCGCCAAAGCGGAACACGAGAAAGTCGCGCAGGCGCTGCTCGGCCCCGGGCAGATCGTCTGGCGGGTACATCGCTCCCAGGATGATGTCCCCTGGCACACGACGGTAGAAGGCCGCCACCAAACGGGCAAAACCGCCTTCGCCGATCAGCGGGTAAACGTCATTGTCCTGCATCATTACTCTGAATCCTGACTAACGGGCCGCAACGGCTGCTCATCCCAAGCCTTAGCATCCCACGGACGTTGGTCCGAATAGGTAGATGTTCCCGAACATGCCCCTGCGCCGGCATCCACCGGGTCGATGTCAGCATTCTGATGGAGGCTGGTATGCATGCGTATGCGGGTCCGCCGGTTCCGGGGGGAGAATTGCCTGAAGTCCACCTCGTCGGGCCACTTTATTCTGTATGAACTTGCGCGCTTTTGGCACAATAGACTCTCCGCGACTTGCGCCTTACGCCGGGAGGAACCATGAGTCGAACGCCCCAGCCTATTCCCGAGGGGTTTAGCACCGTCACGCCATACATCACAATGGCCGACACCGCCGAAGCGATCGAGTTCTACAAGCGCGCCTTCGGGGCCGAAGAGCAGTTGCGGCACACCGACGGCGGGCGCGTGCGCCACGCCCAGATCCGAGTCGGCAACTCAAGGCTCATGCTGCACGACGAGAATCCCGGTTGGCCGGCATACCGATGCGCGACATCATATGGCGGCTCTGCGGTGAGCCTATTCCTCTACGTTGACGACGCCGACGCGCTGGTGGAGCGCGCGATCGAGGCGGGCGCCAAGTTGGTGAGCGCCGTTACCGACCAGGAGTACGGGCGCTCGGGAGGGGTCGAGGATCCCTTTGGTTTGACTTGGTGGATCACCACGCCGTAGCAAATTGGGCCTCAAGTCCCAGGCGTTCTGTTTTGTGTGCGTCCGCCCCGCACATTGCATAGAATGTCCCCATGCTGCGACGAGTTCTCATTTTCTCTGTATTGGCCTGCGTAGCCGGCTTCGCGCAAAGCCCCAACGCGCCGTCTCCAATTCAGGACGGCGACGCGCACGGCGACGCCCCCTTACTATTGGAACCGGGCTGGACTCCGCTGTTCAAAGGCAACGACCTGACCGGCTGGCATGGCCAGGATCCCAAAGTAAAGAGCGAGTGGTTCACAACATCGGCGATCTACTATGAGCGCCTGCTCAACCCGAAGGGCCTGATGGCGCACGGAGGCCCCGGTGACCGGATGCTGAACGGTCCCACCGGCCGCACAGCCAACATCGTTACGGATGAGAAGTTTGGGGATATGGAGTTGTACCTGGAATTCATGCTCGCCCGCGGGTCCAATTCGGGCGTGTATCTTCACGGCCTCTACGAGGTTCAGGTATTTGATAGCTACGGGTCGATTCAGCCCATGACCTCGTCCGACGGAGGCGCGATATACCATCGCTGGATCGATGAACAGGGCGTGGGCGGTTCGGCGCCGCGGGTCAATGCTTCCCTGCCCCCGGGCCGCTGGCAGAGCTATCAGATCTGGTTCCAGGGACCTAGGTTCGACACGAACGGGAAGAAAACGGCTAACGCCAGATTCCTGCGGGTCATCCACAACGGCCTGATCGTTCAAGCGAACGTCGAGGTGGAGGGCGGAACGCGAGCGCATATGGAAATCCCGGAGGCGGCGCTGAACCCACTGATGCTGCAAGGCGACCACGGCCCAGTGGCTTATCGCAACATATACTGGCGTCCGCTGCGACCGCTCATCGAGCGCTAGAAGCGCGGGAGTTGGTGGATCGGCGGCAGGCCGCCGCTCCAACTCAACTGAAAGCCCGCGACGCCGTAGGTTCGGCGGGTGGCCAGTGGATGGTGAAATACTCGGCGAATAAAAAACAATTCGATCCGGTACGGTATTAATTGTGAAAATAGCTCAGGTGAATCGTGCTAGACTAGTCTTGCGTTTGATCGTTCCGCCCAACCTGGCCGAAATTCAATTCAGCCTCGCCTAGCCACCTTCAATCGTAAGGAAAAACATTGACCAATATTTTCGTAGGCAATTTGAGTTTCGGTGCGACTGAGTCATCGATTCGCTCTCTCTTTGAAGCGCACGGTGCGGTTGAACGCGCCAGCCTGGTAACCGACCGCGACACGGGCCGCTCGCGTGGCTTCGCTTTCGTGGAAATGTCCGACTCGCGTGAAGCGGAAGCCGCCATCAACGCCCTGAATGGCGCTGAGCTCGACGGTCGCGCCCTGAACGTCAACCTCGCCAAGCCAAAGACCGAGCGCAGCGGCGGCGGCGGTCGCGATGGTGGTGGCCGTTCCAACCGCTGGTAACAATCTTCCCGTAACTGCCCTTCCTGTCTCTGCTAAAGGGATTGGAAGGGCAGTTTGGTTAAATGCATGTCAAAAGCCTCTCACAGCAGCAACAAGAAGCGAATGAAAGAGTTTGCGATGCTGGATAAGCAGAAGTCCCAGACGCAGGGCTCGAAGGGTTCGGCGGCGGGCAAGGCTGCTTCGGGTGGTGCCGGAACGGTTCGAACCAAGACCGCTCCCACTATCCAGCGCAAGACTGGAATTTAGTTCTACGTCTTCAGGTTCCTCTCGCTGCCCCACGCTGGGTTTTCAACATAATTCTTTCCGTCGTGATCAGCAGTGCCGCATCCCGTAGTTGACTGCCGCATGATAATCGCGGTTGGTACCACGTTCGACCTGCCCCGCATCTGCCCCAGCTTGCTTCAAGTCGCCCACCGATACGGCTCGGCTAAACTGATGGAGTGGGAGTCAGATCCCGATTTCAGCCATTAGTTCAGGCTAACTCCGGCCGGAGAGCGTTGTCGCAAGTACCCGCTCTGGCAACCCACTGACCTCCCCAAAGCTGAGAGTCGCCCGCCAGCAGAATCCGTATTTCCTCGGCGGGGATTGCCTTCGAGAAGAAATAGCCTTGCCCGAATTTGCATCCCATTGAGCGCAAGTGGACCATTTGTTCTGAATTCTCGACTCCTTCCGCAACAACCTCCATGTGCATCCGTGTGCCGAGTTCGACGATATTGCGAACCATCTCGGAAGCTCCCTCGTCCTCGCACATCAGCTTGAGAAACGAGCGGTCGATCTTCAGCGAATCAAACGGCAGGTCGGTCAAGTACTTCAACGACGAGTAGCCCGTGCCGAAGTCGTCGATCTTCAGGCCAACACCTAATTCGCGAAGAGCCGCAAGCACGGCCATGGCGCGTTCCATGTCGTCGATCAGGACGCTCTCGGTGATCTCCAATTGCAGGTGGGCTGGATCAAGGCCGAATTCGGCGATGACCTCCCGTACCCGCTCGACGAGATCCGCCTGACGGAATTGCACGACAGACAGATTAACGCTGACCTCCAATGGCGGCTTCCAAGGAAATTCGTTCTGCCACTGCTGGATCGTCTGGCAGGCCTCCCGCAAGACGAACAGGCCGATCGGCAGGATCAGGCCGGTTTCCTCGGCGATCGGAATGAAACGGTCCGGCGGCACAAGCCCACGCACCGGATGGCGCCAGCGTATCAAGGCCTCGAACCCGACCACCCGTTCGGCATCCATGTCCACTTTGGGTTGGTAGTAGACCACGAACTCGTTCCGCTCTAATGCCATTCGCAAATCGGATTCCAGTTCCATGCGATCCATCGCTCGGGTTCGCATCTCCGCATCGAATGCGACGCAACACCCCTTTCCTTGGGCTTTCGCCCGGTACATGGCCAGATCCGCGTCCCTCAGGATGTCTGCCGGTTCCAGGTACTCGGCCGAGACCAGCGCCGCCCCGATGCTGGCGCTGATATTGAGATTGCGCCCTTCGAGTTGCATGGGCGCCTGGAAGTCGGCGAGGATCCGCCTCGCGACCGCCGACGCCTGTTCCAAACTCAAAGCGTCCTGCAGAAGAACGGCGAATTCGTCGCCACCGAAACGTGCGACAAGATCCTGACCGCCCAACGCCGGTTGCAGTCGACTGGAGCGCACCGCCCGCTCCAGTCGGCGAGCGGCCTCAACCAGCAATTGGTCGCCGACAACATGTCCAAGGCTGTCGTTGACCACCTTGAAGTGGTCCATGTCGAGGAACAAGACGGCGGCATGGTTCCGCTCGCCGATTCGGCAGGCTTCCAGGCAGCGGCCGAGTTGTTCGATGAAGAGTACGCGGTTTGCCAGGCCGGTCAACGGGTCGAAAGTCTTGTTGGCCGTGACGTCCGTCATGGAACCGGCCATGCGCACCGCCGAGCCCGCGGGATTACGGCGCACAACTGCACGAACCATCGTCCAGCGGTAGGTTCCGTCAGTGTGGAGCAGGCGCTGCTCACTCAGCAGTTCGGCCGGCCCTCCATTGCGGCGGCATTGAGTAAGTTCTTCCAGCAAGCGCGCCTTGTCATCGGCGTGCACGCGGTCGAGCCACTCGTCAATAGAATTCGTAAGCTGGTCGTCCTGGTAGCCCAGCGTCTCCTTCCAGCGCGCGGAATAGTACACCTCACCGCTGATCAGATCCCAGTCCCAGATGCCATCGTTGGCACCCTGAGCGGCCAGAGCATAGCGGTCCTCGCTAACTCTAAGCGCTTCCTCAGCGTCCTTACGCTGCAATTGCGTGCGGATGCGCGCCAGTGCAACTGGGAAATCGATGGGCTTCGTGACGTAATCGTTCGCCCCCAGGTGGAGCGCTTCCACCACGTGCTCACTGTCTGTCATCGCGGTAGCCATGATCACCGGCAACTCCGATTGCGAGTAAGTGCCACGCAGCAATTTGAGGAGCTCAATTCCGCTCATGTCCGGCATCATGCTGTCTAGCAAAATCAGCTCAATCTGGCATTGCCGCAGTCTCGCTAGAGCCGACAATCCGCCGTCAGCCACTTCCACATGGAAACCGGCGCGTCTCAGCCGGCGGCTCAGGAGATCACGGTTATACTCTTCATCGTCGACCACAAGCACGGAACGTTCACGACTCATTAAGGTCCTCCCGCAAATGCCGTTGTTCCACCGGCGCCCCGCCATCCCGCAACTGTCTAGCCTGTGCGTTCAACAGCTTGTTCATCTTCTGGAGCAGACGAATCAAATCCACCGGCTTCGTGTCGTAGTCGTCGCAGCCGCACCCGAGGGCCACTTCCCGGTCTTGCGCCATAGCGTGCGCCGTCAGGGCAATCACGGGAATCCCGGCCGTGGCCGGGCATGATCTGATGCGGCGTGTGGCCATGCACCCATCCATAACCGGCAGACTCATGTCCATCAGAATCAGGTCGGGCCGCAACTCGCGCGCAGACAGGCAAGCCTGTTCCCCATCAGCGGCCTCGACAACTTCAAACCCCCTGCGGCGTAGCCGCCGCGAGAGCATGTCGCTGTTCATCTCGTTATCCTCGACCAGCAGGATTCTCAGCATGTGGTCAGGCATCCCAACCTCCGGTGGCCGATGACTCGCGGGCCGCAGCCCCATCAGCGGGCGCAAGCGGTATGCAGATCGTGAACTTGGACCCCTTGCCCGGCTCGCTTTCCAAACGCACTTCGCCGCCCATCAAATTGCACAGGCGCTGGCTGATCGCAAGCCCGAGTCCGGTACCGCCGTGCTTCCGGGTGTAAGAGGAATCGACCTGCGTAAACGACTGAAACAGCCGGGCCTGCTGCTCCGGGGCGATGCCCACGCCGGTGTCTTCCACGCTCCACTCCGCCCACGTCCGGCCTTCGCGCCGCGCGCAGCCTGTTCTCAGTTTTATGGTTCCGTCCTGGGTGAACTTGCAGGCATTGCTCAACAGGTTGAGCAGACTCTGGCGGAACTTCAGCGCGTCCACCAGAACCTCGCCGGGCGATTCGCCCTGCTCGAGTACAACCCGGTTGCCGTTCTTTGCTGCCAACGGTGTGACTGCAGTCACGCATTCGTCGAGGATCGAATCGACAACCACGCGCTCCATGCGCAGTGTCATGCGTCCAGCTTCAATCTTCGAGATGTCCAGGACATCGCCGATCAGGGCCAGCAAGTGCTTCCCGGAACTCTGAATCTTACGCAGATCGGCGACAATCTGAGTCTGATGCTCCGCCTCGGCATCTTCCTCCAGCAATTCGCTGTAGCCGATGATGGCGTTCAAGGGAGTCCGCAGTTCGTGGCTCATGTTGGCCAGGAACGCGCTCTTAGCCCGGTTCGATTCCTCGGCTGCCCGTTTGGCGACCTGCAAGTCCCGTTCGACTTGTTTGCGTTCCTCGATCTCAGTTCGCAGTTGGGAAGTGCGCGCCGCCACCCTTACTTCCAGTTCATCCTGCGCCTCCTGCAATTGCAGGTCGCGGGTGTGAATGCGTTTCATCATTTCGTTGAAGCGGTCTACCAGGAAGCCGATTTCGTCGTTGGACATCTTCTTGGCGCGGAGGGAATAGTCTTCGCTGACCGTCACCCTTCCCGCCAATTCGGCCAGTTCGGTGATAGGACGTGCAATGGCCTGCTGAAATCGCGAGGAAATCATCATCGCGACACCCAGGCACAGAGCCAGAATGCCGAGCATGACGGGGGCGAACTCGCGCGCCCTGGAAAGGCCGTCGCGCATGTCGCGCTTCAGGCAGAGCTTGCCCACATGCTCCCCGTTCAGGGGGATGTCGTAGAACAGAAACAGTTCCCAGCCCTGAAACCTGCTCCCTGCGGCCTCCGGACGGATTACGCCAGCAACCGTTTCACCCTCGCGCAAGTAGCTGGCAAGTATAGTCCCCGCGCCCGTGTACAGGGTAGCAGCTGCAATTTGGGGCTCGGCCTTCAATGCCGTTAAGGTCTCTTTGGCCGTCTTTGCGTCACTAAACGCGAGCGCGGCCGTGCTATTCAGCGCCACGATCTGGGCGATGGTCCCCAGTTCCCTCCTCGCGCTGATCCGGAACAACCGCAATTGCAGCCCAATCACGCCTAAGCCGACGAGGCACAGCGTGAGCGTGGTCGTGACCAGCAGAAGGGCGGTTAATTTCCCCTTAAAAGTCCGTCCACTAAGGAAGGGCACAGTCATCGGAGGCCTCCGATGTGATCCTCGAAGTTGCGGGCCAAGCGAAGCAGTTTTGAGCTGATGTTGAGGTTCGCGCGGCGAGCAGTGTCGATATTGACTTCGAAGCGAGCGCGCTTGTCTTCAACGACGATACCGATGACCCCGCCCATTTTGACGAACTGGTCGATTGTACTCACCGATAGCACGCCAGACCGCTGCCACTTGCTCAGGATCTCCGCGCCCTTTCTCCGCTCGGAGCGGGCTATCACGAGTAAATGGCAATTCTCACTGGCCTTGTGCGCCTGCATTCTGATGCAGCGGACAGGGTGTCCCGCCACAGATTTCTCGCGCATGGCCGCTTCTAAGAACGGAGTCAGGTCGTCCTCACCCAACAGCCCCACCACGAACGGGGCTTTGCTATCCGTGAATGAAGCCGTAGGCCACTCGATGAATTTGGTGAAGTTGAAGACCATCGCGGCTTTCACCTCGTTTTCCAAAGCGTCCGAAGAGGTGGCCCACAGCCTGGAAACGGACACCGTGGAAACAAAGCCGAACACGAGCGCAAACCACCCTATGTAAGCCCTGAGAGGGAGTCGTCCCGACGCGGGGCGCCCCTTCGCAGACACTTTGGACGTGGTCATGGAGGTGTCCATACGGCCCGTTCAATTGCCCCAGGTGAGTCGTGCGTAAATCGAGCGGCTGACTGGAGACGCAACAACATAGTCCGCCACGGCGAACTCCTGGTGCCTCGGCTCCAGCATGTTTTGAACGCCGATGCTGATCTCCGACCGCTCGCTGGCCCGCCAGCCGACGCGCATGTCGAGCCTGGTATATGCGGGGACTGACAGCGCCTGCATCGCACCCATATAGTAGGCTGTGACATCGAGGCTCAAGCGGCGGGTGAGGTCGAAACTCGACCGCACGGAGAGCTGATGTTTCCGGTAAATCTGGTCGAAGCCCGGCTGGAGTCCCATTGCGCCGAGTTGATTGTGCGGGTCCAGATCCGAACGCGTATGCATCCATGAATAGTTCGATTCGATCTTCCACTTCGGCGCCAGGTTCCAGGTCGCGGCGAGTTCGACTCCCCTGGAATGTGCCGTTCCCGTGTTCACGAAAGTAATGGGTACCAGGATGTACGGCGAGGCGGTCATCACGACTTGAGGGGTACCCGCCTGGAAGTTTTGCAAATTCCGGTAGTTATTCACGAACAGCGAAAGATCGATTGCGACCAAGTTGCCAAGCTGCGTGCGGTAGCCTGCCTCATACGCGACCAGGTTCTCCGAAATGGACTGTTTGTTGCCCACCATCAAGCCGTACATCGGCAGCGGTCCTTGGGCCGGCAACCCGAAGTGCATGATGACATCGACATCCCGCGTGTTGGGAGTGCGAACCGCGCGTGAAACGGCGCCCCAGACTGCGTGGTTATGCTTCAACTCCCAAAAGAGCCGCGCGTTGGGCTGGACTTCGAGTCCGGTAAATCCGTTGTGCTGAAGTTTGACCCCTGCGGAAAACACGAGGCGATCGGGAATAAGCGCGATGTCGTCTTGAACAAAGGAACTGTAGAGGTCGTCGCGGCGATTGGACGGATCGAAACTCGCGATCCTTCCAGGCGCCTCCTGGTCCCAATAGCTCCTGTATCCTAAACCCCACATCAAATCGTGCCACTTCGACGCGGGCAACCGCTGCTGGAAGTCGAAATCGAGCGTCTTCAATCGCAGTTCGGCCGGCGCCTCGCGCCGATTCTCCTCGTTGTAATACACCTGGAGTACCGTTTCCTTGTCCGAGGTAGCCTTATGGTCCCAACGCCCGAGCACGTAGCCGCCGGAGGAATAGGAGCGGTCCTCGATGGCGCTCCTGGGGTCCTGGATGGGGAAACTCGAATAGATCCGTTGACCCGATGAACCCTGGTACAGGTCCCCGTCGAACACCAGGCTGTCTTTGGCGCTCAGGTCATAATCGACTCGCGCGCCTCCGCGAGTCCGGTTCCAACTGTCGCGAGCGTCGCCGCCTTGCGACGTGAGCATGTGGTTTCGGGAGAACTGCTTGGCCCAGGCGCGGTAATTGAGACTGTCGCCACGAGCACCTCCGTATCTCACGGTGTTGTCGGTAAGGTCTTCCGAGCCGGTTCCAACCGAGACCATGGGCCCGTGGGTGTCCTTAGCGCGGCGCGTGATGATGTTAATGACGCCGTTGACGGCGTTAGCGCCCCACATCGTGCCGCCGGGCCCGCGGATGACTTCGATCCGCTCAATATCTTCCATAGGCAGGTCGTACTGATCCCACTCCACTCCGCCGTACAGGTCGTTGTAGATCGAACGACCGTCGATCAGGACCAGCATCTTGTTGGCGAACCGACCACTGAAGCCGCGGCAACTGACAGCCCACTTGCTCGAATCGATGCGCGCCACTTGAACGCCGGGAACCATGCGCAGCGCCTCGGGAATGCTGCTGGCTCCGGAGCGACGGATGTCGTCAGCGGTCACGACGTATACTGCGGCAGCCACCTTGGAGAGCTTCTGGTCTTTGCGGGACACGGAGCTTACATCGATATTCATCAACTCCTCCAGGGAAGACTGGGTGAGGTCCCGATCCGCCACGGGCTTGCCATCTTTCGCTGATGCGAACGATACGAGCAGCAACACGCTGAAAGCCTGGGCGCACATCCGGGCAAGCCATAGCAAGCAACCCGTGCTTTTCCTCAACTGGCGTGAATAGATGCCCTTCACTCTGCTAGCGCACATAGTGGGATAACGTCCTTCAAGTTGTGTATCGACTTAACAACTCCGATCCTTGAAGAAGAATCTCTTGAAGCGAGCCAGGCAACTCGACCGTGCGCCCTGGCTATTGAGCCGCCACTAGGAGCCTTCCACTGTGGTTGTTAAACTTAGACGGAAGCCCACCTTTCACACATAGCCATGGAAATCATCCTCACTTCTACGCCTGCCTCTGAGTTGGAGACGACCGCTCTGGTTGCGCTGGCGTTCGGCAAAGCTAAGAACGGCGACGACAAGTCGTCTGACGCGCCGCACGAAACCTCCGTCGCCGGCCTCGACACAGCGGTGGGCGGATGGGTGTCCGAGGTCTACGCGGCCCGCGAGTTCGCGGGAAAGGCACTCGAGACCGTTGTGCTGCACCGCCCGGCCGGCCTGAAGAGCGCCCGCCTGGTGCTAGCGGGCGCCGGACCGAAATCCAAGTTTGGCTCGAGCGAAGCGCGCAAGCTCGCCGGCGCTCTGCTGCGCAAGCTGAAGGCCAAGGGCATTTCGGAATTCGCCCTGTGCCTGGAAGGCGATCTCGCTACAGAGTGCTTGGTCGAGGCCTTGACGGAGGGCTTCATCCTTGGCGATTTCGAACCCGACGCCCACAAGACCGATCCCAAGAAGGCCGAGAAGAAGATCGACAGCATCCGGTTGTCGGTGCCCGAGGCATCGGCCAGTTTAGCGGAAGCTTTGCGGCGCGGGAAGATCATCGCCGAAGCGCAGAATTTCACGCGTGCGCTGGTGAACGAACCCGCCAACCTGCTCACCCCATTGAAACTGGCTGCAGCGGCCCGGACGATGGCTGCCGAGTATGACCTGGAATGCGAGATCCTCGACGAAGCGCGAATGAAGCAACTTGGCTTTGGCGCACTGCTGGGTGTCTCGCAGGGCTCTGCCGAAGCGCCTTATTTCGTTGTCCTGAAGTACGTCCCAGCCTCTCCCGCGTCGAGTGACGATCATCTGGCGCTGGTCGGCAAAGGCGTCACGTTCGACACCGGCGGCATCTCCATCAAACCATCCGAGGGCATGGAGAAGATGAAGTACGACATGGCGGGTGCGGCCACCGTCATCGGAGCGATGCGGGCGATTGCGCAGTTGAAGCCTTCCATCCGAGTGACGGCCTTTGCGCCTTGCGTCGAGAACATGGCGAGCGACCGGGCACAGCGTCCTGGAGACATCGTGACCAGCTATCAGGGCAAAACCATCGAAGTGCTGAACACCGACGCCGAGGGCCGGCTGATCCTGGCCGACGCCTTGACCTACGCGGTGCGCCAGGGCTGCACGCATTTGATCGATGCTGCCACTTTGACCGGCGCGATCGCGATTGCGCTCGGCCACCTGTACGCGGGCGTGTTCTCCAACAATGACAAACTGCAGAGCAAGGTCATCGCCGCCGGGCAGACCGAGGGTGAACGTCTATGGGCGTTCCCAATGGACGAGGATTACAACGACTATCTGAAGAGCGCTTTCGCCGACCTGCCCAACATCGGCGGCCGGTACGGCGGTTCTATCACCGCCTCGAAGTTTCTCGAGAATTTCGTCGAATCGACGCCTTGGGTGCATCTCGATATCGCCAGCACTGCCTGGCTGGATGACTCGAAACCGCACCTGTCCAAGGGACCGACGGGTCTCTCGATCCGCACCATGATCCGGCTCGCGCTGGACTGGGACGCGAAGAATTAGCACCAATCGAGGGTCGAGCCAACGGCTGCTACAGGCCGCACATACCCGACGTGCAGGCCTGATAGGATGTTCCCGGTACACGTCTTACGAGTGGAGGGGAATCCGGCAATGAATCGAAGAAATTTCCTGGAGACCGCGGGCATCGCGCTGTCCGGTGCGGCGCTTCTGCAGGGAAGTCCCAGCGAAACGGTTTCGGTCGGCTGCATCGGCGTCGGCGGGCGCGGAACCTATCATTTGAAGCACCTGCTGAAGATGAAGAACGCGGCCGTGCGAGCCATTTGCGACACCAACCCCGAGCATCTAGCGAACGCGCAAGACCTGGTTGAGAGTGCCGGCCAGCCAAAGCCGGAGGCTTTCACCGATTGGAAGAAGATGCTGGAAAGCAAAAGCATCGAAGCGGTTGTGAGTGCGCTGCCGGTATATCTTCACGCCGAGTGCTATCTGGATGCGATCGCCGCCGGGAAGGACATCTATGCCGAGAAGCCGCTGTGCATGAAATGGTCCGAATGCGAACTAGTGGTCGACGCGGTATCGAAGAGCAAGATCATCTTCCAGGTTGGATTTCAGCGCCGCGCCGATCCTAATTTCATTGAACCCATCGCGCAGGTACACGCCGGCGAATTGGGCAAGCTAATCGAAGGGCGCGTCAGTTGGTCAAATGCGTGGGGGCCGATGGGCGGCTGGTTCGGGCACCGAAAACTCTCGGGTGATTGGATGGTCGAGCAAGCCTGCCACAACTGGGACGTGATCGTCTGGGCGAACCAATGCCAGCCGGTACGCGCTGTCGGCCTGGGCACCACGGGTCTGTTTCGCGACACCCCGGCCCTGGTGGACGGCGTGAAGAACATCATGGCGATTGAGCCCGACCGCGACGTGCACGACTTTTATTCGGGTTCGATCGAGTTCGCCAACGGCGTGATCGTGAACATCATCCACAGCTGGGTCGCTCCCAACATGTTCAACGACGAATACACACGAATGATCGGTCTGCGGGGCGGCGTGGACTTCAACACCGGCAAATTCTCCTATCGACCCTCGACCAAACTGCCAGACCGGCAGGGCGTTACCGTCGATCCCAAGTTCGATTCGAGTACTGCTGCGATGGAGGCCTTCCTCCACTCCGTGAAGACGCGCAGCAAGCCGATTGCGACCGTCGAAAATGGCCGCGACGCCGTGATGTGCTCGCTGCTGATGCGCGAGGCAGTCTACACGAAACAAGTCGTAACGCTCGAAACATTGAAGAAGAACGCCTGACGTGTCGACGGCGTGAGCATGACGAGAGAGAGGAAACTGCGATCCATGTGGAAACCATCGATTCTGCTGTTCTGCGCCGCGGCGCTGTTGGCTGAACCCGTGAAGGTGGACTGGAATAAGGTCATCATCGAATCAAGGACGACGCCCACGCTGCAGGTCGTGGTGAACCCACCGCTGCGCCCGGGCTCGAAGATCCATGACCGCACCTACCAGGAGTTGAAGAAACTCGGCGCTGATTACGTGCGGTACGTGCCATGGCTGCCCTACCCTAGGCTCGCCGTGGCCGAACTCGAGCCGCCGGCCAATGGCAAGACGAGTTGGGATTTCTCGTTGATCGATCCCATGACGATCGACTTCCTGAAGGCGACCGAAGGCCATCCGGCCATGCTCAATTTCAGCACTATTCCGCAGTGGATGTTCAAGACTGATAAGCCGGTGCCCTTTCCCGCCGACCCTGACCAGCCCGTGTGGAACTACACGCAAGGCACGGAGCTGCGCGACCTGTCGCTGAAGGAACTCGCCGACTACTACGTGCGCCTGATTTCCTGGTACACGAAGGGCGGGTTCACCGACGAGTTCGGCAAGGAACACAAATCCGGGCACCATTTCAAGATCGCGTACTGGGAGGTTTTCAACGAGATCGAGGGCGAGCACGACACGACGCCCGCGCAGTACACGGCGCGTTACGATGCCATCGCCGGGGCGCTGCACAAGCTCGACCCGCAGATGAAGTTCGTCGCGCTGGCGCTGATGTCGCCGAGCCGGGGCGCGCACTACTTCGAGTACTTCCTCAATCCGAAGAACCACAAGCCGGGCGTTCCGCTGGACATGATCAGCTACCACTTCTACGCCGTGCCGCAGCCCGACGAGACCATGGAGATCCAGCAGCATACCTATTTCACGCAAGCCGACGGCTTCGTGAACTCCGTGAGCTTCATCGAGTCCATTCGCAAGCGCCTCTCGCCCTCGACCCGCACGACCGTTAACGAAACCGGATCGATCTCCGCGGAGGACATGGGACAAGGCGGACCCGGCTTCGTCTTCAAGCCGATCGCCAACGCCTACTGGAACCTCTCCGGCGCGACCTACGCGTACGTCTACGCACGCCTGGCGACGATGGGCATCGACATCGTCGGGGAGAGCCAACTGGTCGGCTATCCGACGCAGTTCCCCAGCGTGAGCATGGTGGATTGGGAGAGCGGCGCTCCGAACGCCCGCTTCCGTGTGCTTGAACTTCTCAAGAACAAACTGGCCCCGGGCGACAAACTGGTGGAGACCGGCAACGCCCCGCAGTTCGTCCACGCCCAAGGCTTCGTGGGGAAGGACGGCAAGCACAAACTGCTGCTGATCAGTAAACGCGACCGCGAGATCGTGGTTCCGCTGACGGACCTGGCGGGAGCGACCGCAACCGTGGTCGATCAAACCACCCAGGGCGGTCCGGCGCGTGTGGAACAGCTCAGCGGGGACTCGTTCCGGCTGCCCGGCTTTGGCGTCGCCATCATCGACTGGCCCTAACCGCCAAGCTCGGTTTTGGACTAAACCCGGGCTGAATCGGGAAGCGGAACTGTGCGCTCGCGGCCGATTCAGATATTCAGAGCTCATCGCTTGAAAATCGCGAGACGATGTGATAAAACTTCTTCTTGGGCGAATGTGGAGTAAAAGACTCCAATTTCTCCAACTTGAGTTTCTAATGCAGTTAACTCGCGCCGCAGACTACGCAGTCAGGGTCATGATTCTCCTGGCCGGGCTTCCTCCGGGATCGCGTACGAGCCGGGAGGAACTGGCGCAGGCGGCGCAGATTCCCAGTCACTTCCTCAGCAAAATCCTGCAGTCGCTCACCCGGGGCGGGTTGATCGCTTCGTATCGAGGCGCGGCCGGCGGGTTCTCCCTGCTGAAGCGGCCCGACGGGCTGACCATGTTCGAAGTGATCGAAGTGATCGAAGGCCCGCTATGGCTGAATCAATGCGTGGATCCCGGTCAGGGATGCGCCCGCCAGGGGTGGTGTGCCGCGCACAGCTTGTGGGTTGAAGCGCAGGACGCGGTGACACGCGTCTTACGCAGCGCGACGCTCCAGGATCTGGCGCAGCGTTCCGCCACGGCGGCAAAAGACGCTAAGCACCCGCTTTGCGTGCTGAGCGGAGGTGCGGTGTGGAGCTGACCCTCCTGGCCATGGTGGCGAGTTTGATGATGGGGCTGGGTGCGGCCTGCCTGTTCATTTTTGCGGTGCGCAAGAACTGGCTGCACGACATCGAAGACGCCAAATATCACGTGTTTTGGTCCGATCTTGAAAGACCTGCAGATTCCTCCAAGGAGAAGGCAAGCGATGGCAATGGCGACAAAAGCAGCCGCAAGAACTGAAGCCGGAGGCGCGATGAGCCGCCGCAAACTGCTCGGCTGGCTGAGCGGCGTTTCTCTATTCGGCTCGGCAGTGCTGAGCGCCTTTTCGAACTTCGTATTCATCAAGCCGCGCGCAACCTACGGGCAGCCGCAGCGGTTCTCTATCGGCAAGCCCGAGGAGTTCCCCTCCGGCGCGCGGATCGCGATGGAGCAGAAACGGGTGTGCGTGGTGCGCGAGGGCAACAAAGTGGCGGCGATCTCGACCACGTGCACGCACCTGGGCTGCATCGTCGGTCTGTCCGACACGGGTTTCGCCTGCCCGTGCCACGGATCGCGCTTCGATACCGACGGCACGGTCACCGGCGGCCCGGCGCCAAAGCCTCTGCCCTGGTTCAAGGTGAGCCTGGCGCCAAACGGCGAACTGGAGATCGACAAGGACACGCAAGTTGAGCCGGGGAGCTACTTCACGGTATGAGCGACACAACAACTCACAAGGCGGGTGCAAAGCCGCCGGGCCTGCTGACGAATCTGCTGGAGCTGCCGGCAAACGTGTGGAACTCGGTGTTCCGCAACCGGCTTCCAGAGGACGACCTGGGCCGTTCTTCGACGAGCTTCACTAACTTCTTCCTGCACATTCATCCGGTCAAGGTACACCAGAACACGCTGCGGCCTTTGTACACGCTGGGCCTCGGACTGATGTCATTTTTCCTGTTCTTCGTCCTGGTCGTGACCGGCGTACTGCTGATGTTCTACTACGTGCCTTCGACGACACAGGCGTACGACCGCATGTTAGACCTGCGCGGGTCGGTGGCGTTCGGAACGTTTTTGCGCAACATGCACCGCTGGTCGGCCCACGGCATGGTCGCGATGGTGTTCCTGCACATGTGCCGCGTGTTCCTCACCGGCTCCTACAAGAAGCCGCGCGAGTTCAACTGGGTGATCGGCGTAGTGCTGCTGCTGGTGACGTTGGGCCTGAGTTTCACGGGCTACCTGCTGCCCTGGGATCAGTTGGCTTTCTGGGCGATCACGGTGGGCACCTCGATTGCGGGCTATGCGCCGCTCGTGGGCCAGCAGATGAAGTTCCTGCTGCTCGGCGATACCACGGTGGGCCAGGAGGCGCTGCTGCGCTTCTACGTGCTGCACGTGGCAGTGCTACCGGTTGTCGCGACGCTTTTGATCGCCATTCACTTTTGGAGGATTCGCAAGGACGGCGGGTTGTCGCGCCCCGACGATGCTGCTCCCATCACTGCGGCCGCGCCGGCGGCCCTCAGCGTGCGCGCCGTCCCACTGGCGAAGGACAAGGTATTCGGCCTGCAGGGCTTCGTTCGATCGACAACTGCTAAGTTCGGCAACGTTCCCGATCGAACCGTCTTCACCTGGCCCAATCTGCTGATCGCCGAGTTGTTCGTATTCGTCCTGATCCTGGCGGTGATCCTGGTCCTGGCGTTGGCATTCAATGCCCCGCTCGAACAGCCGGTGAACGTGATGCACCCACCCAACCCGGCGAAGGCGCCGTGGTACTTCCTGGGTCTGCAGGAGATGGTGAGTTACTCGGCCTTCTGGGGCGGAATCGGAGTGCCAACTGTCTTCGTGCTGCTGCTGCTAGCCGCGCCCTACCTGGACCGCAAGCCCGGCGGGGTGGGCGTGTGGTTTGCCAGAGAGCGCTTCCTGGCCAACACGCTGTTCGTCACCATCGTCGTGTTGAACATTGTGTTCATGATCATCGGGACATTCTTTAGAGGCCCGAACTGGGAGTTCGTGAGCCCGTGGAGATGAGAGGTTGAAAATGCGACTTGCACTAGCCATCGCCTGCTTCGTGATTCTCATCGTTCACGGGTTGGTGTTCTACAACCAGTTCTTCCACAAGTGGCAGGACTATCAGACGACTTACTACGATCAGGCGCTCTCGATGGCGAAGACACCGGCGGAGAAATCCTCCCTCGCCGACAAATCGCCGCGCATCGAGCAGATTATCGTCACGCAATTCGGCGAGACGCGCGTGGACCGCTGCACTACGTGCCACATCGCGATGGACGATCCACGCTTTGAAAAGTACGGCCATCCGTTGAAGACACATTCTTATTCGACCGCGCTCGGCGACCGGCTGGTGAATGGCAAGTGGGAACGCCGCCACAAGTTCTCTGACTTCGGTTGCACGGTGTGCCACGACGGTCAAGGCCGCGGTCTCAAGCCGGAGTACAGCCATGGCGAGGACGAGTACTGGCCGGAGCCGCTGCTCGGCTTCATGGTGCAGGCAAACTGGCGCAAAGAGTTCCAGCCCAAGCTGAAGGGCAAGGATTATTTGGAGTCCGCCTGCGCCCAGTGCCACACGGAAGAGAACTTCCCCGGCACGCCGACCGTGACCGAGGGACGCAAGCTGTTCTTCTCGCAAAACTGCTACGGCTGCCACAAGATCGAGGGCCTGTCGGACGGTACGCTGGCACCTGATCTGACAGAAGCCGGCAAGAAGTTCAAATTGGACTACCTGTGGGAGTCGATCGTCGATCCTACCGCGAACCTGGCAACCTCGTTCATGCCCAATTTCCACCTGAGCGACGACAAAGTGCGCGCGCTGGTGGTCTTCCTGAAGAGCCGCAAGGGGCTGAACTTCGCCGAGACCTCGCTGGCCCACTACCGCGCGCAGTTGAACGCCAAACGGCCCGGCAGCGAAAGCAAGGAAGAGGCGAGCACGCCCTCGCCGGCGCCCACGCTTGCGGGTCCCGCGCTGGTCGCCCAAGGCGAGAAGCTGTTGACCGACCACGCCTGCACCGCCTGCCACAAGCTGAAGGCGACCGACGGCGGCATCGCTCCCGATCTGACGTATGAAGGCCTGATCAAGGACGAAGACTGGATCGGGGACCACTTCAAGAACCCGCGCGCCCGCGTGCCCGATTCGATCATGCCGTCGTTCCGCTTTGCAGACACCGAGTTCCGCGCGATGACGGCGTTCCTCGTTGCGCAGCACACGCCTCCTCCGGCCACGGCTCCCGCGGAAATGTATAAGGCGCTCTGCCAGCGCTGCCACGGCGAGAAGGGCGACGGCCACGGACCGATCGCCTGGTATCTCGATCCTTATCCGCGCGATCTGACCAAAGCCGGGTTCATCAACAGCAAGTCGATCGACCGCCTGAGGCACTCCGTAAAGACCGGTGTGGCCGGCACGTCGATGCCCGCTTGGGGCAAGCTGCTCCCCGACGATCAGATCGACGGAATGCTGAAGTACGTCTTCGCAACGTTCACCAAAGATGTTCGCGTCGAGCCTAGGCCGCGCAAAGTCCCGGAGACGAATCCCGTGGTCAGCAACGCGGCGTCGATTGATCGCGGTCAGCGTACCTTCCTGGATCGCTGTGCGGGCTGCCACGGCAAGAAGGCCGACGGCAAGGGCCCCAATTCGCTCGACATTCTGCCGCGTCCGCGCAACTTGCGCAACGCATGGTTCATAAACAGCGTGGACGACCGGCGCCTGTTCGATTCCATCAGCTATGGCGTCCAGGGCACGGCTATGCCGTCCTGGGTCGATTATGGCCTGCAGACTTCAGATATCGGAGACTTGGTCAATTTCATCAGGAGCTTGAATCCACAAGCGACGAGGAGCATCAATGCCAGAGCAAACTAGCGGCCGTGTGGCGCTCGGCGCGGGTGGGACCGTGCCGGCCATCGAGCACTGCGACACTACGGCCAAGTGGTTCATGATCAGTTCGGTTTCCTACTTCTTTATCGTCGGGATCATCGCCCTGACGATTGCGGCAAAGTTCTGTTGGCCCAGCCTGCTGGGCAGCGTGCAGTACCTCACCTACGGACGGCTGCGTCCGCTGCACGTGAACGGCATGTTGTTCGGCTGGCTGCTGCCGGCCGACATGGCCTTGACGTTCTTCATCGTGCCCCGGCTATGCGCCGTCAAGCTGTATAGCGAGAAACTCGGCGTGGCCACAGCCGTGCTGTGGAACATCATCGTGCTGGGCGCGGTGGTAACCTTGCCGCTGGGCATGAACCAGGGATTAGAATACGCCGAGCTGCCGATGGGCCTCGACATCCTGGTGGTGATCGCCTGGCTCATGTTCTCCTACAACATCTTCGCAACCATCTTCGCCCGTAAGTACGAGGCGATGTACGTGTCGCTGTGGTACATCATGGGGACGCTGGTTTGGACCGCGTTCGTCTATCTCACCGGCAACTTCGCCGTTCTGTTCGCGACCGGTACCAACCAGGCAAACCTGAATTGGATGTACGTGCACAACGCCGTGGGGCTAATCTTCACGCCGGTCGGACTCGCGATCGCTTACTACTACATTCCGAAGTCGTCGAATACGCCCATTTACAGTCACAGGCTCTCGATGATCGGCTTCTGGGCGCTGGCGTTTGTGTACGTCTGGACCGGCGCGCACCATATGATCCACGGACCGATATCGCAATGGCTGCAGACCATTTCCATCGCGTTCTCGGTCATGCTGCTGATCCCCGTGTGGGCCGCGGTGTACAACTTCTTCGCCACCATGAAGGGCCAATGGCACCAACTCCGCGAGAGCGTGCCGCTGAAGTTCCTCATGTCGGGCGTGGTGTTCTATCTGTTGACCTGCTTCCAGGGCCCGATGCACAGTCTGCGCAGCGTGAACGCGATCGTCTCGAAGACCGATTGGATCCCCGGCCACGCGCACATGGCGCTGCTCGGCGCGTTCTCCTTCTTCGCCATCGCGGGCATCTACTTCACTCTGCCGCGCCTGTTCCAACGCAAGTTGTTCTCCGAAGTGCTGGCCAACTGGAGCTACTGGTTCCTGATGATCGGCGGGTTGGGCTTCTTCGTGACGCTCTGGCTCGGCGGCTTCTGGCAGGGCTGGCAGTGGAACAATCCGGCGATTCCGTTCATCGACACGGTCAAGGCGCTGCAACCGATCTGGTTGGTCAGATTCTTCTCGGGAGTCCTGATGTTCGCGGGCATCGTGTCGTTCGTGTACAACGTAATGGCGACGATCTTGGGTCAGGCGCGCGATGAAGCGCAGACCGTATAAGAGGAGCACTTGAAATGCTAAGAAAAGCAGATACCAGCGCAACGTGGGCCATCGCGTTTTCCACGGTCTTCTTCTTCATCGGCGGCTTGCTCACCACGGTCGCCCCGCCAATGATCGACAAAACCTGGTCCAAGCCCTTCGAGAATAACGATCCGTCGAAGGGACCTACCGGGAAACTGGTCAACTACACTCCGCAGCAACTCAAGGGACGCGCGATCTACGTGCGCGAGGGCTGCTGGTATTGCCATACCCAGCAGACGCGCACGCTCCTGTCGGACACCATTCGCTCGGGCTGGAAGGGCGTTCGTTCGCCCGTCTCCACACCGGATGAGTTCGTGTACGACTATCCCCACATGTTCGGAACCAAACGCACCGGCCCCGACCTCTCGCGCGTCGGCGGCAAGTACGACACGCAGTGGCACCGCACTCACTTCCGCAACCCGCGCGACCTGGTGCAGGGCTCCATCATGCCGCCCTTCCCCTGGATCGTAGAGGACAAAGAGGAGTTCGAGTCGCTTGTCGCCTACATCCAGACGCTCGGCCGCGCCAAGAACTGGCGTCCCGATAACGACTACGAGAAGTGAGGCTCGGACGCTATGCACGACTACACGTATCCGAGCGTCTATTTCGCCTATCTATTCTTCGCGCTGATGACCCTGCTGTCGCTCTTCTTCCTGATCCGCAGTTTGAAGAGCGGCTACTGGGGCAAGCAAGGCGAAGAACCCAAGCACCGCATGATGGATGAGGACTGAAAGGGTACCCGCGATGAACGAAGAGAAAAAACCTGAAGTTCTGAAGGAATACGCCGGCGGTTGGATGACCGAACGGCAGGGCCAGCCGATCCCGACATTCCTGAAGATCGCATTTCCCATAATCGGCCTTAGCAGTGTCTCGTATCTCGTCATCTATATGAACGGCGAGACCACTCACTCCGAGCGCGGACCGCTGGTGCAGGCGTTTAACCGGGCGACCACTTCGGCCGACCCGTTGATGTATATCGTGGCCGCGCTGGCGTTCGTATTCGTCGTCGTTGCCGCTACGTACGCCGTCCGAAAATCCGATCACTAAGCGTTCCATGATACGTCTATGAGCACCGGCCTGTATCAAATTCGCCTGCCCGACGCCACCGACTACTGGGTGGAGATGGTCAAGTGCCGGCACGCCTGCCCGGTGCACACCGACGCGTGCGGCTACGTCAACGCCATCGCCGAAGGCCGTTACGAAGACGCCTATCGCATTGCGCGCGCCACCAACCCGTTCGCATCCATTTGTGGACGGGTGTGCGGCGCGCCATGCGAGGCAAATTGCCGTCGCGGCAGTTTGGACGCTCCGGTTAGCATCCGTGCACTGAAGCGCTTTGTAACCGACAAATTCGGACCTGAGACGGGCGACTACAGTACTTACCGTGAGGCCTGCGATCAGCGCATGCTGCCGCCCAATCGCGGCGAATTCGAGCGCGTCTCCGTCGTCGGCGCAGGCGTCTCGGGTTTGACCGTGGCCCACGACCTGGCGCAGATCGGCTACAAGGTCACGGTGTTCGAGGCGTACTCCGAACCCGGCGGCATGCTGACCGTTGGCGTTCCCGTCTTCCGCCTCCCGCGCGAGCTGGTGCGCCACGAAATCGAGGCCATCCTCTCGCTCGGCGTCGAGTTGAAATGCAACATGCGCCTGGGTCGCGACTTTACCCTTGAAGGGTTGCGAGAACAGGGATTCAAGGCCATTTTCCTAGGGATCGGCCTGCCCAAAGGACGCCGCTTGAACGTTCCCGGAGCGGATGCCGAAGACGTCTACGACGGCATGGATTTCCTGCGCGCCTTCAACTCCGGCACTCCCATGCCGATGGGCAAACGCATCATCGTGATCGGCGGCGGCAACGTGGCGTACGACGTGGCGCGCTCCGCCGTGCGTCCCGCCGAAGCGCTGAGCAATGCGGCCACGCGGTCCGAAATGGAGCGCGGCGAACAGGTGGCCTACGACGTGGCGCGTTCGGCGCTACGCCTGAGCGGCGACAAGGAAGTGCACATCGTTTGCCTGGAGGCGCGGCACGAGATGCCCGCCGACGAAATCGAAATCGTCGAGGGCGAAGAGGAAGGTCTCTTCCTGCACAACCGCCGCGGCCCTCGCGAGATCCTGATCGAGGACGGCAAAGTTGCCGGTTTGCGTACGACCAAGTGCACTTCGGTGTTCAACGCCGAAGGGCGCTTTGCGCCGGAGTTCGACGACGCGCAAATCGAGGACATCGCCGCCGATACGGTGCTCTTCGCGATCGGCCAAAGCTCGGACCTCTCGTTCCTTTCTCCTAGCGACGGGATTGAGACGGAGCGCGGCTTGATCAAAGTCAACCGCGAGACCTACCAGACCAGCGCGCCGGACGTCTTCGCCTGCGGCGACATCGCCCACGGTCCGCGCCTGTTTATCGACGCCATTGCGTCGGCGCAGATCGCCGCACGTTCCATGCACGACTTCCTACGCGGCACACGCACCGACATCGCCCTGCGCAAGAACTGGGTGCCGGCGGCTTACACCATGGCCGAGGGCTGGCAGCGTTACGAACGCGAGCTTCCTCCCTCGCTCGATGCAGGCGCTCGCGCCACTTCCCTCGAAATCGTCGAGGTCTCCTATGCCGAGGCCGACGCCCGCCGTCAGGCTGCGCGCTGCCTGCGCTGCAACGTCAACACGGTCTTCGACACTTCTATTTGCGTGGCCTGCAATGGCTGCGTCGACGTTTGCCCCGAGAACCTGATCCGGCTGGTACCGATCAGCCAGTTGATCCGCAACGACGGCTGGCTGCGCGCCGCGGCGCAGGAATTCGACGTCTCCGAAGAACAGATCCTCGCTATGCCGGCCGAGGAATTGGACGGTTATGGCGGCGTGATGATGAAGGACGAAACGACGTGCATCCGATGCGCCATGTGCGCCTCGCGCTGCCCGTCGCACGCCATCTCGATGAAAACCTTCCAGTTCTATCGCGAGTGCGTCACCGTGTCTGTGCAGAACTCGAAGGTCCTCTATGAGGCGCCTGCTAAATGATGTGGATGGACCTCTGGGCACCGCTTGCATTGGGGCTGGTTAGCAGCCTGCATTGCGCCCAGATGTGCGGTCCCTTGGTGTTGTCCTACAGCCTGAAGGGCGGCGGCGGAATGCGCTCGCACCTCTGCTATAACGCCGGGCGAATCGCCACCTACACCGCGCTGGGAGCCCTTGCCGGTGCGGCCGGATTGCTGGTCACCTCGCTAGGCCGGCTGGCTGGAATCGCCCAGGCCGCCTCGCTCGCCGCGGGCGTGTGTCTGATTGTTGCGGCCATCGTGGCCTCCGACCTGCTGCGGCGTGGAACGCTCGTGCGCATTGGCTCCGGAAGCTGGTTGAGCTATCCATCGCGCGTTGCCGCCAAGTTGTTAGCTTCGTCTGTACCTGCCAGTCGACTGCTGCTCGGCGCAGTCATGGGCCTGCTTCCGTGCGGCCTCGTCTACGCGGCATTGCTGAAGGCCATGACCGCTGACGGAGCTGCCGGCGGAGCACTGACCATGGCGCTGTTCGGCGCTGCCACGTCCATACCCCTGCTTGCCTTGGGTTCGTTCGCTTCGTTTTTAGGAGCCCGCCTCGGGCGCTGGTCCAATGCGTTAACGGCAGTCAGTATGCTGCTCATGGGCACCGCAATGTTGTGGCACGGCTTCAAGCCTGTCACCATCGGCTTGAGTTGTCATCACTGATTCTATGAGCACATTCGGCATCAGTCCGCGTTCAGCCGCGCAGCGGCGCTCCGCGCCCCTACCTCCGCCGAATCGCACCTATCACCAGATCCGTAGGCTCATTCACGCTGCCTGCACGCTCGCGTTTGTGGCGCTCCCGTTTACCAACGTGATGCGCTTCGACATCCCGAACCAGCGCTTCTATTTCTTCGGAGTCGAATTATGGATCAACGAGTTCGCTACGGTGTTCTTCGCATTGATGTTCCTGATGTTCGTGCTAGTGGCCGTGTCCATGATCTATGGGCGCCTGTACTGCAGCTACCTCTGCCCGCAGATGATCTTCAGCGAGTGGTCGCAAGGTGTCGAACGGTTCTTTGCCCGCCGGCTGAACAAGCATTTCTATAGCTGGCCCGATGCGCGCAAGCAATGGGTAGCGCGCATCAGCTTCCTTTCCGTGCTCACCGTCGCATCCATCTTTCTGGCCTTTGTGTTTACGTCCTATTTCGTAGCGCCGCGCGACCTGCTCCAACGCCTCGCTTCGCTCGACCTGCACACCGCCGGCGGCATCACCGGCGCAGTGGTCACCTTGATCACGCTGCTCGATTTCACGCTCGTCCGGCAGCACTTCTGCACCACCGTGTGCCCCTATGGCTACCTGCAAGGCATGCTGGGCGACCGTAACACTCTGCTGGTCCACTACCGCGACCCGGACGGCGCTTGTATCCAGTGCGGCAAGTGCGTCCGCATCTGCCACATGGACATCGACATTCGCAAGGGGCCTTTCCAGATCGAGTGCATCCACTGCGGGGAGTGCGTAGATGCCTGCACGGACGTCCTGCGCAGATTAGGGCACAAGACCCTGATCCATTACGCCTGGGGCGAGCGGGGCGAGGTGCTGGAGTCCAACGCGCCCTGGTACAGCAAACTCGGATTGCGCGACGCCAAACGCGTGGTCATTGTGCTCGTGATTCTGGCCTATGCCTGCGCTCTGTCGGTCGCGATCTCCATGCGCCGCTCCATGATGGTGCAGTTCGACCCCGTGCGCACGGAACTCTACAAGATCGACGAGCAAGGTCGAATTCACAACCGCTTCCGAGTGAATTTGGCCAATCGCAGTAGACGCGGTATCAGCGTTAAACTGACTACCAACGGACTCCCCGGCGCAACGCTCACACTCGCCCCGAACCCGGTGGCGATCAAGGCTGACACGGTGTCCGAATTGCAGTTCGACGTCATCGCGTCGGCGGTCGAAAACTCTACTGATGTCAACCATTTTCAGCTCATCGCCATGCCAGACAACGGTGAACGCGCGATCCCGTTCGACTCGACCTTCATCATGCCTTTAAGGGGAGAACACAAGCCATGAACAAGTCCGCTGGGTTTATGCCGAAGTTCCTCGCCGGGATCTTTGTCATGTTCATAGGCATCCTGGTTTTCGCCTACATCGAAACCAAGAAGGCGAATCCGATCATGCTCGATGAGCAGGGGCACGTGCGCGGGGGCGCCGCACAAGGGAGCCGTTGATGGCTGAGGCCGGCGCGCACCTTGCGTGCGACCTCTGCGGACTGGACTGCAGTCGGGGTGCGCTGGAACGTCAGTTCGACGCCGAGCGCCGCCGATTTTGCTGCCTCGGCTGCATGAACGTCTACGCGATTCTACTCGAGAGTGGGGTGCTCGCCAGTGGCGGCGACTTTCGCGACAGCGATTTGTTTCGGGAGAGCCTCAAGCTGGGGTTGATCTCCACACCGGACGTCGCGCGGCCCCCGATTCCGTCCGATGCTGAGACGCGCGAGGTTCTGTACCGTCTCTCGGGGCTGTGGTGCGCCTCCTGCGCCTGGCTCATCGAGCGCGCGCTCGAAGGCGAATACGGAGTCGCAGACGTAGAGGTGATGTTCGCCTCCGATCTGCTGCGCGTGCGCTACTGCCCGATGTTCCTGCCACCCTCCCGGATCCTGGAACGTGTGGCTTCCTTGGGCTACCGCGCGAACGAGTATAGCGTCGAGTCGGAGCCCGACCAGGCGGAGCGCCGCAGTATGCTGCTGCGCATAGGCGTGGCGTTCTTCCTATGGATGAACGTGATGCTGTTCAGCCTGCCCATCTACGCCAGCTACTGGGAACCCATCGGGGAAATGGCGGGCCGGTTCGTTCCCTTCGTCCTGCTGGCGCTGACGACGCCCGCTGTGTTTTACTCAGCCTGGCCGATCCTGCGGATCGCCGCGCTCGGCCTGCGTCAGCGGACCCTGCGCATGGAAGCGTTGCTCGCGCTCGGGATTCTCGCGGCGTACTTCTACAGCGCGGCCCAGGCGTTCCTTCACGGGCGGCACTACTACTTCGACACCGCTTGCGCAATCGTCACGCTGGTGCTGCTGGGCAAACTCCTTGAGCGCGGCGCGAAGTTGCGTACCTCAGCCTCGATCACCTCGCTCTACCGCATGATGCCAAACAAGGCGCGAGTGCTCGCTGGCGGACGCGAACGCTTCGTGACGGTAGAGGCGTTGCAGCCTGGCATGCTCTTCGTCGTAAAAGCGGGCGAGCGCATCCCTGCCGACGGCACGGTCGTCTCAGGTTCGTCCCACCTCGATGAGTCCGTGCTCACCGGCGAGTCCGCACCGCGCCTCAACGAGGTTGGCTCAAACGTGGCTTGCGGCAGCCTCAACGTCGGCAGCGTGCTCGAAGTGCGGGCCACTCGGACCTCCGCCGAGAGCACCCTCAACCATATGATCCGCGCCGTCGAAGCCGCCCTCACCACCCGTTCGAACCTGGAGCGCAGGGTCGACCGCGTCGCGCGAGTCTTCGTTCCGGTCGTCATGTTCGTCGCCGCCTGGACCGTGGCCGGCGGTCTGGCGCTGGGTCTGGGAACAGCCGACGCGGTCATGCGAGGGATCGCTGTACTGGTGATCGCGTGCCCGTGTGCCCTCGGCGTCGCCACCCCACTCGCTGTAACGGCGGCGGTGGGCGCCGCTTCCCGGCGCGGCATCCTGGTGGCTGACAGCCGCGTGCTCGAGACCATCCGCCGCATAGATATGGTCGTGCTGGACAAGACGGGCACCATCACGCGGGGCGACTTTCGGTTGCTGGAAGCCGACGCGGCCGTGCTGGACACCCTGGCTAGCCTGGAACTCTATTCGGAACACCCGTTGGGCGCAGCCGTCGTCGCTCGAGCGAAGGAACTCAACCTGAAGATCGACGACGCATCCGGTGTCCAGGTCCTGAAGGGCTTGGGCATCACCGGGCACGTCCAAGGACAAAGCGCCGCCATAGGTAGCCGCCGCCTGATGTCGGATCTGGGAATCGCACTCAATCCAAATCAACTCAGTGTGGCCTTGGCGCACGAGCGGATGGGGCGCACAGTCGCCTGGTGGAGCGTCGCGGGCCGTGCGGGATTGCTGGTTTTCGGCGACGAGCTGCGTCCCGACGCCCGACCCTTGATCGAGTCACTGCACTCCCGTGGAATCCGCGTCGCTGTCGTTTCCGGCGACAGCGAAGCGACAACCGGCTGGGCGGCACACGCCGTCGGTGCCGACGAGCACCGTTCCGAAGCGACACCCGGGCAAAAGGCGGCCATTGTCCAGTCGTTCCAGCGCGAGGGCCGCACGGTCGCCATGCTGGGCGACGGGGTGAACGATGCACCCGCGCTTGCCGCCGCGCGTCTTGGTATCGCCATGGGCTCCGGCGCAGACCTCGCCATGCAAGCCTCGACAGTGGTGCTGATGAGCCCCAAGCTGTCCCATGTGATCGACGTCTTCGATCTCGCACGGTTCACTCGCAGGATCGTGGGCCAGAATTTGTTTTGGGCCTTCGCCTACAACTCTGCTGGAATTGTGCTCGCGATTACAGGCGTCTTGAACCCGATTATCGCCGCTGGGGCGATGGTGCTCTCAAGTTTGTCGGTAATCGCCAACTCCATGCGACTCAGCCGTTTCCTCGAGAAGCGCTAATGGCGTCCGGATTCAGTTCCCCGCACGGCTGGTATCTCGTTAATAATGATTGCCTTTCGCCGATCCGATTCTCGCTCGAGTGCTGACCTTGAATCGTCGGACGCATCCCCATCCGGGAAAGTCAGTACCCACCGCCCAGCACCGAGCCGCGAACGATAGAGAGCGGTCAATGTCGAGAACGCTCACCCCTCCTTGGCGGTCGCGCTTCGCCCCCGTTACCAAAGGCTGCGTTTGCAGCAGAATGGGAATGAGGTTCACCGTGAGCAACTGGATTGACATCAGTGTCCCCGTGCACAGCGGCATGGTGGTCTGGCCTGGAGACGACGCTGTGAGTGTGAGGCAAGTGATGAAACTGGAGCAGGGCGACGCGTTTAATCTCACCCAGTGCAGCTTCTCCGCCCATACGGGCACGCACGTGGACGCTCCCTGCCATTTCCTGCCGGACGGCGCTGCGATGGATGCGCTCCCGCTCGACGCCATGTTGGGACCATGCAGGGTAATTCAGATCCTCGACCCCGTGGCGGTCCGTCCAGCAGAGCTTCCTGCGGATCTTCGACCCGGCGAAAGAGTCCTTTTCAAAACAGTCAACTCGTCCAGATACAATCTCTTGCCGAACTTCGTTGATAACTTTGTTTATGTCTCAAAAGAGGCTGCGCAGTCCCTGGTAGCGGCCGGGGTCCGAACCGTCGGAATCGATTACCTGTCGGTAGGCGGTTTCAGCCAGGATCTGGCGGAGACGCACTTGATCCTCCTCGGAGCCGGCGTCTGGATCATCGAGGGTCTGGATCTTTCGAACATCGAGCCTGGGCGCTACGATTTGGCCTGTCTCCCCCTGCGATTGGTAGGAGCCGACGGAGCGCCGGCGCGTGCCGTCCTGCGGCCACTATAGTCGCCGCTCCAGACAGGTCCTAGCGCCGTAGGCAGCACTCCTCAAGCGCCGCCGTCGGACTCCTGCCATCGAAAAAACGGGCACCGCCACTTGGCTGCGCCCGTTCCCGATTCTGCGATTCTGAGCGAAATAGACTTTTCTAGTGTGAGCGGCTGACGCCACCGCCCCCACCACCACCGCCCGTTCGGACCGGCGAAGAGGAAACTGAACTAGACGTCGAGGTATTCACTGTGGAAGTCCCCGAATAGGAGCCGCCGCCGGAGTAGCCACGGCTGTAATTGCCCTCACCGCCGCCAAACCCCATGCGATAGGAGTTCCCGCCACCACCGCCACGGGTGATCGTGGAAGCATGCAGTACAGCGCTTGAGGTGAGCGCAGGCGTCGTCCGGATCGGCAGCGAGGTGTGCGTCGGCCCGGTTAAGCCAGGGCCGGATATACCTCTGACCGGTCCACCACGGGCGACGGTCGTCCCGCCCTGTACTGGTGTGTTGTTGTACACCGGGACCACTGTGATTGGCGTGTAGTAGGCGTAGCCGAAGGGAGACCATGCTGTTCCGTAGAACGGCATGAAGGTGTACATGCCGAAATACGGATTGTACAACCAGCTGCCGCCAGCGCCGTACATGCCGCTTCCGTAGCCGCCGTACATGCCGCTTCCGTAGCCGCCGTACATGCCGCTGTTGCCGTACATTCCGGTGTTCATGTAGCCGGAGTAGGAGCCGTAACTGCTGCCCGCCTGCCGGGCTGCCGAAACGTTCGCCACCGCGATGTTGCCGGAACGGCGGGCGCTCCAACGGTACAGCGCGTCGGTTTCCTTCGTGTCGAAATGGCCCAGCGCCCAGGCGCTGCCGTTATAGGCGTACTCGTGACCGGCCTTCACTGTGACGGTCTTGTCGCCGTCCACGGCCACCGCTTCGCCCTGATAAACGCGGATGCGGCCGGGTGCGGCCTCAAACCGGTAGATGCCGCCCTTGCGCAGTTCGAATGCAGCAGTTCCCACGTTCACTGTGATGGAATTGTCGGTGAGCAACTCGGCCACTTCGATGACCGCCTCACCCTTTAGCATCTCCATACGCACGTCCGAGAGGCGCGTAGAGACCATGCGAACCCCGCTGGCATCGGTCATGCGGAGGAACGCACCGGGGGTCAGAAGAACCTCCGCACGCCCTTCACCTGTGGTCAGGATGTCTTTGCTCTTCAGGTCGGTGAATTGAGCGATCTTGTTCTCGACAGCCTTGTCATTCACGAACACTTCGCCGTCGGCCACTTGGACAAGACCAGCTTTAGCGGAAATCGCGTTTTGAGCGAACGCGGAAGGCCACAAACCGCAAATTAACGCGGATGCAAGCCAGAGGTTCAGTTTCGCCATCTCAGCCTCCAGAACCCTATAGTGGGCCGCTTCTTGGACGCGTGTCAAACGCGTTCCGTTTCACTAACTACAGCTTACGGCGGATTGGCCGGAATCCTGCACCCAAAACTTGACTATGGCCCAAAAGAGCCATGAGTTGCGCAGGTGCGTCCGATTTGTTACCAAAGATAGGATACATTAGGCCCTACAGCCTGTTCACTGGGCGGCTGGAGTTGTATGAAGAAGTCAGGCAAGACCAACGAATCTCACGACGGAGCGCCGTTCGAACCGCCCACCGACGCCCGCAGCCATACGGAGTGCTTCGCCCAGGGGATGAGGCTTTTCTCGACTGGCGACTACGGTGCGGCGTATGAAGTGTTTGAAAGCGCCTCCAACGGCCCCGAACTTTCGGTCAACGAATCGGCGCGGATGTACGCCCGGATGTGCCGGCAAAAGCTGGACCGGCAGCGCCTGGAATTCGCCTCACCCCAGGAGCGCTACGATTTTGGCGTCGATCTACTGCGCCAGGAACGCTTCACCGAGGCTTTGAATTGCCTGGAGGCCGCCCTCAAGTCGGGGGAGACCGCTCCGCTGCGCTACGCGCTAGCTCTGGCCGCCGGCAATATCGGCGATCCGGGCGCCGCCATCAAGCATTTCCGGCGCGCCTGTGAATTGGACGCAGGCACCCGCGCCACTGCCCGCGCCGACGCCGCGTTTCAAAATCTGCTCCAGTTTGCCGAGTTTCGTGACGCCATAGTCGAAAGGGGTTGAGTCGAAGTTGCCCGACTCCAGCACCGTCTCCGCACGCAGGAATTCCCTGGATCCGCTGCGAATAGTCTCCATAGGCGGCGGCAATGGCCTCTCCACTCTGCTCAAGGGTTTGAAGAAATTCGTTGCTTACGGCGGAGTCTCGCGCGTCGCCGGCGCTCCCGTGGTCGAGATTGTGGCCATCGTTACGGTCACCGACGATGGCGGCAGTTCCGGCCGCTTGCGGCGGGAACTCGACATGCTTCCCCCGGGCGACATCCGCAATTGCATGGTCGCGCTGGCCGAGGACGAATCCCTGCTTTCGCGGCTGTTCCAATACCGTTTCGCTGCCGGCAGGGGCTTGAAGGGCCACAGCTTCGGCAATCTGTTCCTGGCCGTGCTCTCACAGATCACGGGAGATTTCCCGCGCGCCGTTCAACTGAGTTCCGAAGTTCTGGCGATTTGCGGCAAGATCTACCCTTCCACGACCTCCGACGTGCGCCTGCGCGGCCACCTCGCCAACGGGAAAGTGGTTGACGGGGAAACGCGTATCAGCCGTAGCGCCGTGGCCATCGAGCACATCGAGGTGCTGCCGGCCAACTGCAAACCCGTTCCCGAAGCTCTGGCGGCGATTGCCAAAGCCGACCTCATCACGCTTGGGCCGGGCTCTCTCTATACCAGCATTGTGCCCAACCTGATGGTCCAGGGGGTCTCCAAAGCCATCGCGGAGAGTCCGGCTCTCAAGGCCTGCTTCGTGAACCTGATGTGGCAGCCCGGAGAGACTACGGGCCTAACCGCGGCCGACCACGTCGCCGCCGTGAACCGGCATGCTCACCGGCAAATCGTGGACGTCGCCGTGATTAACACCGCGCCTATCCCGGAAGAGCGCCTGTCGCACTACAAAAAGGAAGCCGCCAATCCCGTTGAGCTGGACATGCGGCGGCTCATGGCGATGGGTGTCCAGGTTCTGGCCCGTCCTCTACTCGCCCAGGGCGACAAAGTGCGCCACGATTCCGATCTTGCCGCCGCCGTGGCGGTCGATCTGGCCAGGCGCGGACGCCGTCGTGCCCTGAAGACGCCTGCCCTGGCCCGGTGACGCTCCGGCCGGGCGAGCGTCACGGCCCGCCACCCTCGTAGAATCGAAGTGGTGGAAGGAGTTTCGAGCACCCATGTCTGAATCCCCCGTTTCCGTAGTGATCCTGGCTGCAGGTCTGGGCACCCGCATGCGTTCGCGGCAGGCCAAGGTCCTGCATCGCGCCGGCGGAGCCAGCCTGCTGGAGCACGTGATTGAGGCATCCAAAGGGGTTGCCCCCGCGGACAGAATCGTGGCTGTCATCGGGCATCAGGCCGAGCGCGTGCGGGCGGAAGTGGCGCATCACGGCATTGGTTTCGAACTGCAGACCGAGCAGAAGGGCACCGGCCACGCCCTGAGCGTCTGCGCGCATTTCCCCGGATTGGCGACCGGCCGCCTGGTGGTGGTCTGCGGCGATTCGCCGCTGCTGCAAGCGGAGACGTTGCAGCACCTGGTTCACCTGCACCGGGAATCGGGCTGCGCGGCGACCGTGCTTACAACCTTCCTGGACAACCCGCACGGCTATGGCCGCATCATCCGCGATGAGTCAGGCCTGGTCGCGGGCATCGTCGAGGAAAAGGCCGCTACCGGGCAGCAGAAGCAGATCCGTGAGATCAACTCGGCTATGTATTGCTTTGAGGCTGCCCTGCTCTGGCCTCAACTGGCCAGGCTGACTCCAAACCCCGCCTCCGGCGAGATCTACCTCACCGACGTCATCGGCCTGTTGCGCGCAGCGGGGCACATGACGGCGGCTTGCGTCGTGGACGAACCCGGTGAGGTTCTGGGCATCAACACGAGAGTGGATCTGGCAGAGGTGGACGCCATTTTCCGCCGGCGCAAGGCGCGCGAACTGATGCTCGCCGGAGTGACCATTGAGCGGCCCGAGACCGTGAGCATCGACAAGCAGGTCACCGTGGGTCAGGACACCATCATCGGGCCCTTCACCCAGATCCTCGGCCAGACCCGGATCGGCGCGGAGTGCCGCATCGGGGCCGGCTCGATCCTGGAGCGTGCGCGGCTTGCCGACGGCGTGCAGATTCTTCCCTATTCCTTAATCACGGACTCGTCACTCGAGGCCGGCGCGCATGTGGGCCCCTTCGCAAAACTGCGCCTGAACTCGGTGGTCGAGGCGGGAGCACACGTGGGCAACTTCGTCGAGTTGAAGAACACCACCCTGGGTGCCGGTTCGAAAGCCATGCACCTAGCCTATCTGGGCGACTCCACCATCGGCAAGCAGACCAATATCGGCGCAGGCACCATCACCTGCAACTACGATGGGGTGAAGAAACACCGCACCAACATCGGTGACGGCAGCTTCATCGGCAGCAACTCGACGCTGGTCGCGCCGGTGGAAGTCGGCCCTGGAGCCTATGTGGCCGCAGGCAGCGTCATTACCGATGCCGTCCCGGAAGACGCCCTGGCGCTCGGCCGCGCGCGACAGGTTCTTAAGGCCAGTTGGGCCAGGCAGCGCCGTGAAAAGTCAGGCAAGTAGCACTTGCCTTGTGCGCCGGAAGCGCGGGCCTTGCGCCCCTATAGGCGCGGGGCCGGCGGTTCCACGACGCCCTTAGCCCCGGAACTCCTCCGCCGCATACGACGTGCCAAGTACAAGCGCCATGTAGTCCGGCCGGTCTGAAGGGTTCTGGTGCCGGTAGCACCGCACCAATTGACCGTAATACAACAGGAAAGCGCCGGGCATTTGGAACAGATCGCCGGTCAAACGGCCCATCCGGTTGCCGCCCAGCACGGCCGCCTGGAACGTCCTGGCCCAGAGCCTGGGCGACAGGAACATGCCAATCGTTGCGCGCGGGAGCCCGAACGCGCGGTACAGCGTGCGGCGCGGATCGTCGATCCGGGTTTCCTGATCCAGGCCGTACCGCGCAAACAGCCGGTTACCCTGTTCCTCCGTGCCCATGTGCACCAGCACCAGACGGGTTCCATTCGCCTCGATCTCCTTGCGCTTGTGCGCGAGATCGGACAGCGATTCACGGCAGAACATGCAGCCCGAGTGCCGCAGAAAGACCAGCAGGACAGGCGAGAGGCGGCTAAGCTCCTCCAACGAAACACCCACATTGGTTCGTGTTCGCAGGGCGAGGTCGAGAATGTCCGAAGAAACGCAGCGCCGCCTGCCCAGAGTCGCCTCGTGCACCGCCAGCAGCACCGCTCCCAACACGATCGCCCAGACCAGGTCGTGCAGCGACGAAACGATGACTCCGCGCAGGGCCAGACCATGTTGCCCGAACAGGATCAGTGCAGCGGCGAAAGATGCGGTCTTGGCCACACCCGAAAGCAGGATCAGCGGCCAGTACCGGGAGGGATCCCAGGCCGCAATCAACAGGGCCGAACCGCCCAATGCCAGTGCGCCCAGCAGGCCGAACCAGATTACTGCAGGCTGCACCGGCCCCAAACCGAGCAGGTTCTGCATCGCGCCCGGCTCCAGCGCCGCGGCCGCAGCCCACGCCAAACTGTAAACGCCCGCAGCCGTTAACGCCCATGAAGTCCAGGGCTTCAGTCTGGTCATGCGTTGTGATACCCGAGAGTCATTACATCTGCTTGATGTTGCAGGAGCCCCCAGGGATGTTTCAATTCAAGTGAATACTGTAGAAGCGCCGCCGGTCCGTGCCTGCGTCACCTACGGTTTCAAGGCGTCTTCGAAGAAGCGCACATACTGCGCGTTCAGGTGCGCCCGCGCCTTGCCGCCCACGCCGTGCGATTTCTGCGGATAGAGCAGGAACTCGTAACTCTTGCCCGCCTCTTGCAGCGCATTCTGCATCTGCAGCGAATTGGCGAAAAGCACGTTGTCGTCCTCGATGTTGTGGATCAGCAGCAGCCTGCCCTGGAGCTTAGCGGCGAAATTGACCGGCGAACTGTCACGGTAACCGTCCGCATTCTCCGACGGCAGCCCGAGGTAGCGCTCCGTGTAGATCGTGTCGTAGTTCAGCCAGTTCGTCACCGGTGCCCCAGCCGCACCCGCCTTGAAGATCTCCGGGGCGTTGAGCAAGCATTGCAAAGTCATGTAGCCGCCGTAGCTCCAACCCATCACTCCGATCCTCTTCGGGTCTGCGAAGCCCAGACTTATCAAATACTTGACACCCTCTTTCTGATCTTCTACTTCAACCTTGCCCAGCCGGCGATTGACTGGCGTCTCAAAGCCATGCCCGCGGCCGGCGGAGCCGCGATTGTCCATCTGCCAGATCACGAAGCCCTTGTGCGCAAATACCTGGTCCAGGGAAACGCCGCCCATCCAGCGGTTTGCCACCGATTGCGCGTGCGGGCCGCCGTATACCTGGACGATCACCGGGTACTTGCGGGCCGGATCGAAGTTGGCGGGCTTGATCAGGCGGCCGTAGAACTGCGTCCCGTCTGCACCTTTGAAGTTGACGATTTCGGTCTTGAGGATCTCGTACTTGTCGAGAACACTGCGGTCGGCTTCCTTGAGCACCCGCAGTTGCTTACCCTCGCCATCGTAAAGTGACGTGGTCGACGGAGTCTGCAGGCTGGAATAGGAGTCGATGAACAGGTCGCAGGTGGGGCTCATGGAGACCGTATGCCACCCTGCGCCTTGCGTGACTTGCCGCTTGCCACTGCCGTCGAAGTTCACGCTGTAAAGCTGCCGTTCGAGTGGGCTGGGCTCGCTGGACTCATACCAGATCCGCTTCTTCGCCTCGTCCACGCACGCCAGTCCGGTGACCTCCCAATTGCCCTCCGTGGCGCGGCTCACGGTCTTCCTGTCCGGGGATTGCAGGTACAGGTGCCGGAAACCGTCCAACTCGCCGCCGGCCAGGATCGCCCCGTCCGCGAGAATCCGGAAATCGTCCGCCACGTTAATCCAGGCCGGGTCGCTGATGCTGATGACGGAATGCGCACGGCCCGATTTCGGATCGGCGTAGAGCACTTCCAGTTGGTTCTGCACGCGGTTGGTGCGATGCACTGCAACGGCTTTCCCATCCGGCGTCCAGGTGACGCGGGGATACAGGTACAAACGCGGCTCGCCCAGGTCCAGCCACTGGGTCTCCCCGCCATTGACGTTCACCACCCCGATGCGCACGTCGGCATTCGGCGTACCCGCCTTTGGATAGCGTTCCGGCTCGGAGACAGCCTCCACCGGCAGGTGATCCACATGCCCGTAGATGTGCTCGCGACCGACCTCAAATTGCATGTAGGCGATCTGTTTGGAGTCGGGCGACCACCAATGCGCCGTGCCCAGGTCCAACTCCTCCGGATAGACCCAATCGAGCATTGCGTTGAGGCGCGTCGCGGTGCCGTCGAAAGTGAGGCGCGTCTCCTTCCTCGAAGCGATATCGAGCACGTACAGCTCGAATCCGCGGCGGAAGCTGACCTTCGTCCCGTCGGGAGAGAACTTCGGGTCGCGCTCGGCGGCGGAGGTAGCCGTCAGTTGCTCCACTTTCCCATTGGCGGAATCCCAGTAGAACAGGTCGCCCTTGAGCAGCAGCAGGATCTTCTTGCCGTCGGCGGACCACTGCAGCCGCTCTTCCTGGACGCGCCGGTTCTCCCAGCCAAAGGCCTTCTCGCTGGTGGTGGCAACGGCGTTCTTCTCTTGCGCCTCAAACGAAAACAGCTCCCCGGCTTCCGTGGAAGACTTCGTCCACTGCATTACCTTAGAGCCCTCAACCCACACAAAACGAACGCCTTGTGGGCTCCAAACGCGTCCCGGAGCGAAGGAGGAAAACGCGGAGCGCATCCCGTCCTGCATGCTCTCGAGGGTCACCGGCTTCTTCTGTGCCGGAAGCAGTGCGGCGGCAGCCAGCAACACGGCGGACGCCCGCGCGACGGACGAGATCGAGTGAGTTGTGCGAATCCAATTCGGCATGGTTCTAATCAGCATATCCGCAGCAGCGCCATTCCGGCGAAGGGTAGTTTGGGCGCTGCCGATACAATTGTGGAAGTGGATGTTCCAATTTCAACCGCCCCGCCGCGTCTGCTCGGGCTCGACATCGGGCGCAAGCGGATCGGCCTCGCTCTGTACGACCCCGCTGATGGAATGGTGCGGGGTCTCGACACCCTGCAGCGGAGGACGCGCGAGGAGGACCTCACCCGTCTGGCGCGCATCGCCCGGGAGCGTAGCGCGACAGTTTTTGTGTCGGGCCTGCCCCTGAACATGGACGGATCGGAAGGCCCGCAAGCGAAATTCGTGCGCGATTTCTGTTCCCGGCTGGAGCGGGGCAGCGGTCTGCCGGTGCGCTTCCAGGATGAAAGACTGACTTCTGTCGAAGCCGAGAGCCGCCTGAAAGACGCGGGCTGGAGCCTCAAGAAACTGCTCGAAGAAAAGCGCAAGGGCGTGGTGGACCGCATGGCAGCCGTTCTGTTGCTCGAAGACTATGTGGCCGCCCAGGGCCTGAACGGCGGTCAGGCGTGAAGCGGATCGTCGTTGTGGTGTTGGTGGGTGCACTCGCCGCGGCGCTTGGCCTGTTGCATTGGCTGGTACGCGTCGACGCCTACGGCGATTTCGCCGGGCCGGCGTTCGTGGACATCCCGCGCGGAACCTCCTCGTGGGCCATTGGCAGGCAGCTCGCCAAGGCCGGCGTCCTGCGGAGCCCGGTACTTTACCAGGTTGCCCGGTTAACCCGCCCGGGCAAGGGAGCGCAGGCGGGGGAGTACGCCTTCACGCGGCCCGCGACGCCCGCGCAGGTCTTCGCGCGCCTGGCCGCGGGCGACATCTTCCATCTCGACGTTGTGGTCCCGGAGGGGAGCACGATGTTCGATATCGCCGGGCAGGTGGAACGTGCCGGCCTCGGTAGCGCAGCCGCGTTCTTGCGCGAGGCCAGTTCGCCGCGACTGATCCGGGATCTGGCTCCCAGCGCCCCCAGCCTGGAGGGCTACCTGTTCCCCGCAACCTATCGCTTCGGCCGCCGCTCCACCGTCGGCGACGTTTGCCGGGCCATGACCGCGCAATTCCGCCGCGTGCATGCGGAACTCGGGATGGTGGGCGATCCGGGCCGCACCGTCACGCTGGCCTCCATGGTTGAAAAGGAGGCCCGGATCCCCGAAGAACGGTCGCACATCGCAGGCGTTTATGCGGCCCGCCTGCGTAAGGGCATGAAGCTCGATTGTGATCCGACGGTGATGTACGCCGCACAGCTCGAGGGCAATTGGACGGGCGCGATCCGCCGCACCGACCTGAACAGTTCAAGCCGCTACAACACCTACCAGAACCCGGGGCTGCCGCCGGGGCCGATTGCCAACCCGGGACGCGACTCGCTGCGCGCCGCACTGAATCCCCTGGAGACCGCCGATTTGTACTTTGTCGCCCAGCCCGGGGGGACGGGCGCACACGTTTTCTCAAAAGACCTCGCCGCTCATGACAAGGCCGTGTCAAGCTATCGACGTGACCTCCGAAGACGAAAATGACGCGCCGGACACCGGCGAAACCCACTCTGGTGAGCCGGAATGCTTGGAGACAGACTCAGATGAGACCGTCGAGTCGCGCCGCTATGGCCAGGGCCCAGGCCGGCCGCCGAGCAAAAAACAGCGGATTCTGGCCTGGCTTGCCAACCGCAATTGGGACGTTGTGAGCGAGTCGCGCGCCGGGGAATTGGCCCAGGTGTTCCCCGACTGCTCCGACGACACGCGGCGGACCGCTTTGCTCGAATGCGGCACACCCTTGGCACCCCTGATCCAGGGCGTGGTCCAGGATACCTACAAGCACCTCGAAGCGACGCTCGGGGCGCTACTCGCCGAGTACCTTGCCGCGCGCGAGTCCAACGATGCCCCGCGCCGGCAACTCATCCGTTCCGTCGTCATCCATGCGAAGGACCACACGGAACTGGCTGCTCACAATCCTAAAACCCACGATCTGAAGCGAGCGGTCAAACTCGAGATGGCCCTGTGGCTGCGGACCTGGCTGGAAAACCCGCCCCTGTTCCCCGAATGGGTCGAATTGCGCAAGCGGGAGATCTTCCCTGCACCAACCCTCTCGGAGCCAGCGCCCAACTCGTCCGCGGAGCAGATGCCAGTCGAACCGGTGGACGACTCCGCTTAGGGCCACCCGGAAGATTGCCAACTCGCTGGACGGCGGGCGGCTAGGCCGGACGCAGTTCAGCGCCTCGTCCAGGTTTGAGTGGACCAGCGGAGTGGCCCGACTTGGGCGGACCGGTCGATTCCCGCACGATCAGATCAGGTTCAATGACAATTTCTTCCCCGCCTTGGCCCGCGGTTTGCGCGCCAGGCCCCAGAATCGAAAACAGCAGGCGGCCGATGCGTTCCCGTGGGATTCGCACGGTCGTCAGCGGGGGATAGCAGAACTCGGACAGGCCGATGTTGTCGAAGCCGGTCACGGAAACATCCGCAGGCACGCGCAAACCGCACTCGCGCAGTTCCCGCAACACGCCGACGGCCATGAAATCGTTGACACAGATGATTGCCGTGGGCGCATAGCCGGAACTGAGCAAGCTCCGGGCTGCTTGCCTTCCGCCCTCCAGCGAGTCGTTCCCGGCGATCGAATGCAGCTCAGCGTCAGGCGAGAGCCGCGCCAGAGCACTGCGTACGGCGCTGTATCGCTCGTTAATCGGTCCCAGGCCCGAGTGATGACCGATGAAGGCAAACTTGCTGTGCCCCAGCCCGGACAGGTACTCAATCACGCTCGCGACCCCGGCCTTGTAATTCACGCGGATATTGGTGATGTGGGGCGTCGACGGACCGACGTCGTAAAAGACCGCGGGGATCTGACTTTCCGTGAGTTCCTGGATCAGCGCGCTTTCCATCTCGGAGACGATCACAGCCAGGCCCGCGACGCGGCGGCCGATCATCAAGCGGATGCTCGCCACAAGTTGCTCGGAGCGGTAATCGGTATTCGCGACAAGCACCTCGTAACCATTGTTCCGGCAGTCCACTTCCAGAGCACGGTACACATCCAGGAAGAAGGGGTTCTCGAGATTGGAGACAATCACCCCCACCGTCCGGCTGCGGACACCCGCCAGGCTTCTGGCGTGGAGGTTGGGGTGGTACTTTAGTTCCGCCACCGCCTTCATCACGCGCGTACGGGTACCCGGCCGAACTACGTCCACGCCGTTGAGAACCCGCGATACCGTGGCCGTCGAAACCTTGGCCAGCCTGGCAACATCTTCCAGGTTCATTGACCGCCAAGCCTCACGGTCGAGGCCGGCGCTCCGCGACGCTCGCAGATCGCGTGTCCGGAGGATCCCGCAGCGTGCAGAACTCCGCGAGGCCCGGCGGTCCCGGTCGAAGCCAGCTTCGGACAAGGGCCGTTGCGTTCCCGCCCACAGCTGGTGGACAACGCAGTCTGGCTGGACAGGCCGTTCTGCATAGGTGATCGATCCTCCAAGTCAAAGTGTAAGGCATGGCGCCGGCGCGGGTCGCATACCTTACACCGCCATACTTTATGCTGCACGTCGCCTGCCAAAGGACCAAGCGGATGCCCTCACGTTCCTGGCACGGCAGCGTCGCCCCGTCGAGACTAGTACTAAGAGAATATGGTACTAGCGAAGGATGGGATTGACAGCCCGATGCGGGGTGATAGGCTGGACAAAGTAGTAGTATATGCGGGTTTTAGGTCTTTTTATCTGCGTTTCCTATGCTCGGTCGATAAGCAAACATTGGATTTCGTCTGGAATGGCAGTGCTGGGCGGTAGTCCACGCTGGATCGAACGGTTTAGGTTGAGCCGCCCGGCTGCTGATGAGCCGCTGCCCATTTGCGGTTTTTGAGCTCGGAAGCGCAGCTTGCGGATGCGGCCAGGTATGGGTGCTCAGCCCCCCGCACCATTTTCTGGACGCTTAGTTTCAGCGATTTGAAGACGGAGTAATCATGTCCTTCGTTCGGCTACAAGTCATTTGCGCCTCGCTTGCCGTCCTGTCGATTGCTGTAGCGGGCCGTGCCGCGACATTCGGGACCGCGGTGCCAGTGCGCGGGACAGTCTCCGACATTGCGCTCGACGAGGGCCGCAATCGCCTGTACATCGCCAACTTCGCAGCTGGGCGCATTGACGTGATGGACACCGCCGATCCGAAGTTCGGATTCGGCACCCCGCTCTTGGTTTCCAAGCCCCCGAGTTCTGTCGCGTTGTCGCCCGGCAACCACTTCCTCGTCGTGGGCGAGTACGACTCGTTTAACTCGTCGGTGGGTGCCACCGAGACGGGCGGCCTCGCGATCTTCAATTTAGACCAAGGTAGCCGGCTGGAGATCAAGCTCGCCAATCCCGTGCTGTCTGTCGCATTTGGAGCCGGCAACCTGGCCCTGGTTGTAACCAAAGGCAACTTCCTTCTGCTCGACCCATTCACTGGCCGCTACCAGATACTGGGCGTCACCAGTCTGGGCGGCGCGCCGCTGCCGGTTCCGGTGGGCGTCTGCGCCCCCAACGCCTTCAGTTTTCCCGCCAATGTGATCCAGGCCGCGACTGGAGTTTCGGGAGACCAGCAGACGATCCTGATCCTCAGCCAACTCACCCCGCCCTCTGCCGGGATTTGCCCCGGCGACCAGAAAGTGTCGGCGTTTCTGCAGTACCAGGTGGGCGCCAATCATCTCGAGGCCTTTGGCTGGACTTCGTCTCCTCCGCTGGGACCGCGCGTGGTCAGCGTGAATCGGGACGCCTCGCGCTACGTGGCCGGCTGGGTGTTGTCAGACTGGTATGGAGCGGATCTCGCCGAATTCCCGAATCTGATTCCAGGCAGTTCAATGGACTACCGCAAGGGTGGCCATGCGTTCGACTACTCCCGCAACCTGATCTACGCCGACATCCTGGCGACGGTGAACGACGCGCCGGTGATGCACGTCATGGACGCCGACAATCTAACGGTGCGCAAGCGCGTCCACCTGCCGCAAATGATGGCGGGCCGGTCGCTGTTCTCGTCGGATATGACCAAGCTCTATTCCGTCTCCGACGGCGGGGTAATGATCCTGCCCGTAGCAACTTTGGATACCCTGCCGCAAGTTGTCGCGTTGCAGGAAGACGTCGTCTTTCAATCGGACATCTGCACGCGCAGCGTAATTTCGAAGACCATCGACATCGTGGATCCTACCGGCGGAAACACGGATTTCGCGCTGTCCGTGGCGTCCGACACCGCAGGTATCCGGTTTTCCCAGACTTCTGGAACCACTCCCGCGAAGGTCCGGATCGACGTTGATCCAACCGTCTTTCAGATCCACTCGGGAACCACCACGGTCATGCTGAATATCGCCTCCTCGCACGCGGTCAACATTCCCTTCCCGGTGCGCCTGCTGATCAACACGCGCGACCTGAGCCAGCGGGGACAGATCGTGAACGTACCCGGCAAACTGGTGGACATCCTCGCCGACCCTGTCCGCAACCGCATATACGTCTTACGCCAGGACAAGAATCTGGTGCTGGTATTCGACACCGCCACGTGGAAGCAGATCGCCGCGCCGCAGTTGCGTACTGGCAATACGCCGATGAGCATGGCGTTCACCCCCGACCGGCACTACCTGCTGGTGGGCAACGATCATTCGCAATTGGTCAATGTTTTCGATCTCACGACGCTACAACCGTGGGCTCCCTCGCCTGACTATCCGAACAGTCCATTTATTAGAACCGACGGCGCTTACCCGGGCTCCGTCGCGGTCGGTCAGGGCATCGGCACGCCAGTGGTCTGGGCGGCCATCCGCGACGCGTCCGCCCCGCCCGAGTGCGGTGCAGGGCGTATGTTCTTCCGTGCGAATTTCCCCGCCTCCTTCGCAAGTGCACCCGCCAGCCTCGGCGTCTACAAGAACTGCCTCCCGTCCACCTACAATGGGAATCCGCCCGCTCCCATGGTGTCGGCTTCCCCCACCGGTCAGTCGATACTGTTCACCATGCCCGACGCCACCGTCGGCTTGTGGGACGGCACGGCCGATGAATGGGTCGTCACGCGACAGGACGTGACTGCGGACGTCAAATCGTTGAGCGGAGCATACGCCGCGCTGAGCGACAATCTGTTCATTACCGATAACCGCCTGCTGGATCAAAGCCTGTATCCGATAGCTCAATGGCAGACTCCCACCGACTCCGCTACCTCAGGCGTCGGCCTGGGCGCGACCGACGGCCTCCGTACGACGACAACCCTAGATACCAGCACCACAACAACACCAGCAACCCTACTCACTCCGGCAACAACGACGACTACGGTCTTAGGAACGGCCTCCGGTCCCGGCACCATCGAGCGCATCGACTTGAACCCCGACAGTCCGTATTACCTCCAGACCTATCACGCCACTTCGACGATTGAGGCGCCGCATACCGCCGCCACCCTCACCACCCCCATGTTGGGCCAGGTCGGCCAGACCATTTCAACCTTCACCCGAACGCTGGCAGTGCCCGCGGACAGGAATTCCATCGTCCTGCTGACCCAATCCGGATTAACCATCCTGCCGCCCGATTTTGACGCGGCGACGAAGGTTCCCGTCGTGTCCAGCGTGACCAACCTGGGCAACGGCAGCACCGCGGTGACGGCCGCGGAACAGGTCCTTATTTCTGGCACCGGCCTCGCGCCGGACTCCGCCGTCGCCGGCACGGAGCCGCTGCCTTCCACCCTCGGCGACTCCTGCGTGGTTGTAGGCGGCGAAGCGCTCCCCCTGTTCTGGGTTTCCCCCACGCAGATCAAAGCGGTGCTGCCCGCCGACGCGGGAGGCGTGGAGAATCTGGTCGTCCATACTCCGGGTGGCGTCAGCAGCCCCTACAGCCTGCAGGTCCAACCCTTTGCGCCCGCCGTTTTGCCGGTTGAGACCGGGACTCAGGCCGGACTGTCCCGGGTGATCCGCAACAAGAATGGCGAGCCCGTGAACTTCACGAATCCGGTCCACGCCAAAGAGACGATTTCCATCTATATGACGGGCCTCGGTCCGACCATTCCGGCCGTCCCCGCAGGGAATCTGACACCCGCAACCCCGCCCTCGCTGCTGGTCACCCAGCCAGTCGTCACCCTGGGCGGCGTGAATCTCAACGTGACCTTTGCGGGACTCGCACCGGGCGAAGTCGGCGTCTATCGGGTGGACGTCACGGTGCCATGGAACATCCGGGGCGCGTCCCAGGCGCCGCTGGTGGTGACGCAGGGCGGTGCTTCCGCGACAACCCAGGTGCGTGTGGTAAATCCGTAGAGGGAAGAGTAAAGGCAGTTAAAGGAAAGGCTCAATGCTAAAGCGACTCGCTCTTACAGCCTGGCTGATCGCCGGTGCCGCATCCGCTCAGAATTGGTACATCGGCGCGGGCGGAGGCTACGGCTTCGCCCCGAAGCTCACCATCAGCGGCATCACTCCCGATGCCAAAGCAGGGCTTGAGAACGGTGGCGCGGTCGGCGCTTACTTCGGAGAGGACACCCACAAATACTGGAGCGGCGAAGTTCACTACCTGCACCGCTGGGACGGCCTGTCGCTTTCATCCGGTGGTACAAGCGTGAAGTTCGCAGGGCACAGCGACATCCTGCACGCCGATTTTCTGCGGCATTTCGCACCTAAGGGATCCAAGGTCCGCCCCTTCGTCGCATTCGGTGGAGGCATGCGCTTCCTGGCCGGGACCGGAACTGAATCGGCCGATCAGGCTCTCGGCAACTACGCCGCGCTGACCAACACCAGGGAGTCTCTACCGGTGGTCGACGCCGCCTTCGGAGTCCGCGCCAAGTGCAGCAAGGCTGTCGAGTTGCGATTTGAAGTCCGCGACTACATGAGCCCATCGCCCAGCAAGGTGATCGCGGTTGCGCCGGGGGCCAAACTCGGCGGTTGGTTTAACGACATCGTCGGGACCGTCTCCGTCGGATATAGCTTCTAAGAACCCGGCTTCAGACCCTCAGCCCAAGCTCTGGACACAACTCTACCGTGGCGAATTTGGCTGCGTGGCGTCTGCTGGCCCTGCCGGCCGGGAGGGAACACAGCGGAAGCCGCGACCCGAATCACTCAGTTGCCAGGGACGGCGGATGAGCGCATCGCGTCGCAGTCCCTGCTCTGTCGAACGCCAATTTGGTCCATGGGCTGACCCTTTTGCCATGCAAGAAGAACCAGCCCGGAACGGCTTCGGCACCCACAGGAAATGACGAGTGCCGGTGCGCACAGATAGGAGAGGGCACTCGACCTCGCCCTTCCCCGCGCACTGAACGCTACCCCCTGCTCTGCGCCCTAACCGGCGAAGCCCTGGGTGCCTTTTATGCCTTCTTGAACATGGCGATGGCTTCCATCTCCACCAGCAGGTCCGGACGGCAGAGCTTGGCTTCAATGCCCGTCGAGGCCGGCAGCGGATCGAGGCCCTGTTCGGCGAAGAACTTCGTCCGTTCTTCGTTGAACGCCGCGTAGTCGCGGTCAATGTCGCGCAGGTAGCAACTGGTCCTTACGATGTCGTGCCAGGTCGCGCCCTCGCTTTCCAGCAGTCCCGTGATGTTCTGGTACGTGCGGCGGCACTGGGCCCGGAAATCGCCCACGTGGACCGTGTTGCCGGCTTCGTCAATGCTCGCTGTGCCCGAGATCAGCAGGATCACCACGTTGCCGATGTCGATCCGCATCCCCCGCGCGAACGAACTGGGCTTCTCGTAACAGAATGCCTCGTTCAAGACGTGCAGGTTGGTCATCGCCCGCTTTTCGATCGGCACGTTCTGCTGCATCAGGATTTCTCCGGTGATTTCTTCAAGGTTCATCATCAACTGGCTCCCAAAATAATTGCGTAAGATAACTTCGTGTTTCAGGCCGGCGGGCCGAAAGCTTCCAACCTGCCGCCGCCGATTGTACCGGCGGCGGCAGGCCGTGAGTTGCGATTGAGAGCGCTCCAGCGTATTTCGCCGGCGGCCCCTTGCCAGGGCGTCATTTTCGCGAGCGCCCTACAGATTCGAAAACGATTGAGCCCGGCGCTACGGATCGAACTCACGACCATGCGCGCAGCGTCGTAACTCTGCAACGCGGCGTAGTCCAGGCCGCTCCCAGGCGCCCACTGCGGCGGCGCGGCTTGCGCCAGCAACGGACAACGTACCCCCTCGGCGGCCCCGCCCGCCGCTACCCGAAATGAACTCTTGGCGGCCGACGGACCGGCGTAGACCAGCGTTTTGCCCGACTCCGCCCGCAGCAACTTGACGATTGCCGCCGTGTCCGCGACCCCGCCCAGCACCAATACCGCCTTGGAGCCTACTGCCTGGCGGGCCACGATTTCCAGATGATCATCGCCCGGCTGGAACTCCAAAACCCGGCTGATGCCGGGGTCCTTCGCCTTAAACCAGCTGCGAAACTCCTCCGCCATGTGGCGTTCATCGTGGCTGGTGGAGACCAGCACGACAGGGCCGTCAGCGCCCGCTTCCCGGGCCAGGTGCGGACCGAGCGCATTGGCGATCGAAACGTCGTTGGGCAGGCAGGAGAACATCCATGGCACCATCGCCGCATTCACGCTGCGGTCGGTGCTGCCCGGATCCACCAGCGGCAACTGCACCTTCGCGACCACCTGCTCGGCGATGTGCGTGGAGATCCCGTCGATCGACCCGATTGTCGCCCAAACGTGGTCGACGTAGGCCAACTCCACCATCATCCGGCCGCCCGCCTTCCACGGGCTCTCGCTCCACTTGGGTACGAGGCCGAACGGCAGACCCTTGTAGCCGCCGGCTTGGTTGGCTTCATCGACGGCCCGCGATGCGCCCTGCCAAAACGACCCACCCTCGACGTGCGCGGCGTCCGGCGGGCCGAAGTAGCCGATCCGAACCTCTTTCAAATCAGTGGGTTCCGGCTCGTCCCCGCCCGGCCCGTCGTAGATCATCTGCCGCTTCGTACGGTCCATGTACGGCCCGGAGGGCTTGTCCTGCACCCGGCCGGCGGCGCCAAAAACGATCGGTGCGGCAAACGGAGACACCAGCAGCGCCAGCGCGGCCCGCCGTCCCAATTTGTCGCCCGCCCGCAACATTCAAACCCTCCAGGGTCCACCGGTCTTCGGACCGGCCTTCCGCGCTACAGCGGCACCGCAATCCACCGCCGTTTCACGGTCGCCGAACCGTCAAAATGCTCACTTTTGCGGTGCTGCCGCCGCAGTTTCCAACGCCCGCGCCACCCGGCTGCGCGGCGGTATGTAACCGCCCGGAATCTGCCATTCCTCGCGTGAATGGAAACCCCACTTGCCGTTTTCAAACTTCGCCAGAAAGACGTCGCCCAGGTCGTCGAGCGTCGAACTCAACGGGATATCCCCGGTCACACCCGGCCAAGGCTTGGTCCGGTATGCGATCAGATCGCGAATCTTGGCCTTGTTCAGCCCGCCCACCTGGGTCGCCCAGATCAGCATGTTCATGCCGTCGTAGCCGTGCGCGGCGTAGGTCTCGGGTTCCTCGCCGAACTTCTTGCGGAAGCGCTCGCGGAATGCATCGAGCTTCGCGTCTTTCCGGCTCGGATCCCAGGGGTAGGCGCTGATCACGCCCTCGGCGTTCTCGCCGGCCAGCTTCGTGAACTCCTCGGACACGGTCCGGTCGTTGGTGAAAAAGGGCTGCTTCATGCCCAGCTTGCGCATCGTGTTGAGCACGATGGCGCTCTCCCGCGCGTCGCCCCAGTGCACCACCGCGTCGGGATTGGTCGCCTGGAGACGCTCCACCTGCATGCTGAGATCCTCGGCGCCCACCTTGTAGGCCATCTCGATCAGTACCGGCCGGCCCAGCCGCCGCGCCGTATCGCGGACTTCGCGGATTCCAAAACGGCCAAAACGGTTGCTCGACCGGATCAGCGCGACCCGTTTGTACCCCGCCTTGCGGAACAGGTAATCGGCCATCAGGTAGCCCATCTGCCGGTCGTCACCGATACACCGGGCGGTCCAGGGGATATTGGTCTCGGTGAAAGTCGGGTCCGTGTCGCCCGAGTTCATCATCAGGACTTCGCCTTTGAGCGCGACGCGGATGGCAATGTGGCTGTTGGCGCCGTCGATCGTCCCAAGAATCGCCCAGACCGGATCCTTGTACACCATGTTGGTGATTTCGTTGCCCGAACTGCCCCACAGGCCGTTGTCGTTCACGACCTTCAGCTCAAATGGAATACCGCGCCGCAGGTAGCCGCCGCCCTCGTTGGCTTCGTCGATGGCCATCTGCGCGCCCTTCAGCATCATCCTGCCGAGCGCGGCTTCGTGACCCATGCCGCCGGTGGCCACCGAAGGCAGATTCTGGATCGGACCGATAAAGCCGATCTTGACTGTCTTTAGCTCTGGACCCGGCTCGGGGATCGCCCGTCCCGGTCCGGTGTACTCGATCTGCAGCAGGAAGTTCTCTTTGTACGGCTTTACTCCCGAATAGGGCTCAATGTCCGATGCCGTCTTGGCGAAATTCTCCTCGCGCCTTAACTTCAGGTCAGGGACGGTGTAGGCGTCCACCGCGTTGATCCGCTTCAACACCTCGGCCGTATCGGGATCGATCAGCTTCTCCAACTTCTTCATGCGCTCTGCGGCATCCTCGGCACAGAACAGCAGCGCCGCAGCGCCGAGCAACCCGACCAGCAGATACGAAAGTCGTCGCATGGGTTACTCTCCCCCTTTTGCGGCTGCGGGCAAGGCGGCGGCCAGGTTCCCGCTCACCACGCCGCGGTCGCGCAAGCGCGGATAGTAGTCGCTACCCTTGCCCCAGCTAAGCCCTTTGGACGTCGCAATCCACACGTCGTTTCCATCCAGTTCGGCGTAAATGACGTAGTTATGCGGGATGCCGGTTTCCGTCTCCACTTCTTCCAGCACTTCGCGGTCTTTATAGACGGTGGCTTTGCCGTGGTGGGTCTTTGGGTCCATCCGGTAGCTCACCCAGGTGTTCGAGTCGAAATCGGTGAGAACTCCCAGCCCCTTATCCGTGGAGAACCAGGCTTCGTCCGTACTCCGCGCCTTCACAGAATTAATGAAGTCGCTGGGCACGCCCGAGTCCAGGTTGTAGTAGCCCCGCCAGTGCCGCCCGTCATAGCGCGACGCACCGAAGTAGGTGGAGACGAAGAACCCGTCACCCGCCGGAGCGACCGCCGTCGTGATCACTTGAACGATCCCGTCGTCGCGATACAGGTCGATCTCCATCTCGCCATCAGGGTCCAGATACTCTTTCCAGCTTCCGTCGGAGATTTTGTATTCCAGAACGCCGCTGCCCCACACGGCCAGGTACACCGTGCCCGCGCCGTTGTAGCTGACGTTGTAGTTCCAGATCTCTTCCATAGGCGCGTTCTTCTCGGTGAAGATCGTCCATTCGCCCGACACCTTGTTGTACCGACTGGCGCCGGCTGTCGTCGCCGCCCAGATGTTGTCGTGCTCCACGGCGATGCCGTAGACGACGTCGTTGACCAGGCCGCTATTCAACTGGTGGTAGTGGTCGAAACGCCCGCCGCTGAAGCGGGCGATGCCGCCGCCGAACAGGGCCAGCCACACGTCGCCGGTGGACTTGTCGATGTCGATGCCAGTAATGGCCGGCCAGGGCAGTCCGTCCTTGGTCGTCCAGGACTTCATCTTGCCAGTCTTCTTGTTGTACATGGCCAGGCCGCCCTCGGTGCCGATCCAGACCCGGTCGCCGTCGGCTTTCACCGAGAAAATGTGGTCGCTGGGCAGCCCGTCGGCTACTCCGAAGTTCTTCCATTGTGTATAGATGTAGGGGAGCTTCTTCGTCGCTTGCGCTTGCACCCAACAGGTCCCCAACAGCAGGGCGGCCAACAGAGGCGCCAACGCCGCGAACTTCGCAAGGATGGTTCTGGTACGCATCATAGTGTTTTCAGGTACTCGATCAGGTCGTTGAGCTGGTCCTTCGTCAGATCGTTCGTCACGCCGTGCTGGTCGTACGGGTTGTAAACGGTCCAGATCTCTTCCAGGCTATGCGCCATGCCGTTGTGCAGATACGGCGCCGAATCGTAGATGTTCTTGAGGTGCGGCACGTCCAGCTTGTCCTCTTTGTCGAAGGACTGCTTCGTACCGACATCGTGCAACTGCCGGTCGGTGTAATACGGAGGCGGGTGGCAACTGACGCAGCGGCCGTCTTCAGGGATCTCCTGACCGTTGCCCTTGCGGGTGCGTTCGAACACCTCTTTACCGCGGCGCTGGGCCGGCGTGAGCGGCGCCCACAACGGCCGGTAGCGGTTGGGTGGGCGTTGGATCGTAGTCACATACAGGTCGAGCGCCTTCAGATCGTCCGCCGTGAAGGGCAGCAGGCGCGTGAAGAAAACGGACAGGCGCGGACCGCACTGCCGCGACAGCGTCGGGTTCGTCCCGGCCCATTTGAAAGGCGCAGTATCGAGGATTCCGCGCAACGTGCGGTTGTCCACCGGGCTGATGCCGATGCCCACAGACTCCACGTCATAGGTGAGCCCGTCCACGTGGCCGTCCGGGTGACAGGAGTGGCACGCGAACTGCTTCCGGAATGTGATGTCTGCGTTGTGGAAGACGCGCTCGCCGCGCCGCGTCACCGTGACTTCCTTGGGTCCGCCAAGGTCCACGATCCCGGCAGGTTGCATCTTCGCCAGGTCGAAGACGCTCAATGTGTCGTCCAGCGAATTTGCCACGAACGCCAGCTTGCCGTCGGCTGAAGTCACCACGCCGCGCGGGCTGGCGCCCGTCTTGAGATAGGTCTGCACGAACTCCGCCGACTTGCCAAGGTGATTCGGCAACACTTTGGCCCGCTCTTCCGGGGTCGCGCGTTTCACCACCGCCAGCAGTTTCGCGGTATCCACCACGGCGATCCGATTCGTTCCCGAACTCGTCATCAGCGCGTGCTTGCCGTCGCGCGTAAACGTCACGTCCGTGGCATCGGCGAACCCGAGATTCGGCTCGTCGAGCAGCAACTCGTCTACCGTGCCGTCCTTCCACAGAATCGCCAGTGCGTTGGTGATGGTCCAGCCTTGCGTCAACTGGGTCATCGGCACCAGATTCTTCGTGCGGTTCAACACGGTCAGCGCGAATTCACCGCTGGGGTGCCACGCGACGCCCATCATCAGGTTGGCGCCGGGAACAACGGTGCGGTCCTCCACCGTGGAGCGCGACGTGTCGATCACGGTCACTTCGGCCACGCGCGGCTTGCGGAACTCCGTAAAGCGCGAATAGGTATTGGTGACCAGCAGCGACCCGCCGTCCGGGGAGAGCGCCATCGACCAGGGGCCGCGGCTGGCCGAGAGCACCCGCACGCGTTCCCAGTTCTGGGTGTTGTAGACGTAGATGTCGCCGGACATCGTGTTGGCGACGTACAGCAGTTTGCCGTCCTTGTCGGTCAGCAGGCCGTGCGGTTCACCCCCGGTCTTAACCGAGCCGATCACCTTGCGGGCCGCGGCGTTGATCACCGAGACGGTGTCGTCCTCGCGGTTGCTGACGTAGGCGAATCGTCCGTCGGGACTGAAGGCGATGCCGGTCGGTGCGGTGCCGGTGGGAATCTCCGCGACTTTCTTGCGCGTCGCGATATCGACCACGCCGACCGAACCGGCAGCCTCGAAGGTCACGAACAGTTCGCGCGCGCCGGGCCGCTCGGCCAACCGCAGCGGGTTGAGATAGCGCGGCTGGGCGTAGGGCTGAGTCGTCTTGGCCGGATGCGCGATTTTAGCGAAGGCCGACTGCGCGTCGAAGGGCCTGCCGTGGGCGTTCAGGTGACAGTGGTTGCAGCCCTCGAGCTTGGGCATTTGCAGACCGGCGGCGACGGCGGCCTTGCGGTCCTTCATGATGGCTTCGGGAGCGTAGTCGCTGCCCGCGCCATGACAAGCTTCGCAGCCTACGCCCTCGTCGGGGATGTACGTTTCCGCCGCGGGCAGCAACGCTCCCGGCGAGTGGCAAGCCAGGCACTTCGGACTCTCTCCCGGCTCTCCGGGCACGCCCGCCTGACGCGCCATCTCGCGCCCTTTATTGCTGGATAAGATGCTCCAGGCCTGGGCATGCGGACCCATCCGCCAGACCGAATACTGGGCGCCCTTCTCGGCCGGTTCGTGGCACTTGCCGCAGGCCAGGGACCCAATCAGGCGGCGCGCTTTCTCCGGCCCGACAAGCTTCGGCTCCGGCGGACCGCCAGAGTTCGAACCATAGGCCGTGATTGAGTGTTCGATCTGTGCGAGGTATTTCCGGTACTCGAATTTCTCGCTCTTCAGAACCGCAGTGTGCGAGCCCTTCTCGATATGGCAGACCATGCAGAACCGCTCGTTCGGCATGCGCAGACCAGCCTTCGCCGCCGCCACCTTGTCGCGCATCGTCAGTTGATTCGCATACTCGCTGCCCGGTCCGTGGCAGGCTTCGCACTGCACGCCGTCCTCGATGTGGAACAGGTCGTCGCGCTCCCACGCCTCGGTGTCAGACGCTACGGCGTGGCAGCCCAGACAGACCGGCGACTTCTGCGGCGGCTCGCGCAGTCCGCTAATGCGCGAGATTTCGGCAGACTCTTTCATCGACAGCGTAGCCCATGCTTTCGCATGTTTGGTGCTCATCCACTTCGCATACTGCCGGCCCATCTCCGCGCCTTCATGGCATTGCGCGCAGGCGCGCGAGCCGATGTAGACCGGCCTCACCGCCGCCTGAACAGCCGGAATCGACAGCGCCACAACCGCCGCAACGAGACCGATCGTGGAAACCCTCAAACTCATTTCTCGACCCTTGCAGCGGCGAATTTCGTCGCGCTCGCATCATGCGTGTAGACCACGAATCGATCCGCTTTCACGTCCTTGAACTGCTCCACTTTGCCGTCCGGCCAGCGAATCTCCAGGTTGGCTTTGTCTGCTTTGCCAAGCCCGAAGTTCAAGCGGGGATCCTGCGCTGAAAGGTAACCGCGCGTCGGAATCATGTCCTCGATCATTTTGATTCCGTTGGCTTCGACGATCACGCGTGCGCCGTAGGCATCGCGAGTTCCAGTCGAAAACTTCAGCCGCGGCGTCACCGTCAGCCAGTGGTTCGGCCCCGGCGTGTCGTTGCGCAGCAGAACCGCATTGGCGTTGACGTTGACGACCACCAGATCCATCCTCCCGTCGTTGTTGAAATCGACGCCCGTGCCGCCGCGCCCGACGTGCTTCTCCTTAAAATGGGCTCCGGCACTGACCGAGACGTCCTCGAACGTCCCGTCGCCCTTGTTGCGGACAATCGTGTTTTCCTGGGCGTACTCGTGATGCGCGTTGCCGTGTGTCGTGAAGATGTCGAGCCAGCCGTCGTGGTCGTAGTCGAACATCATCGCGGCCCACCCGGCGTACTGGCCCATGGTGACCGCGAGCCCGCTCCTGTTGGTCTTGTAGTCGAAGCCCTTGCCGTCGGGACGCTGGATCAGCAGGCTGCAATAGCTGAGATCGGGAATGAAGATGTCCAGTAGCCCGTCGCGATTCAGGTCGCCGACCACGGGTCCCATGTGGGCCACGCCCTGCCCGTTTTCGCTGTAGGCAACGTTCAACTCGATGGCCTTCTCTTCGTAGCCCCCCTTTGAGTTCAGCTCGAAGTAGTAGTTCTCCATGGCGTCGTTGGTGGAGAAGACTTCGAGTTTGCCGTCGTTGTTGAAGTCGGCCGCGGTCACGCTCATCGAGCGCCCGTCGGGCTTCCACATGCCCATTTCTTTGGTGACGTCGGTGAACGTCCCGTCGCCGTTGTTGCGGTACAGCGCATTGGGCAGGCCGTTGTAACTCAGTGGCCCGGGATAGCCCGCCGCTGGGAAGAAATCGCGGAACTTGCCGTCGTCGTAGTGCAGGTAATTGGCGACGTAGACGTCCAGGTAGCCGTCGTTGTTGTAGTCGTACCAAACCCCCGACAGGCTGAAGCGCTTGTCGGCCAGACCAGCCTTGTCGGCCACATCCGTGAAGGTCCCATTGCCGTTGTTGTGGAACAGTTCGTTCTGGCCGTAGTTCAATACCAGCAAGTCGACAAACCCGTCGTTGTCATAGTCGGCTGCGGAGCATCCCAGCGAGTAATTCTTTCCCGCGAGCCCCGCCTGCACTGTGACGTCGGTGAAAGTGCCGTCGCCGTTGTTCTTGAACAGGTGGTTCGAGAGCTTGCCGCGCAGGTCGCGGCCTTCGTTGTCGTTTACGCCCTTGGTCCACTTGCCGTTCGGGAAGTAGACGTCCATCAACCCATCGTTGTTATAGTCGAAAACGCAGACGCCGGTGCCGGTGCCCTTCACGATGTTGTCCATGTGATGGTCGCCGAAGCTCTGCTTGAAATTGAGGCCCGACTTCTCAGTGACGTCCGTAAAGAAGATGCCGCCACCCGTTGGAGTCGCCTTCTCCTGCCACGCGATCACGGTCACGCAAAACGCGGCAAATAGGAGCAGGAAAGTGGCTCCCAACGTCACTTTCTTGATGAGTTTCATCGATGAGCTCCGGTGTCGATCCATTCGACGATCGTCCTCTTCTGTTCACTCGTCAGGCTGGTGACGCCTTCCGGTTTGATCTTTTTCGGCGGTCCCGTCCCGCTCGCTTTGTCCCAGGACTGCGCCGTCACGCGTCCGTGGATGTACCAGACAATCGGGCTCAGACGCGCGGCCGATGGGTCCACATAGCCCTTCGCCAGCAGATCCTCATAACTCAGAGATGGCGCGGGCGGCCCGGCGTGACACCCGCCGGTCAGGCACTTGTTCTGGAGGATGGGCTGAACGTCCCGGTCGAAGCGGATCTCGCGCCGCTGCGCGACGGGGATGTTGAGTTCATGCGGAGGCTTGCCGACCGCGTCCGAAAAGACGTTTTCGGGTGACAACTCGCCGTCTTCGTGGCAGCCGATGCAGCCGCGCTTGGCCTTGTTCTTGACCCAGATCCAGGCACAGGTCCGGAGCGCCAGCCCGTTGGCGTCGAGCGTCTGTATCTGAATCGGAATATTGGCCGGGATTTGCGCGTGGAAAGAACCGTCGGCTTCGATGTCGAACTCGCCGAGCACGCGCTTGACCAGGTAGGGGGATCTCTCGCCCTCCGGAGCCGGCTCTCCCGCCGTGCGTGCAACGCCCTCCAGAATTCGCACGCGCTTCACGAGTTTGCCGTCGTAGCCTGCGCTCGCGGGCAGGTCCGTGGTGAAGACGCTCAGGTTGAACAGTTTGCCGGATGGCTCCTTCTCGTCGACCACGGAAGACCGGCCAACCGGCATCGGATGCGCGGTCAGTAGCCGCGCCTGCACGGCGTGGTGTACAGGGTCACTGTACAGTTGCACGCCCCGGTTGGTCCTCAAATCGAAGCGGTAAATCGCGTAAAGCCCCAGGCCAGTCGCAGACCGCCTGGAAACCAGGATCTCGTTGTCGCCAAGCAGAGAAGGTGTGATGTAGAGGCCATCGGCTGGCTTCGTTAACTCATTGTAGCTATGCAGGTTACGCCGTAGGCTAACGCTCGCCAGGTTCCCTGCCCCATCGCGGGACGGCTTGTCCGATTCCACGAAGACCACCTGTCGCGATGGGACCACCGCGGGCATGCGTTTGAATTTGCGACCCTCGTCGCCGGAAAACATCGCCCCGTCGGAGCCATCGAGGTTCACGCCAAGCAGGACCGACCTGCCAGCCGGCCCCCAGGAAAGCGAGTGGCGCTGTGCTGAGGAGTAGAGCAGCCGCCCGTCCTCGTTCATCACCGGGTCAAGATCGGCTCCGGGATTGTAGGTGAGTTGCCGCAGCCCGCTGCCGTCGAACCGCACTGAGTAGAGATTCCAAATCAAGCCCAGATCGCCCTCAGCCGCGAGCCCATTCGAACCCGCAAAACTGATCTGCGGGACCGGGCCGGGGTCGTCCAGGTAGAAAATCATCGATTGGTAAACGGGTTGCCTGCAGTTGAAGGAGGTGGTGACGATCAGGCGGACGCCAGTGCCATCGGCGTTCATTTCGTAGACTTGCCAGAGATCCGCGGCGGTCTTTTTTGCCGCGAACAGAATCTTCTTGCCATCCCAGGAAACGTCCGGATCTGCCGCGCTGTGGAAAGTGGCGGTCAGATCCTTAGCGACGCCTGACGGACTCAGTCTGGCAATATGCGCCCCCAGAAAGACATCCACCCAGCCCGTAGCCGCTTGTGCCATGGGGCCGGGAACGGTTTGCGTGAACACGATCGGCGGACGCGCCGCATCTGGCGCAGCCAAGGCCAGCAGACCGGCGATTCCTATGCAGCCCACCGCATGAACGACGTTGTTCATCAACAACCCCTTAACCGGTTCGCTCAAGGCGGGCGCTTGCTCGCTCGACGCGACCTAACCGGCACAACAGACCCGTTACTCCAATTCTACCCTTTTGAGCATTCTATACCAAATCGCACCCTTACATGAACAGGGCCATTTACGGGCCTTTGGACCGATCTTGCCATACTTAACCTAACCCACCGGTAACTGCAACCACTTCTTCGTGGGTCTCAGGCTCAACAAGAGCTACCCGGGCAACGTCGACGAAGTGCGCCATGGACTTTGACATATGGTCCAGAACGGCCAGCCATTCATCCAGATGTTCTTCGCCTTGCTCAGTCAGCATATACAGCCTGCGTGCCGGTCCACCGTGACCGGAGTCCCATTCGGAGCGAACAAATCCATTCTTTTCAAGCTGTCGCAAAGTGCGATAGAGCGCGGCCGCCTCGATCTCGGCGTCCGTCAAGGCAAATTCGGTCAGTTGACCCGACAGCTCGTAGCCATAGGAATGCCCCTTGCGCTTCAGAAGAAACAACAGAACGGGCTCAACGAAGCGGTAAAGGTTGCCCATCGCACAGGTGCATGGATAATCCTTGGGGTGCCGGAAGCATGCGCGGTGAGTCACGCGATATTAACCTTCTCGGGCCAGAATATCGGCAAATGACACCTAGGTGCAAGTTGCATCTAACGAATTCTGAGGAAAACTGCAGCAACAGAGTCTGATTGGCTCGTCGAGAGCGGAGAACTACCGACCAGGTTCCACCAATGCGGATCGGCCCCGCACGGAGCCGCAAACGGCAGAGAGCTGTCAAGTCCACATACAGGCACAACTCCTGCACGGCCGCCGCTCCGTTCCGGTGTGTTTACAGAGCAACGGCAGCGCGAGCCGGCCCGCAACAGAAAATGCAGGCGCCCGGTAGTTACCCGGCGCCTGCATAGAACCTCGGAGGGACCCGAGGAAGCGGCCTGTTTACGCCAGACCCAGGAATGGACTGCGGTCGACCCCGGCTCAGAAGGTCAGCTTCAAGAGCCCCGCGCTATCGGCCGTCGCGCCGGAGCCTCCCGCCGTGATGACGACCGTGTTGCCGCCGCCGTTGGGTTGCAGGCTGTAGCCGACCGAGGCGTTGGGCGCCAGGCCGGTCACCACCAGCGTGTGGACTCCGGCCGGTGCGGACACGGTGGTTCCCGCGAACGGCGTGACGCCGCTGACCGGGAAGTAGACCGCGGCGCCGCCGAATACCGCCCCGTCCATGGGTGTGCCTGCCGTGCTCTGCAGATAGGCCGCGGGTACCATCGCCGCGCCTGCGTCCGCGCCTTGCAGTACGTGCAGGAAGCGCACGTCGATCGGATTCGACGTGTCCTGAATGGTCATCACGTACTGCGCCGGCTCGAGTTCCGCGATGGTGGTGAGATCGGCGACCACGTTGCGCGCCGTGAGCGTGCCCGCAGCGGGCAGCAGGCTCTGGACAAAGAGCTTCTGGCCGCTGGGAAGAGTCTCCGTGGCTACGTGGCCGTTGATCACCGGGTTCGTGATCAGCGTGAGATACCAACGCTTGAACAGACCGGCGCTTTGCGACGTGGCGCGGTCGTAGACCACGATGTAGTCCTTGTTGAGCCACACAATCGAGCGCGTAGCCTGAGTGATGTTCATCATGCTCTTGCTCGTGTCCCAGATATCGGGCCGGTTGTAGAGCTTCGTCATGTCGGTGTTGGCATAGATGTAGCCCGCGCCGTTGCTAAAGCTGGTGGTAGGATCGCCGGCATTCATGCCGAGCATCCACTGGCTCCCGTTGGCGAGTTCGCCTGCCTCGTACCAATCGATGACGGACTGCGGATTGCCGTTCGGGCACGTGTTCTGCAGCCCCAGCGAGTTGTGGTAGTACGTAGTCATGCCGAGCCCGTTGTTGTCGTAGTTGCTCAGCTCTTTCGTCAGCCACTCGCCCTTGCGGTACAGCTCGAACTGACCGGCGTTGCCGTCCTGATGGTTGATCGAAAGCCAGCTGGCGCGGTAGTCGAACATGGTGCCGCTCGCGGTCCAGTCGGAGTGCGCTACCAGGCGGCTCGCACCTGGATCCAGGAAGATGCTTGGGTAGCCAGGGCGCGGGTCGGTCGCCGCTGCCGGACTGACTGCCGGATCATACAGCAGGAAGTACAGGATAGTGTCCTCGAAGCTGTAGGGATCGATCATGCGGGTGTAGAAGGCGGGCGGGCCGCCCTGCACGACGTTGTAGCTGAACCAGCGCGCGTCATTCAAATGCGTGGTCTGGCCCTGCTGCTGTTCGAGCAGCGCGAGCAGAGCGAACGGTCCCATGTAGTCGGGCGTGACGTAGAACCGCAGCAGGTCGCCGTAGCTGGCGAACTGGTACTCCTGGCCCAGATAGCTCTCGCTGCCGGTCGCGATGAAAGGGGCGGGGGTCAAAGAAGCGAAGATGCCCTTCACGAAACGATCCCACATCGGCGCGTTGAGCAGGCCGATCTGCGGACCGGTGTAGCTGGCGTAGGCGGGGTTGTTGAAGCCCGCCGTTTGCAGCGCCAGCAATCCACCCAGCAGGTTCCCGTAGGATACGCCGTAGAGCATGCCTTCGGGCGGCAACCCGCCGCTGGCGAGGCCGAAGCCAGCGCCGCCGCCAGGTATGCCGTACTGCGATGCGACGGTCGCGCCGTCCTGGTACATGGCGTACTGCTGGTACATCCAGGCGCCGAGCGCGTCGCTCAGATAACTGCGCAGGGAATTGCCGGGAGCAGACGCGGCCAGCCCTGTATTGACGGGCGGATCGTCACTGGGATCGATGGCCAGCGCCATCATCAGCAGCAGGCGCGCGTGGCCGGTGTAGTAGTTATTGGCGGCCATGCGATAGGGCAGGTTGCCTGGGAGCAGTTGGAAGCTGTTGTAGACGCCAAGCACCTGGGGACTGTCGCCACCGGTGGTGCTGGCCGTGAGGCAGAGATTGGCCCAGAGCATAAACGCGTTGCGGATGATCAGCTTGTCGCTCGCCGTGAGGATCGGCTGGTTGTTCGCATCGACGGCGCTGTAGAGCCAATCGACCAGCAGCGGCCACAGCTCTCCGGAACCATTTGCGCGATTGTAGACGGCAAACGCGGGATCGCGGAACGGCAAGCCCGCGCTGACGCCACGCGCGGCTTGTTTCATGGCGTACATCAGCATGTTGCGCGCCATCTGCGCGTACTGAATCCGATTCGCCTGGTTGGGATCGACCAGTGAGTTCAGGGCCAGAATCGCGCCGTATTCTTCGGTGAGATAGCCGGTGTAGCCCTGCGTATCCCCCGGGTCGGGGTAGTTCGGGTTGGGCGTCGCAGGCGGCTCGCCGGTCACGCCGTTGGGCACGAATTGGGTGTTGTAGACATTGACCGCAGTCTGCAATACCGGCAGCAGTCCGTTCTGATAAACGGGGTTGGCCGCGGTGGCCCATCCGCGCAGGCGCGGCAAATCGCTCACCGTGATCCACAGTCGGGGATGGGTGCTGACCGGATAGGGGATGACGGTCCCGGTGCTGGTCGAGTAATTCGCTGTCACGGTCGTGTTCGCGGCCGGCATGGTGATGGTGGTCGAGGCCGCGGTGGGATTCGCCACGACGGCGCCCGTCCAATTTAAGAACGACTGCCCGGCGGGCGGCGCATTGGCTGCGATGGGAACCACCGTGCCGGAGGCATATGATCCACTGCCCGTTCCGTTGACCACCGTCAGGGTGTAATTCGTGGTGGCCGCCGAGAAGTTCGCGGTGACGGCCGTGTTCGCGGCGGGCATTGTAATGGTTGTCGAGGCGGCGCTCGCGTTAGCCACCGCGGCGCCGGTCCAATTGACGAAAGACTGCCCGGCGGGCGGCGCGTTCGCCGTGATCGGCACCACGGTCCCGGCCGCGTAATTCCCGCTCCCGGTCCCGTTGACTACCGTCAATGTGTAGGTCGGCACCGCGGCGAAATTCGCGGTCACCGTCGCGTTGGACGCGGGCATGGTCAGGGTCGTCGTGGCCGCGTTTGCGTTGGCCACCGCGGCTCCGGTCCAGTTGACGAAAGACTGCCCCGTGGGCGGCGCGTTCGCCGTGATCGGCACCACGGTCCCGGCGGCGTAATTCCCGCTCCCGGCGCCGTTGACGACCGTCAATGTGTAGGTGGGAACCGCCGTGTAATTCGCCGTCACGGTCGTATTCGCCGCGGGCATCGTGAGGGTCGTCGTCGCGGCAGCCGGGTTGGCCACCGCGGCGCCCGACCAATTCAGGAACACCTGGCCGGCGGGCGGGGCGTTGGCCACGATCGTGACTACTTTCCCGGCGGGGTACGTGCCGCTGCCGGTCCCGTTAACCACGGTCAGCGCGTAGGCCGCTGCGGCGTAGTTAGCCGTAACCGTCGTGGCGGCGGCGGGCATCGTGAGGGTTGTGGTCGCCGCGGCCGGACCGGCCACCGTTGCTCCGGTCCACTTGCTGAACACCTTGCCGGCGGGCGGAGCATTCGCAGTAATCGTCACTACCGTTCCGACCGGGTAGACACCGCTGCCGGCGCCGTTCGCGACCGTCAATTTGTAACCCAAAGGGACCGTGATGGAGTTGCTGTAGTCCGTGCCGGGGTTCTTGACACAGAACGCCGCCGTGCTGGCCCCGCCCAGATAGACGCTGGCCGTAATGGTGGTCGCGGTGAGCGTCGCGGTCGGTATCTGGACCAGCGAGTTGCTGCCGTAACTCACGTACATCATGGCGCCGGACTTGAAGCCGCTGCCCGTGATCGTGACGGTATTCGTGCCGACCGGAAACGGGTTCGGCGACACCGCCGTGATGGTCGGTCCCAGAGCCAGGATGTTCGGGTACATGACCCCCTGGACGGCGCTGTTGACAGCGCTTGTCGCGATCACCAGTGCCGAAGCCTGGGGCACGGTCGCGGGAGCGGTGTACAGGCCGGTCTGGGTGATGGTGCCCAGTGTGGAGTTACCGCCTTTGATGCCCGACACCGACCACACGACGGCGGTGCTGGATAAGCCCGTGACCTGGGCCGAGAATTGAGCACTGTGACCCACCACAACCGGGGGGTAATTCGGTGTGATCGTGATGCTTTGTGCTGCCGCGTTGCCCGCAATGGCGAGCACCGAACAGAAAAGAATTGACGCACATTTATCAGATTTACGCATCTGAATATCTCCTCTTTGGCCGAGCGCGGACTGTCGTCTGAGCCAGGATTCAGATGGGCTTACGGCGGTAGCGAGGGTAGTCTATCGACGCCACGCCTCGGCCCAACGTCGTTGCAAGCTCCTCCAGCTCTCAACCCTGGGCAATCTAGCTGCAATCCTAACTCACTCTGCGCAATGGTACTAGTACTTTAATCATCTACGGTCTGGGCCGGCTGGAGCATCGCGCCAACCTCCAATTGCGGGCGCAATTCCGGCATCAGCCCATGGAATTAGCGCGCAATCGCGCCTGTTCGTTACAGCATTATTGCGCTCGCCGCGGATTCGGGTGGCATCGATAGCCACGCGAATATCAAGCGGATAGGCGCGCTGAGCCGGTCAATCGACCACTTCGAAGTCGGTCCACTGAGCCGCGACGGTATCCTTCTTGCCGTCGCGCGAATGCGCCGTGACCTGCAGGTAGTACTCGCCTGCCGCGATAGCACCGGTCAGCTTCAGTTTGCCCAAGACCGCCGGCTGCCCGTCCTCGGTCTTCCCCATCGGTGCGGGGCCGGCGTAGACCTGTTTGTCGTCGTGGAAGATCCGTATACGCGCGTCAAGTTCGCCTTTGGGCGCCATATGCTGCTTGTTGCCGCTCTCGAGCAGACAGAAGTACTGCAGCACCTCGCCCTGCTGGAACTGCCGCCGCGCCGGAGTCAGTCCCACCATTTGGCGGCCGCCGTCCGCGGTATCCCCCTTACCCAGCACCACGCTGGTCAGCGCGAGGCGCGTGCGCTTGAGGTCGGGGATTTCCATGTACCGGCTGGCCGAGCCCATCTTCCCGGTCTTCTGGTCGCGCACCGCCATGCGGAATTGGTATGGCCCGGGCCGCGCCATCGACAAGTCCAGCGAATATACGACGCCGTTGCGCCTTGCGCGCTCCATCTGGCCAGGCGGCACCGTCACCACGAACGGCTTCGCCATGGCCGCGATCGGAAGGTCACCCGCGCCCACAGCCACCGCCAGCAGATCGATATGCGCCTTGTTCGACCCGTCCAACTGGGGCTCGAATTCGAGGTCGCGGGTATCGATATGCAGCAGGTTCCGGACTAGCGGCCCGTGCTTCGTCATTTCCGAGTAGATCGGCGTTGCGCGGACGTGGATGTCCGAACTGCGGAACGGGCTCATCATGGACGCGCGCAGCAGATCCAGGGGCGTCTGGTGCTTCGGCATAGCCTGCTGATCCGTCTCGCCAAAGAAGCCGGTCCGCGATCGGACGTGCAGCCCCGCCCCGTGTACCTTCACCTTCACGTGGTTGTAGCGCGTCTGGCCGCGCACCAGCGCGAAGACGTTGTCGTCGGGGCGGAATCCCAACAGGTAGTAGCCCTTCTGGTCCTCCAAGACGCGATCCAGTCCATAGTTCAGATCGTTGCCATTCTGATAGGCCAGCCCGCCCGTCAACAGCGCCACCGTCTCCAATCCCTGCTGCGTACTGTTGAATTGCTGACTCAGGTTCGCGGTGTCCTCGCTCAACCGCTCGGATATCGTCTTGGAACCCGCGTTGTCCAGGGATAGCTTCGCCACCGGCAGGTTATAGGACGCATCGAGCACAAGCGGCTGAAGCCCCCGCACGTCCATCGTGTAGAGCACCGTTCCGCTGCGATTGGCCTTGTCGGTCAAAGCCTTCAGCGCGTCGAGGACGTCGGTCGCCATCTCCGGGAGCCGGTCCATGTGGGCCGCCGAAGGTGGAACGAACAGGCTGATGCCGTCCGAGAACAGCACCACCGACTTGCGCCCCGGCAACTCCTGCAAGGCGCTGACCACGTGCTGCACCGCCACCAGGGTGCCCACCTGCGAGTAGGAATCCCGCATTCTCTCGAAGCCCTGCCGGGGAGCATCCGGCGCAGAGCCGATCACACTCTTCGCGTCGCTTTGCACGCCAGGTGGCGTCAGCCCCAGACTGGAGTACAACCCGATACCGCCGCGACCTTCGGGGTCCCAACGCAGATGGTCGATGACTGAGGTGAGAATGCGTTTGTCGGTGGTGAACGTCTGCAGCGCGCCCGACCCGGCCGCCGTCCGGCACACCGCCACCAGGTCGCCCAGCTGCATCTGCAGTTCAACGAACCGGCGCAGCGCACGGCGGGTGAACGCCATGTCCTCGAAGCTCAACCCCAGGTCGTCCACCATCAGCACGATGGTCCGCCGCACGTCGTCGCGTTTGACCTCGGTGCGGGGCGGCAACTGCCCGGCGGCCAGCGCGCCTTCCTGCTTCGGGAGCTTCGATACGGGCGGCAGAACCGCGTCCGGCGTCACGCGCACATAAGAAAAATGCGTGATGGTCTGGGGCTTGCCGTCGATCAGCACCTCGAAGTCGGACGGTCCCAGGTTCGTCACCTGGCGGCCTTTGCCGTCGAGCACGACTGCGTCGATCTGCACCAGCGTCGAAGTCACGCTGAATACGACGTCTCCGCGGGCCGGTTCCGGCGTTGGATTGGCGGGCGGCTGAGCCATGGCAGCCAGATTCGCAATCAGCAGAATCGTGAAAAACCGCATACTCCAATTCTCCTCCCCGATTTAGACGCGGCGCTCCGCCCCGGGACAATAGCCCTTTCAGACTATTGTGTCCGAAACCGCACGCTCTGTCGCCACATGACATTTGTCACCGTCAGTTGGTGACATTCCGCACTGGTTCGCGGTCCGCATCCGCAGCACTCTGTGTGTGGAGGCGAAACATGGTGATCGCAGAACTACGCGGCGTGACGAAACGATATGGCGCGGTGACCGCGCTCGACGGCATCAACCTGGACATCTGCAGCGGGCAATTGCTCGCACTGCTGGGACCGAACGGCGCGGGCAAGACGACGGCGGTGCGCCTGCTGCTGGGCTTGTCCAAGCCCGACGCGGGCCAGGTCCGCCTGTTTGGACGCGACCCGCGGGAACGCATCGCGCGGGTCCGGATAGGGTCAATGCTGCAGGTGGGCAAGGTGCCGGAGACGCTGCGGGTGAGGGAGCACATCGAACTCTTCTCGAGCTACTATCCCCATCCGCTGCCATTGAAGGAAACGGTGCGCGCCGCCGGGTTGGAGGGATTGGAAAACCGGCTGTTCGGCGCACTGTCCGGCGGGCAGCGCCAGCGGGTGCTGTTCGCGCTGGCCATCTGCGGCAACCCGGAACTGCTGATTCTGGACGAGCCCACGGCCGGCCTGGACGTGGACAGCCGGCGGGGTTTGTGGCGGCACATCCGGCTGTTCATCGCGAACGGCGGAGGCGTGCTGCTGACCACGCATTACCTGGAAGAAGCCGACGCGCTGGCCGACCGGATCGTTGTGTTGAATCACGGACGGGTCGTGGCCGAAGGCACGCCATCCGAAATCAAACAGCGCGCTTCGCAGCGTAAGATCCGCTGCCGCACACGGCTTACGACCCGCGAGATCCAGGCCTTGGGCGCAGCAGTCTCGGTGCGCTGCGACGGCGTGTTCACGGAGATGGTCGCGGCCGATTCCGACAGCCTGGTGCCTCGCCTGTTCCATAGCGATCCCGGCTTATCCGATCTCGAAGTGACCGGCGTCGGCCTGGAAGATGCGTTCCTGACAATCACTGAAAATGCTGTGCCCGTGGAGGTGAATCAATGATCCGATCGACTCTGCTCGAAGTGAAATACGAGTTCCTGGGGCTGCTGCGAATGCCTCGCTACTCGGTAATGACCATCACCTTCCCCGTCATGTTCTACCTGTTCTTCGGGGTCATCATCCACCAGGGGAACTTTGGCGGTGTAACGGCGCCCACCTACGCGCTGACGATCATGAGCGTGATGGGAGTGATGTTCGCCGCGTTGATGGGACTCGGCGCGGGCATCGCATCCGAGCGCGGTCTGGGCTGGCTGGAAGTAAAGCGCGCCAGCCCGATGCCGGGCTTTGGCTGGTTCGCGGCCAAGCTCTCCACCGCAATGTTGTTCAGCGCATTGGTCAGCGGCATTCTGTTCGTGGTTGGGGCGACGCTCGGAGGCGTGCGCCTGGGTTTGAACGAGTGGCTGCTGCTGGGAGGCTCGCTGGTGCTGGGTTCGATTCCTTTCGCTACACTGGGGTTCGTGCTGGGCTACGTGGCCACGTCGAACTCCGCACCGGCCATCGTCAACATGGTAGCCATGCCGATGGCGTTTCTATCAGGGCTGTTCATTCCAGTGCAATTCATGCCGAAATTCGTGCAGTTCGTCGCGCCGGCCATGCCGGCCTATCACCTGGCCCAGATCGGGCAGGCCATCGTGGGGATGGCGGGTTCCGGCTCCGTCGCCGCACACGTTCTCGCGCTCGCCGAGTTCACCGTGTTGTGCGCGATCGCGGGCTGGTTTGTGTGGCGGCGGGAAGAAAGCAGACTGCATGGCTGACGCGAACATTGCCGGAACACGCAAGTACCCGTTTCTACCCGCGGACTCGCAAGAGGGCTGGCTGCCCTACATGTGGCTGGTGTACCTGCTCAACTTTGTAGTGCCCGCGGCTTTTTCGAACCATCCGGCTAGGGACTGGTGGTTGACGGCCGGCACCATCGCGATATTCCTCCCGCTGTACTTCCGGGGCTATTGGGAGCAGGGCTGGCGGCAGTTCGTGTTGTCAGCGGCGATGTGCGTGATTGGCTTGGCCTGGGCGCGCTGGAACCCAGGTTCCTCGGTCTTCGTTGTCTACGCGGTAGCCGCCGTCGTACACGACGATGACCAGCGCGCCGCTTGGCGCAGGATTGCGAATCTGGTGAGCGCAACCGGCCTGGCGAGCTGGCTGTTGGGCCTGAACCTGTGGTTCTGGTTGCCGGCCATTGGATTCTCGCTATTCGTGGCGGCGTTCATCGCCGAGTCGCGCAAGCGCCACCGGCTCAACCGCCGTCTGGGGCTGGCGGAGGAAGAGGTCGGGCGTCTGGCCCGCATCGCCGAGCGGGAGCGCATCGCGCGGGATCTGCACGATGTACTGGGACACACGCTGTCGCTGATCGTGCTGAAATCCGAACTGGCCTCGAAGCTGGCCGAGACCGACCCTGTCCGCACCATCGCCGAGATCAGGGATGTCGAACGGATCTCCCGCGAAGCGCTGTCGGAGGTTCGCGCCGCAGTGGCCGGCTACCGCTCCGCCGGTCTGGAATCGGAACTCGCGCACGCGAGCAAGACGTTGGGCAGCATGGGCATCAGACTCGATTCCCAGATCGAGCCCGTGACCGTATCGCCTTCCCAGGAGAGCGTGCTGGCGATGGCGATTCGCGAGGCGGTGACCAACATCGTGCGGCACGCCGGCGCGCACTCCTGCCGGTTGAGGCTGCGCCAGCGGCTGGCGACTTGCGAGTTGGAGATTACGGACGACGGCAAGGGCGGTACAACGCCCGACGGCTGCGGCATCAGTGGAATGCGCGAGCGCGTGGAGGCGCTCGGCGGAACGCTGGAACGCGATGGATCGGCGGGCATGCGGCTGATCCTTCGGCTCCCCATGGCGGGTCCAACACTGGCGCTATGAGCATACGCGTCATCATCGCGGAAGACCAGGCCATGGTGCTGGGCGCGCTGGCCGCGCTGCTTGAGATCGAGAGTGACATCGAAGTGGTCGGGCAGGCCCGGGACGGCCAGCAGGCGCTGGAAATGACGGGGTCCCTGCGCCCCGATGTCGTGCTTTCGGACATCGAGATGCCGCGCATGACGGGGCTGGAACTGGCCGCCGAGTTGAAGCGCTTGGGTACGCCAGTGCGAGTGATCATCCTGACGACCTTCGCCCGGGCCGGCTACCTGCGGCGCGCACTCGAATCGGGTGTGTCGGGCTACCTGCTGAAGGACTCGCCTTCGGCGCAACTCGCCAACGCGGTACGTCGCGTCCACGCCGGCGGCCGGGTCATCGACCCCGATCTGGCCGCCGCCGCCTGGACCGAACCGGACCCGTTGACCGACCGCGAACGGCAGGTGCTGCGGCTGGCGGCGGAGGGCACGGCCGGGGCGGACATCGCCGATCAATTGAACCTGTCCGAGGGTACCGTCCGGAACTATCTGTCAGAAGCGATCAGCAAACTCGGGGCCGCCAATCGCACCGAGGCGGCGCGGATCGCGCGGCAAAAGGGCTGGCTGTGACGGCAGCCGCGAGTTCAGGCGTGTGCGAACGCGCCGGCCGGGTGCTTGGACTGGCCCCTGAGGCGCACGATTCAGCGTGCAGTGCCGGCACTCTTGTTGGTATTTTCCCGGACGTGGACAGGAGTGTCCACGCTGCACGATGAATCGTGCGCCACAAAAGAGAAACTCAATTCAGGGGACGATGGGTTTCCGGCACGCCGTCAGACCTGTGGCGTCCAGCGCATCTGGACGTAGGGGCCACTGACCTCACCTGCAGTGAAACCCAGGCGGCGGTAGAGCGACTGGGCGCGGTTGAAGTACTCAACGTGCAACTCGACGGGCAAGCCGAGACCGGCGGCGCGCACCATGACATCACGGATTAGCCGCTCACCGATCCCGCAGCCGCGCCAGGCGGGCAGCAGGGCGATATCGACAAGTACCAGTTCCTCCCGCCGTTGATGCAGGTACAGCCGCCCGATGGCTCTTCCGGCAGTCTCGATTACCAGGTACTCGGCATTCTCGAAATAGGTCTTATAGTGATAGTCCTGCAGCCGGAATTGTTCGCGCAGGAAGCGCTGGGCCTCCGCTTCGTCCCAGCCCGTCTGGGCGAGTTCCTCCTGCCGGGTTGAGGCGTACACCGCATACAGAAACTCCGCATCATCCGGACTCGCCGGACGCAGGCTGGTCGCGCTGGGCAAGTTCCCCGTCAACTCGACGACTCAGGCCCGCGATGGGAAAACGCCCACCAGCGCGATGCAGTAATTCAGCACCAGGTAGGGCTGCAGGTTGTTGTGCGGCTGGTTGCCACCAGCCGGAGACACGGCGTTCGCTCCCATGGGAACGGTCGGGTCCGCGCTGCGGTAAAGCTTGGCCCGATTCGCGCCGTCGGCCGACCAGGAGTCACCGGCCGGCGAATAAGAATTGCCGGCATCGTGGATAGCACTAGCCGGGTGGTTGTGCGCCGCCAATTGGTTTGCGACCAGGGTCACAGTCTCGGTTCCGCCCGTCTGTCCAACCGAATAGGGACTCAGCCCAGGACCTTGCCCGGCGCCGACGGCAACCTGTCCCTGCAGGTTCGGCAGGGCGAAGTTCGTGGTCCCGTTACCGCCGTAATTCACTCCGAGCAGCGAAAAAACGGCTGTGTTCTGGGAGATGGGGAGCACTTGGCCGGCACACACCGCCCAGCCTGCCGGCGCGAAATTAAAGGGCAGGATACGAACTTCGGCAAGAAACGGTTCTGACATGCTGGGCCTCCAATCAACTTCAGTTCTGACTCGGGAAAACGCCAAATAGGGAGATGATGTAGCTCAGCGCCTGGTAGGGCTGCTGGTTCGAGTGAGGCTGCCCGCCCGGACTCGCGCCGATGGTCGCCGGATGGAGTTGAACTGCGGTTCCGCTCCCCGGCTTGTGATACGGCGCAGCCACTCCCGTCCCGTCCGTTGCCCACAGCGCACCGGCGGGAGACGACGTGTTGCCCCGCGAACTGCTGGAGTTCGCCGCATGGGTATGCTGCGGGAGTTGAGCACTCGTCAGGGTCACGGACTCGGTGCCGCCTTGCGATCCGATCGGGTAACTGGCGCTCTGATGAATCGGCACCCGGCCGCGCAGGTCCGGCAGATTGAAAGTGGTCAACCCATCCCCGCCGTACGTGGTTCCGATCAGGACGAAAAGCACCTCGTACTGTGCAATCGGAAGCACCGATCCATCGCAGAAAGCCCAGTTCTGGGGAGCGAAATTACCGGCGAATAGGCGAATCTCTCCAACGTATGGTGTAGCCATGGGACCTCTAATTCCTTGACGGGAAGATCCCCGCCAGAGCGATGCAGAAGTTCAATACCAGGTACGGCATCTGGTTCTCGTGAGGCTGTGAATTGCCGGCGGGTTGAATCGAAGTGGGAGCCATCGCGGGGCCCGCCGCCGTAGCCGAGTTGTACGGCTTGGTCGGGTGCGTCGAACCGTCCGCGGCGAAGGTAGATCCCGCCGCGGGAGCAACCGAAGTCCCGGCCACGGTCGCCGCCTTGACCGGGTGGGTGTGCTGGGGGATTTCGGCCACAGTCAAGGTATGCGCGGCTTCTCCACCCGTCTGGCCTACGAGGTAGGTCGAAGTCCCCGGACCCGTGCCCGCGCCAACCACGACTTTCCCCTGAAGGTCCGGGAGCCGGAAAGTCGAAAACCCATCGCCTCCGTAATAGGTACCCAGGAGCGAAAACAGGGCCGTATTTTGATTGATGGCCATGGTTTGGCCGTTGCACAATGCCCAGCCCGTCGGGGCAAACCCGAGCGACCAGATCTTGATCTCGCCTAGGAAAGGTTCTGACATGCGGTACTTCCTCCAGCCGAATAATCGAGGAATCAGTTAAACAAGGCTTCCAGCACGATGGCGCCCCGGGAAATGGAGCCGTCGAGCAGGGTCACCGGGGAGATAAACAGGCCGCCGGCTTCGAAGTCCGGGCAGCGCAGCGTCTGCAATCCAGATCCCGGCAACTGGTTAGCCAAAGAGTGGAACAAGAGCGAGAAGCCCTGGGCGCGCTTGCCGGGATTCGCCTCGGCCCAGCGCTGCCGCCATTCCGGAACCGGCGAGACGTTGACGCGGATCAGTTGCGCCTGAAACGCCTGCTCCGGGGCGTCGTCGCTGGCGATGGTGAACACCACGTTGAGCTGCGCCTGGAAAAGCTCCGGGGTCAATTCCGGGATCGAATAGGACACGGGCATCGCAGGCGTCCTCATAGCAGCACCGTGGACAACGCCGCGGCCGAGGTGACTCCGGGGAAAGTGCGCATCACCTCGCCGAATCCCATCCCGTGCCAGGTAGCCAGCGTGGCGAAGTAGGCATCGCGCGAGACGCCCGGCACGAACGCGCCCTGCCCGGTGACATCGTCCGGTCCGCCGGGAGCGAGACTCGGGAAACTGCCGTGGACCCGACCGCCCGCGACCGCGCCGCCCACCACGAATTGCAGCGACGACCAGCCGTGGCCGGTGCCGTGGCCGGCGTTTTCCACAACGCTGCGCCCGAACTCCGAATCGGTGTAAAGCGCCACGCGCGAGGCGAGCCCGGCATTTTCGATGGCTGTTTGAAAGGCAAATACCGCGCCCGCGAACTCGCCCCAGCTGCGCTCCGCGGCCGGCGCTTGAGCGGAGTGCGTGTCGAACCCGCCGAGCACGGCCGAGTGGACGGCGCCGGCCGTCTTGCCCGAGGCGATCAGGGCGTAAATCTGCTGGAGCTGGCGGCCGAGGCTGGTATCAGGGAATGACACGCCGTGGGTCGGGACCGAGGCGCTGGAGCGCAGCAGGTTGGCCGCGGTCATCCGCCGCTCGGCGGCGTTCATGCTTCTGGGAATCACGCTCTTCTGCGCGACGGCGATAGGGGAAGACTGGGCGCTATTCCGCAGGGCTGGAAAGTCGTACAGCGCCCCGGATTCGCTCGACCAGTCAGGCAGCAAGTACCCTCCCGGCAGAGCCGTGGCGCGCAGATCGGAATGCTCCATCGCACCGGCCGGAGGCTTGGGCGAGCCGCTGGGCTCCAGCGATCCGACCCCCGCAAAGAGGGCCAGCCGACCCGAATCGTACAGCTCCGCGATCGGCGCAAGGGCAGCGTGAAAGGAGATCGCCTGATCGCCGCGACCGCTCGTGACGAGGCGCGGACCGGACGAGATGGACGGACGGAGCCGGCTCCAGGCGGATGTTTCGGCGATACTCTGCGGGACGGCCGCGGCCCAGGTATCCGCTCCACCCAGCAAGTGAATACAAACCAGAGAACGCGATCCGGAACTACCGCCCGGGCTTTGCGCGCTCGCCGTGGGACTGGCCAACATAGCCGCAGTGCCACCTGCGGCCAAAGCGACAAACCGGCGACGGTTGGAAGTGAGGACGGTTGAATTTGCGGGCACGAAACTCTCCTCCAAGTGAACCCACATCTATCCCGCGAGCAGTTCCATGCGGGATAGGAGACTGTCGCTGAGTTTAACTTTGCACTGGCGGCTCGTCAAGAAGTATTGTGAGAACAAAACGCTGCCTGGCCTGAATCAAAAGATAGTCGGTACATGCGACTGGCAATAATTGGGGCTAACTGGCCCTTTGGAAGCATCTTTCCACTTGAAGAAATCTCGCGACGCCCTTACTCTGGTCCGAGTGGAGGAGGGATCGGTGTCTTTCGTCAAAGTTATTAGGACAATTACTACTGCTCGCGCAGTATCTTCGATTGCGGTCTGGCTTGGCTTGAGCGCAGGCCTGAGCGCGACTCCGATCATCGTCGGCATCACGGCCGACAGCCAGCTGGTGCAGATCAATCAGGCAACCGGCGTGGGCTCGGCGCTTGTCACTTTGGACGGGAGTTACAATCCCCTGGGGATCGCCTCGAACGGGACCAGCCTGTTTCTCTACGGACAGAACAACGGCGACCTGCGGCAAGTTACCAGCTTCACGACCGGAGCGACCAGTCAGTTAGGCACGCCTCTCGCCGGCGTTCCGTCCACCTTGGGCTTCGTTCCGACGAAGGGTGACCTGACCTACCATGCCGGGAACTTCTACATCGGAAGCAGCGCGGCCGCCGACGGTTCCTTCAGCGCCAACGGGAGCCTGTTCTCCGTTGTGAACGCACCGGGTTACGCGGCTTCACAACTCGACACGGGCGCATTTCCGAAGGTCGGCGGATTGGCTTTCAGCTCCGGCGGAGTCTTCTACGGCGTGGATCAATTTGGCAATACGCTATACACGCTGAACGCCGCGACAGGCACAGCCACCTCCAGCACGGCACTGACCGGCGCAGGACTCGATCCGACCGTTGACACGGTCGGCGGGCTGATTTTCGGCACCAACGGAACCCTGTATGCGGCGGTCTCGCCGGATGGGATCAATTCCGAGTGGTTCAGCATAAACACCGCGACGGGCGCAGCCACGGACCTCGGCTCCATCGGCGGCTACGACATAGTCGGCTTGGCGCTGGTGAACATCCCGGTAGTCAACCCGATTCCAGAGCCCGCGAGCTTCGTCTTGATTGCGACAGGCGCTTGCGCACTCTGGCTGCGGCGCAAACGGCTAAATAGCTGAGCCGCTCTTTGTGCGTTTGGCCGAGGCCGCCACTTTAGCAGTCTTGCCGTAACCCTTACTAGTGCCCCGCTGACTTGCGGTGGAGTCGGTAAGTCAGCTCTATCACTGCGGAGAATGGATAACCCGGAGTGGTATGAATACGGGCCACGGCTGGAGCGTCCGGCAATATACGCGAAATAAAATAGTTTTGGGTCTCAAAATAGTTTTTGTCCAATAGGTTGTCAAAACTCAGGCTACACTCCACACCTCGCGGTAACTGGCGCGACAGACTGAGATCCCAGACGGTGCTGCCCGTGGCCACAATAGACGGATTCTCGCCGTCCAGCCGGTAGTGATTGATCGCACGCATCCGCAGCGACCCGCTCCAACCCCTCCACGCCGTCAGCGTCAGCGCGGCGTTGGCCGTGAAGTGCGGTGCGCTATCCACGTAAACGCGGTGATCGCCGCCGCGGTAGAACGCGTTCCCGATCTTCGTCAGTCCCCCGTTCAGCGACAGGTGGTGGGTCAGTTCGAGCGAGGTCTTGGCCTCGTAGCCATACGCCCGGCTGCGGCCCTTGAACTCGAAACTGCCGTCGTCGGGGATGTACACCATCTCATTTGAGTGGTCGATCAAGAAGGTGTCGGCGCGCACGGAAACGCGCCCGAACTTCGACGAAGCGCCCAGTTGATAGAAGTCCGTGGTTGCGATGCGCGGCCGGTCGGGCCGCTGCACCACGGCGCGCGCATCCACGCTGTTGATACCCCGCCCGTAGTTCGCGTACAGGGTGAGCGGCAGCTTGCCGAAAGGGGTGAGCGCCGCGCCTGCTTTGGGCTGCCAGCGGCCAGCCTGCTCCACGCCGCCCGCGAGCGGGATCACGCGGTCCCTAACGTCCCAACGGAAGGCGTCGAACCGCAGACCGCCGGTCAGGATCAGCCGGCCGCTCAGCACGCTCAGGCTCTCTTGAACGTAGCCCGCGTCGTTCGCGATGCGGGCGTCCGCGCGGGTGGTCACGCCCAGCGGGACGCGCCCGAAGCGCGGGTATAGGCCGACATTGATCTGATCGTCGTGATAGTTGAAGCCCGCCGTGAGCAGCGCCGTAACCGGCCCCAGGCGGTCGGCGTGGGTGTATTGCACCGTCGCGCCTTCGGTGAGGCGCGAATCGTGCTGCTGAAATCCGTCGCCGTGCCCCGGGTCGTTCAAGAAGAAGGTGAAGTTTGAATAGAGATCGAACAGATTGCGGGTCACGAACCCGTCGCCGCGCAGGACATCCCCGTTTGCAAAGGACTTGATGTAGTACGACGACAGTGTCCCCAGCCAGACCTTGCCGCCGTCGGACGGATCGTGTAGCCGTACCGGTCGAGACGGCCCGCGACGACCTGGTCCAACGGAATCTGGCCGGAGGAGTAGAAATTGTTACGGCCATAAAGCAATCGAAAGCCCAGCTTCTGGCGAGCGGGCAGCTTGGTCGTGTAGTTGCCGTTCACGTTGTCGCGCCGGTAGCGGCCGGGGTTGATGAAGGGACCGTCGGTGTCGCTGCCCTCGTAGGCAAGGTAGGAATCGACGCTTTGGACGTTCGGGCTGTAGGCCGCGAAGCCGCGCCAGGTGTTGAAGTTGCCGCCCTGGAGACGGGCCGTCAGTTCGTCGGCGAGCGACTCGCGCTGGCGGATCTGCACCACGCCCAGGCCGCTGAAATCGCCATACTCGGCGCTGAAGGGTCCATTGATAACGTTGACTTCGCCGACCAGCTCCGGGCTCAGCGCTTTCAGCGCTCCCAGGTAGCCCTGACCGTGGCCCTGCGTGCCTTGATTCTGCTGGACGTCGTCCACCATCACCTTCAGCCCGCCGTTTACGCCGCCATGGTCCAGATTGAAGCCAAAGCGTCTTATTTCCAGCGACTTACCGCCGCCCTCGTGCTGCCCGGCGTTGATCCCGGCATCCATCTGCTGCAGCAGTTGGTCATCCCGGGTGAACAGCGTCTTGTTAAACACCTCGGCGTTGCGCATGTCGATGGCGGGCTCCAGAGCCGGAGCCGAAATCACCATGGACACGTTCTGGCCGGCCACCTGCGAGAAATGCAACTCTAAGCGCAGCGTCTCGTCCGGTTCCAGGTCGACGGTCCGCACGGTGGGGTGGAGGCCGACGGCCTCGGCTTTCAACGTGTATTCGCCGGCGGCCAGGCGGTCGATTGCGAAGCTCCCCTCGTCGTCCGTCCGCACTTCCCGCTGGATGCCGCCGAAATGACCGGAAACGTGGACCCCGGCACCACGAACCGGCTTGCCCTGCGGGTCGGTGACGGTGCCTTGCAGGCTGCTGGTGGCGCGGTCTCCGGCCGGAACTGGCGCACTACCGGACGCGAGCAATGACGTGCCCAGCAGAAGCGAAACGAGCGCGGGATGCGATCCGGCGCGGCGTCGATCGAGCGAGGTCACTCCTAATTCGTATCACGTTTATTTGATTAGTGCTACCGATTCACTCGGCCGCTGGCATTGGGCGAAGCTCCAAATCGGTCGCATCCGCCGACCCCTGCTTGACGTCTTATGTATTCTTAGGGTGGAGAGCGGAGCCGGGGGCCGAAACCGCCGGTTTGCCGAACCTATCCTTTATCTAGTAGTCTGAAACCGTCTTTATGCCGAAATCTCTAGTCATCGTCGAATCGCCCGCGAAAGCGAAGACGATTGGCAAATACCTGGGCAAGAACTTCGTGGTCAAAGCCAGCTTGGGCCACGTCAAGGATCTGCCAAAAAACGACATCGCCATTGATGTCGAACACGATTTCCGCCCCACCTACGTCGTCATCGAAGGCAAGAAGAAGCTCATGGACGAGCTGAAACGGGATGCCAAAGCCTCTGACGCCGTCTACCTCGCGGCTGACCATGACCGCGAAGGCGAGGCGATTTGTTTCCATCTTGAAGAAGAACTGCACTCAAAGAAGGCGGGCGGCCCCCAGTTCTTCCGGGTCACCTTCAACGAAATCACGGCCACGGCCGTCAAGCGGGCCTTCGAGCATCCGCGCCAGGTGAACGTGGCGCTGGTGGACGCGCAGCAGACGCGCAGGATCCTGGACAGGCTGGTGGGGTACAAGATCTCCCCGCTGCTGTGGGACAAGGTCCGGCGCGGACTCTCGGCGGGCCGCGTCCAGACGGTGGCGCTGCGGCTGATCGTGGAGCGGGAACGCGAAATCAAAGCCTTCCTGAAGCAGGAGTACTGGTCGATCGAGGTCCACCTGAACGCGAAGAAGGCGCCGGTGCTCAAGACCAGCGTCGCCAAGCGGAATGGCGAGAATCTCGCGATCACGGACGAGGCCGGGTCGCAGGCCGTCGTCAGCGCGCTGGAAGGCAGCGAGTACAAGGTCCTGTCGGTCGGGACGAAAGAGAAGCGGCGCAACCCGGTGCCGCCGTTCATCACTTCCACCCTGCAGCAGGAGGCCGCGCGCAAGATCCGCTTCAGCGTGAAGCGCACGATGGGCCTGGCGCAACGGTTGTACGAAGGCGTCGAGCTCGGCGCGGAGGGCTCGGTCGGCCTGATCACCTACATGCGTACCGATTCGACGCGCGTCTCGGACGACGCCCTCAACGACGTGCGCGCGTTCATCGGAGAGCGCTTCGGCGAGCAATACTTGCCGGCCACGCCTAACTTCTTCAAGACCAAGAAACAGGTTCAGGACGCGCACGAAGCCATCCGTCCCACCTCAGTGCAGCACACTCCGGACGCGATTGCGAAGTATCTGAGCGAGGACGAACTGAAGCTCTACCGGATCATCTGGATGCGCTTCGTCGCGTCGCAGATGACGCCGGCCGTCTTCGACCAGACGACCATCGAAGTGACGGCCCAGGGGCGCGACGGCGCCGCCTATCTGCTGCGCGCTACCGGTTCGGTGCCCAAGTTCGACGGCTTCCTGGCCGTCTACGAAGAGGGCAAGGACCAGAAGGACGAGGAAGACGACGAGCTGAAGAACCGCCTGCCGCAAGTGGTCGAAGGCGAGTCGCTGAAGTTCAAGTCGATTCTTCCCGAGCAGCACTTCACCGAGCCGCCGCCGCGCTTCACCGAGGCGACGCTGGTGAAAGAACTGGAAGCCGACGGCGTCGGGCGCCCGTCCACCTACGCCTCAATTCTCTCCACCATCCAGGAACGGGAGTACGTGAAGAAGGAAGGCGGCAAGTTCGCGCCGACCGACCTCGGCACGATCGTCACAGACCTGCTGGTCGAGAGTTTCAACGACATCTTCGACGTCAATTACACGGCCCGGCTGGAAGGGCAACTCGACGAAATCGAGGACGGCACCATCCTTTGGACCGACGCGATGGCCGAGTTCTACAAGCGCTTCGAGAAGGATCTCGAAGAGGCTGGGCGCTCGATGCGCGACGTCAAGCGCACCGAGATTGCGACCGATCAGACCTGCGACCGCTGCGGCAAGCCCATGGTCATCAAGTGGGGCAAGCACGGTTACTTCCTGGCCTGCACGGGCTATCCGGAGTGCACCAACACGCGGGAAACGACGCTGGTGGCCGACGAGATCGGCGACGGCGAGAACCCGGTGGAGATCGCGGAGCAGGACGCCGAGGAATATTGCGAAAACTGCGGGCGTCCGATGGTGCTCAAGAAGGGGCGCTTCGGCACGTTCTTCGCTTGCTCGGGCTACCCCGACTGCAAGACGACCAAGCAGATCGGCGGCGCGCAGCGCAAACCGGACGTGCTGCTGGAAGAGAAGTGCCCGGAGTGCGGGCACCAGCTCGCGCTCAAGTCGGGCCGCTTCGGCGAGTTCACCGCCTGCTCGAACTACCCGGCCTGCAAGTACGTGCTGCAGAAGACGACGGGCGTGCCCTGCCCCAAGTGCGGCACGGGCGAACTGGCGGAGCGGCGCTCCAAACGCGGCAAGACGTTCTACGGGTGCAACCGCTATCCCGAATGTGACTTCGTGGCGTGGTCAAAACCAATCGCCGAACATTGCCCGAATTGCGAGTCAACCTATCTGCTCGAGAAGTTCCTGAAGTCGGGCCACTTTGCGGAGTGCCCCAACAAGGAATGCAAGTACCGCAAGGAACTCGAGCCGGTGGAACTGGCCAAGACGTAGGGCTAAACGCGGGAGTTAGCCCCGTACAGCCCGATCCTCCGCCGGGCTCAGCAACGGTGTGAAGCTCTTGTTTTGTAGGGCAGCTTGGTCAACTGTGGTCGATTGTCAATCGGCCTGTCAATCTTCCCCTCTCAAACGGCGGCGGTTGGCAACCGCGGCGCAGGAAGCCATCCTGCACCGGTTGTCACTCTCCTTCGCAAGCCTCAATAGCCTCGCGCCGGCCCCGCAAACGGGTCGGGGCCAATGGACGGGAGGCGACTTTCGGTCCAGTATGCAGAACTTCGCACGCACTGCGCCGTAGCTCAGTAGCAATCGTCGCGAACCGTCCGCGAAGGCGATAGGCCGGAAGGTGATTAGACCATCGTCAGGATCACTTTCCCTTCCTGATTCGCCGCGGAAAAGTGGCGAAAGGCGTCTTGCCAGTCGCTCAGCTTGTACGGCCCGTCGATGACAGGCGCCAGGTGTCCCGCCTCGAAGCACTCCTTCAGATCCGAGAGAAACGCGTTCTGTTTCAGTTTAATCACCACGATCCGCTTGCCCGTAAGCAGCCGAATCAAGCCGCCGAGGATCAACATCCTGAACAGCGTTGCCGTCTGGCCGCCGACCGTCACGTAGGTGCCGCCGGGCGTAAGCGCGCGCAGGTACGCGAAGAGCGAACGATTGGACTTGGTATCCAAAATCAGGTCGTAGCGCTTGCCGCTCTTCGTGAAGTCCTCCTGCTGGTAGTCGATGACGCGATCGAAGCCGATGCTCCGCATCATCTTATGTTTCGACGCGCGATCGACGCCTGTAACCTCGACGCCCTGCAGCTTAGCGACCTGGACTCCAATCGTTCCGACGCCACCGCCCGCTCCGTTGATCAGAATCTTCTGGCCCGACCGCAGCGGCCCGCCGGCGTGGAGACCCTGCATGGCGAGCGCGCCCGCCTGCGGCAGTGCCGCCGCCTGCTCGAACGTCATGCCCGCCGGCTTCGGAAGCAACGCCGCTTGGGGAGCGCAAACATATTCCGCGAACGCGCCGAAGCCTCCGAATCCGAAACTGGACACGTCGCCGAAGACGGCATCGCCCGGACGAAAACTCTCGACGCGGCTGCCCACTGCGACCACGCTTCCGGCAACGTCGGAGCCGCCGATCCTCACGCGCGGCGGTGCGCTGGCGGACACCGCACGCAGGAACGTCCCCAACATACGGGCGGGCAGCGGAGGACGCCCGAGGATGAACAGGTCGTAGTCGTTGAGGGACGACGCGTGGACGCGCACCAGCACTTCGTTCTCCGCCGGGACCGGCGCGGCGACATTGCGCAATTCAGGCGAGCCCGACGCACCGCGCACGATGGCTTTCATCGCGCCTCCGCCATCGGAGAGGTGCCGAAACGCGGATCATTCCCGGCGAGGCGATTCGCCACGATTTCCGTGGGCGATTCGAAATCGTCGTGCGCAGAATCGATGTACAGCGACATTCGTGACATTGCCGTCCTCGGTTCCCACCCCATCATATACAGCCGGTCGTGCGAACAGAAATGCGGGTTCGCCGAACCGGTGGAACGCGGCACGCCGGATGACTAATGGTGAGTCGCGCAGCGCTTACGGGCGTTTTGACCGGCTGCAAAACGGTAAGGGGCGGTGAAACCTTAGTGCTGTATCGGGAGCGGCCCGGCGCGCATGTTGTGCGGGGATGAGCCAGGCTGGCCCGCCGGGCCGCTTTCGATACGGCGGTTTGAAGGAAGCCGTCCTGGAAGATGGGCTATGGGGTTTGAATGGCTGGGTT
>CAIVVT010000229.1 GCA_903909435.1 uncultured Acidobacteriia bacterium | reverse complement strand
GTGCAAATCGTGATTCAACATGGATGGGTGCTGGTTCAAATGCCCGATGGCAAAGAAAAGAAACTCGATCTTGCCCCGTGACCATGTTCGTCAGGCTGGAAGTGTGCAAGGGATGATAGTGCGTCGGTGTCTTAATAGAGCGCAAACTGGCTGCGTGGAATGAAATGGGAGGCTGAGGTGAGAGTGAACAGAAGAAGGTTTTTGGCCGCGGCGACCGCCGCGACTGCGATCGCGCCGGGGCTGAAAGGCGGCTTAGGCAAGAGGACGGTATACGTGGTGCCTAACTTCCATCCGGCAAGTTGCGGCTGGCTCACCACTTTTTCCAAGGAGCGCGTTTTCTGCGCAAACAGCTATCTAAACCACCTCGACCGGGTCCGCGACGACCCAAGTTATTCGTTCGTGCTTTCGGAAGTCAACAACATGATTGCGGTTATGAACTTCCGCCCGGAGCGCGTGCCTGAACTCAAGCGGCGGATTCAGCAGGGTCGAGTGGAATTGGTGAATGGCTTCTTCCTGGAATCGACGATTAACCTGTCGGGTGGAGAGGCGCTCGTCCGGTTGGGCGCTGAGGGACTCCGCTGGCAGCAAAGAGTGTTCGGAGTGCGGCCCCGCTTTGCCTGGACGATCGACGTGTGTGGAACACACGATCAGATGCCCCAGATCACATCCGGCCTGGGGTTGGAGGCCATGGTCTACACGCGCAAGAATCCGACAGGCAAAGCGCTCCACTGGGCGGTGTCGCCCGATGGGTCGCGCACTCTCGCCATCTCACCCGGTCACTACAGCGAACTTAGCTCCGTGTTCAAGACGAAAAACCCGCTAACTCCGAAGGAGTTGGAAGATGTGGCGAAATTCCTCGAAGAGAAGCAGAAGAAAACTCCGGATGGCGCTCCCGTTCTCGTTCTCGGCGGCAATGACGATTATGCGTTGGCGCCCACCTATCAGAACTACCCACGCGAATTCATTGCGAAATGGAAAGAACGTGGCGCGGCCACTGAGATTCGATTTAGTACGCTCTCCAAGTACCTGGATGCTGTTCTGCCAGGCTTGAAGTCAGGTGCTCTCAAGATCCCCACGATGGCCGGCGGAACGGCCTATGACTTCGACGCCTTTTGGATTGAGGCGCCGCGTATGAAGTCATGGTTCCGCCGAAACGAGCACGCCCTGCAAGCCGCCGAAATGCTCAGCACGGCTGCCAGTTTGCAATCCCATTACGCATATCCTGCAGACGCGCTCTACAAGGCTTGGGCTCAGATGTTTCTCAGCATGGACCGCAATTCGCTTTGGGGCTCAGCGGGCGGAATGGTCTTCGAAGATCCCAAGTCGTGGGATGTACGCGATCGCCTCACGTGGGTTGAGAAGCAATCCGCGGCAACTCTGGCCGACGCGGGCTCTGTGGTGCTAGCCGCTGGCGATTCCATTGGTGTTTTCAATCCTGCCAATTGGAAGCGCTCCGATCCATTCGTCCTTCACTCTTCGACTGCACCCGAGGGCTCCAAAGCCCAGTCTCTCGCCGATGGTTCGGTGCTGTGCCAGATGGAACTGCCGCCCTGCGCGGCGGGCGGATGGAACTCCGTGGTACCGGCGGCGGAACAGGACATTCAATTCCCCGGGGTGATAGAAACTGACTACTATTTCGCACGTGTTTCACCTCAGTCCGGAGCGCTAGTCAGCTTAAAACTGAAAGCAAGCGGGCGTGAAGTTCTTTCGGGACCTGCCAACGTGCTGGTCGCGGAGAAACCCAAAACCCAAAACGGCGACCCTGGGGACTTTATCTCTGCCCGTCCGGAGCGCAATCGCCTTGCTTCGTCACTCGACTACCCGGTTCGCATCCACGCTACCACCGGTCCAATCGCCACCACCGTCTTCGTGGAAGGCGAGTTCCTGGGCGGCAAGTCGTGCACCCGGATGGTGCGTTTCTATCAGCACAGTCCGCGAATCGATTTTGAAACCGAATTTGAGGACTTGCCCAACCTCAGCGTTTTGGTGGCCGAGTTTCCTTTGGCAGGCAGCGTCGATGAGGTGCGCCGCGGCGTTCCATTCGGTTTTTCGCACGGCGCTTGGGCCAAGCCGAACCCGGCACTGCACGGCTGGACCAAAGGCATTGTGCCCGCCGTCCGGTGGTCGCATTACGCGCTGGCCGGGGGAGGAGGCGTCGCGCTCTTAGATCGCGGCATCTCAGGTCGGGAGATCAATGGCAACACGCCGATCGTCTACCTTTACAACGCTACGGACAAGTATTATGGCCATCCTAGCCCTTGGCTCAGCGGGGCGGGGAAGCATCGTGTCCACTATGCGCTTATGGCCCATGAAGGGGCGTGGGCGACGGCGCGTGTTCCGCACGCTGCATGGGAATACAACTGCCCTCCAGTGGTCCTCCCAGGCCACGCGGCCGCGTCGCCGAGATCTTTCCTGCAAACTTCCCCGAACGTGATCGTCGAAGCGCTGCATCGGGATGGGAAAGAAATTGAGCTGCGCCTGGCAGAGTGTATCGGCGTATCGGGAACCGCCGAAGTCACACTCGATCTCCCGCACAAGGGCGCTTGGTTGACCGACATGACGGGTGGGCGGCGTAAGCCGCTGCCCGACGGTCCGCAATATCGCTTCGCGGTCCACCCGCAGCAAATCGTCACCATGCGCTTCGGCGCGGGTTCGGCCGTACCTGTTCCCGAACCGATTAAGCAGTGGGACGATCTGGTCCCTACTGAGAAACTGCCCGCGCTGCACGAATACTCGGACCAGAAAGGCCATCCTCGCGACGCGGTTTGATGCGTTGGGTTTGACGATTGAAGAGGGCTAATTACTCCGCTGGCTGGCCGTCGGACTTCGCGAGATGAAGGAGTCCGCCGGCTGACCGACGTCAACTCGTCAGGATGAGAGAGCCCATGGGCTTCAAGTCACTGCCTGGTGCGGGTAGAATGTTGGCCATGCGAAAACTCGTGTGTCTTCCAGCTTTCGCGCTCCTGGCCCTCGCGCTTTGCGCCGAGTCTGTTCGTGCGGATGATCGTTCTCTTGTCTTCGTGTTTGGTCCCATCAGTGCCGATCGCACACAGCCGGCCGTGCAAGCCGCTGCCGCCAGTGCGCGGACGTGGTTGAAGGTTCCCGGCGCCACTGCGGAGGTTCGGCGGCGCGGTGCCAGCGACAGCCAGGAACTCGCGAAATTCATGACGGCCAAGGACATTGAGGCGGCTCTGCTCGACGCTGCCCACGCCTCAAGCCAAATCGACCTCATGACGTTTCTCAATGCGCTCGACACCGCCACGTACGCTGCCGCCCGCCGTCCGGGCCGACGTCTGGTACTGGCTGTCCTGGAGAGTCCTACGATCTCCGGCGAAGCGGACAACCGGCTGAAACAGACGATTGAATTCTGCCGTTCTAACTTGGTGCATGTGATCGTGCTCGACCCTTCCGCTGGTGAATCGCCGTCCAGTGGACAGGCGTTGAAGCCGCTGGCCACCGCTACTGGCGGCTTGCTGGCTGCAGACTTGCTGTCTTTGGAAGCGGGTCTACTGATAGTAGCTCCGGCCGAAAAGGCCGGCTCCGAGATCGATGCCGCGAAAGCCGCCCCATCGCCAGAGCTTAGCGTGCCGATTCACGCAGGCCTGATTCGCAAGCGCGCGAAGTGGAAACCGGGCTCCGTCGATTCGGACATGGGCCCCATGCAGGGCGCGATGCTAGTGGAGGCGCCTATTTCCCTTCTGCAACTGGACGACAAAGATAGTTACTATCTGCTGCGAGCTTTGGTGACGACGGAGGTGAAAAATGCCGAGGGGAAGCAGGTGTGGCAGGCCAAGAAGGAATTCAATCTGAAAGTGCCGCCTCGCAAGCTGCAAGAGCGGCGCACTGGCAGCTTGTATTTCATTCGAGAAGTCCAGTTGCCCGGTGGCAAGTACACCATCGAAGCCGTCGTCCAGGACCTGAACTCCGGTAAGTCGTGGAACTTCAGCGAGCCGTTGCGCGCCAGCACCAGCTTGCCTGGTTTCTCGATGAGCGACGCGATCCTTGTCCGCAAACTGAACGATGCCGCCGACAAGTTCGAAGGCGATCAGGGGCTGAACTACGAGGGTCGCGCGCTCGCCCCGCTGCTCGATCCTGCGTTTCCTGCCGACCGCCCTCTCGATCTGGAGTTGTACTTCATCATGTACCCCGATCTTCGCGGGGGGCAGCCGCAGATCAGCGTCGAGATCCTGCGCGATGGGCAAACCGTCGGGCGCTCGCAGGTGGCTTTCAAGGACAACATTCGCGACACCTCCAGGGAGAACCAGGACGTTGGCGCCGGGGCGGGCGCGAAGAACGGCGAGCAGAAGGGCGAGTTCCCGTTTATCGCCGCCATCCGGGATGCTTCCTTCAGCGCGGGTCGATATGAGGCTCGCGTCACCGTCCGGCAGGACAAACAGACCATTACTCGCAGCGTTTCGTTTCGCGTGGCTCGATAGCCGCGTGACCTATCGCAGTTCAAGCACTTCCAGCCGACTGGGCGTGGCGAGCGAGCGCCCGATGCGCTGCGTAGCTAGTTGGAAGTCCTCCGGTTTCGCGTAAGCGTCTGGTCCTGGCCGTCTGGAATTAGGCGGGTTGAATTGACATCCTCGGGAGGGGCCGTTCAGGCGTGCCCCGGAGGGAGAGGATGGAGACTTCCAGAGGGACGGTTCCGGTCGTAAAACTTGCGTCGTTGCCG
>CAIVVT010000228.1 GCA_903909435.1 uncultured Acidobacteriia bacterium | reverse complement strand
GTACGTCTATGCGGAGTGGAAGGAGGTGCGCGTCGCGTTCGATTACCACGTCGACGTCGATGAGCATTACTACAGCGTGCCGCACGCGCTGGTCGGGTACGAGGTCTGGGCGCGCTACAGCGCGACGACCGTCGAGGTGCTGCACCGCGGCCAGCGCGTCGCGAGCCACGTGCGCTCGTACCAAAAGGGCAAACACACGACCGAAGGCGAGCACATGCCGAAGTCGCACCGGGCGCACTCGGAGTGGACGCCGAAGCGGCTGATCGACTGGGGTCTGTCGATCGGCCCTGCGACCGGCGCGGTGGTCGAGCACCTGCTCGTCAGCAAGCCGCACCCGGAGCAAGGCTACCGGGCGTGCCTGGGGCTGCTCGCGCTCGCCCGCGAGTACGGCGACGACCGGCTCGAGGCCGCAAGCCGCCTCGCGGTCGAGCTCAGGCGCCCGACCCGCGGCACCGTCAAATCCATCTTGCAGACCGGGCGCGACCGACGCCGGGTCGAGCAAGTCGAGCTCGATCTGCCCGCCCACGGCAACGTCCGCGGGCCGGGCTACTACCACTGAGGAGACACGATGCTGATGCACAACACGTTGGATACCCTGCGGAGCCTCAAGCTCCACGGTCTGGCCACTGCGCTCGAGGAGCAGCAGGCGACGCCGCAGACCCATGCCCTGTCGTTCGAGGACCGGCTGTCGCTGCTGGTCGACCGCGAGCGGCTCTACCGCGACAACCTGCGCAAGACCCGGCTGATGCAGCAGGCGCACCTCAAGGTCGCGCAGGCATGCCTTGAGGACGTCGACTACAAAGCCGCCCGCGGCCTCGATAAACGACAGATCGCCACGCTCGCCGCATGCGACTGGGTCCGCCGGAGCCAGAACGTCCTGATCACAGGGCCCACCGGCTCCGGCAAGACCTGGCTCGCCTGCGCGCTCGCGCAGCAGGCCTGCAGGCTCGGGCTCTCGGCGCTCTACTGGCGCGTACCGAGGCTGTTCGAAGAGCTCCGCGTCGCGCACGGCGACGGCAGCTATATGCGGCTGCTGAAGCGGATCCAGAAGGCCTCGATCCTGATCCTCGACGACTGGGGGCTGACGGCGCTGACGAGCCAGGACCGGGCCGACCTGCTCGAGATCCTCGACGACCGCGTCCATGCGCGCTCGACGATCCTCGTCAGCCAGTTGCCCGTCGATACCTGGCATGCGTACCTCGGCGAGCCGACGCTCGCGGACGCGATCCTCGATCGGCTCGTGCATCACAGCCATCGGATCCCGCTGCAGATGAACGGCGACTCCATGCGCAAGAAGGTCCCGAATGGACCGGCATAAGAGCCTTCTGCCGCCTGCGGCGGCAGACCGCGGCTCACCTCGGACGATGATGAAACACCGGACCGAGAGATCAGAAACCTTGACGGATCGTGAACACCTGACGTAGAAACAAGCAGTCCAGCAGCCACCTCCACGCACCGTTCACGATCGCGTGGAAACAGCGTTCACGATCTCTGGAATACGCACTTATGAGGCCGATCCGGGCAAATGCCTCGTGGTGCCGGCCTTCGCGCGCGCTCCAGTGGTTTTGGCGGGCAGCCCCTGGCGCGCCAAAAGAGATCGCTAAACCTCTGCATCGTCATCTATTGACGCAGGCGCCAGCCCGAACAAATACTGGTCGACAAGATGGGCGATAGCAACAATCGTTGGCGTTCTCGGGGAGCTCCGAGTGTCATTGTCGGCCTGGCGCCACCGGACCGCGTCGCCCTCCTCCTGCGTGAGAGCGCGGGCTGCCCTCGGTGGCGTGACGGGTCAGAACCAGGAGGTCTCACGGATGCATCTTTCTGAAGCTGACGCTCTTCGCGCGTATGCGCGAATGATGAATACTCTTGATTCAAGTCAATTTGAGCGTCTTCTGGCGGATGATTTTCATTTCGCGTCACAGCTTGTACTTGACGAGATCACGTCCAAGGACGAGTTTCTCGCCTACATCAGGCCGAAGCTCGAGACGATTGCGCGTAGCGGGAGCCCGGTGTTTTCAGAGATGGGGGAGTGGGACGCATACGGCGGTGGGCCGTGTGTTATCACGGCGCAGGGTACGAGGGACAACCTTGTTGGGACGGCCGTGGCGAAGACGCTCAACGGCAAGATCACCCGCATTGACCTTTGTATCGCCCCGCCCCCGCAGACAGCCCGGCGTACGGGCGAGTACCCCTCATCTGAAGCGACGGCTCAATTGCCTTCGGCAGGTACCTTCCCGCAGCCTGCCAATCTGACCGAGGTTCGGGAGCGCCTATACGATGAAGCCTATTGGAGGTCGCTCGCCGGCAACGATCTGCAGCAGATGGTGCTGTGGAGCATGCTGTTGTACGGAAAGCAGCTCCACCAGGCCGATGTCCCGCGGCTTGCGGCGTTGTACGTTCACTTTGTTTCCAGGACTGAGGCGAATAGTCGAACGCAGCTCCTTCGACAGGTGCGGGATATCGCCTGTCAGTCGGATTTGCCGCCGCCGATCTATATTCCCGTGCTTGCATTCGACCCCGATGACATTGTTGTCTCTGAAGCCGTCATTGACATGGTCATGATCAGCGAGCCGCTTCCGGACGGTTCCCCAGCTGCCTTTGCGGAACTTGAGCCGATGTTCAGGAAACGCACGATTCAGAACCGCGGCGCCGCGTTTGGCGGGCTGGTCGCGCTGGGTGATGCGCGATTCCGGCCGTTGCTGGAGCGGGTGAAGCTCCTGTTGACACTGGACGAGCTCAGGGTGGCCGCACGCACCCGCACGGCCTCGGTAACCGACGCACAGGTGAGGTTCTGGCTCGACTGGGCAGAGGAACTCGTCAACGATCATTCGCCCGAGGGAGAGGCAGCGTTTGGATTGGTGGCGTCAGCTCTCGTGATCCTTCCGCGCGACAATCGCACGCACGAGGTTGTCGACGCCGAGCGACGGTATCCTGGACAGCGGCAGCAGCATGCCGTGGTGATCCAGCGGAGCTGGACCACGGCCGAGTATGCGCAGCTGATCGCGAAGCGACTCCATGCCCTCTCGGAAGCAGAGGCGGAACCCAAGGTGTTCCTGACCGTTCTACAACAATGGGGTCTCGGTGTAGCGGGGGCGGAGTCCGAACCTGAGCAGGAGGGCTGGCGCCGCTACTTGGGACCCATGTTCCGGAGGAATAAATAGCCGGCAGGCGCGATTATGACGATCGAACCTATCAAGACGCGCCATCTAGTCGATCGTCGTCAGAGCCAGAATACTTGGGTACGGTGTTTCGTCGACCAAGTCACGCATGAACGGCTTCCAGTTCGCCATCAGCTGCTTCTGATCAGCGAGATCCCGTTCCGACAACCGGGGGCGTAACGCTTCCAGCAGCTCCTTCGCCTCCGTCTCGCGTTGCCGAGCCCGCGTTCCGATCGTGGATGTGTCCTTGACGTCGGTGCTCTCGGCGAGGCCCATCTCCAGCCACGCGGCTGCGAAGCCGAGCGTGGTAGCGTCCGTGTTGCCTTCTGCCGATTGAATGAGACGTTTCGCGAGGCGAAGGCGGCAGCTGAGTACGGCAGTGGCTGTTCCGGCCTCGACCTCTCGCGTGAGATGATCAGCGTTCACGTCGCGTGCGGCGCACAGCGTGTAGAACGAGAACGCCACCGAATCGTCGCGGTTGAGGCCCTCGCCCGCCTCGTACATCTCGCCGAGATTCTCCAGCGCCAATGCACTGCCCTGCAGGGCGGCGAGCCGGAACCATCGGATGGCCCGGTCCAGGTCCTTCGCGCGCCCGAGGCCTTCGCGATAGACCCAGCCCAGGCTGTTCTGTGCCGGTACGTAGCCTGAGTTGGCTGACGCCATCAGAAGCGCGATTCTTGCCTTGGGGTCCCTTGCGACGCCATCACCGTTCGCGTAGCGAAGGCTCAGGCTGTACTGTGCCCGCCTGGAACCATCGGATGCGCGTTGCTCAAGAGCGGAGATCTCTCCGTTTGGAGTGATTGCAATCGCGCCGGTGTCTGGCACCGCGGCAACCGACGCCGCGGACAGCATCCAGCCAATGGTTGTCGTCGTGAGGAGCGTTCGGAAGGGGCGGCTCAAGCAGTATTCGGGCGGCGACATGAGGGCCTGAAGTTGGCGGACGCAGTAACGACAGAAGCGACATATATCGCTCGCCGGGAGCCGTGACTGTGCCGAGCGTCACGTCCCGGGTTGGTGGGCCAGTCCTTTGCCTCTCCACAGGGGTGTGAAAGGGGGCGGCCGCGGCTCTCCGTGCTCAAGGATCCTGGCCCTGTGAAAGTTGCTCCCAAGCGATGTCCTGGAGGGCCTTGGCAATGTCGTCGGTGCTCCGGCAGTGGAACGGCACGCAGTAAACGGAGGCGCCCTCCAGTGAAGGCCGTCGCTGAATGCGCTGATCGCTCATCAGCGCGACGACAGCGTCCAGGCGGCTTATGTTCAGTGTTGATCGCGCGTGGTATCGCCACATTCAGTGACATGGTTATCAGTCTTTGACTGGTGCTGGGCGATTCGTGACTTGATCGCATTTCCCGATTGACAAGAGCTGCGCTGTCAACTACTTTCAATACCGCATCAAGAGAGGGTCGGCCCCCGCCAACCTGCCCAGTCCGGGCAAGGTGGTTCAGCTCGCAAGAGCAGATGTGGCCCGAAAGGGCAACCAAGCGGATGCCGACCCCGCCTTGTGCGGGGTTTTGCGTTTCTGGGCTGTCCACCTTATGGACCGGGGGCTTTAAGCCGAATTGCGGCCCCGGGGCATTCGCCCGAATCCGCTAAAGAGGAGTACGAAGTCATGCCACACCAGTTTTGGAAGCACCAGTGTCCGGGCGGATCCCCGTACCAGAAGGCATCGCCGCGGTCGTGTGCGTGTGGTGAGCCGGTTGTGTATGCGGGGTGGAAGAACACTGCCCCCGAAGCGATGGCCTGGAGTCAGAAGTTCTCCGGGCTCAGGCTAGTCGGCCCACATCGCGCTCTGCAGGATCGGTTGTTTGCCGGGACCCATCGGCAGTGTGATAACTGCGCTGGGGGTGGTTACTTCGACGCGGTTGGCGGGTTGAGCTTCGAGCTCTGCGGTGTCTGCGATGGCGCCGGCTATGTCAGCACGATCAGCCCGGAGCAACGCGCCGAGCTTCGCTCTGAGGTGCTTGCCGAATTTCCTTCGGCAGGCGCGCCCACGGATCTGCCGAATCCAGCGTTCACGGGGCTCGTCCATGATCTGGGCCAGCACATTATTTTTGCCGTTCCGACTCAGCTGAATGTATAGCGGAGCTGGGAGATGTTGTTGAGCTAGACCGAATCGATTGATCGCATCAGGAGCAGGGCTGACGCCCTCGCCAACCTGCCCGACCCGGGCAAGGTGGTTTCCGCGCAATGCGGGATGCGGCCGGACAGGCAATTAAGCGGGTCCCGCCGAGAGCGCGTCAGTCCTCGTTCGAACTTCGGACGGAGGACGACATGGCGAAGGTTTCCACGATACCGTCACATCCCGCGGCACCTCAGCGGGTGCTCGACGTATTCTCGCGTCTCGGAGTGTACGGGCTTGGTACGATCGCGCCCGTGCTGCTCGCGGCGCTCGCGGTCGAGGAGCCCATGCTCCTGATCGGACCGCACGGAACCGGCAAGACGCTGCTGTTGACCAAGATCACCGAGGCGCTCGGTCTCTCGTTCCGGCATTACAACGCGAGCCTGCTCAACTTCGACGACCTGGTCGGTTTCCCGCTGCCGGGACCGGGCGGCACGCTCGAGTACGTGCGGACGCCGGCGGCGATCTGGGGTGCCGAGGCAGTGCTGTTCGACGAGATCTCGCGCTGCCGGCCCGAGGTGCAGAACAAGATCTTCCCGGTCGTGCACGAGCGCCGCGTGCAAGGGATCTTGCTCGCGGAGCTGCGCCACCGCTGGGCGGCGATGAACCCGCCGGTAGGTGACGAGGACGATGCCGGTTACGTCGGCTCCGAGCCGCTCGACGCCGCGCTCGCCGATCGGTTCATGTTTGTCGTGCGAATGCCGGAGTGGGGCGAACTGACCGATTCGGAGCAGCTGGCGATCATCTGCACGTCGAAGAGTGCAATTGAACCCAACGCTGTGGCTCTGCTAGAGCGGCTGATCCAAGCCACCCGAAGCGCACACGCTGCGCTGGCGCTGACCATGGTCGGGGGGCTCGCGGGTTATGTCCAGATCCTGCACCGCCTGCTCGCACAGGCGGGGGTTGTCCTCAGTCCGCGACGTGCCGCGATGCTGTGTCGGTCGGCTCTTGCCGTGCACGCCGCGGGTCTCGCGCTCGACGCAGGCGCCGAACTTTCGGATTCAGTGTGGCTTGCACTACAACATGCACTGCCGCAACGGGCCGAAGGGAGGCCGATTCCCGATTCCGCGCTGCTCTCGGCTCATCGGGAGGCGTGGCGTCTAACGGCCGTAACGCCTGGAGATCCCCTGAAGGCGATCCTGATGACGAAGGACCCCCTTGAGCGGGTCCGCCTCGCGATCGGCGCCAAGGACCTCAAGAAGGGTGAGTTCTCGACCATCGTCGCCGACGCGATGGCAGTGCTCCCGCCTGGTCCCTGTGCCGCGCTTGTCGTGCACCTCTTCGAAACCGACGCGGTGGGTCGCCTCGTCGCTGCTGTCGCCGAGCAGGCGGCGGAGCTCTATGCCGACATCGCGGTGCCGCTCGACTTCTCGCTGATGATGCATGGATCGCAGCCGCGCTATCACGCCTGGAGTCATCTCAAGAATCTGTTGTCGCACCTCGACCCCGCAGACCCGCGCGCGCACCTGTGTGCGAACGCGCTGGTCGCGTGGTACGCGCGCAAGCGTCTCGAGGACGAGTCGCTCGTACAGGCCGCGTTCGACGGCTTTCGGGAAGCGGACGCGCGGCTGTGCGAACGGGTCGGCGTATGAGCACGGGTCCTTAGGCAATGCCGCGGGATCCGGGCACGAACCTGCTGCACAACATGTCCGTACCGCCGAAGACTGTCGTGCGCTATGCGGGCCTCACGGGCCTGTTCCAGGAGGCCGGCTTCGGGGGCAGCGGCGTCGGACAGGTCAAGTTCCGCAGCACCGGCGTCTACGGATCATCGCGCCGGTTCCACCTCCCGGCGGCGTTCCCGGTGGAGAGCGCAGCCGAGATCTTGGCCGCGCTCGGTCACCCATCGGGCCCGGATCCGGAGACCGTGCTCGTGGCACTGATCGAATCCCGCGCCCGAACCCTGTCGTTGCCGGACGGCTGCGTCGTCGTTTCCCGGCCGGACCGTGGCCCGGTGGAGCCCTGCGACCGGCTGTCCGCGCTCGCGGTGCTTACGAAGTGCTCAAGCCGGGTGTGGCTGCGCGCCAAGACCCCGAACCTCACCTCATTACGCGGGCGGCGGGACGTGACGCTTCTGATCCCGCCGACGTTCCCCGGAGCGACCCAACCGGAGCTAACCCCATGAGCACCACTGACGCATTGCAGGACCGACTGCTCGACTGCTTCCCGAGCGGCAGCTACGCGCTCGCCGCGTTGCTCCGCCTGATGGACATCGTGACAACCACGACGGTGCCGACCGCTGCGGTCGAGTGCCGGTTGCAGCCTCGGCTGCTGCTGAACCCGGAGTTCGTCGACAAGCACGCCGCGACCCCCGAAACGCTCCTGATGCTCGTCATGCACGAGTTGCACCACGTGCTGCTGGGCCACACGACGTTGTTCCCGGCACAGACGCCGGTGCAGAACTTCGTATTCGACAGTGTGATCAACGCGCTGATCAGCAGGATGTTCCCAAACCCTGAGCACCTCGCGTTCCTGACCGACTACTACAGCGACGCCGAGTACCCGGAGTGCTTGCTGCGTCCCGCTGCCGGATGGTGCGGAAGAAGTGCGGCTGTTCCACCGGCGATCGAGGCACTTCCTGAGCCTGAGCGTGCCCGGGCCGCGGCTCTACACCGAGCGCTCTATTCGGAAGTCGGCGCGACCTACAAGGAGGTCTTCGACGTGTTGCCGCGTCTGGTGACGGGTAAGGAGATCGCAACCATCCCGCTGCTCGGAGGCCATGACCCGGGCGGCGCTACCGAGGGCGGTCTCGACAAGCGGTCCCCGCTGCTCTTCGACGTGGTCCGCGGGATTGTCGAGGCGTGGCCGCAGCCGCCGGATCCCATCCAGGGGCGGTCGCTCGCGGACCTGATTCTGTCAAGCACCACCGTAGTTCGTCAGAAGCCGTCCAAACGCCAGCAGCTGAGACGACTGATTCGGACAATCGCGGCTGGCGGCGGGTCGGGCAGAGTGCGTGTGTCGGCTGATGGACTCGAGCCCATCGCCACGCCGATCCCCCAGCATGGCCGCAGATCCGTCGTGCTGCAGGCTCTGGGGCATCGGCCACTGCTGCATGAGGGGATGACTTCGCGTCATCGTCGGCGGCGCTCGGCCCGGCCCATCCACGTGTACCTCGACGTCTCCGGCAGCATGGATAGCGTTCGCGCGGCGCTCTACGGCGCGATCCTCGATTGTCGGGCGGACGTGCATCCGGTCGTGCACCTGTTCTCGACCCGGGTCGCGGACGTCTCGCTCGCGGAACTTCGGGCCGGGGTTTGCCGTACGACCGGCGGCACGAACATCTCGTGTGTCGCCGAGCACATCGCAATCCACCGGATCCGGCGCGCACTGATCGTGACCGATGGCTGGGTGGGTACGCCGACGGCATCGGTTCGGCAGAGCCTCGCCCGGGTCCGGCTCGGCGTTGCCTATGCAGGGCCCTCCATCCAGACCCGTGACCTCGGCGACCTCGCCATCCGCTCCATCCAAATTGCTGCCTGAGGATCCCGTCATGTCCATGAGCCGCTATCCCGCCGAGTTTGTATTCCCGGGCCATCCCGACAAATTGTCGGATGCCATTGCCGACGGCCTGGTCGCAGCGGCGACTGCGCTCGAGGCCCGCGCCCTCGTCGGAGTCGAGGTTGCGGTGCACCGCGACCGGGTGTTTGTGACCGGCCGAATCGCGGCCGAGGGTGCCGAGTCGATCGATGTCAAAGGCATCGTCCGGGACGTTTACGGCAGCGCAGGCTACGGCGACAGTTGGAGCCCGAGGCCAGAAGCCCTGCGCATCGAAACCGACCTGTGTCTCGGACCTCTGGAGGACGGCGAGTCCGAAGGCCGCGTGATGTCGGACGACCAGGCGATCTGTGTCGGCTACGCGATCGACCGGCCCGAGACGCTCCACCTGCCGGTCGAACAATGGCTCGTCGCGAAACTCGCGAGACGATTGCATAGACTCCGGAACGAGCTACCCCAACTAGGCCTCGGCCCGGACGGGAAGGTGCTGGTCGTCGTGGCGGAGGAAGGCGAAGGGTATGGTCTGGAGGAATTCAGTTGCTCGCTTCAGCAGCGCGCGGATGCCGACGCGATCGCACTTCACCGCGCGGTCCGCCTGGCGCTTCAGGATCAAATGGCAATTCTGGCCCGGGCTTGCCCGGGACTGAGTTCAGGAATTCCCGAGCAGCTGACTGTGAACGGTGCCGGGGCGTTCGACGTCGGGGGTCCGTGGGGCGACAACGGATTGTCGGGGAAGAAGCTGGTCATGGATGCATACGGGCCGCGGGTGCCGATCGGGGGAGGGGCCTGGTCCGGGAAGGACTTCCACAAGGCCGACCGGGCTGGTGGCCTGTTCGCCCGGCGCCTCGCGAAGTTAATCGTCGCGATCGGGCAGGTCCGTGAGGCCACCGTAACAGTGGCCTACGAGCCGGGAGATCGATCTGCGCGCCTACTGCGAGTCACCTCGGATCGACCGACGAATCGCCTCGGCGAGCGCTGCCTCGCCCTTCTGGATGCAGACATCGCGGCAAGCGGGAGCAGCTGGCGGGAGCCCGGGTCGCTGATCGAAATTGCTCGCTGGGGCCACTTCCAGGATGCCGCCCTCCCGTGGGAAGTGCTCGGCCGGATGTAGAATTGCCAGCTGTGAAGCCGTGATGGTATCCGCTGCGTCCAACAATTGAAGGGGTGGCCAGTGCTGAAGTCCGAACTGATTCGTGTGCTGCGCGAGCAGTTCCAGCTCGACTGGCGAGGAATTCACGGCGCGCCTCATTGGGCACGGGTCCGGAGGAACGGGTTGCACCTCGCGCGCGAGAACGCTGCACGCGCAGACGTCGTCGAATGCTTCGCATTACTGCACGATAGTCAGCGGCTCCATGATGGTGCAGATCGCCGCCATGGCGCGCGTGCGGCAGAGTACGTACGCAGGATCAATGAGGAATATCTGCACCTCGATCGTTCAGGGGTTGAAATGCTGGTGTACGCGTGCGAATTCCACAGCGACGGGCTGATGGAGGCAGACGTCACGATCCAGACCTGCTGGGATGCTGACCGACTTGATCTCGGGAGGATCGGGATTCGACCGGACCCGCGGCGGCTTTGCACGGCTGAGGCACGGGAGATAGGCCTCCTGGAGGCAGCTTACCGGCGAAGTGCCGCATCGAGTCGGTGGCGCTAGACGTCGAGCGCCGGCTTACGTAACGACCTACAAAGTCACTGTGCCGTCGGCCAAGTTTCTGGGCGCTATCCGGTCGAAGTTTTATCAATGCAGAGGGGATTGCTTCGATGGCAGACGAAGATGTCGAGGACGATTCCTTGGACGACGAGTACGTCGACAAGCCGTGTCCGGTTTGTGACAACGCGGACTATACGTGCGCACACTGTGTTGTTTCACTCAACCTATCCGAGAACGTGATTGACAGAGGGCGGTGCTACGAGACTGGCCAGAAACTGATAGCGGCGCTTACGAACGCCATGGAGCGCGCAGCGCATGGAGGCACCATTCGTGCGGAGGGGGAGCTGCGCAAACTCCTTGAGGTCGCGCAGTCCTACGGAGCGACGTCGGGGACCCCTGAAGATGTCATTGCGAATCATCCGCGGGAGCTCGAGACGTATCTGACCGAACTATTAGAAGCGGCCCCGGATATGGAATGGCGGAATCGAGCCATCCAATATGGCGGTTTCGCCGCCGAGGACAGCGGGGTGATCTACTGGTCGTGGTCTCCTGACCGAGTGGAGACGTATCTTGTTCGGCACGCCGCCGATGCCGACGGTAGCGTCGGTATACCCCCTAATCCCTAGTGCGGCTCGACCCGTAAGTTATCCACACAAGTGGCACGTTTTTACATGAATCTTGTCCCCCACCTAGGAGGCACAGTGAAGCGGATTTCAATACTGTTGATGTTGCTTCTCGCCACAACAGACGTGATGGCTGCCAATTGGGTCGGTGTTGCCGTTTCAGATGGAGATGATGGCAACAAGGTCGAATTCTTCTATGACTCGGAATCTCTCAAGATTTCTCGCAATCTTAGATATGCGTGGACGAAGGCGTCTAGTCAAAAGAAAACAGAACACGGTGCTGGAGAAGAGTCTAGTAAAATTGTTGATTACGTAGTGACTAAGCTCTTGTATGACTGCGACGGCGAAACTAGCCGACTGATGGCGATGAATTGGCATTACACCGACGGTTCGTTTCACCAAGCAGACGTTCGTGGTGCCGCGTCATTCCCAGAAGAGCCAGACACAGTTGGATATCTAGTCTTGAAAGCGATTTGCTCCATCAAGCGCTAGCCATCGCTGACGAGGAGCGCGATACGCTGAGCCTATGTTTCGCCGCGTTGCAGGCGCAACCCAATCGTTACAGCCAGGGCGGGGAGTTCGGGAATGAATGATGCCGAAGACGAATATGACGAAGATGCGGATGAATCCGATCAAGCCATTAGAAACGGAACCGTCGTTGCGTGGGTTGACTGGGATTCAGGCGGACCTGGCGGCGGGTCTGGCCGCGTTGCGGCGTACGAGCTCAACGGAAAGTTCTACGTCAGCCACGACGCAGGCGTGGATCGTTACAACACGTTCGAGGCCGCCGTGAGAGGTGGCTGGATTTGGGAGACCGACGTCACTACAGAGCTGTGGGTAGCTGACAAGTACATGGAAGCCCATCGTGTGGTTTCGGAAGGTAGGAGGCGACGGAAGTGACTATGGTCCGAACCTATAACGCGCCCTGTATTGATGCTTTTCTTATATAACGAAAACATATTTTTTCGTGATAGGATAGGGCGCTGAAAACCCGGGAGGTCGCTATGCTAAGGCCGCGCATTCCGTTCGCCGTCGCGATTGTCAGCCTGTTGTTCGGCGCCACCGGCTGCCAGCACTTCCTCCACACAGCGCCGGTACCGATCCCCATAACCAGCCCAAGCACGTTCTCCGGGGTGCCCAGAACGGAGTGGCTCCTGGATGGCCGCAACATGGTTGCGCTCGAGCCGTTTACCTACTGGGATGCCGCTAACGTTAACTGGACTGCTCCGCGAGGAACGGTCACCGACGGCGCTTCAATTCCAAAAGCGTTTTGGTCGCTGATTGGAGGACCTTACGAGGGTGTCTACCGTGACGCGGCGCTTCTGCATGACTACCAATGTTGCGCAAAGCAGCGGCCATGGCGGGCCGTCCACCGCATGTTTTACGAAGCGATGATGGCCAGGGGTGAAGCGCCCTGGCGCGCGAAGCTGATGTATTTCGCCGTGTACCACTTTGGACCTCGATGGCCAGAACAACCCGGCGTCATGGGGTTCACGGAGTTCACGGAGCGCGATGCGGCGGCGGCGGCCGAGTATCTCAAGTCGAACCCGGAAACCGCACTGGAGGAGATCGAGCAACTGACGCCTGCGCGCCTGCGGACCCTGGTTCCGAATCTTGCCGCAGAACGGTTGACCACGTTTGGCCTCACTGCCGACCGCGTCATTCCTCGGATTGTCAGTGCGGAACCTTGTTTGATGGAACCCTCTCATTGATCATTCAGACGCGATCCGCATTCGACGCCTTGCGGCAATGGACCCGCGCGTGAGCGCCAGCAAGGGTGTCCCGCGCGCCTCCGCGGGTGGATTGCCTCAGTTCCGCACGCTCAATCGAGGCCTGCTGACCTCTGCCGAGTTCTCCCGGCTTCGGGACGTGCCTCCGGAGACCGAGTGGTTCCTTAATATAGAGTCCCCGGGCACCCGGCGGATCTACAAGACGGACCTCCGGGACTTCATGCGGTTCACGGGGATCACGGAGCCGGCAGAGTTCCGGATCATCACCCGGGCCCATGTGATCGCGTTCCGGGACGAATTGCAGCGCCGCGGTCTCCAAGGCGCGACGATCCGCCGCAAGCTCGCGGCCGTCTCATCCCTGTACGAATACCTCTGCAACCGGAACACCGTCGCGAACAACCCGGTCAAGGGCGTCAGTCGGCCTAAGGTCGACAGCTACGAAGGCAAGACGCCGGCGGTGTCGGATGCCCAGGTACGACGGCTGCTCGCCGCGCCCGAGGGTCCTACGCTGAAGGCGGTCCGGGATCGCGCCATCCTGTCGATCCTGTTCTATCACGCACTTCGCCGTGAAGAGCTCTGCCGGCTCAGCGTAAAGGACATCCACGAGCGCCGCGGCGTTAAGCATCTGCGGATCTACGGCAAGGGCGAAAAGCTGCGGTACGTACCCCTGCACCCGGGCAGCCTCGACCGGATCAATGAGTATCTCGAGATGGCCGGACATGGCGCCCTCCCCTCCGCGCCCCTGTTCAAGCCGATCCGGAACAACCGGCGCGGAACGACAGATACGGCGCTGACGCCCGACGGTGTGTACCAGGTGATCAAGTTCTACGGGAAGAAGGTCGGAATTAGCGTCGACCGGTTCGGGCCGCATGCCGCGAGAGCCACAGCGGCGACAAACGCGCTCGACCAAGGTGCGGATATTGCTAAAGTGCAGGAGTGGCTTGGGCACGCGAATGTCAGCACGACCCGCGTATATGATCACCGGAAGATGCGGCCAGAAGACAGTCCGGTATTCAAGGTGTCGTACTAGATGCGGTGCCCCATTGATGTAACGTTTGACTTCCGATCTGACACGCCGCCTGGACAGGACCCGGACGCGCGCAGCCCGACGCTGCGCGCGTATCACAAAATGCTATGGAGCAAGGCCTTGCCGAATGGCTTCGTCCTAAATCTCGACGACTGCCGGAGAAGCGCCTATCTGCATCACCGCTCGGAGCTCGGTGAATACGTTCTTACCAGTGATTCAGTCATCCCCAGCTTTCGAAAGCATAGCCGCATCATCCAATTCACCGTTGACTTGGGCCCCACCGAGCTTCAGGAATTCGTTCGGTTGAGCTACACGATCGGCGGGATGATGATTTTCCCCGGCACTCGCGTAGACGGGAAGGCAACGATAAACGGCGAGCGTGGACTGAACCACCGGATCAAAGACCGATTTGATCTCACTGTGGAATGCATTCGGCGGCACTACCGCAGGGAACCCGGGGTGACCTCAAGAAACGGATTTTTACGTACGTTAAGGCGCCGGGAGCATTGATTCCGCTTGCTTAGGGCGCCGCAGGGGTCGGTAGCCGCCCTTGGCGACCCGTTTGTTAGCGTGCCAGCTGTAGTCGCCGGTCAGTCCGATGTGGTTCCAGCCGAGCGGCGCGACGTGTCGAAGCAGAGATTCGTCGATGGTTCCGCGTTCGCGAAGTCCGGCGGCGGCCCGCTCCAAGTACACGGTATTCCACATCGTGATGGCGGCGATGACCAGATTCAGGCCGCTGGCTCGGTATCGCTGATTCTCGTACGACCGGTCGCGGATTTCGCCGAGACGGTGGAAGAAGATTGCACGCGCCAGAGCATTGCGCGACTCCCCTTTGGCTAACCCCGCCGAAATGCGGTGCCGGATCGATGGATCCCGGATGTAACGCAGCATGAACAAGCTGCGTTCGACGCGACCGAACTCGCGGACCGCTACGGCCAGGCTGTTCTGTCGAGGGTAGGAGGCGAGCTTGCGCAGGATCAGCGACGCCGTGACGCTGCCTTGCTTGATGGAGACCACGAGCCGCAGGTACTCGTCGAACTGCTGCTCCATCAGCTTGAGGTTCAGCGGTCCACCGATGATCGGCGCGAGATTCGGCCAGTCGGCCGGTTTGCCAGGCACGTAGATGCGCTTGTCGGCAAGGTCGCTGATGCGCGGTGCGAACTCGAACCCGAACGGATGAAACAGCGCGAAGACGTGATCGGTGAATCCGGCGGTATCCGTGTAGTGCTCTTCGATCCGCAGCTGCGACTCGTGGTACAGGAGCCCGTCGAGCACGTGGGTCGCATCACGCACATTGGCGTTGATGACTTTCGTGTAGAACGGGGCGTACTGGTCGGACAGGTGCGTGTAGAACAGGACGCCCGGCTCGCTGCCGTACTTGGCGTTGCGGTGACCAGCAGATTCGCCGTGGCCGCCGGCGCGGAATCGCTGGCCGTCAGAGGAGGATGTGGTGCCTTCGCCCCAGTGGGCGGCGAACGGCAGTTGATGCTGGGCGTTCACCAGCTCGGTCAGGCTCTTGGCGTAGGACTCATCGCGGATATGCCAGGCGACCAGCCACGCGAGCTTGGCCAGACTCGTCGCTGGGCAGGCCTCGGCCATCTTCTCGAGGCCGAGGTTGAAAGCGTCGGCGAGAATCGCGGTCAGCAAGAGGGGAAGACACGAAACGGAATATTACGCACCTTAAGCGGCCAGCCGCAGGCCGGTTGTGCGGGTTCTTAGGGGGCGAAACTGGTCAGGACCGAGCGGCGACGCGGCATCCCAATGGTAGTCGCCGGTCAGGTTGACGTGTTCCCAGCCGAGCGGCGACAGATGGGCGAGGTCCACGGGTTTTGGCTCGGTCCCATGATCGCGCAGGTAATTGACCGCGCGCTGCAGATACACGGTATTCCATAGGATGATCGCCGCCACGAGCAGGTTCAGGCCGCCGGCGCGGTAGCGCTGGTTCTCGTAGGAGCGGTCGCGGATCTCTCCCAGCCGGTTGAAGAACACCGCACGGCGCAGGGCATTCTGCTGCTCCCCCTTGTTGAGCCCGACGTGGCTGCGTCGGCGTAGGTCCGGGTCCTGCAGCCAATCGAGGGTAAAGATCGTGCGCTCGAGCTTGCCGAGCTCGCGCAGCGCATGCGCGAGACCGTTCTGCCGCGGGTACGCCGCAAGCTTCCGAAGGATTACTGAGGCTGTGACGGTGCCGATCTTGATCGAGGTCGCGAGGCGCAGAATGTCTGGCCAGTACTCGCGAATCAGCTTCACGTTGATGAAGCCGCCGACCAGGAATGTAAGTTCCGGCGGGACGATCATGCCGGGCAGCAGGTATAGCCGCTTCTCCTTCAGATCCCGGATGCGGGGTGCGAACCGGAGCCCGAAGAATGGGCACATCGCGAACACGTGATCGGAGAAGCCGCCGGTGTCGGTGTAGTGCTCACTAATTATGAGGCTGCTCTCGTGGTACAGCAGGCCGTCGAGGACGTAGGGAGCCTCGTTGGCTGTCGCGGCAATGACGTTGGTGTGATACGGGCCGAACCGGCCCGAGAAGTGCGTGTAGAACTTGACGCCGGGGTCTTGGCCGTAGTGCAGGTTCACTGCGCCGGCGACCTCGCCGCGGCCGCCGGCGCGGAAGAACTGGCCATCGGACGACGAGGTGGTGCCGTCGCCCCAGTGGGCGGCGAGCGGCTGGCGGTGCTGGGCGTCGATCAGCTCGGCGAGGGCCCGTTGGTAACACTCGTCGCGGATATGCCAATCGGCGGTCCAGGTCAGCTCACGCCAGGTGGTTTCACGGCAGGCTTCGGCCATCCGCGTGAGTCCGAGATTGATGCCGTCGGCGAGCACGGCGGTCAGGAGCGCCGGCCGGTTCTTCGGTGGCGCCTGGGTACGCAGGTGCACGAATCGATCGGCGAGCCCGGTCCACCGGTCGACCTCGGCGACGAGTTCGGTGATCTTGACGTGCGGCATCAGGGCGTAGGCCTTCTCGGCGAAGGTCTCGGCGGATTCCGGAACGTTCTTTCGCAGCGGTGAAATACGCAGCTCGCCGTCTTCGAGCGAGACATCCGGCAACGCATGGGTACGGGCTTTACCGGCAACCTCGGCCAATTTGGCCTCGAGACACTGCCGACGTTCGGCCATGTATCCGGTGAAGTCCGTGTCGATCGCGAGAGGCAGCGCATCTTTCTGCAGCGCTTCGAAGCTCGTGGGCGGAATGAGGTATGCCTCAAAGTCGCGATACTGCCGGCTGCCGCGCACCCAGACGTCGCCGGCGCGGAGCCGATCTCGCAGCTCCGAGAGCGTGCACAACTCGTAGTACCGGCGGTCGGCGGCCCGGGGCACCGGAAACACGTGGGGTCGCCAGCGAGGTTTCACGAACCCCGATGGGACCTGCTCTGGCAGCGTGCGCTTGCCGCTGGCATTGAGGTCGCGGAGCACGTCGAGCGCCTGCAGTAGTTCAGTGGCGGCTGGCGCCGCGTGGAACTCGAAGCTCGAGAGCAGCAGCGGCGCGAACTTGCGCACGGCGCCGTAGCGATCGTCCAGCAACCCCAGATAGTCGAACTCCTCAGGCTGAGCCAGCGTTTGCGCTTCAGCGACGGTCGCCTCGAAACGGCTCCAGGGAATGATCTCCTCGATCGCGGCGAACGCGTCGCCGCCAGCGTCGCGGGCGGCGATGAGGGCCTGGCCGACCCGCGCATACAACCGGACCTTCTCGTTGATCGCCTTGCCACTGCGGTGGAACTGCTCGGCGTGGGCGCGCTCGGTCTTCTTGAACGCCCGGCCGAGCAAGGCCTCAAACATGTTGAGGGCCTCGTCGGTTAGCGTGGCCGCCATCTCGAGCACGAGGGCGGTGAGTGTCGCGTAGCGCCGCAGCGGCTCGAGTTCGGCCAGGTGCTGGACGGTACTCTGACCGCCCTCGCGGGCGAGCTTCAGCCAGTGGTTCTGGTGCACTCGCGTCGCGCGCTCGGGCTCGATGCCGAGCGCGCGAACCTGAGCCAGGCGGTCGATGAGACGCGGGAAATTGCTGGGTGTCGGCGAGAAAGCCGTTTGCCGCAGCCATGCCAGCGTGCTGTGGCCACCGCCGGCCCGTACCGTCAGCAGGCCATCAAGCGCCGCACGTTGAACTGCCGTCAGTCCATAAGTGAGGTGGCGCCACAACTTTCGATCCGCGCGTGCCCGAACCTCACCGCAGAGCCGTTCGACGACCGGCAACGGCGGAAGGATGATGCGGTGTGCACGCAGCTCATCGAGGAGCGTGGCGACGAGCGCCGGCCCATGCTCGGTCGCGAACGCTGTTGCCAACAACCAGACCGCGAACCGTCGGTACAGGCTGCGCGTCATCTGTCGATACCCGTGCGCAGCCTGTAGCTCGGCCAGATGGGCCCGTCGGGTCTGGTCACGCTGTGCGTAGTCGCCGAAGTGGGCAGGTTCCAGCTGAAGTTGCTCGGCGACGAATCCGAGCATCGCGGCCGGAGGTTGTTCGCCTTCCTGCAAGACCCGTCCAGGAAAGCGGAGGTAACAGAGGAGGACCGCGAAGCCGAGGCGGTTCGGGTCGCCGCGCCGGCGATCGATCAGCGCCAGGTCCTCCGCGCTCAGCGTGTAGTAGCGAACCATGCTGCGCTCGTCGGTGGCCGGCGCAGTGAATGCGAGCCTTTGCGGCTCGCTCAGGAGCTCCCGACGCGGCATGGCTGTCCCTTTTTAAGTATACTTAGAACAGACCGACACTCTGCCACGGGAAAAGATGCTTTTCCGGGGTGTTTGGCACCGAGGGTTCAATTGGGACAGTCCGCCGCGCTCTACTGCCGCGTATCGACCGCCGATCAGACCTGCGCCCGCCAGGAGCGGGACCTGCGCGCCTTCGCCAAAAAGGCGGGCTACAAGATCGTCGGGGTATGGAAGGAAACCGGCTCCGGCGCGAAGGACGACCGCGCCCAGCGGAAGGAGGTCCTGGCGCTAGCTCAAGCCCGCAAGGTCGACGTGATCCTCGTCACCGAGCTCACCCGCTGGGGCCGCTCGATGCTCGACCTGTTCCACACGCTTCAGGACCTGCAGGCTTGGGACGTCTCGCTCGTCGCCCAGACCGGCCTGCAGTTCGATCTGCGCAGTGCGCAAGGCAAGCTCATCGCCTCGCTAATGGCCGCACTGGCGGAGTTTGAGCGGGATCTGCTTCGTGAACGCGTTCGCTCCGGAATCGCGGCCGCTCGCAAGCGGGGCGTCGTGTTTGGGCGGCGACCAGGCCAGCGCGTTAAGGCGGACCGTTTCGCGCCCAAAGTGCTCAAGCTTGTCGGCGAAGGCCAGTCGTATCGGGAAATCAGCCACCGGCTCGGCCTTAGCAAGAATACCGTGCTGGATATTGTGAAGCGTGACCGTGCTGCATGACGACCAGGACGTTGGCTAGCGTGGGCGGTCGAAGTTTCGCCCTGCAAGCGCATGCCGTGTCTGCAATCATCGCTGCTACCGGTCGTTCAAATGCACAATCGTTCGGTCAATGACGACACCGCAATGACGACACGGATGCAGCCCTTTGTATCTTAGGCTAGGCTTTAGACACGCTGAAGAGGAACCCTTGAATGACTGACCGCGTTCAACGAGAGGCATCTAAGGGATCCGCCAATGGTTCGAAGGCTGCGGCGCGAAGGCGTCGGTGCTTCCTTTTGCCGCTGGTGTTGTTTTCGTTGGCCGCCGCCGCCGCGGAGGACCGGCAATCGGTCTGCGAGGAGAATTGGAAGCAAGCCTATGCGGCGAGCGCCACGACCGGCGGTGCGCATGACTATGTCGCACTCCTCAACAGCTGGAAGGCGCTTGAGGGCCAGTGCAAGGGTAGTGGGGTCTACGAGTTCCGGCTTGCGACGCTTTACATTGCGAATAACCAGCCGAAGCTGGCGCTGGAATTGCTCAATTCGGCACAAGCGTGGCCGCTGCCCTACGCACGCCTGGCGCCGTTGGTCCGCCTGAAGACGCAGATGGCGGTTTACGTTGCGGAGAAGCCGGTCTCGATCGAGAAGATACGTTCGATGAAGCCGCAGTACATGGCGATTGCGGCTCAGGAACCGGACTCGCCAGCCGTGAATGAGCAAGTCGCAAACTTCCTTCTCATTGTCGGCGACGATCGCGAGGCGATCGCATACGCGGAGAAGTCCCTCAAGCTTCAGAACGACCAGTGGGAGCCCAATCGGACGCTGACGATCGCCGACTACCATATCGGCGAGTACGCATTTGCGGTCATGGCGGGACGACGCGCCCAGGAGCTGCGCAATTCGCTCGTCAAGGACCCGGAGTTCATGTACGCGGTCGCGAAGTCATACGCGGGCGTCGGCAATATCACCGTGGCAAAGATGACGCTGGCGATCCTGAACGAACAGGTGCCGGCTGAGCACGGCGGTCCTGACTGGCAGGACGCAGTCTCGTTCATTCGGGCGCAGATCGCCGCCGGGAATCAAAAGAACTGAACGCCGCTGCGGCCGCCGGGAGCCGTCGACCGTACTCGCGATGCTTTAGTCGCACGCCCTCACCAACGAAAAAGTGCGTCCTTGCCCGCTCGAGAGCGGACGCTCCCAGCCGGCGACTGCGGCTCATGACCCGGCCGGCGCCCCTTGACGTACGAAATGGCCCTTTCTCGACGGCACCCAGCTGCGCGACGGTCCCTAGGGTGCGTAATATTCCGTTTCGTGTCTTCCCCTCAGCAAGAGCGACCGATCGGCAGCCGGCTCGCCGCTCTTGAGGTGAGTAAAGTGCTGGGTGAAATTGGTCCAGCGGTCAACCTCGAGTAACAGGTCCGTGATCTTCACGTGCGGCAGCAGGCCGTACATTTGCGCCTTCAGGCGCTTGGCCCCTGGCGGCGTGTCGTCCTCGATCGGGGCGATTTTCAGCCCCTTCTCGTTTAGCCGGGCATCGGGCAGTTCATCGGCCCCTGCCAAACGATTGGTCTCTTCGAGCGCATTGCGCAGCAGCTCCAAGCGTTCCGCGATATAGCCCTTGGCCGTCGTCGGCACGGCGAGCCCGAGACGCGCTTCGCCGCGCATGGAACTGAAGAGCGAACGCGGGAGCAGGTAATCCTCGAAATCCTGGAACTGCCGGCTGCCGGGCACGTACAGGTCGCCGGCGCGCAGGCGATTCTTCAGCTCACTCAGTGCGCACAGCTCGTAGAACCGGCGGTCAATATCCGCGCCCGAGCCCACCGCACGCCGCCAGCGCAGCGGGACGAACGTCAGCGGCGCATCGGCAGGCACCTTCCTGGCGCCGGCCCGGTTCATGACGCGCAGAACCTCGATGGCAGCAAGCAGCGGCTGGGTGACCGGCGCTCCCCGGAACTCGAAGGCCTCGAGGAACAAGGGTGCGTACTTGCGCAGCGTCGAGAAGTAATCGGTCAGCAATTCCAGGGCATCGAAGGACTCGTCGCGCGACAGCTGCTCGGCCTGCGCCACGGAGGCGATGAACGCCTCCCAGGGCAGGATCGCCTCGATGGCCGCAAACGCGTCGGACTGCTCCGCTTTGGCGGCGATCAACGCCGTGCCGACCTTGGCATAGAGCCGGACCTTGTCATTCACGGCCCGTCCGTCCGCGGTGAACTCCCGGTCATGCTTGCTGCGCGCCTTACTGAAGAATGTTCCGATCAGCCGATCGTGCAGATCGAGTGTTTCATCCGTGAGAGTTGCCAGGGTGTCGAGCAGGATGGCGACCAGCGTCGCGTACCGCCGCGGCGCCTCATACTCCTGCAGCTGGTAAACAGCCGTCTGGGCTCCTTCGCGCGCGAGCCGCAGCAACCGGTTCTGATGCACGTCGCGGCCAAGGTCCGGCGGCATCGCCAGGGCCCGCACGGCGCGCAAGCGCGCCAGATGCGCGAGCACCGCGTTGGCGCTCGGCGCGCCCGGTGCCTGACGCAACCAAGCCAGCGTGCTGTTCGCGGCACCCTCGCGGACAACGAGCAGCCCGTCCAGGGCCGCCCGGTGGGAGTCCGTCAGCGGTACTGTCAGCCGCCGGAACGTCGCACGTTCGGCGCGCGTCAGGGCCGTCGCACACAGCTTTTCGATCACCGGGACCGGCGGCAGGAGCACGTGGCGAGCGCGCAGCTCATCGGCCAGCGCACGCGCCAGGACCACTCCTTGCGTCGTCTGCATCGCGAGCGGGGCCAACCAATCGGTCAGGCCCCGATAGTCGCCGCGGGCAAATTGTCGCAATCCCAGGCGAGTCAGCAGCTCCTGCAGGTGTTCGCGCCGGGTCTCATCGCGTGTGGCGTACATCGACCAGGCGGCTGGCGGCACCCGCAGCTGCGCTGCCACGATCCCAAGCAACGGCGCGTGCGGCGGCTCGCGCGGCCCCAGCACGCGATTCGGACCGCGCAGGTAGCTCATCTGCACCGCGATGCCCAGGCGATTGTGATCGCCGCGGTGCTGGCGGATGAACGTCAGATCCACGCGCGAGAGCGTCACCAAGCGAATCAGCTCCCCCTCATCGTCCGGCAATGCCAGCAGCTGGGCCCGTTCCGTCGGGGTCAGCAGTTCGCGACGCGGCATTGGCAGGCCTCCGCCGGGGCAATCGAAAACGTTGGATTGTGAGAAGCCGGATCGGGTCCGCCGCAATACCCGTATTTCTGCAGCGCCGCGATTCTCGAAAACCTTTCTTGATAGGCTATTCTCGAATGGCTATCCTTTCAACGGGTTTCGAGAGGAACGACGCACCCCATGCCGCCACGCCGCCGAACGCCAAAGAAGCGTAGCCCCAGCCCAGGCCTCCCCATCGGGTACGCCCGCGTGTCCACCGACGAACAAAGTCTGGCACTGCAGCTCGACGCCCTGAAAAAGGCCGGCTGTGGTCGCGTGTTCACCGACAAGGCGAGCGGGGCCGGACTGGCCCGACCAGGCCTTAACGACGCCCTGTCGCATCTGCGGGCCGGTGACACGATGGTGGTGTGGAAACTCGACCGTCTCGGCCGCAGCGTGAAAGGGCTGGTCGACCTCGTCAACGGATTGGAGGCGCGCGAAGTTCACTTTCGCAGCCTCACCGACGGCATCGACACCAAGACCCCGGCTGGCCGGTTCTTCTTCCACGTCATGGCCAGCCTCGCGCAAATGGAACGCGAGCTGATCGTCGAACGAACTCGAGCCGGGCTCGCCGTTGCCCGCAAACTTGGCCGCGTGGGTGGGCGCAAACGCCGCATGACCGACAGCAAGATCAAAGCCGCGCGGCGGCTACTCGCCGGCGGCACGCCCGCGCGCGACGTCGCCGATAACCTCGGCGTGTCCGTGCCTACCCTATACCGGTGGCTGCCTGCCTCCGGCAGGTCTTAGCGTACGTAAAAGTCCGTTTCTTGAGGTCACCCCAACCCAGCCCATTGAGCACGACATTGGCGCGATACTCGGCGTTCTTCGACTTGTTTGACGACTTCCCTGGCTACGTCAACTTCTTCCTTCTTCGTGACATTGTGACAGCAGACTTTTCCGCTGTGACGTATTTCCTTCCGTTCCAAAGCTTTGACGACGACCCCGTTCCGAGCACTCTTGAGAGCTATCGCTCATATAAACGCCTCGCTATGGCATTCATTGAGGCACGAAATCGTCGAATTGTTGCAGCCGTCGCTTAAGCAGTAGGCCGGCGTTCTGACGGCGCCAACGCCTTACACCCGATTGCTGAAGATCAGGCTCCGCAATACGTGCCGATGACACCGCGTCTGGTCATCTGCGCAGTGGCACATCAACGTAACGGGACCTCGTCGCGCGAGGCGCTTCAAGAGTCGCAGCGTAAATTTCTGACCATGATTCTTGATCGTGCGGCTCCGCTTGTCGATCGGGCCGTCTAGAAAAAGCTCCTTTCGATATTCTCTCGAGAACTGTGCCCAAGATAGTTTCTGAGCTTGGACTGCGCGCAAGAGCCGCTCGCTCGGCGCGAGACTTGCCATCCAGACGTCGTAGCGCGATGCCGGCAGGCCGCGACCTCTGAACCGAGTCACTAGAATTCTAAGGCCATCCGTTTTTCGGTGGATGGGGCTCCAAACACTTCGCGTTCTTAGCATCGACCTTCCCCCCAATGGCCCGCGTCATGTCGTCACGGCAACGCATATTTCGAGACTTCGCAGGATTCAACGGGCACGCCGCCGCCATCGTCCGCCACCAGGGCGAGGTCGCGCATTTACTTCGCTTTCCGTTCTCTACCAGCCTCAATTAACGGGCGGCAAGCGATCCACGCCTTCGCCACAAGCTCCTGAATGCCCGCTCTGCGGACCGCGCCGCACGAGCCATAGGAAAAGGTCGCCCCAATCTGAAACTGTAGATTCGAACGCCGATGCCTGAGCGCTTCGTAGGCCGCCATGAGCCACTCGGGCTGGTACCGGGGTTGACCCTTTCCATGGCGCCCTCGAAACGCTGTACGAGGATCAAAGGCAAGCCTCATATCGACGACCGGTATCGCTGCCATCGATGCATACCGTCGATGGACGACAACGAAGAACGGCGTGGCGCCCTGGGTGCCTACCAATGCCTTCTCCAGCCGCCTCGTACATTCCCGAATTAAGCCCAGAAAATCATCATACGTCGGACCCAGCATCTGGGTCCGAACCCGCGATTGAATTCTATTCGGAATCGTTACGTAGGCCTGCAGCTGGGATTCCGTTATTCCTAACGTCAGGTGCGGATGCTTCGTGAAATTCGTGCTCCCCCGGAGATCCTTCAATGCCACAAAGTCCCAGACCGTTGTCTCCTTTCGAGCTTTGATCGCGCCGCGCCCAGGATGACTTTCGTCGGCGCCAAGCTGCTTCCGAAGATCCGCTCTTGCGGCCAACCGATCCCTCAGTAACCCCAGAACCCGCTTGGCCTGGGAGTACGAATATGGGTTATCAGCGTCGAATGGAATACCTGTGAAACGCGTAAGTGTCCCCGTCTTGAGCTGTTGCTTCATATCGGCCTGAACCTCCGCCACCTCGAAGTATGCCGCCGCCCGGCGTGCCCATTCGGATTTGCGCCTTGAATCAGTCAGCCACTCGTATAAATCCGACCACGTGCGATTTGTGACGTTCGAACCGGTTGCGTGCCTAACTGGGGTAACAGTGAGCCAAAGCAAATGGGCCTCTGTAACGCCACGCCGCTCTGCCATCCGAAGATGTCGGCGAATCTGGTCAGGATCCGGTGACGCTGACACTTTGCTCTCGATCAGCAGCGCCCAACCCGCCTGATCATGGATCCATCCGTCAGGAAGGCCTCTTCGCTCATTCTCCTGCATCCCCGACGAATCTTCCTGCTCGCCTGGTACGGACTGCTCAAGAATCACCAGTCGAGCTAGTGTGCGGCTCTGCGGCGTAACCCAGCGAATGAAACTCCGGAGTAGCTTCCCATCGGCCTCCAGACTGGCTAGGAGTGCATGAGTGAGGCGGTTCTCCGGCTGAGTGTACTGATCGAAGATATTACGCACGATACAGAGAACCGCTCGAACGGCTTAGGTCTGAGTGCTGAAATCGCGAGTCCACAGAAATACTCCGGTTATGCGATGTCGGAACGAGACGGGTTTACGTGACGCCTCTCGCTTTCCATAAGACTAGCCCTCAACGAACGGGTGCCAATTCGCCTCGCACGATTAGTTGGTCAAAGTGGTCTGCCAACCTAGACGCAATGGCGCTTTCCACCAACAAACCAAGTTCCATATTCGCCTCGAGCGCATAGTCCGTCAGATTCGCGCTGGAGACGATCGCGCGCTTCCTATCAGCAATCAAACATTTGGCGTGCATAGAGCCATATGGGCCGGATCCGCTGTGCTTTCTGCGCTCAAGCGGCCAGTAGAAGATCTGCGCCGAAGGTACGGCCGAGCGAATGGCCTGTAGCCCATCGAATGAAAGCTTTCCACCGCTCTCCTGTGCCAACTCGATCACCAACCGTACGCCCACTCCATGATCGGTGGCAGTTCGAAGAGCCTTCAGCGCCCGCTCGGCCTTGTAGGCCGCGAACGTAACCAAGAGGACCTCTTCACTCGCGGATTCCACCATGTCGTAGATCGCCTGATCGACCCGCCGCAACGGAACGCTCTCTGTCGCAGGCCCGGTCCAGGCAATCTCAGTACGGTGTTCAGCGGTGGCGGCTCCCGCTGCCTCAGCTGCGGCTTGCAGGGCCAATGCGATCGCCTTGGCGTCAATGCCGAGTTGCAGACTGCAGGATTCCTCGAGTTTGCGAAGCTTGTCCCTCATCATCGGCGTCGCCGCGAAGCGGTCAAGGTTATAAGCGCCGGCTTCAGAGTCCAGCGCAGATGTCAGCGCGCTTAGGGTCCCGGGAGGCATTTCCCGTGCAAGTTCGACCAGTATCCGCAGGAGTTGAGGTCTAGAGTCAGTCGAGATATTCATCATTCGAAGAAGGATAGATCTGGCCCCGCAAGGGTGGGGACGAGCAGTGAACGATCCAGGTAACGGTTCCCGACCTCGCAAGATGTCTCGGCAACGAATGAGCAGGCGTGGCAAGCAGCGCCGTGTAGCGAGCGATCATGGATCGGGATGTGCTCGGCGCAGAGGGGGTCGGAGGCGCAGATCCGCGCGCGCGCGAGCGCCTGTGAGATCAATTCGCCGAGTCGATCCGGGTTTCCGAGCTGCGCAAGGCCTCCGAGCGTCCCGTCACTGTCTGGCGCGGCTGTGTAGACCAAGATCCCTGCAACATCCGGATCTTCGCCGTATCCCGAAGCATAGATCCGTTCACGCACGCTAGCCGCGCTATAGCCGCACTCGAGTGCCAGTTCGCGAATCAGCACATGAGCGAAGGTGTGTAGCAGCACGTATGTGATCCCCGGGAAGTTGTCCTCCGGCGGCGACAACTTTCGCGCCACTCGAAATGCCCTATGACCTGTCAGCAGCGCGCCCTCGCGGGCTTTGACGGCTGGTCGATTCAGCCAATCGATAAGTCGCTGGCTGTTGAACCGAAGGAATATCCCCTCACCACGCACCTCTGTCGCCGGAATCCACTCGGGCCTGCCGTTGGAAAGCGGTGCTCGCGGCGGCGGGGTGCCGCCTTCCTTTGCTTCTTCCGGTGGTTCGACTCGTGTAAAACCGATCAGCGCGTTGACCTCTCGCAGGCGCTCGGCGACGACCGTGAAATCGAAAAGTGACGCAAAACCGTTAGGTGGGGAGATTCGAGTCACCATGAAATCTGGCCAATTCTGTGGCGGCGTGGGACTCGTGAACGCATCCCACTCGGGCTTCTTCAGATCCGACGTCTCCTCTTCCCCATAACTCCCATTTCGGAAGGCTTGTAACGCCCCCCATATCTCGTCCGCCGCGTGTTCCGCGAAGCCACCTAGCATTCCGCTCTTTCCCAACACCTTCAGGACCAGAGCAAGCTCCGGCTGACTCTCGACGTCTGAGAATAAATCACTCTTGTCCGCTAGCAGCTGTGCGAGCTTGTCGCCCTTCGTCGGAATGGCCAGGACCGTCAGCGTGGCCGGAAACCAGCTATTCGACGCGCCGAGCAGGACCGGCCGCAGGCGCTCCTCGCACTGCGCATCGGCTCGGCCGAGGTGGGGATGGCGGCCACGGCACTTGGGTAAGAGCTGCCGACCGCGGTCTCCGAACGCGTCGACCAATGATCGGCTGGCATCACACCGTTCACAGCGGACCCACAGATTCTCCGTTTGCAGTGATGCCCCTTGTTCAAAGAACTTCAACGGGCCTGGACAGTCTGATATGCCGCCGTGAACGAAGTAATGCCACGGGAAATCGTCGATGTGTCCACCGCGGCAGGCAACCAGGAAGCGCGCTGGAACCGCCGTCGGGGGCGCCCCTTTCACCTTGTCGCAGTTCGCATGCACGAAGCGGGTGCGGTCTGGGCGATACGGGTCCGACTTCAATTCGAAGAGTCCACTCCCCACCTCTCCCATACGGCCGCACATCGGGCAGCGCAGCCATCTCGGAAATGGTGAAACAGGAACGCCGATGCTCGCCTCTGGTGTGAATGGGTTGTATGGCCCGTCTCCGACAGGCCTGATCGGTGGGCCTAGTAGACGCGCAACTTGCGGGCCCAGGACTCGCCGGACCGCGCCCAGCAAGCGGTCCTCACCGATAGGCAGGCATCTCGTGGAATCCCAGAAATTGAGACCCATGACCACTACGGACACCTGAGGTAGATCGACGAGCGAGCCGCAGCCGTATGCCCACAGTAGCTGGCTAGGCCGCAGCTCCCCCACTCGTACCGGGTAAGGTTGGTTCATTCGTCCGTCCTATTGTGGACGTCTCCAGCGGGTGGATCCGCCGGCGCCCAATTTGGCGCATCGGCGCCCTCGTGTGTGCTGAGGATCAACGATACATTGGGCTCGACCTCACGCATCGACGTCGGTGTTGTGAACGTCTCCCAGGGTTGCGCACCGGGTGACTTGAGCAGACCGACGGTCGTGCCGTCTCGTTTGGCCTTATACCCAAGTGTGCGGCCACCCTTTTGCGCTTCATAGACCCATCGGTCTACGCGCTCCTTCGCGAGCTGTTCGGTGCGATCCTTAACGGCCACCGTCTCGCTGACACTCCATGCGCGTGCTGCGAGTGATGCTGTGACGGCCTTGGCCCTAGCGTCACCAGAGGTCATCATCCGCCCCGCGCCTTCGTTAGGGTTCAGGTCCAGCCCCTGCAAGCGCAACAAAGACGCCATCACTCCGGTCAGGCCACGATCGACAGCGCGTGGTGCGAATGGCGTAACGGAGAGCGCCTCGACATGCTGATAGAACGTTGCGTGATAGTGCTCGAAGGTTTCGTAGTGGGATAGGTCTCGTGGTCTAGACCAGTTCAGAACTGTACAGACAAGCCCTGGTTTGTGTCGACCAACGCGACTTGTCGCCTGGATGTACTCGGCTGTCGTCTTGGGCTGGCCGTTTACGATCATGAGACCCAGCCGCTGCACGTCCACGCCGACTGACAGCATATTTGTCGCAAGCACGATGTCGATTGGGCTGGGATCCTTCTTGATGCCTAGGGCGGGGAACGTAACCTCCATCTGGTCCAGTATTCGCGGTATCTCCGAGCTCGTTGCGCGGGATGTCAGCTCCTGAATCTGTCGCACGTCGCGTTGAGCGAGACCCGGGCGCTCGAGCTCGCCAAATTTCACGCGGAACGCACGGGTACGAACGTCGTCCTCCGCGAGTCGCTTCATACCGCCCAGCTCGCGCAGCGAATTGAAGTATCCGACGGCCGTCAACCACGGATCGGCCGCCTCTCCATAAAGTTCGCGCAGACGCTGGCCCGCGGTGAGGAAGGCAACATAAACGCGGATCAGCACCGACGGCCGCGAAGCACCGGGCGCGCAGATCCCCATATAGCGCCGCCCTGGCTTGTCGTTCGTGACAGCACGTTGTTTAGCGAAGAAGTTGTCGGAGGCGTCAAGCCCGTGGGGCGGAAAGATCTGCAATTGACGCTGGAATAGCGCGTGCACTTGCTCTCGTGCCTTGCGGACCGTCGCTGTCGATGCAATCACCTTGGGCCGCACGCGCTTGCCCTCGAACTCCCAGGTCGCAAGCTCGTCGACCGCCGTCTCATAGAGTCCGACCATCGTGCCCAAGGGCCCACTTATGAGGTGCAATTCGTCCTGAATGATCAGGTCCGGTGGGCGGATGAAGCCCTGCGCTTGCCGCGTGACCCGCGGCAGACCGCGCGTCGCAGCATGAGTGCCGGTGTCCGGATCGTCCGGGGAGAGGAACCCGTGGCGCTGACAGACGCCGCTCACTCGGCCAAAGAGGGCTTGCACTTCGCCGCGCCACGGCATCTGCGCGAACTTATCGACGGTCGCGATCATCATTGACGGGAGGAGCCGGTAGATCTCTTCGTCGACAACAACTACCGGCAAACCCTCGCCGGAAGCCTTCGAAGGCGTGAACTCACAGTTACCCAGCGCGTCGGAACAAAACGTGTAGGTCCGTCCGAAGTAGTTCGGAGACGTCTTGACGACGACATCGCGCCCTGGCTGAATCTCCGAACCGCACCACGGGCAACTGCTCAACTGTGCCGGCGTTCCGGTTCCCAGTTGCCGCCATTGGTTGCCGCGCGAGTTCTGGATGGCCTCGTGGGCGTCCTGCGTCGTGTTGGGCGTCGCGCGCTGGCCAACCCATAGGCCGATGCGGAATGGGGTTCCACCCCACCGCTCATCACCCTTGGCTAGCGCCTCGCGGCGAATGACCTCCATCGCACACAGCAGCGTCGAGGCGCGCTGGAACTGCTGAATCGTCAACAGGCGCAAGGTGTAGCGCATGATCACGGTCAGACCGTGCTCGTGGTCCAATCCGCCCAACGGGCCTTGAAGTCGGCGAATCGCCATCGCGAACGCGGCTACCCCCAAGTACGCCTCCGTCTTACCGCCTCCGGTGGGGAACCAGAGTAGGTCTGCGATCGAGTTGACTGGATCGGCGCGGTCCGAATGCGTGGGATCGGCGAGCGATGGTATCGACAGCAGTACGAACGCCAGCTGGAACGGCCGCCAGCTCCGATTTTTCGGGACGTCGATGTTCTCGATCTTCGCATCTTTGCCGCGCCGCCGCTCGAGCGCGTAGAGGCTACGGACGCGCTGGAGCCACATAGCCTGATTGGCGAAACGAAATGCCTCTAGGGCCTTTGGATTGGACAGTACGGTGTCGATCCCCGCCTTCAATCGCTCGTTTGCGCGTCGACACTTCTCCAACGCCTCCCGGGCATTGGCCTCATGTTCGCCAAGTTGCTTCGCATCCACACGATTCTGCTGGCCGCCAATCCATGCCAGGTACTCCTGGTGCAAGATCCCGAGCGTCGTCGCCAGCGCCGTCGTGTCCAGCTCTGCAAGATGCTTCATATCCAGTATGAGACCGGCCAGGCTGGGCAGGTCCACCGACGTCGGTGCCTCGGTGACCGGTACGTCGTACCAAGGAATGGTTTGCGAGCGGACGGCGACCGCTCTATCGCCGTGCTCGGCACTTAGCTCCCAATGCACGCTTACGCCGTGTCCGACGGCAAACTCGACCTTATCTCGGTACAACATCGCGAGGGCGGCTCGCTCATCGTCGTCAGACGTGCTTTCGCCGGTCGGGCGGCGGCGGAACACAGCAGCTCCGTTCGGGGCGGCAAGCTTGAGTTGCGCCTGGAATAGCCACGCCTCGTCCTGATTCGTCTCCGGCGCCTCCTGATCATTGACCAGGAAGAGCGTGATGATCTTCTCGCCCGCCGCAGTCGTTGGGCGAACTACGCCTCGCACGTAGACCTCGGGCTGCTCGGAATCCGGCACCAATCGGCGGAATTCGCCAGACCTAAGATCAAGCTGTACCGTGCCGCCAGCCGCGCGACGCTTCCAAACCCGCTTCGGATTCCCCGCCTCGGTGACGTGGACCTCGCTCTCAGTCCTGCGGTAATGCCCCCACGTGACCTCTAACTCAAGTGCCTCACAGCTCGCATCGACGCAGACTGTCAGGCCGCATGACGAGGGAACGATGGACTGGCTCATCAGCGGCGCGCCCTCGGCGCCGCCATCGTCACCGACGTCGCTACCACTCTCAGCGAGATCGCCCGTATCCGCCTCGTCGATGCGCGACTCTTTCGGCGCGAGCTTGCCCACGAGATAGCGGTCCCGCACGCTGGTACCGAGGATCTCCTCGTCGAGGCCCATCGCCGGGCCGAGGAGGTCATTCACGACAGCGTCGTGCAACATTTCTCGTAGATCATGATCGGTCGGCGCTGCCGCCTTCGAAGTGTTAGTGATCAAGATTGAAGGCAGGGCGTCAATGTTCAAGAGGCCCTCTCGCTCAAGCAGTTTCTGTACACTCGCCGAATCCAAGGGGTTGATCGAAATAGTTCGATTCTTCCGAGGATCCCCACCAACATCGTCAAACGATGCCGGTGTTCCAAACTGATAGTACCGGTCGTATAAAGCCACTACCCGATCGGCTGCTTGCCCCTTGATCTGACCAATCCGTCCGAGACCGACGATACGCTTGCCATCCGGGGCATCGTGGCTCGGTCGGCAGATGACGAGCACGTCTCCGACTGCAATCTGGCGGCCGTACTGAATGCGCTGCGGATACTCATAGGCCGTACCCTCGACGTTTGAATACTTTGAGTCCTTGGCCTGGGTGACGAGCCATGCGCGAAGCTGGTCAGTCATTCTCTAGTCTCCGTCACGTCGTATTCGTCCTTCGCGTTCAGCGTCAGTGCCGGAGCGAGAACGCACTGTTGGCACCGTATGCATGCCGCCGTTACGGGAGCCAATTTTCAGACACTTGCATGCGCCGCGCGTCCCTAATCAAAGTCGAACGATAGAAGTGACTTATGACGAGACTTAGGTGCTCGGCTCTTTTTAAGAACCTGTCGGGTTGGTTCGGCGTCTGATGCCGGGGCCCCGTTCAAGCCTCGGCGAACCTCCTCGTCGTAGCGCTCGCGATTCAGAACTGCCAGGCGACCAAGTATTGCTTCTCGCGACTCTCTAGTAAGCGTAAAGCGGGTTCTATTGTTGTCAGGCAACTCGCTAACGACGTGAAAGCCATGCTTAACCTGCAGGTCGTCCCAGCCATACAGCGTCGCCACACATTGCTCCAGTAGCGTGTGGCATCGGCGGAGTTCCACAATCTCAGTCATTTCAATTCCAGGGTCATGAACTTGGTTATACAACTCGGTCAGTCCGATCCTGTTGCTCAGCATGATCTTCCGACGCACCGCAAGTAGTTCACGAGCAAGGCGGGCGACCTCACTACTATCAAGTGAGTTGCTGGGAAGCGGAAAGGTTTCGAAGCTATCGGTCGGCACAAAGCGAAGACGAGTTTCAAGGGTTCCGGACATTTTTCGCGCCCACGTTTCGTAAATAGCTGTCGTCAATAACCCCAATAAGTGGTAACTGGACGAAGCAAATACCACGATCGCATCGGAAAAGACCTGCTCGGACGAAACAAGAGAAAATGTCAGGTACTTCGACACTCTCGCCGTTACTATTACCCTTGATAGCTTGATCGCGTTGTGCCAATCGGGTGGATGTTTATCAAACAAATCACCTCTACCAATCGCATGGTATAGGCCAGGGCGCTTATCGGCGTAGTGCCACCAGCGCTCTGGCAAGGGCTTCCTTAAGACGTAAGTACCGTCTGCCCTCTTCCGCCTCCGCTCAGGCTTTACCCGCTCATGAACAATCTCGTAAATGTCCGGGTAGGTGCTGGCCTTGTCTTCCGGCCAGTCCCAGAAATTGATTACGGAACGAGATGCGAGTTGCTCAGGACTGGCGTTTAGATCGTCTCCATTCAAATATGGAAAGACTACTTCTGAGTTGCGATCGGCCCCGCCTAGAAGGCGTGAGGTCTGCTCCGCGTCTAGAACAAAGCCCATGCCCAGTACGTAGGACCCTATGAAGGCCATGTTCCCATTGCAGTGAAGCTGCCGTGGAGTCCACTCTTCTCTACCGGATAGAAACGGAGAGATCGTGGGTACTGTTGTGCCATCTATCGTGCTTCTGCCCGCCCAATCCCCTTTGAACACGTGCACGATGCTGATCGCGACGGCCGCCTGCCCCGGCCATATCTTGTTGGGTGTCGCTGAGTAGATCGCGGCATTTCCCTTGATTAGCCGCTCTAGCCCCACTTCACGTGTCTCGCCCTCGGCAATTGTGTTGACCGCTATCAAGCCAAACGTGCCGCCCGTACGCAGCAACCGATGCGCTCTCAGGAAGAAGTACGCCACTAGATCGGCCGAACCCCGAGTTCCCTCGGCCACTGCTCGGACCAGATATTCACGGTACGCTCCACCCACAGACTCCTTAAGTTTCTTACCACCCGAGAACGGCGGATTACCTACAATCGCGTCGAATCCCGAGCATTCGCGCGCGAACACTTCCGGGAATTCGATGGCCCAATGAAACGGTTGTCGCGGCCTGAGGCGCTCCGGACAATCCGTATCGAGTAGCTCCCTCGTTCGGCGCTTGACTTGCTCCGCATCCTTGCCGCCGTGTACCAGCGCTCGCTGCAGGTCCTCAGCGATGCCCTTCAGAAGATCGTCAGTTGACTCCTCACTTTGTAACGCCGCACCGACGACGACATCCGCCACCAGTTCCGGGTTCTCAAGTCGGTGCTTCGCCTCGGCCTCGAGTCTTGCCATCGAGCGCACGTCCTCGATGTCCACAATGCGCGTCGCACGCAGCTGCCGACGGAGTGCCAATGCCTTGCCGACAGCCGCCTGAATCCGCTTCTTCGGATCGAAGAGTCCCTCGTGCAGCGCCCGACCCTTGGCCGGATCCAGATGGAAGCATTCCACCTGCTCAAGGCTCGTAATGCCGAGCAAGCTGTCGCCACACCGCAGGTTGTGATCTAGGAACCCAAACGGCCGTCCTCTGGCAAGCGTGACGAGCCACAGCGACAACTTAGCGAGCTCCACCGCCATGGGATTGATGTCCACGCCGTATACACAGCGTTCCGCAATGAGGCGCCGTGCCAGACTCAACCGCTCTTCTCGGTCTTGCGGCAGCAGATCGTGGCCAGCCACGGTCCCTAGGATCTCGCCGTCCGCCGAAATGACGCTGCCGTGACGTTCAGCGGCGTCCCAAGCCTCGACGACACGCTCGCCGAGCCAACGGCATACCTGCACCAGAAACGCGGCCGAGCCCATGGCCATGTCGCAGATTTTGAGGTCGAGCAGCTCTGCCGGCGTCCGCAAGCGCCACGCGTCTTTGGCTTTCCCCTCGCCAGGGCCCTCGTACACGAGGGGTTCCAACGTCTCGGTGACTATCTGCTCAGTCAATGACTTGGGCGTGTAGTGGGTGCCGGTCTGGCGGCGCTCTGAGCCACCCGTGACCATGAAGCTCTCCGCCCGATAGACGAGCGGATATCCCCATACATCTTGGCGTAGGAGCGCGTGATATGGCTCGACGCGCTTCACCAGGGTCTTGTCATTTCCGCAGGCAATAAGCAGCCGTTGCCCCGTCGTCTCGTCGATCTCTGCGTCGAGATCGTTTCGAAGACCCGAGACTGACCGTCCGGTCTGCTCCTTCAGGAACTCGACAAAGTCATCGCGCCCCTTCCGCCGCTGCCGATCGAGATCGGCAATGGAGATTTCTGGCTGATTGTCCTTGGAACCACGAAGCCCCAACGTTTCAGAGTCAACCCGTACCGCGACATGGTCGAGCAGTCCCTCGTAGACGTGACCAACCTGTTCGATATCCAGCGCACGATAGGAGAGCTTGCGAGCCTCGCTGGGTCCAGCGTCCCGCCGCATTTGGAGCAACTGTAGTGCTTCGAGAAGGTGAAGCACCGTGCGATTGTCGATCGGCAAGGGGGATGCGGCCGTTTCGAGCCAAAGAGTGCCGGGTGCACGTCCCTCAAGGAACGGAAAGCGGTCTGGGTCGAACAGACTCCCCCCTAGTGCCGGCAAGCGCAGTACCTCGTGCTCGATCCCGCCATACACGCCTCGAAACGCGGCAAGCAACCGTGCCCATGCGTCCTGCCGACGTTCGAGGACCTCCAAACCGACGTGGTCGGCCTCCTCCCGTAGCAGAGCCCGTAGCGTCGAAACAGCATAGTTAGCGTCGTATGTTTCGTCACCGAGGAGCAATTGCCCACGTTCCTCGGCGCAGAAGAGGAAGACAAGACGCATCATCACCGTGAGTGCGGCGTCATACAGCCGTGCGGGCGGAACATCCCGCAGTAATTCCCGTTTGCGATCGAGATCCGCGCGGTCCAAGGCCTGAACGAGCACCTCAACCGCGCGACGCACCTGGTATCCCAGCTGGTCTGTGACCTCCTGCTGAAAGGCGACCGATTCGTCCAGCAATGCTTCGATCGTGTCCGTGTCCGCTACCGCAAAGAGGCGGCGCACGCCAAGCACCGCTTCGAGCGCGGCTAACGTGCTCGGTTCCTGGGTCCACAGGTCCGCGTACCACGACGCAAATCCTGCAGTCTGGCCGACGGGCGCGTCGACGACCGTCCAACGCTTACCATTGGTAACGAGCCCGAGGCGTACACCCGTCGAACGGCAGAGCTGGGTCATGCGCTCCACGGGTGTCGCCGCCCAACGCGTCGAGGGGACAACAGCGTCGAGTTTCTGATCGAATGGCCAAACAGTGACGAGGAGCCGAGGGGTTCCGGCCCGTACTCTGCCTCTGGGTTCCACGATCGCCATCGCCGGGCGGAGCCTTTCCTGGTGCTCGGCGAGCGACACGTCGAGGCCCGTTGGTAAGTCATCGCCGGACCGCAGTGTTTGGCCGTCGAACTCCAGGATTTCGCGAAGGATCAGTTCTACCCAAGCGGCATGAATCCCGTCAGCACCAGGTACCGCTGCCTCCTGAGCCGTCGCCCATTCTTCATACGCCGCACGCAAGCGGCCGAGCTTCTTCACGTCGACTTTCGGCAGCCCTTGCGGAAAGACGCGGACGAGAACGGGAAGCGTTAGAAAAGGGCCCGAAACTTCGATGAGCGAGAGCCATTCCGCATGATGGCGAGTGCTGTCGCTCATGAATACCCCCGGGCCATGGACTCGGGGACCACGAATACGACGGCCACGGGGAAGGTACGTGCAGAAGGATCCGCGTATCGCCCAACGATCAGGGCACGTTCCTTATCGACCTCCTCCGGTATCGCTGCGAGCCGGGTTCGCAGGCTGTCGCCATTGCGGCGAAGCTGCTCCTGTTCCTCCGTCGTCCAGAAGGACAATTGTGCAGGATCGGCCTCACCTAGCCGCAGTCGTATTGAACGTGCGAGCTCGTCGAGCACCTTGGTGATGTCCTCCATCTCCTGCGTGCGGCGACGTTCCAGCGTGCTCTGCAAGTGCTTCATTCGATCGTTCGACCGCGCCTCCGCCGCAGCGAGCGCACCAGCCTCGATCTTTGGCCAGGCCGTCTTCAACATGGAAAGGACTTTGGTTCCCGGCAGCATCGGCCTTGACGCGGACAGGGTGGCTTCCGTCTGCGTCACGTTGAACCGGGTGAACCGTCCGTCGTGCAGGGTCCCGCCCGCGGCGGTTAGCTCTTCATGTAACCGCACCGAGTTGCCGCCAGTCACGACGAGGCGCGACATCACGATGACGGCCGGCATCTTCACGACCGCGTCCGGCGCCACACGCGCGGTCACGCGGTGCATTCGCTTGACGTCGTCCGGTGCCCAGACCTCGGCGCGCAGTAAGCGCAAACTCATCCGCACCAGCCGGTGCTCGAGATGAACGAGGACGAGGTCATCCCGCCCTTTCGCCACTTCGTGGTCGAACGTGATCGGACGTCGAACGCCGGTGTGTGGATGCGCTAGACCCTCCGTGCACCGCGCCCAAGTCCCCTGGAAAGCCGGCATCCGAAATACGGTACCCCTCGCCGCGCCTGGGTAGTCGATGGGGTCGAGCGCAGGTAGGCGGCCGAGCTCCAATGCCACGTGCACGGCGGCAAGGACGTTGGTCGGGTTTAGGTGGAATACCTCGCGGGTCTCGACCAATTGATCATGCAAGCGCGCGATTCGCTCGCGCAGCTTGCGCTCGATTGGCAGTTGACGGGCCGTAGTTTGCGCATCGCGCTCCGCCCTACTCGTATCGAGTTGCTTGCGCTTGCCGAGCATCGCCTGTTCGACCTGTGAAGCGATGACCGAGCCAACCTTGCCAAGATCGGTGCGGATCGCCTCGATCTTTCTCGCTGCGACCATCAGGAACTCGAGATCACCTTCGAGACTTCCCGCGGAGACATTCGATCCCAATTGCTCTCGGCGGTAGCCCGCACCAACTGGATGCCAGATCAGGACTGCCTTAGCCTTCTGCCCATGTCGGTCGATGCGACCGTTGCGCTGTTCGAGGACATTGGGGTTCCAGGGGATCTCCGCGTGGATCATATATCGGCAGTGGTTCTGTAGATCGATGCCCTCCGAGGCGGCATCGGTGGCGACCAGGATGCGAACCGGGGAGACGCTCGGATCGGCTTGAAAGGCTGCCTTGACGGCTTCGCGCTTCTCCTTATCCATACCGCCATAGATCATCATGAGCCTATCGTTGCCGCCAAACCCCTCCGCAGCGAGCAGGTCGACGAGCCACTTCTGCGTGGCACGATACTCGGTGAAGACGATCACACGCTCGTTGGACCAACCGCCAGCCGGCTTGATGTGCTGCTTAAGCCATCCCAGGATGGCCTTCGCCTTCGAATCGGGTCGTGCTTTGGCTCGTTCCGCCCAGTGCGCCATCTTCTCCAACAGTTCGTGCTCGCGAGAGGACAATCTCGTCAGGACAGCGCTCGCAGCGCCGATCGCCTCCTCCTGCGCTTCTTCGTAACGCTGATCGTCGGCGTACTCCTCCTCGGTCTGTTGGATCAGGCGACGAAGGATTCGTTGATCGAGCGGACTCCCGGCGGCCGGTCGATTCCTGCCCGCAAGGGTCTTGCGGTGTTCGTCCAGGGTACCGGCGAAGGCCGCGGGTGACGAGAACAGGCGCTTCTTGAGCAGCTTGAGGACGAACTCCGTCGCGTGATTGCCACCCTCCTCGCGGTTAGCGGCTTGGCGAAGCTGTGTGTACTCGACGAGTGAAGCGTGGATGTCGCGCTCAACATCGGTGTAATCCACCTCCAACGCCTCTAGCTTCCGGTCCGGGAAGACCCGAGCGCCGTTCGCGTCAGTGATATCAGACTTCAGGCGCCGCACCATCACTCGGGCCAGGCGCTCCTGGTCCGGCTGGACGCCACGGGCGAAACGCTGGTCGTCGAGGAGCTCCAGCAGCGACGTGAACGACTCTTGGAAGCCGTTGTGAGGGGTGGCCGTCAGGAACAACCGGTGCTCGAAGTGCGGTGCGATCACTCGAATGGCCTGGGTGCGCAAGCTATCGAGAGCGTAATTGCCGCTGCCCGAAGGCGCCACGTTGTGCGCCTCGTCGACGATCAGGAGATCGAACGTGCGCGGATAGGATGGCGTCGGCGGAAGGGCGTCGCGCATGAATCGCAGCGGTATCTCTGCCTTCAGCCAATCCATCGAGGTGATCAGGCGCGGGAACGACGACCAGGGATTCGCTTGGATACCGCGGCTTCGCCGCAGTTCCTTCAGGTAGGTGGTATCGACGATTCGGAATTCGAGGCCGAACTTCTCCTGCATCTCCGCCTGCCACTTCAGTTGCAGTGATGCCGGGCACACGACGAGGATGGTCCTCGCCCTGTGGCGGAGGAGAAGCTCCTGAGCCACGAGTCCCGCCTCGATGGTCTTGCCGAGACCGACGTCATCGGCGATCAACAGGTTGACGCGAGGCATCTGCAAGCCACGCACGAGCGGATCGAGTTGGTAGTCCTCGATCGAGATGCCACTCCGAAACGGAGCCTGTAGGGCTTGGATGTCCGCATTGGTCGCGGCGCCCCATCGCACGGCATCGAGGAAGGCGTCGACGCGACCGGGTTCGTCGAATTCGCCGACGTTTGGCAGACCTGCCTTCTCGAGGATCCGAGCGCCGGGTTCCAACTCCCAGATCACTTGGATCTCTTCACCCAATGCGTCCTCGTCGATCGAAGTCAACGTCAGGAGGGATTGGCCGGCAGAAACGCTCCTCGGTCGCTGTGTCTCATAGACGCCTTGTTCATCCCGAACTTCCAGGGCTGAAGCCCGCGCGGCGAGGCTCGAAGTATGGACGTCCCCGACGATCCACTGCCGCCGCCGCACTTCGACCATTTGGCCGACCTCGGGCAACGCTCTCCCGAAAGGCGGTGGGAAAGCGCTAGTTTGGCCGGACACGCTCATCTTGGTCGAAGCTCCGCCGTGGCCCTCGAAATCAGTCGCATACGAACTCGCCTTGCGACCGTTCGGGCGACCTTGACCGGATCAGCATGCTCCCAAACGCGTATTACTGCCCATTCCTGGGCCTCGAGTCGTGCGTCCGTGTCCGAATCCCTGGCCTTATTGGCGAGGATCTTCTCGCGCCAGAACTGCTCGTTCGCCCTTGGCCAAGTGCCATGCTCCGGGCAGCCGTGCCAGAAGCAACCATCCACGAAAACGGCGACTCTGGCGCGACGAAAGACGACATCCGCGCGGCGCGGCGACTCCGGGAGTGGAGCTGCGTCGACCGAGTATCGAAGCCCCATCGCGTGCAACAGTCTTCGGATCCGCAACTCGGCCCGAGTGTCGCGCCGCGGCGTCGACTGCATACGCTTACGGGCCATCTCGGACGACGCCGGCGCACGCAGGAGTTTCCCGGGCGGAACCCTCGTTGGGTCTAAAGCTCGGAGATCTCCTCGAGCCTTCATCCAATCAAGCCCTCTGGCTTACGTATTCGGCTAACGCATCTTCGAATTCCGTGCGCCGCGACAGCGAACTCCGCAGGAGTCGTCGTTGGAACCCATCCGCTGCCCGATGTGATAGCGGTGGCGGATCGAACCTGAGGAATTCGTGGAGGTGCCGCCTCGCCCGCGAAACAGGGAAGGCGCCTATCTCGACCGCATGACGTCGGGTACCTGGACCACCGAACGCTGCACGCGGCCACGGCGCGGTCCTGGATAGCTCCACGGTTCGCAGTACCGGCTTTGTCTCCGTGCCGCCGAGGAGCCGACGCCCGATCCAGCGAGCGACTGGCACGGACACGGCGTTTCCAACCAGTGTCCAGCGATGCGCCGGTCTGCCTGCAGCCTCCGCAGGTCGAGTCCAGTTGGCGGGGAACCCTTGAAGGCGTTCGGCGTCACGAATATCTGGGGTCACGAATCGACCATCGGGGAACCAGATCGCAGGTGGCGACGGGATACCAATTCCCGATCCGCCCTTGATCGTCGGGACTGAGTCGACGGCCCAACCCAATCCGCGGGTCCCTTCGGTCCAATAGAACCCGTGAGCGACATCGGGTCCGGCGTGCGCGTCAGGTGCGAGGCTGTCTTGGGTCAGGAGGAGGCTCGCGGGGTCGCTGGTTCGGGAAGCAAGGAGAAAGACCCTCTCCCGTCTGTGTGGTATCCCGAACGCCTGAGTGTTTACGATGCGATAAGCCCAGCGGTATCCAAGCCGTTCGAGTTTTCGCGTCACGTAGGCGATGCCTCGACCTCGATCGAGCCGAAGCAGGAATGGCACGTTCTCGAGTAGGATCCAAGGCGGCCGGCTGGCAGTGATGAGCTGAAAGACCGCCCGGATCAGGCCCGAACGTCGTCCGAATATCCCGCGCGTGTTGCCAGCCTGTGACAGGTCCTGACATGGGAATCCTGCCGTGAGCAAGTCGATTCCACGTGGCAGACGTGTGATGGCCCTGACGTCGGGCTCTATTCGCACTCCAGCGAAACGATGCTCCAGAACCGCTCGAGCACGGTCGTCGATCTCGCAAAGTAGCGACGTCGTAAGGCCAGCCTGCTCCAGACCGAGCTCAATGCCCCCGACACCAGCGAACAGCCCAGCTACTTTCATGAAGAGTCCCTACTCACGCGTCCGTAGTGGAGAAGTCTGACGCGTCTCGCGGCAAAAGTGAGCCTGTCAGCAAACTCCCGCAGCCCGTTTCGCGTGAGTGAGGTGAAGTCGGGAACGGCCATGGGTACTCTCAGACGCTAATTCCGAAGAAAGCACGCAATCACTGACGTCACCATGATTCATTCGCCGCTTCAGGCACCGCCGGAAAATCTTCCTTGGTCCCACGGGACGTCTGGCGCCCACGTTACCGCCCTAGCGCTTCACGAGCCTTCGACCCCCGACCGGCTGCTCGATCGTAATGCTGAAATCCTCGAGCACCGCAGCAAAGTCTGGATGCGCGGTGAGGGGCATCACCGCGGCGACCTTCGCCACGGATCGTGCGCGGTTGAACAGGACGACGGACTGGCGATCGCCGAGAAAGCGACTCATATATATGAGTCCGTCGACCTGCTGCGGATGCCCATGTAGCGCCTTGGCCCACAGCCGAGTCTGCTGATAGTCGTCGACCGTCGAAATCCGGTTGTCGATCCCAGCCGCGGCGAGCCCAGGCCCATACAAAGCAGCAAGCCGAAGGGGCCGCTTCGCCGCGCCTTGCGTGAGCGTAATGACGCGTCGATCCGCAATCTCGTTCCACGGGAGCGGAATGTCGAGTACGGTGCGCCGCCGCGGCGCATCCCGGAGCACCGCTTCCGCAAACGCCGTCCGCAAGTCGAAGGCGGCATACAGCACACCGAACGACTTGTCGGGGGAGTCGAACCGATACCAGGCGCTGCGCCGATACTGGTAGTGGCTAGATTTCGCAGGACTGGCGAGCCGTAACAACGTGCCTGGGTCCACTTGCTCTTCACGCAGCGTCAGCACATGCAGGTTCGGCGGCGGCGGAGGAATTGCACTCATTCAGCTGATCATCGCGTGAGCAGACTGGGGCTGCACGCCGACCGTGCGCTCAAGCACCGCCCTGCTCGCCCGAACCCCAGATCTTTGCAACCTGGATCACGTCGTGCGCATCACCTGCGTTGAGTGCCTCCGCGGGTGTGCGACCGCCAAGCGCTGGCGCGACTTGCGTGAAGAAGCGGTACTTGGACGAGGCGCCCACCTCGCCGAGCGCGTGCAGGGTGCTTTCAAATGCGGCCCGGCGCGTGGCATCGGCGAGCCACTCGGCCTGCCAGTCCGGATAACGGACGCCGCGCTTCGTCCCCAAATCCACGGCGAGCATGCGGCCTGCGACGCGTCGATTGTCAACGGTTGCGCGCGAGAGACCCAATTTCGTGGCGATCTGTTCGCCGGTTAGCATGTCGGAACGCTTGGCGAGATTCGCCTGCGCGATGTCGGCGCGCGCGAACGCGCGCTCGAGTGCCGCCTCGTTCGACATCGTCCCGCTGCTGGGCGTGCGCGGGTTCTTCTCCGCGAGCTTCCAAAGACCTTCGCTGCGCAGCTTTTTCAGGACGATCGAGATTTCGCGCTCCGGCAATTCCGCCGCGTGCGTGACCAGTGCTTGCATCAGCTGCTTGCGAGCCGGCGCCAGACGCATCTTCTTCTTCGCGATCGACACTTTGAATGTCATCACGCCGGGCTTCGTGGGCTTGCGCGCCGTCGCGCGCACGACGGCTGAGGACTTGGTGCTCATGGTGCGATCCGTTGGGGTTGCGTGAGCTTGCAGTGTCGTCGAGTTCGTTTATTTCGTCAATCTCGTCTAAATTTCTCAATCGACGAGTGCGAACGAGTCACTAGGTCTGCATTTCTATACGAAATCGGCAAAATTGCGCCTAGCGTTTTAGTTGTCGCCCGTTGCAAGATAGGGCGAGCGGGCATAATATCGGACTCATGCGTTCGTATAACGCCTTGAATTGTATAGAGACCGCCCGACTTGCCCTGAAGGAACACCGTTGATCGACCCGCCGCGCGCAGATCCGGAAGCCATCAGCCACCTGTCCGAGAAGGCCGGGCTCGTCCTCGAGCGCGCGCGCGAAGCCGCCCTCGAACCCAACCATCGTAAGGTGCTTCGTCGCTGGACGCTGACCGAGGTCGCCGAGATCCTCGGGGTCACGGCCAAGATCGTCAGCGGCCGCATCGAGAAGATGAACCTGCCCTCCGGCGAGCGCGAAGGCAAGCGGCGGCTGTTCACGCTCGAAGAGATCCACGCGATCCAGGAGAGCCTCGGCACCCTCCCCCGCCAGAAGTATTCGATCAAAGAGCCGGTCGTCATTGCGATCGCGAACTTCAAAGGTGGCGTCGGCAAGACCTCGACGACGATCCATCTCGCGCAGTATTTCGCGCTGAAGGGCTATCGGACGCTCGCGGTCGATCTCGACGCGCAGGCGAGCCTGACCGGCATGTTCGGGCTGCTGCCAGACACCGAAGTCCCCGAGGAAAAGACCGCGAATCCGTTCTTCTACGGCCCGGACATCGGCGCCGACACCTGGACCGGGACACTCGAAACCGCGATCCAACCGACCTACTGGCCGGGCCTCGATTTGCTCGCTGCCAACCTGTCGCTGTACGGGGCGGAATTCGCGCTCTCGAAGCGGCAGAACTCGGAAGACGGGTTCGCGTTCTGGTCGCCGCTCAAGGCGGGACTCGCGACCGTCGCCGACCGCTACGACGTCGTCGTCATCGACACCCCGCCCTCGCTCTCGTTCGTCACGACGAACGCGATCTATGCGGCCGACGGCCTCGTGATTCCGGTGCCGCCGGCGATGCTGGATTTCGCGTCCGCGACGCACTTCTTCTCGCTGCTGAAGGAGGTGCTGGACGCGATCGAGACCAACGAGGGCACGCCGAAGATCTACGAGTTCCTGTCGCTCTTGATCGCGAAGTACCAGCACGGCAACCAGGTGCACCAGCAGCTCGCCGCCTGGGTGCGCGGGATCTTCGGGGACTACACCCTCCCCTCCCCCATGCTACTGACGACCGTCGTGCAGAACATCGGGCCGCAGCTGCTCAGCATCTACGAGGTGCAGGACTACAAGGGCGACAGCCGGACGTTCCGCCGGGCGCTGGACGCGACCAATGCGGTCAGCGGCGAGGTCGAGCAACAGGTCTTGACCGTCCTGAACCGCCGCCAAGGCGCCAAGAGCCGCAAGGCGGCCGTCGCATGACCTCCAAGGTGGATCGGGGCGCCAAGGTGAACGCGGCCGTCCTGGAGGCTCTGAAGCGGCCTGCGGCGGCGGCGGCCTCCTCCCCTACCCCGTCTGCGCCAAAGCCCGGAACGCGGACCTGGGTCGGTCGCGTGGCCTCCGAACACAACTCCGGTCTGCAGGGCCGGATCAGCGAGCTCGAGGCCGAGCGCTCGGGCGGCCTGGTCGTGCTCCGAATCGACCCGAAGCGGATCCAGCCCAGTGCGCTCGCGAACCGGCATGCGACCAGTCTCGCGGCCAGCGATCCGGGCCTCGCGGAGCTCGCGAAAGCCATCCGCGATCGCGGCCAGCTGGAGCCCATCCGGGTCCGCCCTGCCCTGCCGGACAGCGGCTACGAATACGAGATCGTCTACGGACATCGGCGCCATGCGGCAGCACTCGGGCTGGACGCCGAGGTCGAGGGCGGCTGGCCGGTACTCGCGCTCCTCGACGCGACCGCGGCCGACGCGCGCGACCACGTTCTCAAGATGTACCAAGAGAACGCGGCGCGTAAGGACCTGTCGGCCTACGAGATCGGCGCGATGTTTCGCAGCTGGCTGGACGCAGGCGTCTTCCCGGATCAGAACGCGATTGCGGAGGCGACCGGGCTCGCGAAGCAGACCGTGTCGAAGTATCTGCAGGTCGCGGGGCTCCCCGATCCGGTGCTCGCGGCGTTCGGCAACCCGACCGTGATCGCCGTGCGCTGGGCCGAAATGCTGCTCGGAGCGCTAAAGATCAACGAGGCCGCCGTCCTTGCGGCGGCCGGCGCACTGGCCGAACTCGAGGAACCGCTGAAGCCGGACGTGGTGCTGCGGCAGCTGATGGATGCCGGGGCCGGCAAGAAGGCCAAGCGCGCGAGTTCCCAGTCCGAGACCGTGAAGATCGACGGTCGGACGGCTTTTGCCTACGCGCTCAAGAACGACCGGATCGCCATTCGTTTCGGCAAGCACGTGGACCGCCAGGCGGCACGCGAACTGACCGACGAGATCAAAGATCTGCTGACCCGTCGCCTGAAGGCCCGCATGGGTCGGGGCGGGGGGCGATGAAGGGCTCAGTCTCACGCGTGAGACTGGGGTCCCGGCAGCCGCATTTGGCTGCGGGAGAAGTGACTTTCTGGGTGTCGAAAATGGACCGTCGGATGCGCCGCGAGACGCCAGTCTCACGCGTGAGACTGGACGGTTTCGGACCCGTTTTGGGGGTCAGTCTCACGCGTGAGACTCGACCCATCAGCCCGGCCTGGCCGGGCGGCGAAGGAGGGTAGCGATGACCGCAGCCCAGAAATGAAAAGGCCCCTTTCGGGGCCTTTTCGATTTTGGGGATCGAGTAGCCGAAGCCACCTAACCACCGAAACCTTGCAGTTCAGAGGTTAGGGACCGGAGCTCTTCCGGTCAAGGCCAAAGCCCCTCGATTCACCTGTTTTTTGCAAATCGTCTGCATAGGCGAGGGGTGAGTCATGTCCAATGGAAATGCGAGCGATCCCCGGGTCGCACTGGTTCGCGAGAAGTACTTCAGCCTGCGGCCCAAGCCGCTCGAGAAGTGGCGGTGGACGGCGAAGGCACCGGGATCCGCCGAGCGCGTGTTCTGGTACCACTGGGATGTCGGGCACCAGAACGGGACCTGGGTCAGCCAGGTGCCGATTCGGCTGGTGGCCGAGGCCTGCAGCCTCGACGTCGCGACAGTGACCCGTGCGTATCAGTGGCTGAAGGGGAGGGGCCTCATCCGTCGCATCGATGGCGGCCGGGACGACGCCAATCCGTTCCGGCAGGCGACCGCGCTCACGGAGGTGTTCGTGCCGCGCGAGCTCGTGCAGCGTCTCGCCGCTGAGCCCAACCGCCGCCGTCGGGACACCGAGCTCCAGGCGCCGTCCGCGGCGCGCCAGGCCGCCCCCGTGCCAAATCCCTCCGAAGCCATCGCCGAGGCAGCAACGCCTGACACGGCGGCCCCGGCCGTGTCCAGACGCGAATCTGCTGCGATTCTCAAGAAACTCAGCGATGGCGAGCGGACACGCCTGTACTCGGCGCAGCGGGACCGCAAGACCGAGCTGCAGTTCGACGTCGACACACAGCTTGAGCCTGCGGAACAGGCTCATGTGCTGCATACGCTGCAGCTGATCGCCGCGGCGAGGCCGACGACGGCCACCGCGCCGGCGCGCTCGATGGCGCCTCAGAAGGCGAGGGCGCCGCTCACGGTGCTGCAGGTCGCCGCGACCCGCGCCCGGATCCAGAAGGCCAAGGGGGAGGGTGACAGCCGCGATGTGAACGCGCTGCTGCGCCAGGTCGTGTGGAGCGTGGAGGAGGGGAGCCTTGCGAAGTTCGACCGCGCGCACGCGCTCTCGATCGCCTGCAAGAAGATCCGTGAGGGCGGCTGGTCGACGCCGTTCCGGATGCCGGTTGACTGGACCTGGAAGCGTGCGCTGCCCGAGACCTGCAGCGTTGCAGGAGGGGTTTAATAATCCGTTCCGGAATGTTCAGACCAAGAAATACCGGCAAGGCCCGTTGGGGATATCGAGCGACGATCTAGGAGAACCCGCGATCGGAGCAGGGAAGTAGCGGAGGGCGGTCCACGGCTGTCGGAAATGCACAGAGGTGTCTCGCATCTGGGTACTCGGCCGACAAGGCGGCACCGAAGAACACGGATCCAGTATCGAGCACGCAATCTCAGATCGGCGCTGAAGGTGACAAAATGTCCAACTTACTATGCCGTGTTATACTTGGTCTGTGGACATTAGTGACCGTTGGATACGGCAATGACAGCAGATGAACTCAATACCATTCTGAAAAACCTGCGCCTGGACAGCAAAGATGCCGCCCAGTTGCTCGAGGTGTCGCCACGCACGGTCCGACGATGGATGGACGCTCCGGCGGAGATCCCGGGACCGACCTGCAGAGCTCTCCAAGCTTGGTCGTCGTTGGAACGTGCCGGATTGCCGTGGCGGCCGGACGAGGGCGCGCTGGCGACCTCTGACGCGGCGCAGATCGCCCGCTATCGGGATCACGCAATCGAGCTTTACGAATTGTTGGAGCGAGTTGAGAAACGCGGTGGACCATCTATCCCGTGGAACGTCAACCTCGTCGCCAAAAGGGCCTCGCTCGGGCCTGTGCAAGTGTCGTTCTACGAATTGGCCAATGGAGGGTTCTCCCTGCAGTCGCTGCGCCGGTCGGATCAGGCGTTCGATTCCGTGCGGGACCTGCCGCTCCTGGAGGATGCAATCGCCAGTATTGCGACAGCGTTTGCTCGGCGCCAAGGGCGCCGGTTCGTGTTCGAAGTGACCCTTCAAGACGACGTTGTCCTGCTTTGGGACGTGCAGCAGGCTCCGACGACCGTGATGAAACTCGCGTGCACGCTGGTTCGCTCGACGCTCGCAGAACAGGAGCAGCTCACTAACGAGCAATGCCGGCTGCTGGCCGCGTGCAACAAGGAGCTCTTGGCAGAAGTCGCGGAATCGCTCTTTGCCCAGAGGCGGTATGCAGCGCGGGAGGACGGGATCCGGGTTATCAATGTCGTCGCCAACGATCTCAAACCCATTGCCAGCCGTTTCCTTTCGACGGCGCTCGCGGTGACTCCGTATTGGGTCATGGACGGAGGCGGGCGGGGGAGGAGTACGGCCGACTATGCGGTGATTCCCATGAGCGGCGGAGAATTCGGAGTACGGCTAATCTCGGCCAAGGCTCAGCAGCGGACACCAAAGGGCCTCAAAGTCGGGTACACGAAGGTGTTCAAGTCACGTTCCGATGCCCGGCGCTACGTCGACGCATCGGAACGGGAGGGGTTTTCGGTGGTCGGCAAGGACCTCCTCGAGCGAGGAGGCGTCGGCTAGATCCTGCTTAGTGGCCGCGCTGCCCGCGTGGGAAGGGTCGCAGCGCGCTGTATACCACCCACTGAAACGGCACTCGCATACCGACCATGATTCGCATCTATTTCGACGACAGTGGAACGCACGCGTCCAGCGACGTCGTCGTCTATGCGGCCGTTTTAGCAACAGACGCACAATGGTTGCTGTTTGAAGCCCAGTGGCGAACGAAGCTTGCCGAACCACTCCCCGGCAAATCGGCTCTCAGCCGCTTCCATATGTACGACTGCGATGCGGGAATTGGGGAATTCGTGCGCTACTCGCGGGCAGAACGCGATGCGGTGACCCACGATTTCCGCGAGATCATCATGACTTCGGACATACACGGACGAGCCGCATCCATCCCGGTCGCGGACTGGGATGCCGTGATTACTGGGCGACGGCGCGATCTGGCCGGTAACGCGGAGACGGAATGCTTCACCGCTGCCGCTGCACTGGTATTCGAACTGATCAGTGACCGCCTGGTCGACAAAGAGGCTCGCCTGGTCTTCAACAACGCGCCCGGGCGCGAGGAACTTCAGAGGAAGCTGATCGCCAACTACCAGCGCGTCTACACGGACCCCAAACCTCCGGCGTCGCCGGTCCGGATCGTTAGCGTCTCATTCGAGTCGTCTCGCGAGGCCATTCCGCTTCAGGCTGCGGACATGATTGCGTGGGAGAGCAATCTCTACGCCCGGCAAAAGTCTGTACCTGGCGTTACGGGCCCGCGGCCACACTTCAAGCAACTCGTCGACACAGGTCGATTCCTGGGAACGCTATTGAGTCGCCCACGAATTGAGGAAATCGCGCTTCAACTGGACGCGCATCTGTAATGCGCGTCTTTCACTTGCTGAATCGCGAGCACGCACTTCTGGCGATCGAGCGCTCACGGCTAAAGGTCGCGCACATCGCAGAGTTGAACGACCCATTCGAGCTGCTCTCTCCTGACCTGCGTGATCCGATAGCGCGGAAAGCCTTTCGGGCGTTTCGTGATCAAGTGGGCGAGCGCCACGGCCTGCTATGTTTTTCCAGACATTGGCGGAATACCTTGTTATGGAGCCACTATGGCGACAGGCATCATGGTGTCGCAATAGAGGTTGAAATTGATGATGGGGATGCGATGCCGGTGCGGTATCGGAAAACGCGCCTGGCATGGGATTGCAGAGCGATCGTCGAGGGAGGCGGATTTACAGAAGCTCATGTCGATGAGCTTGTGAGGACCAAGTCGCACCACTGGGCGTATGAAGAAGAAGTTCGAGTCGCGATCTCACTGACGGGCAGCATCCCCGAGCGCGGGTTGCACTTCTCACCGGTCAAGATCACGGGGATCGTTCTCGGGGCGCTCTCCGAACTTTCCGTCGCGGAGATCCGTACGGTGCTTCCGCCCGGAGCTCGCGTCAGCGTGACAAAGGCGCGACTGGCGTTCCGTTCATTCGACGTCGTCAGAAACAAAGGGGAGCCGATTACAGTCCTTGAGCGGCCAGATACAAAATGAACGGGTCCGGGGTGTTCGGACGCGGTGCGTGGGCCTGAACGTGATTTGCGGGTCATGCCGGACAGCCCGCGCCTTGGAACCTGGTCTTTAATTGCTCGCAGCACGGGGTCCGGCGCGTCAGGTGATGTAACTCATTCGGTATTTCAGGTTCTTCGACCGGCATTTTGGGCAGAACAGCTCGTGGTCCCGCGATAACGTGCCGCCGCACTCGCAGGGGGCGGTGCCGTCGTCGTCATTGTCGCCGCCTTCCGAAATCGTGGTGAATTTCCCGCACGCCAGACACTGAACGCCGGTTTCCGAGGTTGGGCCGGTGTCAGAGTAGCCATGGGTGAACGACACAATCTCCTCCTCGTATGAACAATCCTGACATTGAACCGAGCCGGCGCCTCCCATCATTGTGAATTCGATTCCTGAGCGCACCCTTTCCTCCCAGTTGGCGAGTTCCCGGCGTTCTCGCTTTCGGTCCTGAAATTTGGAGATCAAGAATATCGGCCAAATCAGAATCAAGACTAAGGATAGCGTTAATCCGAATGCCGTAAGCCGGCGCTCGGACACCGGCTCGCGTCCCGTTATGGCATTCGCAACGGGGTGGCCGCGCGCGGTCTGGACTCGTTCAGAGACGTATCGCCGTCCTGGACCCAAGAAGAACGTTGCGACGCCGGCAAACAAATACGCGCCGACTGTGAAGGCGATCACGACGCCGCTCTCGCAGAACTTCGGCAGCTGCGCAGTCGGGGCGCAACGATACGAGACGAGCAATGGGTGCGGCTAACGGATTCTTCAAACCAGCTTCGGCGCACGATAAAGATCCTCGACAACCTGCAACAGAGTGATCAAAGCCTGCTTCGCCTCAATTTGACGCCGGAGAAGAGATTCCTTGCTCATGTCCGTGTTCTTAGGATGAAGGTACTTGTTACCCTGGTCTCGAAGGGACTCCATAGGTTTTCGGAGCAAGGGAAGTGACTCTGCCAACTCCTCAATGAGGTGCGAAAGCTTCTTGTCCTGTTGTCGTCCGGATCGGTCGGGCGGATTTTGGCGAGTGATTTTGAACTTGTGGGCATTATCGACGATGGCGTACTCCATGATCGATCGGCAGAGCCCAAGCACCGACACCCACAATCCGAAGACATAGGCGCGGTACAGTTCCTCGAGCCGTATACGAAGATGCATTGGCAGTTCCACATTGCTTCGTGAGGTTCGTATTGGCGTTATCTCTCGCGCTCGCGCAAGCCAAGCATCCGGTTCGAAGTTGACGAGTCTCGAATCCAAGAACTCGCCAACCGCTTCGGGCTGGAAGCCACCGCGGCCCTCCCAGTCAGAGTTCCGGTCGAGTAGTTGATATACCTGATCCAGACCCTGATCGAATGTGGCTCGGATTGAATGACCGGCAGTGTTCCCGTCGGTCGGCTCGTAAAGGAATTCTCGAATGAATTTCCCATCCGGATCCAGGTGGTCGAGCGCGGCCTTGACGTGTGGCAGCTGAGGCTTGATCTCTTCCCGAAGAAACGTCAGCAAGGATTCTGGGACGAAGCTCTGGACACGTCCTTCTCGAAAAAACTGCTGCTGTTCGAGTCGCTCAAACTGGCGCAGCCCAGCAACTGTGCGCTCGGCTAGGTTGACGTACGTGATCCGCTGCGCGTCCGAGGGGTTCCAGGACTCGACATCGGCGGGGTCTGCCATTGCAAGCAGCGCCTCAAAACTCTGCTTCGCTACGGCCAATTCAGCGTATCGATCCATGGGATCTCTTCGAAATTCGAGGGATTGAATCCGCGGTAGTGGCCGGCAGGGGACGAGTACGTTGACCTGGGCCCGATCGAAACTGCATCAATCACGCGCCCAAGGAGGGAACGAAGTCAATTGTGGGTTCCGCTTGGAAGCGAGAATTCGGCCCGCGGGATACGCCGGGCTTCTGGGGCGGTGTTGGGAGCGGGAGGCGGTCAACCCCGATGCTAGGTCCGCTACTCCGGCGCGACATCGCGCGATGCCAGGCCGAACAACGCCCGATCGTCCGGCCGCGTCAGCGCCTTGTCGAGCCACCGCTTGAACGTCCTGGAGTCGAAATCCCCGGACTCGACCTTAGCCAGAAGAATGGCCCCGGCGAGGATCTTGCGTCGCGTGTCATCCTTCCGGGCCCGCTGGGCGGTGAGCGCGCGTTTGCGGGCCTCGACTCGGGCCTGACGGGTCTTGAGCTGCTCGAGGCGCTTCTGGAGCGTCTCGATGCGCTCGTCAAGCTTTGGCATGGGAGCTCCTTGAATCGGAGAAGAGCGGTTGCCAGCTGGCGAACAAATCCGTCGTCATCTCGGTATCCGAGGGAAGCCCGACGGGTCCTTTGAAGGCGACCTCGATGACGTTCTGGATTGTTCCGCGGAACCGATCCGATGACTCGAACAGATCCGGCCCACGCGGGGAGGGGAGCCCGCCGCTGTATCGGGGAGCGCCCGAGTTGTATCTCGAGAACCTGGCTTGCGGACCGGACGGACTACCCAGAAGGGATTCGGTTCTGATGCGGAGGATCGCCGGTCTCGATTCGCGATAGCGCTCGAAGTGGTTAAGGCCCGAGCGAACCGGGGCTTGCTCAGATCCCGGCCAGAAGAACACATGGGCATTGAGGAGCTCGACGAGATCGCCGAAGTCGAACCCGGGTGCGAGCGCCATGTGGCCGACCCGGAGGGGCGCCTGGTCACACACGAGAGCTGAGCCGTGAACAGTCTTGACTGGAACTGCGGTCGACCGGTGCCTTCGGTTGGCGGATGGGTCGCTGGAGCCGAAGAGGTCGGATGCCGGGACGAGGTGGCGACGCTTGCGGATGGGCTCGACATTGACCTGTGCTGTCAGGTGGTAGAGCCAAGGCCGATGGCGGACAAAGTCCGTCAGATCGAACATGACCCGGCCCCCCTGCCTATAGCTGGGCGTGGTGCGGCCGAGGCGAGCGCTGGCTGGTCGGCAACGGGTGTGGCCATGGGCTGACGTTTCCCTCGCTGATCTGACTGCTGCATCGCACACCCAGCGCTCGTCTCGGCAAGACCCTCACGGGCTGCTGCTCGCGTCACGGTGAAGCACCGCGCCGTTCGCCCACGCCCGTTCGGGTCTTCCACCGGTTCCCGGTGGCCGCGGCTGGAGGCGGTGCGAAGAGCGCCGCGGTGAACTCCGATGCAGCCCGCTGCCGAACCTCATCCGGGGACGCCGTGGGGAGGAAGAGCAGCGGCGGAGGGGCTTGCGGCACAGGGTGAGCGTAGCGCATCATGCCCCGCAGTGGAAGCGAAGGGCGCACTTACGAGAAGTCCTTGCCGCAAAGCCGGCAACGACTTCTCAGTGCGCCAGGGGGCTCCGCCCCCTGGACCCCAAGAGCGGATCGGTCGCGCGCCGCGGGCGCGCAACCGACGAGGGCGTCCGCAGCGCGGCACCGGTGTGGTTGCACACCGACGCCGTGGCCGCCGACGCCGGGAGCGGCCCGCCGGTGGCGACCCTGCGCGGTGCGATGTGCACGGCTCAGGATCATCGGCGGGCCTTCGGAGCCGGAAGTATGGCAGGGAGCATGAGGGCAGACGTGAGGCAGGAAGTGCGGAACGTGGACGCGATGCTGGCCGCCGTCGGGCGCGGGGCCTGATCCAGTCATGGCGATCTATCACCTCAAGGTGAAGCCTGTCAGTCGTGCCGGCGGCCGGAGTGCGACGGCGGCCGCGGCTTACCGCTCGGCCGAGATCGTCCACGACGAGACGACCGGCCAGACGTTCGACTACAGCCGCAAGCGTGGCGTCGAGCACACTGAAATTGTCTTGCCGACCCAAGCCGCCCGCCAGGACATCAACTGGGCGCGGGAGCGCCAGACGCTGTGGAATGAAGCGGAGAAGGCGGAGAACCGCTCGAACTCCCGGGTCGCCCGGGAGTATGAGATCGCACTGCCGCATGAGCTGAGTGCGGCCCAGCGGGTGGAGCTGACGCGCGGGTTTGCGCAACAGATCGCGGACCGGCAGGGGTGTGCGGTCGACTTCGCCATCCACGCGCCGCACCGGGAAGGAGACGAGCGGAACCACCACGCGCACCTGTTGGCGACGACCCGGACGATCGAGCCCGGCGGCCTTGGCGCGAAGACCGCGATCGAGTGGTCGGACACGGACCGGCGCAAGGCGGGGCTCGTCAATGGCGCCGATGAAATCGTCGAGATCCGAGCGCAGTGGAAAACGCTTGCCAACGACCGGTTCAAGGAGCTCGCGATCGAGGCGCGGATCGATCACCGCAGTCTCGAGGCGCAGGGCATCGACCGTCAGCCGACCAGCCATCTCGGACCTGCGGTGTCGGCGATGGAACGGCGGGGGATCCGGACCGAGGTCGGCAAGCGGCTCGAGTGGGAAGCGCGGGCGACTGCCCAGCAGCGGATCGAAAAGGCGGCGGAGATCGGATCTCTAGAGCGGGAAGGGCGCGAGCTCGAGCGGTCGATACTGGATCTGTCGGGGGACCTGACGAGCGCCAAGCGCGAGCGCGACCTGCAGCTCGCCAAGGGCGCCGAGAAATCCTTCGGCAAACGACCGAGCCTCGAGGAGATCCAGCGCGACGGTCGTGAGCGGTGGCTCGCGATGCGGGCTGAGCAACAAGCGGCCGAACGCAAGCCGGGTCCTGAGAATGCGCCCGAGCAGACCCAAGGGCCGACGCCTGAGCGTCCACGCATCCTCAGCATCGAGGAGACCCGCGAGAAAGCACTCGCTGATTGGCAAGAGTATCGTCGGGTTCAGGGCCTCGAGAAGAGCCACGGGCTTGAGCCGGGCGGAGGCCTTGAGCGAGGCAAGAAGGTCGAGAAGACGCTCGAGCAGACGCGAGGCAAGTCACGCGGGTACGACGGTCCCGAAATCGAATGATGGGTCACGGAGCGACGCCAAGGAGACGCGCGATGGGAATTTCCGGCAGTGATGATTCCGGGTACCTGGCCGCCGAGATCGACGAGCGGCTGACGACGGGGCGGTGGCCGGCCGAAGAGCAGGCGCTGCGCAAACTCCGCGACCGAGCCACGCTGCTGGGTGAGCTCTGGAGCGAGGCGATCACGCAGGTGTCCAATTACGAAGAGGCGCTGGCCAGGAAGCTGCGGATTCCGGCGTTCCCGGGGACCTCGCCGGCGAAGCCGAGCGTCGCGCCGCCGCGGCGCAAGGCGACCGCGCGCCGCGTTCGACGGCCCATCAAGAAAGCTGCCATCCGGTAGGGCGCTGGGATGCTCAGCTGGGACAACCTGCGCGCCACGACCGTCGACGATGCGGCGCGGCACTGGCAGATCGTGCGAGAGCAGGGGCTGGATTGTCCGTTCGATGTTTTTGTTCAGGTTTTCCACGAGCACTTTGGTAGGTCGGACGTTCCGGCGCTGACTGCGGCCGTCGATTGGAGCGCCGTGTCATGGACCGAGGAAACCCTGTCCGGAGACGCGCTGCGCCAGGTCTACGTCGACCGGCGGTTCGCGCGCGCGGTGGATGAGGCGCGGGTGCTGACGCGGGAGGAGGGCCTCTACGACGAGCGGCTCGCCGTGGTCGCCGCGTGGCAACGGCAGCAGACCTGGGCGGTCGCGCCCGTGCTGCTGAGCGGGAACGTCACCGGGAACGGGCACCGCTACGATTTGCTCGTCGGCAACAGCCGGCTCGGGAATCTGCTTGGGCTGCTGGACCGGGGCGATGTCCCCGACACGCTGAGGCATCGGGTCTGGGTGGGCTCGATTATTGCTCGCGAAGCCCCGTAAGGTAGAGCGCCGGCCGGGTACGCCAATGTACTCGCCGCTCAAGGATACGAGTCGACCGATAGCCGCCGAAGCAGCGCATGGCGCGAGCGCGACCGGGTCAAACCGGCCAATAGCCGTCGCACACACGGCGGAATTGACAGCCTGTAAGCTGCCGTTCGTGGGCGGAGGTGATCAAAGTCGGAGGTCGGGCAACGCTCGACCGGGGACGTTCCCATTTCTGTCCCTGAATGGGGGCTTAAGTTGGAATATGGGCGGTACGCTGTAATCTGCGGATATGACGATGGAGTTCGAGTGGGACGACGCCAAGGCGCGGGCAATCAACCTCCGCAAGCACGGCATCTCGTTCGATGACGCCTCGACGGCCTTTTACGATGCGCTGTCGGTCACGATTCCGGATCCAGACCACTCCGCCGGCGAGCGTCGGTTTCTGCTGATTGGGTTCACGCTGACCGGACGGCCCGTCGTGGTGTCCCATACGGACCGCGGCCGCCGAATTCGAATCATTAATGCACGGCGGGCGACCCGCCGAGAACGAACTGCCTATGAAAAAGCCTGATGCCGACGAGATGAGGCCGCACTACGATTTCGCGGGTGGCGTACGCGGGAAGTACGTCGGACGGCTCGCCAAGGGCGCCAATATTGTGGTGCTGGACCGTGATGTCGCGAAGATTTTCCCGACGTCCAAGGCGGTCAATGACGCGCTGCGAGTTCTGGCGGAAGCCGGCAAGCGTCATGGCAAGGCAAAGAGCAGCCGTCGCAGCGCCTAAAGGCCTTCCCTTCAAGGTCCCTAAATGGGCGTGTCTTCACAGTCGTCACTGCCGAAGGCGTTCTCGGGATAAGCGCGAATGGATTCAAGGATTGGCATTCTGATGGGCCGGAGGGCGCCGGCAAACGGGTCGAGCTCGAGATAGGTGATGGTGTCGCCGCGTGCCCAGAGCACGAGTTCGACCTGTGCGCCATTGGCCATCAGCCCAACGGCGCCAGCGATAGGTTTGCTATCACCGTGTGAACTGTCGAAGTCTAGCGAGTCGTGCTCGAATCCGCCGGCGCCTTCCTCTCGCACGATCAGCTTTTCGATGGACGCGAGCAGGGTCTCGGACGGCGGAGAGTTGGCACCCACCTGCAGCAAATGGCGAAGCAACTGCGCCTCATACGCACTAATGCGGCGCGGACGCATCAGTCTGTAGGACACGGTTGCTCCGACGGTTGAGGGCCCATGACGCCATCATCGCGCTTCGCGAGCGCGGCCGGCAGTGCACATTACTGGGCAAAGCGCCCCCAAACGGAGCGGTTCGCCGATCGATTGAGGCGCACATTGGCATTGTAACAACCTAACCGATAGGTTATTATTGGATATGCCTACCGTGCTTCGAGTCCACGGCCTGCGGTTCGTGATCTGGCCCAACGACCACATCCCACCGCACCTTCACGTGTTCTCGGCGGATGCGGAAGCGACGATTCTGCTGGGCGAGCCGGGCGGGTATCCGGGACTCCTTGAGAATCGGCGCATGGGAAGACGCGACTTAGCAAGAGCGTTGGAAACAGTGCTGGAGCATCAATCGATGTTCTTGCGACGGTGGAGGGAGATTCATGGCTGACTGGATCAACAGTGAGATGACGCGCGCGTATGTGCGCGCGACCAAGGCTGGGGAGGCACGCCTGGCGCGCCAGCCTCGTGCAGCCAAGGCGCATTACGATGCGCGTAAGGCGCGGCTAGTGGTCGAATTGACCAACGGCGTGATCATGATGCTGCCTCCCAAGTTGCTGCAGGGCCTGGAGGGCGCGACCCCGGCGCAACTGGCGAAGGTGGAGGTCACGCCTCTGGGAACCGGGTTGCACTGGGAGGCGTTGGACGCCGATCTCGGCGTAGCCGAGTTGGCCACAGGCATTTTCGGTTCGAAAGCATGGATGAGCGAGCTCGCGCGTGCGGCGGGATCGCGGACATCGGCGCGCAAGGCGGCAAGCTCCCGGGAAAATGGCAAGCGGGGGGGTCGACCGCGGCTGCGCAAATCGTCCTAACGACGCCGGGCAGCGCGATGGGCCATGGCCACCGTCGGAGCTTCGTGCGTCAGCCTGGAGCGGAGGGCTTCATGGGCTGGCTCGACATCCACCAAGGGCGACGCGGCGTCCGTTTATTGGAACGGCAACATTCCCGTAAACATCCCTAAATGGCCGTGTTTAGCTGCGGAAGCGCGGCCGCGCAAGCAAGTGTTTCGCTTCACCCACCCACGCCCCAATGCTCGTAAATGGGAAGGTTCGGAATCTTGCTTGCTCGAAAGCTGCCGGTCGCGACCAGCAGCCGGGGGTCATCCTTGCTCATTCGATCGTCGCGTGTCGGGCCACCTACCGGTGGCCTCTTCGCCAGAGCGGCCCCCAAAGGTATCCCAAGGCTGCCGCCCTTTACTTGATGGCACGGGTCCGAGGTGGCACAATTTTGTTGAAGGCTCCGGGCAGGAGCCTGCTACCCGTCTTCAGCAAAGCTGTTACAGCACTGCCGGCAGGAATCCTCCTAAGTCGTACGTGACAAACGTTTCGGGCTAGGGTCGAGCGGTAGGCGGGTGACGTTCTGGCGCTGGTCCGCGGAGACGATTGTCATGGATACGAAATCATCAGTTCACCCGACCACCCTGCCCGGCATCAAGCGAGCGGCGAAAACCATCAAGCGTGAGCGTGGCATCTCCCACGCAGAGGCGTTGGACGCTGCTGCCCAAGCTGCGGGCTACCAGAACTTCCGGCACGCCCGGAATTCGATGGCGTCAGACAGGCCAACGGCACCTAAACTGAAGCAGCCGGCCGCAACAGCCGCTCCTTTCCTTGCTACGTCCCAGTCTGAAGTTCCGCCGACCCCGCGTTCGAGCGCCCCGGCGCAGATAATCGAGCGCCGTCCGTTCACGCCCAGCGCCTATGCCGATAATCTGCGACTGCAGATCCGCGCCAACGAAAGCACGCTTCAGGCACTCCGTGACGGTCGCATCACGGGCATGGGTTACGTTGCCAGCGCATCTAATCCGCTCTCCCGCGCAGAAGCGCCTCCTTCAGTATTCAACGGTGGCCTTACTGGCATGGGTTACGGCACTAGCGTTCACAGTGCGGCCTCGCTCGCCCGGGAGATTGAGAGACTTGAGCAGCGGATTGTGCAGGACCGGGCGCTGCTTCCGATGCAGGAAGCCAAGGAGCAGCTGGATCAAGTGCACGCAGAGGGGCGCAGGGACTGGCAGCCCCAGTGAAACGGGACACCACGCCTTCAGGCCATCGCGTGGCTTGAGGAAACGAAGCGCGAATGTCGCGCGGCGCAAGCCGAGTTGCAGCGCCATGTCCAGCAGCGCTGTGCGACATTTCCTTGAGGCTATTCACTGATGGGAATGCGCGACCGGGGCAATTCCCGGGCGCGTTATTCAGGCACCGCCTCGAGTACCCGGTTGCCCTGTGCACGGAAGGACGTGTACTCGTCCTCGGGGGCCGGGACCGTCGTGCATCGAAAGGGCGAGTGAGCGCCGGGCGCCGTCTGGCGGATCTGAGCGCGAGACGGGAATCCGGCAAATAGCCGACCCGGTTCGTCAAATTTCACGAGCACTTTGGTATGCCGACCACGAGCACTTTGGTAGGTTCGACGCACCGGCGAGAATCTCGACGAACGCAGCAGGAGTTCAAATCCTGTCTTGCGGAACAAGAAGTTAGAACAACGTGACGGCTCTCCGCCGTCACGCCGGTGCATGAATTTCCGCCATTTGCGGCGCACACCATCGCAGAAAGCGCCGTTATTAACGACAAATTCCCGCTAATGTAGGGATGAACCGCCGGCGGTGAGCAACGAGACCGCGGCCCAACACAGGGAGGAGGAGCTGTGGATCTCATCCGCTTTCAGTTCCTGGATGACGAAGCCGAGGCGTTCCAGAAAGGCACCTGGGTCCGATCGTTCCTGATGGGCCACGGCGAGGGTCCGTTCACGCTCCGGAACGTCCACATGTTCAAGGCTGAAAAGCCATCGCGCGCGACGCTCGCTGAGAAGGAGTGCGATTGCGACTCGCTCTTCATCGTGCTCAAGGGCCGCGGTGCCGTGACGGCGTCGTTCCGTCCCGACGAGGTGCCGATCGAAGCGGGGCAGGGCGCGTACTTCAGGGCGGATGAGGGCTACGTCATCTACGCCGACGAGGAACTGCTCGGGATCATCATCGGGACGCCGAAGATCACCTTTGTCGCTGGCCCCGATGACCGACCCGTGCCGTATGTACCGGGCAAGTCGAACTACCGACCGCTCGCGAAATGACGATCGAGCAGACCTACTACGAATGGACCCATGGCTGGCATGGGCTGATCACTGTTTACGCGATCGTCGCGGTGTTCCAGTTTGCGGGGCAGCTGCGGGCCAAGGCGGACTTAACCGCGTATTTGGTCTGGCCGGGTACCGCGCTCGTGACGCTGGCGGTTGTCGGGATTGTCGAGACGTTCCTGCTGTGGTTGCTCGAGAAGTTCGCGGATCTGGATGCGCATGGATCCACGGAACCGAAGGTCGCCGTCGTGCTCATCATGGCCGGTGGGTTCATCGGCGGGTTCTACTGGGCCCGACGGACGCGGCCGATGGTGGCGCAGCAGAGTCGCGGCGCGAACGTCATGGACGGCACGCTGGCGCAACACGAAACCCGAAAGCTGCAGGCAAAAGCCGCAAAGAAGACCTCTGTCATGCGCCCTTTGACCGTCGCCGGCATCGCCGTGCCGGCCGAGGATGAGGCCAAGCATTTCAAGTTCATGGGGACAACGGGGTCGGGCAAGAGCACCCTGCTGCGTGAGTTGCTGCACGGCGCGCTGACCCGCGGAGATCGGGCGGTCATCGCCGATCCCGACGGCGGCTACCTGTCGAGGTTCTACGATCCGAGTCGCGGTGACGTCATCCTGAATCCGTTCGATACGCGTTCCGCCAAGTGGAACCTGTTCGCCGAAGTCAGAACGGCCTACGACGTCGACCAACTCGCGCGTTCCCTGATCCCCGATCCCGGCGGCCACGGTGATCCGCAGTGGGCGCGGTACTCGAGGACGTTCTTTGCGTCGGTCGTCCGCCAGGCGCAGGCCGTCGGCATCGATGATCTCGGCGAGTTGTACCGCATCGTCACGTCGGCATCGAAAGAGGAGATCGCCCTGCTCACGGCGGGGACGCCCGCGGCGCCGTTCCTCGAGGACGGCAACGAGAAGATGTTCGGGGGCATCCGGTCGACCACCACCGAGCACCTCAAATGCCTCGACTACATCCGTGAGCAGACAGGTCCGCTGCTGTCCGTGCGCGAATGGGTCCGATCTGGGAAGGGAGTCCTGTTCCTGCCGTACCAGGCTGAACAGATCGCCGCCTTGCGGTCGATCATATCGACGTGGATGCGGCTCGCGATCTTCCAGACGATGAGCCTGGGGGAGGGCGACCATCGGCTTTGGTTCGCGGTGGACGAGCTCGACGCCCTCGGCGCGATCGACGGCCTGCCGGATGCGCTGGCGCGCCTGCGGAAGTTCGGTGGCCGGTGTGCGCTCGGGTTCCAGTCGATCGCCCAGGTCAGTACGACCTACGGCAATGGCCCGGCGCAGGCAATGGTCGAGAATTGTGGAAACACGCTCATCCTCAGGTGTTCGGCGTCAGAGAGCGGCGGTACCGCGAGGTTCGCATCACGGCTCATCGGCGAGCGCGAGATCGTGCGGATGAATCGATCCGTCAGCCGTGGCACTTCAGGGGCCGGCGGCAGCCGTAC
>CAIVVT010000227.1 GCA_903909435.1 uncultured Acidobacteriia bacterium | reverse complement strand
CCGCTGGGTATCCTGAACTTCCTTCTCGCGCGTCGCTACCTGCCCGCTGATCGCCGTTCGCCGACGACGGATGGGGCCCGCTTCGACAACGTGGGCACGCTGCTGCTTGCTCTGACGCTCGCGGCCTACGCACTCACCATGACCATCGGGCGCGGCCATTTCGGTCCGCTCAACGTGGTGCTGCTGGTGGTTGCGGTCTGCGGAGTCTGCCTCTTCGTGTTCGCCGAGACAAAAACGACATCGCCTTTGATCCGATTAGCGATGTTCCACAATCCGGTGCTGAGCGGGGGCCTCGCCACGAGCACGCTCGTCACAACGGTGATGATGACAACGCTGGTGGTCGGGCCGTTCTATCTCTCTCGTGCGCTAGGGCTCAAAACAGCTATGGTCGGACTCGTCTTGTCGGTCGGTCCGCTTGTCGCCGCGCTGACCGGCGTGCCGGCCGGGCGCATTGTGGACCGGTTTGGCGCCCAACGCATGACCATCGTTGGGCTGAGTGGAATTGCGGCAGGCTCCTTCGTTCTATCCCTGATGCCGATAGGGTTCGGCATTGCCGGCTACATCGCCCCCATCGTCGTTATCACCTCAGGCTACGCGCTGTTTCAGGCGGCCAACAACACCGCCCTCATGACGGATCTCCGCCCGGACCAGCGGGGCGTCATTTCCGGCATGCTCAGCCTTTCGCGCAATCTCGGGCTCATAACCGGAGCGTCCGTTATGGGAGCCGTGTTTGCGTTCGCATCGGCTACGATCGACATCACAACGGCGCGTCCCGAGGCGATCGGCATCGGTATGCGGTTCACGTTTGCGGTTGCCGCGTTTGTGATCGTCGTCGCGCTCGCCATCGCGGTTGGAACTTACCGTCGCATATTGCGCCACCAGGCAATTGCCCCACAAGCAGAGTTGTAAGCGGATAAGAAAGACTTGGGATGCCAGAGCCAAAGACAGCCATCCGTAATCGCTAGCCCCACTTACAGGTATTTGGTTCACCGGTACACCAAGCGTCTGAGTCTCAATGTAATTGGCAATCCGAAACGCCGGGACCCTACACCGTGCTGCGATCCGACGCCCAAGCATGCCCGACGCCATGGAGCATTCGGCTCGAGAGCCGTTTGGGGCCGTTGGTTCACCAGTTTCCGTGCGGGCCTGCATGAATCTGCAATGGCTCCCTACCGTCCTCGCCGGCTGGCATCGATGGCAGCTACAAACGACCCGATTGCGGAGCGCAATGCAGCCGACATATCCGGATCTGCTGCGATCTGGTCGGCCGTAAATGGCCTTCCCAGGAGTTGTAGAGTGACCGAAGCCTCGGAGACGACCTTCGCCGACATCACGGTCAGCGTTTCCGTGAGCGAGGCCTGCGCATACGCTCCACGCGGGGACGCATTGAAAAGCGTGACGGGCTTGCCCACGAGTTCGTCGCCACCAACCACCCAATCGAGTCCATTCTTCAGAGTGCCGGGCACACCGTGTGCGTATTCTGGGATGGAGAACACCAGGCCATCAGCCGCCCTTAGGCTGGATCTCCAATCCTTCACGGATTGTGGCACCGCCTCTCCATCGAGGTCTTGGTTGAAATGCGGAAGATCGCCGAGTCCTTCGTACAGGGAAACATCGACCCCCTGCGGAGTCACCGCGATCGCGGCTTTCAGAAGGGCGGTATTCGACGAAGAAGCACGGAGGCTACCGGAGATCGCGAGAATTCGCATACGCCAGTGTACCTTCGGCGTACGCACTTCCGTTCGTTTGGGCGAGCCTGTATCGAGTTTCAGCATTGCAGGAGAGCTACAGCGGAGTGTCCAGCGGAATTCCATGAACGCCCGCACTCCTTTCCGGTCGGTCGACGGCTGAGCGCAGGTGGAGAGCAATTCGAAGAGTGAAGAGGTCCGATGCGCGAGATCGCGAGTATCGACTCGTGAGGCGATGTCACAATTCCAATGGCGCGATCGCACATTGCCCTGCCCGATCTTCAAGGTCGGGCCGCGCACCGCCGCAATGCGACGCTGCTCCGCGACGGCAAGAATGCCGAGAGGGGCAGAGTCAGGATCAGTACATCAGCGAACTCCGAGTTCTCCCAAAGGCATCGTGAAAGTTCGCAAACTCACGAGAAATCGCAATCGCAAGTAATTGTAACAGCCCTGCTGTTTCAAGCACTTGCGGGGAATCTGGATTGGTGATCTCCGTGCCCTTAGGGAGGGTGCTCGTGTTTCAAACCGTAACAGAGTCACAAAGGAGATCGCACGCATGTTGCTAGCATTTGGCAAGACCATTCACACTTTCGGCAGGACACTTACCCAGGCACTCACGACACTCGCACTGGTAGCTGTTCTGCCTTTGATTTCTTCCGCTCAGCCAAGTCCTGGGGTATTCGGACCTGGGCCGGGCTGTAATGTATTTCCGGCATCCGCCTCGGTCGGAACAACGGTAGGCCTCTCGTACTTTGGTCCGCCCCCCTCCTCAACCAATCCGAGCTTGGTCGGCCCTGTCCAATTGCTCAAGTCAGGCCAAATCGACGACAAGAAAGGGACTATCACGCTGCCGTTGTACCGAGGCTCGATGGCCGGGACCAAGAAGCCTGTGTGGTTCATCCTCACCGACGTGAATGATCCGGAGATTGCGTCTCTTCTTGGACTCAACTTCTCGGCGAAGCTCAGTTTTTCCGGAAATGGAGCGCGCACCGCCACTTTCGATGACCAGAACAGTCTCGTGTTCGACCGCGGCGCGGTCGACTTCAGGCCGGTCCGAAGCGTTACCCCCGGCTCTTCGAACTCGCCCTTTCCTCCTGTTGCCGCCCAAGCCGGGTCTGTTGGCGATGAGTTCTATAGTCCCCTGATCCGGCTCGGTAACCAGATCTACAACGCGCCAGTCGTCGCATTTGGTGTCGAGTCGGGTGCTATCAATTTTCCGAATGGATCGGTCGACTACACCAAGGTGCATGACGAAGTGCTCGCAATTGACCCAATTGAGATGACCGTGACCCTGCAACTGGTCAACGGATTCAGCTTTGGCCGGCCACTTTGGTACATATCGATGGATGCAAGCCTCCCGGACGTTGCTGCTATCGAGGGTGCTACTTATGCTCCCCTGATGCAGGCGCTGGTTACTGGGCGGGACGATAGCTTCAGTAGCCCCGTGGAACGACTGTTCATTGCGGTGAATGGACCTAGCATCGATGGCTGCGCGAATCCAATGAGACAAGGTCTATACGCCGCCTTGACGGACGGCCACCGCCCTAATAACGTCTTTGGAGGAATTCCGACTATCGCGCCGGACTACAGCCCACTTTGGAACGGCAACCTCTACGAGTGGACTCGGGATGCCATTGACAGCGGGTATAGAGGTCAGTTACGTGAAGAGTTCCAGATCTTGACCTATGTGCAGGACGGTATTCTCACCGGCCCCAACGGCTCGAAGTTTGGTGATAGCAAGTTCATCGTAAACTGCCCTCCTGTTCAGCGCTTGAACTAGAACTCGAGACGGAGTTACCCTGGCCCATCCCTCTCAGATTGGGGATGGGCCCGCCAATTGGTGGACGAGAGGTAGGCAACTAAGTTATGAAGCGATCCTTCTTTATACTGATCCTCGGCGTGTTGGCCGTAAGTCCGGCCGTGCCCACCGGCAGGGACTCCGACAACCGGGTCCCGGTACTTCTGGAGTTATTCACGTCAGAAGGCTGTTCAAGTTGTCCCCCGGCTGACCGCCTGTTGGAGTTGCTCGATCAGAACCAGCCGGTAGCTGGCGCAAACGCCATTGTCCTCAGTGAGCACGTGGACTACTGGGATAACGGGGGATGGAAGGATCCGTTTTCCTCGGCGGAATTTACCAGCCGACAAAAGGAGTACGCACGACAGTTCGGCCTTGACGGCGTCTACACTCCTCAGTTGGTGGTGGACGGTCAGGCGCAGCTCGTGGGCAGCAATGATACTCAGGCGCGCGAGGCCATCGGGAAGGCGGCGCGCCGGCCGAAGACGCCGGTAGACATAGTGTTGATTGACCAGCACGCGGCAAAGCTAAGCGTGCGGGTTGGCGTTAACTCCGTGGGCGGCCGCGACGCGACAGTGTTGGTCGCACTGGCCGAAAAACACGCGGATTCGCAGGTAGGACGCGGAGAGAACTCCGGGCGTCATCTGCGGCACGTGGCCGTCGTGCGCTCGCTCGTTATGGCCGGGACCGCGAAAGCCGGCACGTCCTTTTCTCAACAGGTGAGCCTGTTCATCCCGCCCGGCGCCGGGAAGGGCGGGATGCGGATAGTGGCGTTCGTGCAGGAGCGCGCCAGTTGGCGGGTGCTCGGCGCCACGCAATTGGAGCTCTAGCACGCGTTTGAGTACGGGATGGTTTGTTGATTCTGGCAAGCCGCGCCCGCGAGCAGGGTCCGCACCACGGAATGATGTCGTTAGCCCGAACCACTCGTGGGCCGCGGTATCCCGGTGGGCCCAGGAATTGGACTGAAACTCGCAATAAGAAGAATTGATCACATTTGATTGATTACCTTCCTTGACAAGTCACCCGCCATCGCAGCGGGCGGGAAGTCCCTAGTTATCGCTAAGGACCGTAAAGTGCCGTCGAAATAGAAGGAGAGTACATATGAAGAGAAGATTTGCCACCCTGATGATCGTGTTGGGACTTGCGGTTGCCGCGAGCGCCCAAGACAAGATGAATGACGACAAAATGGCCCAGGACAAGATGTCTGGCGATAAAATGCAAGGCACCAAGAAGGCTAAAATGTCGAAGAAGCACGACAAGATGAAGTCCGGCAAGATGTCGGGCAAAATGGCCGACGACAAGATGGAGTCCGGCAAGATGTCCGACGACAACGTGAAGAAGTAAGTCCGTCTGGATTCATCGGATCGCGCGGCCAGGTTTGCCGTTCGATCCGATGCGCCGATCTCATGGCCGCTTGTGAGAACGCGCCGGACAAAATTGGAGACCTGCCTCAAGGGATTCCGGTTGCGATTCTCAGGCGTTTTGTGTCTTCTTAGGGCTCTGAGCAGGAATTCGACGGACCTCAAGCAGGGGTGACTTTCGGGAGGTTTGTGATTTCGGTAGACTCAGCGGTTTGCGAGACAGGGAGCTGACCAGACTGCTGGGATGGCCGGGCTACCGAGTCTACCGGCATGAAATCGACGAGAGGGCGAAAACCCTGAAGCTGTGGATTCGCAGGAAGCGCGGCAATCGGCAGTTGGTTTGTTCCGGATGCGGTCGCAAGCTGGAAGACGCTCACGATTTCAGCGAGCGGGAGGTGCGCGATCTTCCTTGCATGGAGTTCCGGACGACGGTGGTGGTAGAGCTTTACCGGGTGTGTTGCCCGGACTGCGGCATCAGGATCGAGAAGGTTCCACAGTTGCCGAGCAAGGCTCCATTCAGCAAGCGTTTCGAGGATGCCGTGGGGCAAGCCTGTGAGAGCGCCGCGGCCCGGCAGGTGGCGCTGCGATTCGGTCTGGCGTCGAGTACGGTGCGGGCCATCGACTTGCGCTATCTGGAGCGGTGGGTGGCGGCGCGACGCACGCCGGGGTTGACCCAAATGGGCGTGGACGAAATCCATCTCGGGAAGAAGCAGAAGTTCATCACGGTAGTCAGTAACCTGGACACTGGCGAGCCAGTATGGTTTGGACGGGAACGCAAGAAAGAAAGCTTGGATGAGTTCTTCCGGACGGAACTGAGCGCCGGCCAACGGAAGCGGATCGCGGCGGCCTGCGTGGACATGTGGGAACCCTACCGGCTGAGCATCGAGCAGTGGGCTCCAAACTGCCGCATCATCTACGACAAGTTCCATGTCATGCAACATGCCAACCAAGCCATTGATGAAGTGCGGCGCGCCGAGTTCTTCCGCAAGGGTGGCCCAATGCGCGGTCTCGTCAAAGGGAAACGCTGGCTGCTGCTGAGCCGGTGGACGAACCTTTCCGCCGGCAAGCGGCAGGAACTGAACCGCATCTTCGCGCTGAACCGCCGAGTCTTCAAGGCCTACCTCCTCAAAGAAAGCCTGGACCGGCTATGGACCTACCACTACGAAGGGGCCATGCTGAACTACCTGCAACGCTGGATCGACCAGCTCCGCTGGCAGCGGCTGGCTCCGTTCCAGAAGTTAGCGCTTCTGCTTCTTGACCATCTCGACGGCATCCTGAACTACTGTCGGACCAAGGTTCCGCTGGGGGTGGTCGAGGCGATCAACGGCAACATCAAGTCTCTACTGCGCCGCGGCCGTGGCTACAAGAACCTCCGCTACCTCTTGTTGAAGGCGCAGCGCATGGCAGCCACCAGAACTGAATTCATGGTCTTCAGGAAAGCAGCCTGAAATGCGTGCCCCGTCGAATTCCTGCTCAGAGCCCTTCTTAGAAACCATCGTCTTCTGGAACGCGCCAATCGCCAAAAGTCGATGGGCGTTCACCCCCAAAAAAATTGACCTTTCGCGGTATAAAGTGCGTGATGTACTCAATCGGGTTGGCGGTGAGGTTCTCCTGCCACGCCCGCCAGGCAAGCCAGCCCACAGGCACAAGACACAGCACGAACATCAGTACTTTGATCCAACGGTTGCGCAGCATGGCTAGAAGTTCTTCTTCAGGTCCATGCCGGCGTATAAGTGCGCTACTTGGTCGGCGTAGCCGTCAAACATGAGCGTGGGGCGGCGCCGAAGTTCGCCCAGACGCCGCTCGCTCGACTGGCTCCAGCGGGGGTGGTCAACTTGGGGATTCACATTCGAATAAAAACCGTACTCGCGCGCGTTGGAGACATTCCATGTGTTTTGCGGCTGGCTGCTTACCAACTTGATTTTGACGAGCGACTTTATGCTCTTGAACCCGTACTTCCACGGCACCACCAGGCGGACCGGCGCGCCGTCCTGTGGTGGTAGCGACTCGCCGTAGAGGCCTACGCACAGCAATGCTAACGGGTGCATGGCTTCATCCAGGCGCAAGCCTTCAACGTAGGGCAGCGGGATTCCGGCGTGTTTGGCCTCGGGCATCTGCTTGAGGTCGTAGTAGCTCTCGAAGTAAACGAATTTGGCCTTGGAGGTTGGTTCCACTTGCTTGAGCAGCGCGCTGAGCGAGTAGCCGGCCCACGGCACGACAATCGACCACCCCTCCACGCAACGGTGCCGGTAGATGCGCTCTTCGAGCGGCGCAAGTTTCAGGACTTCTTCCATGCTGAACTTGCGCGGCTTAGCCACCTCGCCGTCCACCGAAACCACCCAGGGGCTGGTTTTGAAATTCTTTGCAAGTTGGGCGGGTTGATCTTTGCTGGTGCCGAACTCGTAGAAGTTATTGTACGTGGTGACGTCTTTGTAAGAGCTTGGCTTGTCGCTAGCGCTGAGCGAGCTCTTTCCGAGGTTGCCGAGTTTCTCGCTGGCCAGGGCCTGGGCCGAGGGCGACAGTAGTTCGCGCGCACCCAGGAAGGCTGCAGGGACGCCCGCCAGAAAGCTGCGCCGGTTGACGTAGAGGGACTTGGGAGTCACCTCGGAATAGGAAATTTCCAAGGATTTCTTGATCAACATTTTTTCACCACGGTAGTCCGGCGCAATCACGTGGAACCGGCTGGCGAGTGCCGGAATCAGATCGCGGTATTGATGCGAGGAAGCGGGAAACCCGTGCAGCAGGACCAGTTTCGGGCTGCTGGGGTCACCAGCCTCGCGATACGCGATGTTAAGTCCCAGAACCTTGGCAGTCTTGTAGTTGGTGGGGGCGGCGGCTGAAAGGCAGGCGATCAGAGCCCACGCGCACAGGAGGGTTCGGAAGAGTTTGTTCGACATGGTGATTCCTCTAGTGATCGCTATCAATTGCTTTGGTTTGCAGTCAGGGCCACTGGAACGCGCGGGAAGTCCACTTCCGTTTGCGCTACGAGGTTGAAGTAATTTGTGAAGATGTTGACGGAAACGTTGGCGACAATCTCACTGATTTCGCCGTCCGCGTAGCCGGCCCCGCGAACCTTCGCCATCGCCGCATCGGAGACTTCGCCGCGCTGCACTACGATGGTCTGCGCGAATCGCAGGCCCGCATCGCGTTTGGCATCTTCGGCATGCGATTCCCGGCTGCTCGCGATCTCCCTCGGGGTGAGGCCCACCATCGCGCCGATCGCGGAGTGAGCCGACAGGCAGTACTCGCAGGAATTCGCCTGGGCCACGGCGATGGCGATCTGCTCCCGGAACTTGGCGTCCAGGACGCCCGTTCCCAACGCTGCGCCGAAACTGAGGTAAGCTTCGAGCGCCGCTGGCGCGGAAGCCAGCGTCTTCATTAGATTAGGCGTCATTCCTAACTTGGCCTGGACGCCGTCCAGTAGTTTCTTGGTTCTGCCGGTGGCTTCGGCGGGATCGATTGCGTTGATTCTTTGCATGTGAGGTAGGCTCCTGTTCTGAGTCGTGAAAATCGCGACACTCAGGCTATTGCATGCGCTGCGCCACAGCCGCACGGATCTATGTATCAATAAATAAAGCACCTGCGAATGACGCGTATTTGAGAGACTTCACGATTTGCGATTTCTCACGATCAGATTTGTGAAGCCCCCCGATTCGATGGGGCTCGTCCAGCGCCTTTACGGCCACATGGCCTCACTTGGCCGGATCCGTGAGCATCCACTCGCCTGGGGGACCTCTCATTCGTGGTTGAGATGGCCTTGGCCGGTTCCGAAGTCCTCAACAAGGACATGCCGCATCGCGGCTACCTCGGTTTGGGCCAAGTTGGCCTCGCCGGGTGGGGCGGTGCTGGTGGCGCCGGTGGCTATCCGATAGTGCTGCCGCCGGCCTCCGCCATACGGAGAACCACCTCCGGCGGATCGAAATCGGGGACCGTTCCCAGCCCAAAGGCGACGGAATTGGCAAATTTCGCCAGACTTACTATCAGCACCGTTTCCAGGATCTGCTCGTCGGTGTATCCATAGGTGTGAAGGGCATTGATGTCGCGACGGCTCACCTTCGTCGCTCTCCCATTCAATTTGGTCGCGAAACTGAGGAGCGCTTTCATCGCTATAGGAAGGTCTGCCGCCGTGTAATCCACGGCGATCTGTTCTGGTTCAGTACCCTCCACTCCGAGCATTCGCACGATCTCGCAGTGGGCCGTAACACAATATGTGCTGAGGTTCGCTGCCGAGCATACGAGGAAGACGTATTCCTTCTGGCGACGGGTGAGCGTGCTCTTCCTGATGAGGATGGCATCGACGAGATGAACCTGAGCGTCGACCAGGTCCGGCCGGATCGCCTGCGCCCTATAGAAGTTCGGGACAAATCCGAAGTCCTTTTCGATCAGCTGGAACGCCGGTAAGTTTCTTTCATCGGAGACTTGGGGGAGATAACTCATTCAGACCTCTGTTGGCCGCGTATCATCGCCATGATGTTCTCAGTGATTGGTTTCGACGCGGCTTCGGACAAGTCAAAAGAGCCGCTGTTGGTCAGCACCCTGACGGTCTTTCGAGCCGAGTCATAAACCACCTGGCAAGTCTGACAGTGGGCAAGGTGAGCCTCCAGTTGACGGCGGACATCGGCGGCTGCCGCGCCATCCAGGTAATTCCCGATTTCCGCCATGAAATCCGCGCAGTTGATCATGCAGCGCCCCCAGCTGCAGCCGCGGCGAAATGGGGTGTCAGAGCCTCGCGCAGCATCAAGCGTCCACGCAGGTGGCGGGATTTCAGGGCCTGAATTCCCAAACCGAGGGCGACCGCTGCCTCTTCAATCGAGACTTGTTCGATATCTCGCAGCATCACCACAACGCGGTACTTGATCGGCAGTTTCATCACGTGTTCCTCAACCAGAGCGCGCAACTCAGCCTTGGAACACAACTGCTCGGGATTGTCGCTCCACGCGCGTATCTGCCGGGGCCGAAATCCTTCGTCCGTTTCGACGCCATCATCGTCGAGAGATTGAACGCGCTTGCGCTCCCGCAACAACTGAAGTCCCGTATTGCTGGCGATACTCACCAGCCAGGTGGAGAATCTGGAACGTCCCTGAAAATCGCCGAGATGTTGAAACGCTTTCAGGAATGTGTCCTGCATCGCGTCACGAGCCTCCTCCTGATTTCCCAAAGTCGCAAGCAAGGTCCGGTAAACGCGCCGGCTATGGCGGTTGATGAGAGCTTCAAAAGCGTCCAGATCGCCATTCTGCACTCTGACAACCGTTTCGTTGTCAGGGTCACCGGCATAACCTTGTCCGGTATGACGGACATCCGGCACAGGAAGATTCGAAACTTTCTCTGAAATCGGGCTGGGCTCCCACCGGAGGACGAAATCCGCCTTGGCCCCGAGCCCGAACTCCAAGGTGTTTAAGAAGTTGGCGAACGAGGTCACGACCACAGATTCCAGGACTTGCTCATCGGTAAACCCATAGATTCGAAGTGACGCAAAATCTCGCGCGCCGAATTCGGACGGCTCGCTGGCGAGCTTGAGCACAAAATCCAGCAGGGCCTCATCGGCCTCATCAAGACCTGCACTTCGATGCTCCTGTGCAATCTTGTCGGCGACATCAGGGAGCACGCCAAGAGTGCGCAGGATTTCCGAATGAACGGCCACGCAACAAGCATTCCGGTTGGCCGCCGAAACCACCAAAAGAATCAGCTCCTTTTGCAGGCGGCTCAAGTGATCGTCGGTTAACATCACGAGGCGGAACGCCTCGGTTTCCGCCTCGATCACGTCAGGACGAGCGCTCTGGGCGCGGAGTAAGTTGGGGATGAAACCGAGGTGCTCACGGAAGAACTCGAACGGGCCGAACTGGCTGGTCTGGAGATCTGGGGCGTCGAGATAAGGTCCGATGCGCTCGCCGGCTTGATCGACACCGCCGGGTTGCGGATTCAATTGCGCAGTGCCGGGAATCGGCGCCACTTCAAAATCGGGAGAGGCCCCCAGGCCCGTGGACAGGCATGACAACAGGCTAGACCAGGCGGTGATCAAAATTGTCTCTAAGATGATTTCGTTCGACCACCCTTGGCTCTGCACATTTCCAATGTCTTTCCGTGTGATGAAGGGGCCGTTCGTGCCGAGATTGAGGGCGAACTCCAGCAGTCCCATGTCCGCCGACGACAGGTCGGCCTGCCTGTAATCGCTCACCAACTGATCGAGCCGCTCTTCTGGTTCGCCGAGCAAACACAGCAGTTGATAATGTGCCGCGACCCAATATCCATTGCGATGGGCAGCCGCGAGTGGCAGGAGCAAGCGTTCCTTTTGCCTGCACGAAAGAGCCCGGACTGGAAAGTGGATCGCCGCGGCGAGTCCCGCCTCGGCCTCGATTAGCCGTGGCAACAGGCTTTGGCAGCGGAAAATCGAAGGGACAAACCCAAAGTGTTCTCGAAAGGCAGAAAAGGGAGGATAGGAAGCACCCAGTTCAACTTCTTGAAAGAAGCCCTTTGTAACTTGATTGAAGTCTTGCGCATCGCTCACCCGGTGGAGCCTCCGGGGAAAGTCGCAAATCTCTGCATCTTTTTGATTGACCCTCCGTCATACTTCAGCCACCGCCTAATTAGAAGGAATAATAGCATGGTTTCACAGAATGGCTCAGGAAGATCGGCTCCTGTCCCCAAAGTGTAATTAGCGCTCGACGGGCAACGGCAGCTGAGCGCAGCAGTGATAGATCGCTGCGATGAAGTTCTCGGCGCTGCGGAAGCCGAATGAGCGATGACTGATGGATTTGATCTTGTTG
>CAIVVT010000226.1 GCA_903909435.1 uncultured Acidobacteriia bacterium | reverse complement strand
TGAGATGCTCCGCGAGAGCGACGAACCCGGATGGCCGGACTCCGGTCGTTCCCCCGACATTTCAATGCGGAGATGGGGATGGAGTGAACCCGATTTTTGAGGACGTCCCCTTCTCCCTTCTCCAGAAAAAGGCTGAAACCGCCTTACCGTAAACTGGCCCAGCGGGTGGAATATCCGCTGTCCCCAATCCGGTTCAGGGACGGGAAGCGCACCTGAACTCAGCGGCTGGCGCGGCGGTTTCGTGGGGGTGGAGCAGGCTTGCGCCCAGTGGTGCGAAAGGCCTCACCGGGGCGCCCGGATGCATTGGTTAACATGGTATTTGCGCCATGCAAGAGACCAAGATCTTCGATCCCGTAGACGGCTTCGCACCAATCGTCGATGTGGTGGTGGCAACCGACTCCACGATCGTCAAACGCGATGGCCAATGGCACATGTACCTCGCGGGAAAAGTGCTGAACCGGGAGGGCATCCAGCTTTTCAGCGCCACGTTGCCCCCAGGCGCTCCGCTCGCGCCGACTGGTTGGCACCTGACAGAAGATCCTGAGGCCCCCGGCAAGGTAGCCCTGCTCGCACCGCAGGTGGCGAGCCGGGAATGGGACCTCAAGGGCGGGCGGCACTGCCCCTCCTTCGTCAAAGGCTGGGACCCGGAACGCGCGGCGTGGGTCGAGCGGATCTACTACGCGGGTGGCGCGGAGTGGGTCTGGGGCCCCTACGCCATCGGCTACCTGGAATGGGACGGCACGCGTTGGGTCGAGCAGAGCCAGCCCGTCTTCCGCGCGGAAGTAGAGTGGGAGCACGGGAGCGTCTACGAGCCCAACCTGATCTACGCCGACGGCGTGTGGAAGCTGTGGTACGTGGCCGGATCCAACCAGGAGGATTACCTGGTTCACGGCTATGCCGAGAGCGCGGACGGACGGACCGGCTGGAGCGAGCACCGGATCTTCGCGCCGCCTGATTGCAAGATGTTCGATTTCTGCGTGATCGAAGGCGCTGCGGGTTACGAGGCGGTCTTCTCGCGAGTGTGGCTGCAGCCCGGCGAGCCGCCGCCAACGGCCGGGCTGTGGTGGTGCCACGCCGGGAGCGCGTCGCCGGACTTGAGCGCCTGGAGCGAGCCCGTGCAGATCATGACCGCAGAGAACCGCGGCTGGCACGCCGGCCCGTGGAAACCCTCGCTGCGCTATAGCGAAACCAGCCCGAACCGGATGTTGGTGTTCTTCGACGGAGTGCGCCCGGCGGGCACGGGCGGGCCATTCCCTTACGCCTTTACGCTGGGCTGCGTCGAACTGGAGCGCCCGGCGTGAGCCGCCCGTGGAAGGGACCAAGGCCGAACGAGTCCCGTGAGCTGGCCCAAACCCAAACCGTTCACACTTGACGGTTTGCACTTTCAAGTCATTGATTCCAGAGATGCCGATTTCGGAAATCGTCAAAGTTGACGGTTCTGAATCTCCACCCCGAAGACGCGAAGCCAGTGCTGGCGGACACGACGCCGCCCGGACCGTGCGATGGGGCGCGGCGTACCCATCGGTCGCGGGTCCACGCGGCTGCCGCTCTCAACCCCTGCGCTCGGGCGAAGTCAGTTTGTGCTACAACTTCGGTTTAACCATGCAGGATCTTTTTTCGCTTAACGGTAAAGTGGCCGCGGTGATCGGCGGCGGCGGAGTTCTGGGCGGCGAGATCGCGCGCGGCCTCGCCAACGCGGGCGCTTCCATCGCGATTCTCGGACGTAGTTTGGAACATACGGAGGCCAGTGCGGCCGACATTCGGGCACTCGGCGGGCGGGCCATTGGCGTGCAGACCGATGCCACCAGCAAAGCGGGATTGCAGGACGCGCTCGATCAGATCCTGGCCGAGTTCGGGCATGTGGACATTCTGGTCAACGGCGCGGGCATCAACTCCGCCACGCCGTTCCTCGATATCGGCGAAGAGGAGTGGCAGCGGATTGTCGACGTGGACCTCAAGAGCGTGTTCCTCGCCTGCCAGGTCTTCGGGGCCTGGATGACGCAGCCCGGGCGCGGGGGCAGCATCATCAACATCTCCTCGGTCTCGGCCGGTCCGCCGCTGTCGCGGGTCTTCACCTACTCGGTGGCCAAGGGCGGCGTGAACCAGATCACGCAATTCCTGGCGCGCGAGTGGGCCCCCCAGGGAGTGCGCGTCAACGCCATCGTGCCCGGCTTCTTCCCAGCCGAGCAGAATCGCAGGATCCTCACTCCGCAGCGTGTGGCGAAGATCATGGGACATACACCGATGAATCGCTTCGGCGAAGCGCGCGAGCTGGTGGGCGCTGCAGTCTTTCTGGCAGCCGACGCGGCGTCGTCGTTCGTGACGGGCACGATCCTGCGCGTCGACGGCGGCTACGGCGCAATGACCATCTGAGAACCCCATCACACCTAGGACAGCAGCAGTTCCAGGTCCTCGCGCTTCAGGTCGCGGATCAGGCTGTTGTTTTCGCCCAGGATGGCATCGGCCAGTTCGCGCTTGGTCTTCTGCAGTTCCAGCACCTTCTCCTCCACCGTGTCCTTGGCGATCAGGCGGTAGGCGAAGACCTGGCGCGTCTGGCCGATACGATGCGCCCGGTCCACGGCCTGCGCCTCCACCGCCGGGTTCCACCACGGGTCGAGCAGGAACACGTAGTCGGCGGCCGTGAGGTTCAGGCCCAGCCCGCCCGCCTTAAGGCTGATCAGGAACAACTCGCAGGCCGGGTCGTTCTGGAAGTGCTCCACGTGCGTCTGGCGGTCGCGCGTCGCCCCGTCCAGGTACTCGTAGTTCACTTTCAGCGCGTCCAGCCGGTCGCGCACGATGGCCAGCAAACTCGTGAACTGCGAGAAGACGAGCGCCTTGTGCCCCTCCTCGCGCAGGTCGTTGAGCTGCTCCAGCAGCACATCCAGCTTGGCGCTCGGATCGGCCAGCCGCTTCGGGTCCAGTAATCCCGGGTGGCACGCGGCCTGCCTCAGCCTCAGCAGCGCTTCGAGCACGTGCATCTTGCTGCGCCCAAGCCCCTTGCTGTCAACCCGGTTGAGCAGCGTCTGCCGGTAGTGTTGGCGCAGTTCGTCGTAGTGCTTGCGCTGCGGGCCTTCCAGCTCGCAGAAGATGGTCTGCTCGGTCTTGTCCGGCAGTTCGCTGGCCACCTGCCGCTTGGTCCGGCGCAGAATGAACGGCCGCAGCGCCTGGGCCAGCAACTGGCGCGCTTCCGGACTCGGGTTCTGCGCCAGGCCGCCCGCCATTTTCAGCACTTTAGCCTCACCCAACATGCCCGGGTTGAGGAACTCGAACAGGCTCCACAATTCGCCTAGATGGTTCTCGATCGGCGTGCCGCTCAGGGCCAGCCGGTGCTTTCCCCGCAGCAGCCGCACCGCCTTGGCCGACGCGGTGGAGGCGTTCTTAATGGCCTGCGCCTCATCGAGAATGACGTAGTCGAATTCGACTTCCGACAGCATCGGCGCGTCGCGCAGCAGTGTTCCGTAGGTGGTCAGAACCAGGTCGTGCTTGCGGATCGCCTCGGCGTCGCGCCCTAGTCCCAGGTGCTCGAGCACGCGCAATTGAGGCGTGAAGCGCGTTGACTCCTCGCGCCAGTTGAACATCAGCGAGCGCGGCGCCACCACCAGCGACGGGCCGTGGCCTTCTGTCCGGCGCAGTTCGAGCGTCCCCAGCACTTGCGCCGTCTTGCCCACGCCCATGTCGTCGGCCAGGCACCCGCCAAAGCCGAACTCGCGCAGGAACTGCATCCAGCCCATGCCTTCGCGCTGGTAATGGCGGAGTTGGCCGACGAAGCCCGCCGGCTGGTCCATCGCCTGAACGCCCTGGAAGTTCTGCAGCCGCTCCCGGGCCTGGGCAAAACCCGCGTCGAAGTGCACTTCCGGCTGTGCCGCCAGCAGGGCGTCCAGCAGTCCGGCCTGGTTCTGCTTGAACCGCAGGTGGTCTTCTTCCTTGCCGCCCAGACCAGCCAGCGGGGCGAAGCGCGCCAGCCACTCCTCGGGCAGGATTCCAAAGGTGCCGTCGCCCAGCGCCACCATGCCGTCGCCGCGCCGCACGGCGGCCAGCAATTGCGGCAGGTTGGCCGTGGATTCGCCGTAGTCCACCTCGCCGTGCAGTTCGAACCAGTCGATGCCGGAACGCACATCCACGCGCATCGCGCCTGGACTGCGGAACACTTTGCCCTCGGCTTCGACGTGCCAGCCGCCCTGGAGCAGCTCGCGCACAGCTCGCGGCATGGACTTGGGCGCCAGCCGCCAGGGCGCACGACCGTCGGTGGAAGGCCGCAGGCCGAGCTCCTTTAACGTCTCCCTCGCCTCACTTTCAGCCGCGCTGTCGCGCACCTCGTAAACGCGCTCCTCGGGGCGCCAGACACCACGTTTGCCCGGAACGTCATCCACCCAGCCACGGCCGTAATCGAACAGTAAATGCGCCTCGAAGTGCGGCGTGCCGTACTTCTCGAGCTTTTGCGAGATGCGCAAGGCGAACTTGGGAGTCCCGCGCACTTCCTGGTAACGCAATTCCTCGTCCAGCTCGATGGAGGGAGCAGCAGGGCTGTCGAGCAGCTGCGCCAGCACGGCGTCGCGATCCTTGTTCGGAAATGCGATCGGCTTGCCCTTGCGCAGTTCCAGCAGCCAGGGGAACTGGCCGGCATCGTCGAAACGGGCCACGCGACCGCCGGAGAATACGAATCCGCCTTCGATCACCAGGTCAATTTGCGACAGTTCCATGCGCTCGCCGGTGCGGCGCAGCGAACCCGAAATGCTCCACTGGTCGTTTTCGTCGCGGTGGACGTCCAGCCACAACCGCCACGCTTCGCCATCGTCCCAGGCCACTGGATCCGGCAGCCGGCCCGGTGCGAGGTTGTCGTCCAGCCAGAGGCGATTGGCCGCAGCCAGGCGGGGGACCACGCGCAGCGCAAGAGCGGGCGGGAGCACCCGATTGCCCGCAGCGGCAGTCCCGTAGCGGTAGGCGTAGGAATAACCGTAGTATTCCTGCGAGCCCAGGATCGACGAGAGGATCTCCGAGTCCAGCGGGTCTTGCACCTCGCTGACCCGTGCGGGAGTCAGACCCAGGCTTTTGAGGACCGACCAATCGCCGTTCTTCTTGAGGCGGCGTTCTTTCAATTCCAGCGTCAGGGCACCCGAGTACTTCGACGAGCTGACGTTGACCACGTAGAAAACCTCGGTCACCCCGGCGGAGCCTGACGAGGTGGCACGCCCGCTCTCGACCATGCGCCGGACCGCCATCAGACGTTCCAGCCAGAGCGGCGGCTGAGGAGTCGGGGGGGGCGGCGTGAAGAATTGGGGTAGCTTCCCTTTCCCGTTTGGAGCAACCGGGCCGTCCACGGCGTCGAGGTCAACATCCAGGTCCAGATCGTCCACCAGTTGCAGGGCGTTCGAATTCCGCGCATCGGCCAGCGAGCCGCGCCGGTCCGCCTCCAGAACGGCCGCCCAGATGTGTTTACACGGTCCCTGATCGATGTAATAAGCGCATTCGCAGCCGACCACCAGGCTGCCGTCCGCGTAGCTCAGCGCAACGTCGTACAAGTGGCCCCCACGAACTTCGGCGTTGAAGTGGCTGGGGCTGGCGTCGACCAATTTGACGGCCTGCTGCTGATACAATTCCTGACCGCGAATCTGGACCTTCTTATCGAATTGAAAGGCGAGCTTTGCTGCCAGTGTCATTTTAGGGGAATCCTTCATTGTAACGGCATCCCGCCTGATGAAAGTCCGTTGGACGTCGTGAAGTGCGGCGGCCCGCAATCGAAAACCCGGCCGCTCGCGCCTCGCCGTACTCCCCGCACCTCGCGTTTCAGCCGGCCTGGATTACGGTAACGGAGGCCGGAAACGGCTGGGTATAATAACTCGATACACGCGGTATTTCCGCGCAACTGGGCGGCTAAGGAGCAAGTATGTGTGACGAGGATCATTTCGAAGCAGACCGGCAGGCGTACGAAGCTCGCGGTTTGGTGACACGGAAGCAATTCGGCGTCATGCTGGGCGCCGGGATCGCCATGGTTTTGCCGCAAGTCGCGGGGGCGGTCGCGGTGGTCGAATCCGAGGTGAACGTGACCACGCCGGACGGCGTCGCGGATAGCTACTTCGTGCATCCGGCGAGCGGCACGTTCCCGGCGGTGCTGATTTGGCCGGACATCTTTGGGCTGCGGCCGGCATTCCGGCAGATGGGGAAACGGCTCGCCGAGTCGGGGTACTCGGTGCTGGTGGTGAACCCGTTCTACCGCGTCAAGAAGGCGCCCACGTCGGAGGCCGGCGGCGCGACTCCCATCCAGGACTTGATGCCCCTCGCCCGGGCCCTGAACGAGACCACGCACATGTCGGACGCCAAGGCCTGCATCGCGTGGCTGGACGAGCAAAAGTCGGTCGATAAGGGCCGGAAGGCCGGGACGCAGGGCTATTGCATGGGCGGCCCGATTGCCTTTCGCACCGCCGCCGCCGTCCCCGATCGCGTCGGGGCCGTCGCCTCGTTCCACGGCGGCGGGCTGGTGACGGGCACGCCCAACAGTCCACACCTGCAGGCCTCGAAGACGAAGGCGCAGTTCCTGGTGGCGATCGCCGAAAACGACGATCAGCGCGCGCCCAACGACAAGACTGCGCTGAAGGACACGTTTGCAGCGGCCAACGTGCCGGCGGAGATTGAGGTGTACACCGGCGCCGCGCACGGCTGGTGCCCGCCTGATTCGCGCGTCTACAACGAGCCCTTAGCCGAGAAGGCCTGGAGCCGTTTGCTCGCGCTGTACGCGAAGGCGCTGGTCTAACGGTCGAATCCTAAGCCGCAGAGCAACGGAAGTCGGCCGCTTCGCCCGCGCGACGCGGCCGGAGCTTGCGGAATATTGCACTCAACCCTGTGTGCCGGCTATGGCTTCGCGTTGGCGGCGTGGAGCGCGAGATAGCGGTCGCGGTGCGGCTCCGGTTGAGCGCCGGATTCCACGTCGATTCTCATCAGCGGGTAGTTGGCGGCGGCGCTGTACGCCGGCCAATCGGGCACGCCTGGGCCGTTCGGATTCGCCGTCTTGATGAAGTTCACGAAATAGGCCTGCATCAACTTGGAGACCGTATAGTCGGCCGGCTCCCAGGAATAGCGTTTGTCCAGGTCGAGGTTGCCCATCGCGTATTGAATTTCGGCTGAGTGCACCGCGCCTAGAGGCCCCGCGGGCACGGCCGGCGCGGTGGGAGCCGGAGACGGCGCCTGACCGGGCATGCCGAGGTATGGCGGACGCGGACGCGCATACAGGTAGCGGTACACCGGTTTGCCGCCGGTCTTCAGCTGGAGTTCAGCCCACTTCCAGGTCCCGTACGAGATGAACCGGGCGCTGGCCAGGTGCATGGCGGCTTCATAGACCTCGTCGGGCGTGCTGGCGGCATAGGCCTTCACCACCTCGCCGGCTAGATCCCCGTAGAACTTCCTGATGGCGTTGGCGAGCGTTTCGGGCGTCGGCTCAGCCTGTCCCAGCACCAGACGCGCAGGCTGCTCCTGCGTGTTCGAACCCTCCAGCAGCGGGATCTTAGCCTGCTCCCCGGCCTCGAAAATGGCAGCTGGAGGCTTGGGCAGGAAGTAGCCGTCGAGCGTCGCACCGAAGCGGAATCCCTTCGTCCTGGTCAAGGCTTCCTGGATCTGCTCGGCGGTCATCGCCCGCAGCGCAGCCAGAGTCCCGGCCCCGGCAGCGGCTCCGAATTTCGCACCGTTCTGCTCGGCGTCGGCCAGCGGTTGGGGCGGCAGTGTGGAGATAATGGCGCCGCTTTCGCCGATCGCGCCGGCCATCAGATCTCGCGAGAGCGGCGAGGCCATCAGCGCGCTGACCGCGATGGATCCGGCCGATTCGCCGGCGATGGTGACACGCTGCGGGTCGCCGCCGAATGCGGCGATGTTCCTTTTCACCCACCGCAATGCGGCCACCTGGTCGAGCAATCCGTAGTTGCCCGCGGCGTGGTTAGGCGATTCCAGCGTGAGTTCCGGATGAACGAAGAAGCCGAAGATGTTGGTCCGGTAATTGAGGGAGACCGCAACCATGCCCTGGCGCGCCATGTTCTCGCCGTCGTAGCGCGGCTCCGAACCGTCGCCGTTCTGGAAGCCGCCGCCGAAAATGTAGACCAGCACGGGCAGCTTTGCTTTGGCCGACTTGGCGGGAGTCCAGAGATTCAGGTACAGGCAGTCCTCGCTCATGCCGTTGCTGCGAAACCAATAGTCGGCGCCAGGGGAAGTCCGCTGCATACACCGGGGGCCGAACTGGTCGGCGTTGCGGACACCCCTCCAGTCCTTCACGGGTTGGGGCTCGCGCCAGCGCAGGTCGCCGACCGGCGGCTGGCCGAACGGGACACCCTTGAAACTGCGGACACCATCCTTGGGTGCAGCCTTCGATTCGAGGGTACCGTTGGCAATCTTGACTCGATCGGCAGCGAAAGTCGGCTGCAGCGCGCTGGTAAGGATTGCGAGGACGGGGAGGAGAACCATCTGGGAGAAATGCATTGGATTACGGCTCAACCGGATGGTATCACCGCAGGCACGGCCCCGGATTGAGGATGTTTTTGTCCGTGTTGCCGCCGCGGCCAAGGCCGCAGATCATGATCCAACGGGTCTCTGGCGAGAGGCGGTTCTGCCGCTCCGGCCAGGGCCGGCACCCTGTTGCGCCGCTCAGCGTCACCGTGCCGGGCTGCATGACGCGCCCCCCGAGGGCGGCATACTCACTGTCTATCCGGGACCCAATAATGGCTGGCCGGTTTCCAACCTGCGACCAATCGCTCTCAACGGACCCGGGCGGACGTCACTGGCGGGCGATTCATCTGGAGAGTCGGTCTCCCACCGTGCACGGGGGAGCGCACTGAAGCATAGGGGGGCAATCCGGTATTACGGTGCGCGCCGAACGACCGCTGACCGCTGTCGATCGACAGGATAGCGCGTCACTGTCATCCGCGCTGCTGCGCATTTCGATTGCGAGCGAAGTTCAGCGGCGTGGTGCAAGCGGACTCGGTGATATGCAACAGCGCAATCCGCGATTCCTATACGAATGAACCGGGCAACCTCTGGTGACAGCGAGATCCCATGAGCCCGCCTTGTCGCTGGGGAAGAGCAACAGACGGCGTAATACTCAGTCTTTCGCTACTTCGATGGGAGCCGCCTCAGAAAGTCATCAGCTTAACCCGCAGGATAGCGCCCTGAGGCGGCAGAGAAAGTTCAAAGAACGTCTCGTCGCCGTTCAGCCGGCGAATCGGCTTCCAAGAACCGTTCTCATACGTCCCTTCCTCCACCCAGAGAAACTGCGCTTTCGGCGACCTCGAGCCACGGCGCGGCTCGAAACGCAGCCGGGTGTCGAAGCCCATCAAGATGAACTCATCCGGCGCTACTTCGGCAACCATTGAGCGTCCGGTCTTCCGGTCGGTGCCGGAGGCAAATGTTCCGCCGTAGCTCACGATAGGGCGCCCGAACTGCGCGAGCACTTCGTAGTTGGTGAAGGTGAGAAGGCGCTCGGTAATCTGGTCCTCCTCAACGGCGGAGTGGAGCTTGCCGGTGCCCTGCCACGCTGCGATCTGTTCGAGCGCGGGACCGAGCAGGCGATAGTTGTCCAACATGGGCCTGACGAGGTCCATCAGGCTGGTCCCCGCCGCGACCCCGGGAATGCCCTCGGGAACGGCGGCGCCGCTGATACGGTCGATGCCGAAGGGAGAAAAGCCCAGCGAGTCGTGGTCGGCAAGTGCGTAGAACATGTAACGGGCGAACGCGCCGAAGCCTCCGGTCTCAGGGATCAAAAGCGGGTTGTCGGGACGGCTATAGCTCTCGCAAACCCTGTGGTAGCTGGCGTAGTCCATCACGTAGACGTCAGGCGCGATGATATCGACGGACGGGGTGGCCGCCTTCCAGACGTCGAGCATGTTCGAAGTCGCCCCGCCGCTGGGATAGGCCTCGCCGGGACGCATGAAGTTCTTCTGCTCTCTCAGCCAGACGTTGACATAGAGCGGGAGTCCGTATGCCTGCTTCCCGGCTGCTGCGACGGAGTTGACGTACTTCGCCACGTGCCACGCGGCGAAGGCTTCGTCGGATTCGGGGCCGAAAACCTGCGACCACGTGCCCGGCGGGCGATGCAGCGCCGCGATAAGCGAGGCAGGCACCGGGCCTTCGAACAGTTGGTTGGAGGCCGGCGAGTGGTCGCGGTCAGTGAACAGAGACCCGGGTTCGTTCTCAACCTGGACCAAGATGACCGTGTGCTGCTCCCCGTCCAAGTCCTTGAGGTGGCGCATGAAGGCGGCGAAAGCGTTGCGGTCAGCGGCCATGGTCGCCTCGCTATGCGGCGAAAGGACGCGGACGAGCTTGCCTCCGGAATCGATCATGCGCGGGTACTTCGCGGCATCCGCCTTCACCCATCCGGGAGCGTAGTCCATGACGCCGTTCTTCCAGGTGGCGAACCACAGCAGGATCAGGCGAATGTTCTGGGCGCGCGCGTCGAGGACGATCTGATCGACGGCCTCGAAATGGAACTCGCCCGGCTGGGGCTCGACGGCCTCCCAGTAAACGGGGACTTCGGCCGTGTTGGCGTGCAGTGCCTTGAACACCGGCCAGATCTCCTGCATGCGGTCCGGCCAACCGCTGGAGTTGTTCACCTGGCCACCTAAAACAATGAACGGCTTACCGTCCACCGTCAGCGTGAACTTGCGGCCCTGCTTGACGACTTGCGGCATGGACGAGGCGGCGGCTGAAAGGGCAAGCAGCGCGGCGAGGGTGAGGGCCTTCGTGATTAGCAACATGGCTACACCAAGGATACGAAGGATAGGATACGAAGGATACGAGCTTTGGGTTGCCGACCCTGTTCTTCCCGATGATGCAGACACCGGGCAGACTGCACGCCGGCGGGCCGCCAGTGCCTGCACTCCCGCGCCGGTCTGGACGCACCCTCAAGACGCCGGAGCCGACATAGCGACGATCGGCCAGTTAGCGCCTTACTTGATGGTGAACGCGGCGGCCCCGGAGGTACCGCCAGAGGTAGTCACAGTCACGCTCGCCGTGCCCGCCGTGGCGATCAGGCTCGCCGGCACAGCCGCCTTGACCTGCGTCGCGCTGACGAGAGTCGTCGTCAGGGCCCCGCCATTCCAATTGACGACAGCGCCGGAAACGAATTTCGTACCGTAGACAATCAGGGTAAACGCCGCACCGCCAGAGGTGACCGAGCTTGGGCTCAGGCTGGTGATACTCGGCGGCGGCGGGGGATTGATCGTGAACGCCGCTCCAGCGGATGTGCCGCTAGCCGTATTGACGGTCACGCTCACCGTGCCGGGGCCAGAGAGCAGCGCGGCAGGTACCGCCGCCTTGACCTGCGTCGCGCTGACGAAGGTCGTCGTCAACGCGGAGCCATTCCACATCGCCGCCGCCCCGGAGAAGAAGTTGGTGCCGGTGATGACGATGGTGAAGGCAGCGCCGCCCGTCGTGGCGGAACTCGGACTCAAACTGGTCACGGTCGGTGGCGGCGGGGCATTCACGGTAAACGCCGTTCCCGTCGAAGCGCCGCTAGCGGTGGTGACAGTCAGGCTGGCCGTACCCGGTGAGGCGATCAGGCTGGCAGGGACCGACGCTTTGACCTGCGTCCCGTTGACGAAGGTGGTGGTCAACGCGGTTGCATTCCATTTTGCGGCGGCTCCGGAGAAGAAATTCGTGCCGTTGATAACGATGGTGAGAGCCGCTCCGCCCGCTGTGGCCGAAGCTGGGCTCAAGCTGGTTATGGCCGGTGGCGGCGGAGCATTGATCGTAAACGCGGTTCCGGCCGACGTGCCGCTGGGGGTGGTCACGGCAACGCCCGGCGTGCACGGCGCGGCGATCAGAGTGGCAGCGATGAAGGCCTTCAACTGAGTGGCGCTGACAAAGGTGGTTGTCAGTGCGGCGCCGTTCCACTTCACAGCCGACCCGCCAAAGAAATTCGTCCCGTTGACGACGAGCGTAAATCCTGCACTTCCCGCGAGGATGGAGCCCGGGCTCAAGCTGGTTATGGTCGGTGGCGGCGGAGCATTGATCGTAAACGCCGCACCGGCCGAGGCGCCGCCAGAGGTGGTAACCGTGATGTTAGCCGTACCGGGCGAGGCGATCAGAGCGGCGGGAACGGTCGCCTTGACCTGCGTCGCGTTGACCAGGCTTGTCGTCAGCGCGGTAGTGTTCCACTTCGCTGCCGACCCGCCCACGAAATTTGTGCCGTTGATGAGCAACGTGAAGGCAGCCCCCCCCGCCATGACGGAACTTGGCGTCAGGCTGGTAATGGTCGGGGGCGGCGGAGCATTGATCGTAAACGTCGCTCCAGCCGAAGTTCCACCAGATGTGGTCACGGTCACGCTCGCCGTGCCAGGCGACGCGACTAATGCGGCCGGGACGGCTGCCTTAACCTGCGTCGCACTGGCGAAGGTGGTGGTTAACGCTGTGCCGTTCCACTTGGCCGCCGCGCCGAAGATGAAATTCGTACCGTTGATCAGCAGTGTGAATGCCGCGCCGCCCGCTGTGGTGAAACTGGGACTCAGGCCGGTGATGGTCGGCAGCGGCGGTGGATTGATTGTGAACGCCGCGCCAGCAGAAGTGCCCAACGAGGTAGTCACGGTCACGCTGGCCGTGCCAGGTGACGCGATTAATGCGGCTGGGATGGCTGCCTTAACCTGCGTCGCATTGACGAGGGTGGTGGTCAACGCCGTACCGTTCCACTTCGCCACAGCTCCCGGAATGAAACCCGTGCCGTTGATGACGAGCGTAAATGCAGCACCGCCGGCGGTGGCGGAACTGGGGCTCAAACTGGTGATGGCTGGCGCCTGCGGCGAGGCGGTGGTAAACGCCTTCAGGCAGACGTTGGCAGAGGGGTCCACTTTGGTGGCATCGAGCCACGCGGCTCCGTCCGAGCTAAAGAAACTCTGTCCCGGGCTGGAACTGGCTGAACTGGTGTAGCCTGAATACCTGACTTCGGCCGGGATCGGAAAAGAGTAGCCGGGCGTGGTCAACTGAACCACCACGGAGAACGGCACTCCGTTGGTCAACTGCACGGGACTGGGGAGCGTCACAGTCTGATAACCGGCAGAATCCAAGGTGCCGCTGGTCGTCGCTGCCAGTATGCCGCTGGTCGGGGTTGCGGAGACGCCGGTATAGACAGAGACCACGTACGGGCTGTTGTTGCTGGCTACATAGAACGAAACGGCCTGCAATTGCTCAGTGGCGACGGCGGAAAACACATTGGCGAACCAGGCAGTCGAGCTACCGTAGCCGTAGCTGGTCACCCAGCCCAAGGGGTCGTATTCATACTGGCGGGAGTAATTCGAGACCAGATCGTTTCCATTGTAGGCGTAAGACGGTTCGTAAACTGCGAAGGCGGCGTCGTAGTAGGATGCCCAGAAATAGCCCGACTGTCCCCAATAGGTTCCCCAACTGTTCTTGACGAGAAAAGCGCCATTGCCTGGCGGCACAGTGGAGAAATTGGAAGCGGCGTAGTTATCATCCCAACCTTCCAGCGTGACCGAGTGGTTTGTGCTGGTGTCCACGCGGTCGTAGTAGGAGGATGTCGCGTAGTTGTAAGCGGCATCGTTCCAGAACATGAAGACCTGTATGCCGCCGTAGGTCATCACTGCACTCTTCAATGCATTATTGTTGAGCGCGCTGCCCCGACCGGGGATCATGACGACGCTCTGCACGTGCTTTTGAGTCGGAAGTCCCGTTGGCGACGAGTTGATGTCGGTAGGCTTATAGGAATCGTCAGACTCATTAATGGGTCCGTCCCAACGTGTCAGGTAGGCCATCGACATACTTGCATTGCCGCCAGCGCAGGGACTGAAGTCGTAGCCATGAAGGTTCTTGAGGTTGTTCTCGGAGAAGTCGCGGGTTTCCGCAGGCGTGAGAATCGATTCCATGGAACCGTACGTGGCGAAGGCCCAGCAACTGCCGCAACTGCCTTGATTCCTGACTGCCGTAACTCTGCCCAACGAGCGCAAATCGTAACTAGTGGGGATCGACACTGCCGGCACGTTTCCAGCGGGAGCTTGCGTAATCAGGTGCGAGAAGTCGAGCGGTTGCGGGACCAGGCCGAGCGGCTGCCCGCTGAGCGTTACGACGGCGGGAACGGACCCCCGGTGGCTGGTGTTGATATAGGTAACGAAACTGGAGTTAGGCGGCGCCTGTGAAAGCGTTGGCGAGGCGCTTAATGTCGAACCGGAGGAATTGGTTTGAGCCGACGACGGCGCAACCAGCAGCGACAATACGGCGAGAGCAGCCAGCAGCACCTTCGGACTCATGCGGGTGACGCGCATTTCGGTTTCTCCCTTGCAGGATTCTCGATTTTCCATTCCGACGTGGTCAATTGTACGCCCCATTCGGAGCAGCGTCCATCCTACATTCGGACCTGGAACGGTGATTCGAATGCTCGTTTGAAAGATGGATCGAAACGCGGTCCGGCGTGAGCGGATGCCTCCGGAACCGGCCGCGTGAGCGACCCCGCAGGACGCGACGCGTGTGGGCGCGGTGTGCAAGCCCTGCCGATTGCCACTTCGGTAGTGGGCGTTTATGTGGAGGAATTTGCGCTATCTAGCGCGACTGGATCGCGCGATCCGTCATTCCTGCGGGTCCGCTTCGATTGGGATCTCGCGCACGCCCCCCGGCATTCCGTAGACCTTGATCACCCCCGGGGCGGGCCGCGGAGACGGCGCGCGCAACGTGAATTCAGGCTGGGCGGCGTTCATCTGCCGGGCGAGCAGGACAGCCCGCTCCAACTCGGCCGGGCTCAGCGCGAACTTCACGCGGATCTGGTTGCCCTCCGCGCTGATGTCCAGCTTGTGAAACAGCTCCGCGGACTGCTGGGCATCCAGCTTGCCTTCCATGGCACTGCGCAGTTTCGCAGTGAGCAGATCCACCCATTTGCTCGCCATCCTAGCGTCATTTGTTGAGAGGTTAATCGCCAATTTCATGCCGTCACGGAAAGCGATTCCCGCCTCGACACCACGGAGCTCTGAAACGATGGACTGGAGATTGAGCCCGGCCGGTTGGAATCCTGCCGGCGGGCGCATGGATGGCAGTGCCGTGGCCAGGAACCACAGGTCGTTGCCCGCCGCGAGAGACGCAGCGCGTACGAGCAAGGGACTCGGACTCCGGTTCGAACGCTGGCTGCGGTCGATTGCGCCGTGGATCGAATTGGCGTCTCCCATCAGCAGCGTGTTCTCGTTCAGCAAAGCAATCCCGGAGTTGACGCCCCCGGGCGACGAGGCATAAACTTCCACGCCGTTGTAAGCATGCGACGGGCCGCGCAACAGGCTCTGCAGGTGGCCGGCGGGGAAATGCCCCGTGAGGATGATCAGCGCAGCCGATTTTGCCATGTTGCCCGGCGTCTTGACGGCCTGGTTCACAGGTGCGGTTTTCTTCTCGTCCGGGGCTGAGATCAAGACCTGGTCGATGTCCCGCAGAAACTGCATGGCGGGGAGGCTCATCAATCCCAGGCTGACTTGGCTCAGGCTCTTGTCTAATGATTTTCCGGCTGCCGATTGGCGGATGGAGCGCACATCGACTCCGACCAGAACCACGGCGTCCGGGTGGACGAGCCGCCACGCTTTGGGCATTCCGGCAGGGGGAGCCGTCTGCGCGGCCGCAGACAACATTAGGACAACAAGACCCAGGAACCCGGCACTTTGCCGCCACATACAACACGACCTCCCCGCCGCGGAGTCGGCGGAACATCCAGCATATCCCACCAAACTTACGGCTTGCCTCAACGTATGAAGGCCGGATCAACCGTGAACATAAGAGCACGGGAGTTTGAAGTCTAACCTCCACTCTGCTCAACCCGGCATGATCCTTTCGTCTGTCAGGACAAGCAAGTCGCCAGTGCAGAACCGCGTGGGCGCACATCGGGGGGCAGACTCCTGGTCAGCGCGAGTCGCGAAAACAATGGACGGCAGAAGGCTGTGCGTATGCACTTGAAGAGAACTCCGAAGGAGCCTCGCACCAGCCGGTGGGCGCCGCAACTGGCCACCGTTCCATGGACTGGAGTGACAAGTGTGGGCCCATAGGAGAATAGTGCCAGCTTCGGGTTGGGCGACCCCGCTGAGTCCGCTTACAGTCGTCAGGCTAGAATTGCAGCCCGTGAGACACATTACACTTGCGCCAATTAGTGGTTACAAACAGATTTCAATTGTTGGCCAGTTCACCTTATAGTTGTTTCTATTTGCCAGAAATGAGACTCTAGTCCAATGCACAGTTCGAAGCTCTTTATGAACCTCTTCCGAGGTGCAAGCACCGTTGATTTCTCCCTGGGACAGACCATCTTCGAAGCGGACGCGCACGGCGATACCATGTTCGTGATTCTCGAAGGCGAGGTGGAGATCGTAATCGGAACCAGTGTGCTTGAGAAACTCGGACCGGGCTGCATATTCGGCGAGATGGCGCTGATCGATGACGGGCCGCGCAGTGCACGCGCCGTCGCGACCAAGGACTCCCGGTTGGCTCCGGTAAACCGGCGCCGGTTCGAGTTCATGGTTCAGGAGACCCCGTTCTTCGCGCTTGAAGTCATGACTATTCTGGCCGACCGCCTGCGTCGCACGAACGCCCTCGTCACCGAGAGCCAGCGCGCATAAAGCCGCAGTCGGGCACGTCCGCAGCGCTTCACTTTTGCAAACAGCCCGGAGACCAGGCGAACGGAGCGCGCATGCCGGCAGGCCTATTTGCTGGCTGCGATGTTCAAGACGGCATACCACATGAATTGCGCGAGCCCGTAAAGCGAGTCCTCGCTCAGTCGCTCGACGTCACTGTGCCACCCGTGTTCAGCAAACTCAGCTTCGTCGAATCGCGGGCCTATACCGTAAGCCTGCACACCCTTGGCCCGCAATTGCGAGAGATCGGTCGCACCCGTGACCATACCCGGGATCGTGATTGCGTTGGGATACAGACGGCGTTGCGCGGCTTCGAGCGCGTGGAACATTTCGGTATCCAGATGGCTGGGCGGCGCTTGCGGCCGGCCTGGAGCGCTGGGCACGATCTTGACGGCTGGATCGCCAATGATACGCTCCATCTGAGAGAAGAACGCCGTCATGTCTTCGTCCGGCACTGCGCGGATATCGAGCGTGGCTTCCGCTTGCGAAGGGATCACGTTCTGCCGGAACCCGCCGCTGATCATCGTCGGCGCGATGGAGGTGTGCAAGGCGGAGTACTTGCCGATATCGTGGTCGGCGAAATACTCCTGAACCGCAGCGGTTTGTTGCGGGTCGAGCAGTCCGCGATAGCGCGCCGCTTCTTCTGGAGTGCTGATCGTCGAGAGGCGCTCGAAGAAAGTGCGGGTGACATCGTTGAGACGCATCGGCGGCACCCAGTTTGCTACCTTGCTGACGGCTGCCGAGAGGTGCACGATGGAGTTGTCGCGCCGGGGTCTCGAGCCGTGGCCGGATGTGCCTGTAGCGACGAGCGTGGCGCGGCGCGGAACCTTCTCTGTGGCAGCAATCTCGACGAAGCGGACCCGGCCGTTTTCGGAGTGCACGAAGCCCCCCTCGGCCAGCGCATATTCCGCCTCGATGTCCGGCCAGTGTTCCTTGACGAGGTAATCGATGCCTACCGGGACGGGACCGCTTGAACTCTCTTCACTCGCCTCCGCAACAAAAATCACATCGCGGTCCAGCGGGACATGCAGGCGTTTGAGTTGCAGCATCAGCATCAGCCCCGCGGCCACGCAATCCTTGTTGTCGGTCGTGCCGCGACCCCAGACGTAGCCGTCCTGGCGCACTGCGCCGAACGGATCGACTGGCCATTTCTCGCGCTGCACGCCGACGGTGTCGGTGTGCCCGAGGATCAGAATGGGTTTCTTGCTGCCATTGCCTTTCAATCGAGCCACTAGATTGGCGCGGTTCGGTTCCAGGGCGAAGACCTGATAGCTGATGCCCTCGCTGTCGAGAGCGCCCTTCAAGTAGTTGACCACGGCACTCTCATTGCCCGGCGGATTGCTGGTATTGATCCGGACCACCGCCTGGTAGTGCAGCAGGGTCTCGGCCTTCGCCTTGTCCCAATCCACAACCGGCTCGGCCGCACGGGCCGTAAGCGCCAACAACACAGGCGCGAACAAGTAGGCGTGTCGACGAAAGTTGGACATTGGGCAAATACTAGCAGGTCCGTGCGTCAACATGGTTAAAGGCCCGCAGCCGTCGTCACGGAAGCATGTCGCGGCCAAGTGAGAAGTTCCTAATCCAGCCAAGTAGAAAGTTCCTCTTGACAGCCTTAAGGCTGAAGGATGGAACGAATTTCGATGAGCCAAGCGGAACGAGACGAATTGGACTGGTTGAAGCGGGCCAAGGATGG
>CAIVVT010000225.1 GCA_903909435.1 uncultured Acidobacteriia bacterium | reverse complement strand
CGCTGTAGGTTATCGCGTCATCGACAATTACCGTTGCGCGTGACGGATCCCAGCGCATAACTCCGGTTAAGGCCTCGTGCGCCAAAACAAGAGAAATTGTAAATGGCAAGCCAAGATTTCGGTAACTGCTCAACCTGGTGACAGCACAGTTTCCCCGCCCAACACCGCGCGAATAGCGTGGAACGCGTCGACCCCGCGCCGCGATGCGGTGCCGATCACGGACCGGGCGGCGGCGAACAGGTCGGCGCCCCAGCTTGACCTGAAGCCGCCGGTCACCTTGCGGTACGTCGCGGTCGGCCGCAGGTCACGCTCGCTCGCGTTGTTGTCCGGCGGGACGTCGGGATGCTCCAGGAACGTGAACAGGTGGCTCCGCACTTTGGCGTAACGTTTTCGCAGCCGCCGGCCGTGCTTGTTGCCCGGGGCCAGCATCAGCAGCTCGCCCAGTTGCCGGTCGAACCGGCGCGACCAGGCCCGCCGGGTGCTCTCAGCCAGGCCCTCGCTCCGCCGCGCCAGGACCACGGCGCGCAGAAGCAGGATCTTCATCCGCGGCGCGAACACCGCGTCCCCCGCGTCGATCGCGAACTGGCAGTCGCGCAACTGGTGCGCCAGGCAGACCTGCCACTGGTCCGCGTGCCCCTGCTGGGCGCCGTACAGGTCCGACACCCAGATGCTCGGGCGGTGCCCCGCCATCACCTCGGCCGCGACGCCCGCCGCGCGGCTGGCGCGCACCACGTGGATCACCACCTGCCCGTTCTGGAACACCCAGTTCCAGTGCGTACGCCCGCCGACCCGCACGCCGGTCTCGTCCGAGCAGACCACCCGCGACCGGCGCAGCCGCGCCAGGATCGCCGCGACCTCGCTGTCCAGGCCCGGCTTGGCGCGCCGGAACATCGCGTCCAGCGCGCCCTCGCTGACAGCCAGGCCGAACAAGTGGGCGAACAACTGCGCCAGCCGCCGGTAGCTGACCGCGTGCGCGACGCGCAAGTAAAGCGCCAGCGCCACGATGTTGACGCTGAACGGTGAGCCGTCCTCCAGCCCCGCCGGCACGGGCGCCAGGGTGACGCCGCCGCAGCAGGGGCAATGGCCGGCGTAGCGCTCCACCCGCGTCACCACCGGGCGCACCGGCGGGAGGTCTATCTTGTCCCAGCGCCCGTGCAGCTTTTGGTCGGCCTCCGTCAGCGCGGACCGGCAGTGCGCACAGGCGGCGGCCTTGGCGGTAACGGTCTCGTCGGGATCGCAGGCCAGCGGGCGGCCGCCGCCCTTGCGGCCGAGGCTGCCCTTGCGCTGCCCGGTCCTGACGGTCTTTTCGGGCTTGTCCGGCTTCTGGCCCTTCGACGGCGGCAGGCTGGAATTGTCCGGTGTCTTCGGCGGTTGCCCGAGGCGCGCCTCCAGCTCCGCCACCCGCGCCGTCAGCGCCTGGACCTGTGCCCACAGCGCGCGGATCAGGGCGTCCTTCTCGGCGTGGCTGAGGTGGTCGAGCGGGGGAAGCTGGGTCACGGAAAGCTTGAATCGAACCGCCCGTGACCGCGTCAACACAAATTTCGCCGTCGCACCCGCATTCGGACAGGTTATCCGGGGGACGGCGCTTCAAGCCGGGGTTGAGCAATTACACCAGAATTATCCACAGCTTCGAAGCATGTACGGTTTACCGTGGCGGTATAAGAAAAATACAGTTTGAGGCTGACGAGTTGGCATTGACGGGCTGCGTATAAACCAGAGGCCCTGAAGGAATTGCATCAGCTGATCTGGGGGCGATAGCGCACCGCTTTGGCTCCGGGTGGCTGCAACCTCTCCAGTACGCGCTCCTTCATCGACAGATCCACT
>CAIVVT010000224.1 GCA_903909435.1 uncultured Acidobacteriia bacterium | reverse complement strand
TGGGACAGCGCCAAGTCCGCCGATACGGCGCGGTTCAAAGCATTCTTCCACCACCTTCTGGACCGGGGTGTTTACCTGCCGCCCTCGCAGTTTGAGGCTGGATTCGTGTCGGCCGCGCACGACGACGCGGCGATCGCCGAAACCGTCGCCGCTATTCGCAGCTTCGAGCTTTAGTGTCCATTGAAATCTGTTCTAGGGTTTCACCTTAAATAACTCATTGTGGGAGCCTTATAGGCTTCCAGTGATTGAATCGAGACTGAATCCACGCTTTCGTCCCGTATTCACGATTTGTCCCTGGAACACGTGTTTCCCGTTCACCAAAAGGTCTATCGGGCGATCCAGTGGGTAGTCGAATGCGAGCACGTCTCCGGGCATCAGGCCCAGCATGTCCTGCACCGACATCGTCGGTCCTTCCAGGCGTGAATCGAACTTGACTTGTCCTCCCAGTAACAGCTTTAGCGCCCTCTGGCGGTCCTCTTCCGACGCTTCGGACCTGCGGACCGACCACTGCTGATCGAATTTCGATCGCAGCATCTTTATGATGATTGAGGGAATGCCCACGTTCATCATGCCAGCCAGTTCTCCAATGCGGATTTCGATTCCTACCGCGACCACAGCCTCACTGGGAGAGAGAATCTGCAGCAATTGGGGTTCGGTTTCGTGCTTCTCGATCTTGAAGTTGATCGCCGTGATTGGCGACCAGGCGTCCTCGAGGTCGTGCAGCACGATGCGCAAAACTCCATCCAGCAGGCTCTCTTCGATCTCCGTAATCTCCCGGTCAACTTTTAGGCGAGTCTTGCCATTGCCACCTAGCAGCATTTCGAGAACGGGGTACACAATGGTCGGGTTCATCTCAAGGATGGCGTTGCTGTCAAAGGGCTTCATCGCCATGGATACGATGCAGGACGGCGAGGGCAGGCACTGCGTGAATTCCAGGAACGAGATCTGCTCCACCGACACCAGATTGACCATCACATAAGCGCGCAGGTAGGCCGAGAGGCTGGACGCAAGGCTGCGCGCGAAATTCTCATGCAACATATGGATCGACCGCAGTTGGTCTTTAGCGATGCGATCCGGGCGCCGGAAGTCGTACGGGACAGCCTTCTTGGCGGGATCCTCGGCGGCTTTGGTCTTCTGCATCCGCTTGAAGACACTGTCGATTTCCTGCTGCGATAGAACGCGATCCAGGGCCATAGCACCCTGTATATCGGCGCGAGTTGTCGCAATCTTTAGGGCTGAGCCCGGTTTCCGTAGCCAGCCGCACCGTCAAATGCCGGTTGCGGTGGAGCGGCCCGGCGGCTGGTTTGGCGGCGCTTGGTAGCCTAAGAACAGGGATGACGAAGTTTTTCATACAGAATTTCGGGTGCAGGGCGACTCAGGCCGATGGAGCGGCACTGCAGGGCCTGCTTGAGCGCCAGGGGTTGGCCGAGGCCAGCGAAGCCCGTGGCGCGGACCTGGTCGTCCTGAACACCTGCACGGTGACCGCCTCCGCCGACGACGATGTCCGCAAGAGCATTCACCGGGTTCACCGGGAGAATCCCGCAGCCAGGATTCTCGTCACGGGCTGCTATGCGCAGCGGGCTCCTGAAGAACTGGCCGCAATTCCAGGAGTTGAATGGGTCGTCGGCAACTCCCACAAGACGCGGATTCCTGAGTTGATTTCGCTGGTTCATGCTCCTGCGACAGACAGCAGCGCTCCGTACCACGGTCAAATCCATGTCGGCGATATCTTCGCACCCACCGCATTCCTGTCGGCCCCCGTCGATGACGCCTTTGGCGACCGTTCGCGGCCGAACCTGAAGATTCAGGACGGCTGCTCTAACGTCTGCACCTTCTGCATCATCCCTGCCGTGCGCGGCAGGAACCGCTCGATGCCTGTGGAACAAGTGCTCGAGCAGGTCCGCTCGCTGGCGCTCAATTACCCTGAGATCGTACTGACGGGAATCAACCTCGGCCGCTGGGGGCGCGAAAGCGGATTCCGGGCTGACGACCGCATGCGGTTAGTCGATCTGTTGAGGCTCGTCCTCCGCGAGACGGAAGTTCAACGGCTGCGCATCAGTTCCGTGGAGCCGATGGATTTCAGCGACGAGTTACTCGAACTGATGGCCTCAACCGAACGCATCTGCCGGCATGTCCACGCTCCGCTTCAGACGGCTTCGGACAGCGTGCTGAAACGCATGAAGCGCCGCTACCGCGTGCGGCATTACGAAGACCGTTTGCGCCGCGCCCATGGCCTGTTGCCCGAGGCGGCGTTCGGCGCCGACGTGATGACTGGATTCCCAGGCGAGACCGACGAGGAGTTCCGCCAAACCTACGACTTCATTGAGCGGCTGCCATTCACTTACCTGCACGTCTTCACGTACTCGCTGCGTCCCGGCACACCAGCCGCCGCCATGCCGCAAGTACCGGCTGCGGTGCGCAAGGAGCGCACTCGCATTTTGCGCGAACTCGGGGCGAAGCAAAACTTGGCCTTCCGCCGCGCACAGATGGGCCGCACGCTCAGCGCGGTGACGCTCGACAACGGGACGGCGCTGACAACGAACTACCTCAGCGTCGAACTCAACGCTCCGACGGCGCCTAGCCGCCTGATCCAAGTGACGTTGGGCCAGCCGACCGCGCGTGGCGTGGCCGAGGCGCGGCCCTTCCCGCTCTTCACGGCTGTTCAGCCGTAGTATTCCCGCAACTCAGCCGCGCAGGGCGTGGCTGCCGCGGACGAAAGCGATGTAGCGGCTCGGGATAGTCCGGTTGCCGCGGCTGTCGCGTTCGAACCAGGACAGGTACAGCCGCTGTTTCGCCCGGCTGATGGCGACGTAAAACAGCCGGTGTTCTTCGCTCAAACGCCCTTCCCGTTTGCTGCGCGAGCTGGGGAAATTGTCGTCCGTCGCCATGGCCACGAAGACCACGGGATACTCCAGGCCCTTAGCTTGGTGGACAGTGAGAATGGCGAGCTTGTCTTCCCGGTTGGCCTGCCGGTCGAGGTCGGTGGCGAGCGTCACGTTCTCCACCACCTCGCGATAGGCCATCTCGGGCGGCAGCAGCGGGTCGTCCAACTCGCGGCAGAACGCCACAAGCTGCTTCAGGTACTCCAGTCGCTTCCGCTCGTTCGGGTCCTTCTGGTAGTACTCGGCGAGTCCCGACTCGTCCAGGATGCGCGTCAGAAGCTCGTCGGGACGCTCCTGGGACATCCGCTCGCCCCACTTCACCATCTTCTTCGCCAGCGGCTCAAACCTCGCCGCGTTGCTCCGGACCGCGTCCTGGCGTGCCGGGGCGGTCTCGTCCAGGCGCTTGCACAGCACATCGATCAGCGACGCGTTGGCCTCCACGTCGGCGTGTGCTTCGTGAGCATGGTCGAGGCTGATGCCAAAGTGCGCGCTGAGGGCGCTCAGGCTGTAGCGCTTCAAACTCCGGAACAGGCGCCGCGAGATCTCAAGCGTGTCGAAGCACAGCGGCCGCACCTGATCGAGGTCGAGCTTGCGCAGAGCAGCGCGCAGGAAGTAGACGTCGAAGCCATTAATGTTGTGGCCGGTCAAAACGCTCGGCCCCAGGAATTCCAGGAATTCGGGAATCACAACGCTGGCCGGCCGGCCGTTTGCGGCCAGGAACTCGTCGGTGTAGCCGTGGATCTGCGACGACTCGCCGACCGGCCGTTCCGTGCGGATGTAGGCGTGGAAATGTGTTTCGCCTTGGAGCGAGCCTTCCGGCCCGCGGCGCGTGGCGGCGATCTCGCAAATTTCGTCCAACGAGGGATCGAGACCCGTCGTCTCGAAATCGAACACCGCCAGATTGCCCATTCGCCACGCTTCGAGCAGCGGCGCGAAAGGCTCGCCCCACTCGTAAGTCGTCGTACGCAGCAGGTCGCCGAGGTTCATGCCCGCGTCGCGCGGCGCACCCCGCAGTTCCTTTAGCGTCGCCGGGCCAACGCCCTTGGATGGGCGCTCCAGGAAGCGCAGGGTGCTTTGCACGTCGTTCAGGTTCAACAGCAGGCGCAGGTGCGCCATCGCATCCTTCACTTCCATGCGCTCGAAGAACTTGACGTTTTCTACCGGCAGATGGGGCACTTTCAGCCGCTGGAATTGCTCGGAAAGATCGCGGGCGTTGAAGTTCGTACGTACCAGCACCGCGCAATCCGAGTAACGGATCTGCTCGGTCTGCCGGAGTTCCTTGAGCGTCGCCGCGATCCACTCGGCCTCGTCTTTGACCGTGGCGCAACCCTGCAGCACTACGGCGTCGCCCTCCTGCAAGCTATGCGGGATGATTGCTTCCGTCACGGCGCCCTCCAAGGCGTGCACCACACTCGAACAGGCCCGCAGAATCGCCCGCGTGGAACGGTAATTCTGGGTCAGCAGGATCTCGCGCACGGGCGCGAATTCCTTGCGGTAGCTGGCTAGGATTTCTCCGGGCGCGGATCCCCGCCATTCATAAATGGTCTGGTCCACGTCGCCGAAAAACGAAAGCCGGCGGTGGGCGGCGGCGAGCGCCCGCAGGATGCGGTACTCGCTCACATTGGTGTCCTGCACCTCGTCCACCTGGATCCACTGGAAGCGCTCCTGCCAGCGCCGCAAGCTCGGCTCGGACTCCTGCCAAAGCCGGTTGACGCCGATCACCAGATCCGCGAAGTCGAGCGCGTGGCTCTCGCGCAGCGCGTGCACGTACTCGGCATGCAACTGGGCGAAGCGGAACGTGGATGGGACGCGCAGTCCCGGCGGGGCGTTTTTGTCGCGCAGATCCTGAAACTGGTCTTCCTGGGTGCGCCCGGACTGACTGCCGCCACTCAGGGTGGCGAACGCCGATAGCCGGATCTCCTGGAGCGCGTTGCTGAGAAAGAAGCCCAGCCTTTCGCGCTTTTCCGCAGCGACACCCATGCGGACAGCAATCTCGCAAGCGGTTGAGCGTGCGTCTTCGTCGTCGAAAATCAGGAAGTCGCCGTCGAGGCCGAGCGCACCGGCGTCGCCTCGAAGGACCATCGCGCACAGCGAATGGAAAGTGCGGGCGGTGATCCTGGTTGCATCGTCGCCCAGCACAGCGGCGGCGCGCTCCCGCATCTGCCGCGAAGCTTTGTTGGTGAATGAAAGGCACAGCACTGAACGCGCGGGCACGCCGTGGCCAATGGCATTCGCCGCCCGCCAGGCCAGGGCGCTGGTTTTGCCGGTGCCGACGGGCGCCATGACCAGCAGACAATCGTCCCAGGCATCGACCGCCCGGCGCTGCTCCGCGTTCAGTTCTTCCCAAGGAATTCCAGCAGGCACTAGGCTCCTAGTCTACTGGTTGTCTACCGGAGGACTCACGAGAGGGACAATGCCGCTCCAGTTTGAGCCTGAACGAAATTCCCGCTTTTATTTTGTTGCTGCGAAAAAACAGTCCACAATAGGTGCTGTAGCCAGTCCGGATCCGTGCAATTTGAAGCGCTTCTCCTGCACTGCCGAGAATCGATTAACGTGAATGAAATCAAGGCATAAGGGGCTCGATGGGGCCGATAGAAAGTTTCGATTGGACCCACCTGCATCGCACTTCATATCCTACGGATCTAAACGAATATGGCCACAGCCAGCACCATGACAACAGAATCGAATTCCAGTCAGGTTTCGCTTCTTCACAAGATCAGCAGTATCGTCAGCTCGGAACGGAGCACGGACGAGATGCTTGGAGAGATCGTCGGTCTGACCGTGCAAGTCACCGATTGTGATGCTTGCCTGGTCTATCTGATCGACCAAACAACCAACGAGATCGTCCTGCGCGCATCGCAGGTCCCTCACGCCGCAGAAATCGGGAACCTCCGAATGCAGGTTGGCGAAGGCGTCACCGGATGGGTGGTTGAGAACAAGTCAGTTGTGGTTCTGGCCTCCAACGCGTCCGCCGATTGGCGCTTCAAGCGCCTGGATCCACTCGTTGAAGACACCTACGAGGCCTTTTGCTCCATTCCCCTGATTACCGGCGGTGAAGTGATCGGCGTTGTGAATGTGCACCATCGGGAAAAGCACGACCACACGGCGGAAGAAATCTCCTTGCTCACTTTCGTCGGCGAACAGATGGGCGGCGCGATCGCGCGCGCCAAGCTGCAGAACGAGAACGCTCGCCTGGTCGAAGAGACGCAGGAAATGAAGCGGCAGCTCGAAACGCGCAAGCTGGTCGAGCGCGCCAAGGGCATCCTCCAGTTCAAGTTCAGCCTGACGGAAGAAGAAGCGTATCTGCGCCTGAGAAACGAGAGCCGGCGCTTGCGGCGGCCCATGCGTGATTTGGCAGAGGCGATCATCCTGACCGAGGATCTATCACGCAAGTCGAGCGACGGTGTCCTGATCGAACGAGACGTCGAAGGCGACTGAGTCCGTCTGAGTGGGGCGGCTATTCGAGCCGCGTGGGGCCTCCAGGCCCCGCTCAGCCACTAACTTGGTGTTGATTCGTGCGGGGTCTGGAGACCCCGCACTGCCCTGAACGTCCGTCCCGCCAACACTTACAATTGAGGCTTGCGCCCTTTCTCTCCTTTTTTCAGTAATCCTCATCTTCTGACCATCGCCGGCAACTTCTGGAAGCGGCCTGCCGACGATTCCCGATTTCCCACGCGCCAGGTCACTTACCCGGGCGAGCCCGGCACTCAGGTGCTGGTCGAAGAGACCCGCCCCGAGGGCGAGCCGCGCGGCGAAGTCCTGCTGATGCACGGGCTTGAAGGATCCAGCCGCAGCGGTTACATGATCTCGATGGCGCTGGCCCTGGCGAAATCCGGCTTCGTCGCGCACCGCGTCAACATGCGAAGTTGCGGCGGAACCGAGCACCTGACTTCCACGCTTTATCACTCTGGCCTGACTGCCGATCTGCGCGTATTGCTTGAGTCGTTTCGCGCTCAGGGCCGGGGACCGCTGTTCCTGACCGGCTACTCACTCGGCGGGAACGTCGTCCTAAAGCTGGCTGGTGAAATGGGAAAGGACGCCCAGCGGCTGGTTGCCGGGGTGTGCGCCGTTTCCACGCCGATTGACCTGCACGCGTGTGTGCGGGCCATTGGGAGACCTTCGAACCGGATCTACGAGCGGCGCTTCGTCAAACGGCTGTGTGACAGGTATAGGCGCAGGCATGCCTCTGCGCCGGAGCGGTTTCCACTCGAGGGAATCGAGCGGGTCAGGACGATCTTCGACTTCGACGACCGGTTCACCGCCAAGGCCTTCGGCTTCGGCGACGCGCCCAATTACTACCGCACGCAATCCAGTCTGGGCTTCCTGTCCAACATCCAGGTTCCCACATTGCTGGTTCAGGCCCAGGACGACCCCATGATTCCATTCGAGATATTCAACGGCCAAGAGATTCGGTCCAACCCCAATCTGACCCTTGTCGCCACCGAGCGCGGCGGTCATTTGGGTTTCATCGCGCGGGATCTGCCCCGATTCTGGGTGGATGAGGTGCTGACGGATTGGATCTCTACGCAGGCGGGCGCACGAATCGGGAACAAACAGGCATTTTGAATCGTCTGGGTGATTGATGCACTCAAGCGCCTCGTTAGCCGAGTCGTTCAAACTCGCTATGGACTCCCTCCGGAGTGCCAAACTGCGGAGCTTTCTGACCCTGCTCGGAATCATCCTCTCAACCACCACCCTGATCTCGGTGATGGCCATCATCCACGGGATGAACATCTACGTGGCGGAGAAAATCGCAGATATGGGTGCCGGCGGGTTCGTCGTCGTACGCTTCGCCTTCCTCGGGGACTGGGATCCCAAGAAGTTCCTCGAATTGCAGAAGAAGAACCCCGAGCTTTCGATCGAGGAGTACGATTTCCTGCGGCAGAAAGCCAGCCTCATCAGCGAAATCGGGATGGAAAGCGAGACGTCCGGAACCTTGACGTACAAGGCCTTCCATCAGGAGCAGGTGTCTATCAAAGGCGGTACCGCCAACATGAACATTCTGGATAATGTCCAGGTTCAAGCGGGGCGCTACTTTAGCGAAGGCGAAGATCAAAACCACCGCCAGGTCGCCTTCATAGGCACCGACGTGAAAGACAAGTTCTTTCCCGACACCGACCCGGTAGGCAAGGTGATCGACGTGGAGGGCCGTCCCTTTGAGGTTATCGGGGTAGCGAAACGCCTGGGCAACGTGTTTGGACAGTCGCAGGACAACTTTGTCCACATCCCGATCCATTCCTTCTTCAAGATGCATGGCTCGCGGCACTGGCTCAGTTACTCGCTGATCGCCAAGGATCCGAGCGTGCTCGAGTCAGCCATGGACGAGGTGAAGTCGCTGATCCGCGCGCGGCGTCATCTTCCCCCCGGTCAGGGCGACAACTTCATGGTTCTCACCTCGGACTCCATCATGAAATTCTGGGAGAGTCTGACCGGCGCGATCGCGGCGACGGCCATCGCGGTGGTCAGCGTGTTTATGGTGGTTGGCGGCGTCGTCGTCATGAATATCATGCTGGCCGTAGTTACGGAGCGGACCCGCGAAATCGGCGTCCGCAAGTCGCTGGGCGCCCGCAAGATCGACATTCTCCGCCAGTTCCTTGTGGAGGCCGCCGTCTTGTCGGGGTGCGGAGGGCTCATTGGCGTCACCATCTCCTGGCTGATGGCGATTGTGGTTCGAATGGCCACACCGGTACCCATGGCGCTCCCCACTTCGTCGATCTTCATCGGCGTGGGCCTGTCTTCGGCAGTGGGCATATTCTTCGGCATTTATCCGGCACAGAAAGCCGCGAGGCTCGATCCGATCGAGGCTTTGCGGGCGGAGAAGTAAGCAATGCAGAACTACCTCAGAGAGCTTGCGTTGCTCTACGCGGGCGTTCAACTCGCCTGGGACGCCATCCGCGGCCACAAGATGCGGTCGTTTCTCACCGTGCTGGGCGTCATTATCGGCACCGGCGCGATCATCGGCGTCGGCTCGATTTTGACCGGCTTCGACTCGGCGGTTTCCGATGCCATCAAGGGCTTTGGCACCGACACGATCATCGTCACTCGCTGGGAGGCGGGTGTGCACTTCGGGAATTCCTCTTCGGAGGAAGAGAAGCGCAAACCCATCACCTACGAAAACGCACGCGCGATTTCGGAGCGCTGCCCGTCGGTGGAAAGCGTAGGCCCCTACCTGTTCGCGAACTGGGGTATCCACCGCGTTAAGTACAAGAGCAACGATGTGTACCAGGCGCGCATCGGCGGCACCAACGAAGGCTACGTGTCCAGCGGTCAGGCAGACCTGAAGTTCGGGCGGTTTTTCAGCGAGTTCGAAAACCAGCACCGCGTGCCTGTGGTCGTGATCGGCGAGGATGTCTTCAAGACCTTGTTCGCCATTGAGGACCCGACCGGCAAGACGATTGAAGTGGATGGACACTCATACCTGGTAGTCGGGGTCATGAACCGTCCGGCGAACTCGTTCCCGGGTCAGCAGGACAACCGCGTGATGCTGCCGTACTGGACGATGCGCAAGCTGAACCCCGGCGCGAACGAGCACATGTTGATGGTCAAAGCCAAGCCCGGATTGCTGCCCCGCGCGATGGACGAGGTGCGCGGCGTGCTGCGGCAGGAGCGGCGCGTCAAGTGGAACGATCCCGACAATTTCGGGCTCTCGACGCCGGAGTCCATGATCGAAAACTTCCGCTCGGTCACTTCCGTCACGGCACTGGTGATGGTGGTGCTCAGTTCGGTGGGGCTGCTGGTTGGAGGCATCGGCGTGATGAACATCATGCTGGTCTCGGTCACCGAACGGACCAAGGAGATCGGTATTCGCAAAGCCGTCGGCGCGCGCCGCCTCGACATCATCATCCAATTCCTGACCGAAGCGATTGTGTTGACATTTTCGGGGGGATTCATGGGTATGCTGCTGGGCTGGCTGATCTCGATAGCCGCGCGCCTGGCCTTTCCCTCACTGCCGACAACCGTTCCAATGTGGGCCGCACTGCTCGGCATAGGCGTCTCGGTGGGCGTCGGACTGTTTTTTGGACTCTGGCCGGCCACCAAAGCGGCCCGTCTGGATCCGGTGGACGCGCTGCGCTACGAGTAGCCCGAGTTGGTAACCTGGAGGTCATGCGACGCATTGCGATCCAGGTTCTGACTTGCCTGCTTTGCATGGTTTTTTCGGCATCCGCGGCCGAGAAGAAGCCAGTTGAGACCAAGAAAGTCGCCTTGGTCCGCGCGCCCGTCCCCACTCCGCCGTATTGGTTTCGCTATCCCCAATTCACCGACGCCGAAGTGCGGCTGGTCGTGAACTGGTTCCAGGATGCATTGGAGGCCAAGCGGCTGCACTTAGCGGCAATACCGGCGGCCGTCGCACGCGAAATCCACATCACAGCCCGGCTGACCGGGGATGTGGTGAAGAGTCTGGTAATGCCGCCGTCTGATCTCGAAGGCAAGCTCCTGCCATTGCCCGAGGGCTACCAGCGCCTGCTGGCCGGCTCCGTTCTGTTGATTGTCAAGACCGATGAGCGATTAGTCGTGGACACTCTCCCGTTCGCCGGCAGATAGCGGAACACCCGCCGGTCGAACTGCGTTCTTAGATTGCATATGATCTTGCGCCTGATGCTCGCATCGGTCTGCCCGCTCGCTGTCTTCTCCCAGGCTGCTTCCCCGCCTGCATTGGAAGACCTGCTGAAGCGGGTGGCGGAGAACCAGGAGCAGGCCGTGAGCGCGCGGCAATCAATCGTGTATACGCAGGAGACATTGACCCGCCTCATGCGCGGCGGTTCTAAGCTGGCGCGCGAGGAAAAGCGGCGTTACACGGTGACCCCGACGGCGACATCCACCGAGAAGAAACTCGATTTCTTTGAAGGCCACTACCGCAAGGACGGCAAGCTGTTCCCGTACACCGATCCTAAGTTCCGCCATCAGGGCATGGACATCGACGGCGATCTGGTCGAAGACATGACCGACGACATGGTGAAGGACAAGGAGTCGCGCGACGGCATCCCCAGGAATCAGTTCCCACTGACGGCCAAGGAGCAGGCACATTACGATTTCCGCCTGGCCGGCACACAGGCAGTGAATGGCGTCCAGGCGCTGCGACTGCTGTTCGAACCCAGGAAAGGTGACGTGGAGCGGCCCTGGACGGGGGAAGTGCTGGTCGATCCGGTCGAGTTCCAACCGATTCGCGTGGTGACGAAGCTATCTTTCAACATCCCCTGGGCGGTCAAGGTCTTTCTTGGGACCAACGTCCGTCAACTGGGGTTCAACGTGGCCTACCGGAAGGTCGCCGACGGGCTGTGGTTCCCCGTGTCGTACGGCACCGAGTTCCACTTGCGCGTGCTGTTCGGCTACGCCCGCACCATCGTGCTGAGCCTGGATAACCGAGATTTTCGGCGCGCCTCGGCGGAGAGTTCTATCCAGTTTGAAAATCAGCCGTCCAAGCCGTAGCGCTTGGGCCGCCACTTCCTGACAGTCGCTTGGACCGTCGCGCGCACTGCCAAGTGGCGCAGTGTGTCAACCTTTGGCGGGTTGACAAACTGGCTCGACGCCCCTATTTCGCCCCCGCGAAATCGATCCGGTAGGCGAAAACTCCACGTTCGTAATTGAACGCGCCGATCGCTTTCCCGGCTTCGATTTTGGTTGTCTTCAGAACATGCCCGTCGGCGTCGAGGACGCTGATTTGCCGAACGGCCAACCCAAAATCGTAGTCTGCCGGGAGGATTGCGGCACCCGGTTCGCTATCCGGCAGCGGGGTAATCAGAAGCGATTCGGTGCTGCCCTTCCACAGGTACCCGACACCGTGGCCTCGGAGGTGCATATACTGGAGCGTGAATCGACCCTCACTGTGGTTGGACCATTCCCGCACGTTCACGCCTGACCTCTCGACAGCCGCCTGGCGCCAAGCCCCAGTTGCGTTAGGAGCCTGGGCGTAAAAGCCGTATCGGGGCAGCAAATGCTCGCCTCCGGGGGCCGTCACCGTCCAGTCACTTTCCCCGCGATTCACCCACACTTCCCCGCCGCCGCTCCAGCGCACGTGTTGGTGGTGGATGTCGCCGCCCACGAATTCGACGGACTCGATGCGCCGGCCTGCGAGCGCCCGCATCAGATCGTCCAGCAGCCAGTACTTGCGCACCACGTCGCGGCCGAACGGCTCCGAGACCATGGCCGGATGCCCGGTGAGTACCTCGGTGGCCATGTAATCGTCGCTGTAGATGCCGTGCGTGGCGGCGGGCAGGCCGGCGGCGTAGCGGTCCGGGTACCCCGCGCCGTGCAGAATGAACCGCTCGTGATAGCCCGCGTCCAGCCACGGGATCCGCTCGGCCGCGGCGGCTTTCACATGCAGCGTGAAGCCCGAGGCGTCGGGATCGATTCGCAAGTGATTGGCCTGCGCGCCGTCCAGCCAGCCGATCAACTGATCGTGGCCCGCCTCGGAGATCTGCGGTGCGTTGTTGCCCAGGTAGTCGCGAATCCAGGCGAAGTCCTCGCCCCATGCGCGCCGCGTCACGGTGCGGTCGATGAATTCGCCCTGGTCGGTCCAGTAGTCGTAAGGCGCGATCGAGGACCACACGTCGATGAAGTACGCGCTGGGCGCGAACCCGTCTCGGATCAACTTCAAATTGCGCTCGATCAGCGGGCGCAATTGATCGGGCCGCGCGCGGTAGCTCTGCGCCATGCGGGCGTGGTGGAACCAGGCCTTTTGCGGCTGACCTTCGCCCGTGAACACGACGCTCTTGTAGCTGAAGCCCTCGGCGTCGGGGTAGAGGTCGATGTAGTTGTCGTGCGGCGCAAACAGCACGCCATTCCTCTTGCAGACATCGACCAACTGCCGGAACTCGTCCAGCGTGCCGTACTCCGGATTGGGGGGGTAGACGTCCGGCAGGCGGTAGTCGTAGCCCCAGCGCTGCCAATTGTGCCAGACCACAGCCGAGTTCGTCAGCCCGTATTGAAACGCTTTCTGGAGCTGCTCCGCACTCTCGCGGTAGCGGCCCTCCCAAATATCGAAAACGAAGCGGCCCGCCAGTTGAGGCACGCCCGCGGACGCCTTGCGCGTGTCCAGGTCGCGCCAGATTTTGACGCCATCCCAGACGTTCACAGCGGGGATCAGTGTGATGGTTTGCGTATGCGGTGTTTCAAGCGTGTAGAGGCCCTTGGCGGGGTCCACGGAGAGCCGGTCGGGCGGTGTATCGACGGCCTCCACAATCGCGGCCGAGGGGAACTCGAAGCCCACGTAAGACGCCGCCAGATTATGGCCATCGAAGCTCATCGTGAACGCCTGCGGGTCTTCGAGGACGTTGCCCACGCCGCCATAGACGCGCCGGGCCTTCTCGTTCCAAGCCCCGAGCGAGACCTGCTGCAGGTACACCTTGAACCAGGGCTTGGCGGCGGGTTCGTTCTCCAGCCACACTTTGCACCGCAGCGCCTGATTTTCAGTGCCCAGTTCCGCCAGCAGGTCAAACTCGCCCGCCCAGGAACGGAAGTGGTGGCGTACCCGCAAGCCGCGGTCCACGGGTTCGTCGGTCACCGCCAGAAGCTCGCTGGTCGCGCGCGGGTCCTCCAGATTGTCGTCGAGCACGCGTACATGCAGACCGTGGAAGCGCAAGGCTCCGCCGAAGCTGATGGTCGAATCCAGGATGCCGCGGCGGCCCTGCCAGAAGCGAGCTAGGCTGCCTGACAGTTTGAGCGCGTCGTTGCTCACGGCGGGGAAGGGTGTCGCTTCGGGAATCCGCCCGGTCAACAATACCGGCTCTATCCAATTCACTCCGCCCGGTTGGCCCGCCAGCTCTGTTTCAGCTTCGAATTGGAGACGCACGAGCTTACCTGCAAACCGCGACAAGTCGATGGTCTCCAGGGTGGAGGAATCCACGGAGGGTCTCGTTTCATACACGACTTCAGACGCTCGTTCAGGCGAGGCAGCCTGCTGCATCGGCAGCACTCGAATGCGGGCCCAGTCATTCGAGGGCGCTCCGGTGGCGGTCGCGGAAACGGTCAACCGGATCGAACCTGTGGTGGGGAGTTGCAGGGGGAACTCGGTGGCCGCCCAACTGACCCGCTCGCGCATCGACGGTGGACGTGGGCCGAGCGCGAGGTTGATGGCCTCTTGATCGCCCGCGCCGACTTGTCTGGCACGGAAGTTCACCGTCGGCCTGGTCTCGTACACGTTTCCCGGTTGCGTGCCGGGGCCGGCAATCTGCTCCAACCGCACATGCTCGCGGTGGATCGGCAAGCGCCACAGCGCCAGCGATCCGTTGGCCGAGACCTGGAACGGCTTCCATTCCACAGGCGATTCCGCCAGCGGCGGGTTGGGCCGCTGCGGTTGGATGATGCGGATCGGGTGGGCGACGAACTTGTGTCCCGCCTCTTCGAACTCGACAAACGCGTGGATCGGGTAGTGCGCGTTGAACGTCCGGTTCCCGAACTGAACCCGGAACGCAACGTCAGCACGCCCGTGCGCGGGCAGTGCGAAGGAGACCGGTGTCGCTGGCTCAGCCGTCCAGTCGTCGATCACGTGCAGCCGCACCGTACCCTGGATCGGGACTGCGGCTGAATTGCCGAGTTCCACCGTCACAACCACGGGCTTACCCGGCGTTTTGAACTCGGCCAGCCCCCCCGCGCCGTAGCTGCCCAACGCGGGAATCGGGATCGTCGCAGTTACGCTACCCGCGTGGTCGGATGCGGGGTCGGCCTCCTGGGAAGATGCCAGGAAGACGGGCAACAAAAGCAGGCTGAGGACCGTAAGTGGACGCACGCGATACCTCCCGTTGGGCGGGCACGTGGCAGACCGTCGAGTGCCGCATGGCGCCAGCAAGATCCTATCACCCCTCGTGGGGCGGCTCTCCGAGCCGCGTGAGCGCTCCGCGCCTGCAAACTAAACACAGCGCGCGAAGCAAGCAATGCGGGCTCTGGGGAGCCCACGGGGCTCGGAGAGCCGCCCCACCACTGCGGCTCAGCGCACGGTCAGGATCACCCTGCGATAGGACGTCAGCCGCGGCGAGCCGTCGTCGGTCACCGCCAGTAGGATGTGGGCCGTACCGGTGCCTGTGCACGGTATTCCCGGTAGCCATTGCGGCCGGCAGACCGCAGTCGGCGTCACGACGGCCTTCGCCGTGTCCGCGCCAGAGATCGTGACCGCAGCCAAGTTGTTGCCTGTCCCACCTGCCTCGGAGTAGTGAAACCAGGCGTAGTGCAGGCTTTGGCCATCGGGGTCCCGGCTCTGGCTGGCGTCCAGCACGACCGGCTGCCCGACTTTGGCATCCAGTAAGATCGGCGCGGTTCCGGCTTGCCCATTCACTTCGACCAACGGACTGTGATTCGCGTGCACGAAGTCGGCGACCGTCCAATCCATCCGAGCCGCAAAGTCGTTTTGGTACGCCGCGCGCCAGCGCCAGATTGTCGCCTGGTCTGAGGTCACCGGCCTGCCATCCGCCCCCGTGACGGTGTCTTGCGAGGTGACGCGCGAAAACAGGTCGCCGCCCTGGGTCCAGATCGCGTGGGTCTCGCCGTTGGGCCGGCGGTTGATGTAGCGCCCGCCCCAACCGCCCCAATCGGGCCGGCGGAAAGCGTTCAGCCCGTTGTCGATCAGGCTCAGGTAGGAAGGCGTATCGCCCTCCATGATGAAGGCGAAACGCGGGTAGAGCTTCCCCAGCGAGCCCTTGCTGCGAACGTTCGCGTCGAGCCACTCGTTCGTCACGGTCGCCGGGTTCGCTCCGGCGCAATTGCGATAGAAGCCGTCCCCGCTGATCCCCGTCCAGGTGGCGTAGTCGTATTCGGCTCCCGTTTGATCCGAGGGCTGAACGATGTAGAAAAGGTCGGGGAACTCGCGCCGGATCCATGCCCCGGCGTCGTCCTGATCGGAGATGGAGTAGACGCGCAGCTTCTCCACGAACTTCGCGGCTTCCTTTGGGCCTCGAGTAGCGCGCACCTGCAGCAGAGCCTGGGCCAGCGTGTTGGACCCACCCCAAAGGCTGATCCACAGCGGACGCGGGTCGTCGCGATCCGCCGCGCGGATGATGGCCGCCGCTCCCTCTGACGTCTTACCTTCGCCTGTGGCCGCCATACCGTAGCCGGGCTGCCCGTTGAAGACGCGGTGGTCGAGATCCTCGGCTGCCGGCCAGCCTTTGGCGTGCAACAGGAGGTTGGGCCGGACTTGCCCGTAGGCGTGGATCAGGGCACGCATCGTCTCGGGATGGGTTGCGGTTTTCTGCCAGGTCGAAGTCGAAGCGATGAGGGCCTCGATGTCGATCTCCTGGGAGTACAGCAGCAAGCGGACGAGGGACATCTGATCGTCGGGTTCGTTGCCGATATCGCTGATTACGATCAGCCGGGGATGCCCGCTGAAGTCATCGACGTGCGCCGGAGGAATCGCCGCGCCAGTGCAGAGGCCATGGAGCGTCAAGGCGAGTCCGCAAAGCAACAGGAATAGGCTGCTCTTTGAACGCGTGCGGCGTCCGGAAGTCTCACTCCGCGCTCGTTCGACCGGCCCGCAATCTCCTTCATGATGCATGTTCTGGCGCTCCATGTACGCCCGCTCTCAGCCTGTGCTACGACACCCGCAGCCGCGCTTCCTGCTCCTTGTACTGCAGCAGGTAGAGCTTCCAGTAGATGCCGCGCGCGGCCAGAAGTTCCTGGTGCGTGCCGCATTCGCGCAGCTTCGTTTTGTGCATCACGACGATACGGCCCGCGCGCTGGATGGTGGAGAGGCGGTGCGCGATCACGATCGAGGTGCGGCCCTCGACCATGCGCTCCAGCGCGTCGCGGACCTTGAACTCCGTCTCGGTGTCCACGCTCGAAGTCGCTTCGTCCAGGATCAGGTAACGCGGTTGGCGGGCGAGGGCTCGGGCAAAGCTGATCAGTTGCTTCTGGCCCGTCGAAAGGCCCGCGCCGCGTTCCCGCACTTTGTGGTTCAAGCCGTCCGGCAGACTCGCGATGAAGTCGGTCAGATTCACCTGGCCGGCGGCCACCCGCAGCGCTTCGCCGGAGATGGTCGCGTCGCCCAGGCGGATGTTATCCGCCAGCGTCCCCGTAAACAGGTGCGGGTCCTGGAGCACGATGCCGAAGTGCCGCCGCAGGTCGCGCGGATCGAATTCGCGGATGTCGACACCGCCTATGCGGATGGTCCCACGCTGCACGTCGTAGAAGCGCAGCAGCAAGTTGGTGAGCGTGGTCTTCCCCGCGCCCGTATGGCCGACCACGGCCACCGTTTCGCCTGGCTCGATGCGCAGCGAGACGTCCTGCAGCACCCAGTCCTCGTCTTTGTAGGCGAACCAGACGTGATCGAATTCGATCGCCGCGGGCCGCACCGGGAACGGCTGCGGATTGGCGGGGGCGGTGATGTGCACCGGCTCGTCGAGCAGCCCGAAGATGCGTTCGGCCGCGGCCAGAGCGCCCTGCAGCACGTTGTACTTCTCGCTGAGGTCCTGGATCGGGCGGAAGATGCGCGAGGCGTATTGGAAGAACGCCACCAGGATGCCGATGGAGAGCGCATCGTGGCGCACCTGCCAGCCGCCGCGCGCCAGAATCGACGCGATTGCGAGCAGCGACAGGAACTCGACCGCGGGGTAGAACCAGCCGTACGCGACCACCGTCGCCTTGTAGGCATCCATGTGTTCGCGATTCACCACCTCGAAGTCCGCGGCAGCGCGCTGCTCGCGGTTGAACAGCTGCAGCACGACGATGCCGGTCAGATGCTCCTGCAGGAAGGCGTTGATGCGGGCCACGGCGACGCGGATACGGCGGTTGCCCGCGGTGACGGCACGGCGGAATACGATGGTTACACCGAAGACCAGCGGCATCACGGCGAGCATCACCAGGGTCAGCCCGGCGTTGAGCCGGAACATTGCCCCGAAGATGAACAGCAACACCAGCACGTCGCCGAAGATGGTGACCAGTCCCGAGGTGAACATCTCGTTGAGCGCGTCGGCGTCGGTTGTGACGCGCGTCACCAGGCGGCCGACCGGCGAGCGGTCGTAGAACGCGATATCGAGGGCCTGCAAATGGGCCATCACCCGGCGGCGCAACTCAAACATGGCGTGCTGGCCGGTGCGCTGCATCAGGTATTGCTGGGAGAAGTCCGAAAGCAACCCGGCGGCGATGGCCAGGAAATAGAGCAATGCGATCTGGCCCAGACCCTGTTCCCGGCCCAGTGACAGATAGTGCTCAAGCCACGGTGCGGTGGCTTTGCCGGTGGGGGCAATGTAGCGGTCGATGGCGACGCGTGTGAGCAACGGCGTGACCACTTGCAGCATCGATCCCACCAGCAGGCAGGCCGTGGCCACCAGGACGGGCCGCCACCACGGCAGAGCCAGCGCGAGCAGGCGTCCCACCAGACGCCGGTCATATTTCTTCGTCGAGACTCTCTCTTCCACTTCCACTCAGTGTAACGTGCGAGGACTTGGAAACAGCCTCGGGTTGGGTGTCGGGCTGCGACTCGAATCAGCCCAACGGCAGTCCGAAGTCTGGGCTTTGCACGTGGCGGACGAACGCCTCGGCCTGCGTGTGACCGCTCTCCACACCCCTGAACTTCGCAACTTGCTCCTGTATGGCGAAGAACTTGTCGGGAAGCTGGCTGGCGTGGGCGTAACACGCGGTGCGCTTGCGGGCCGCCTGGGCGCTGATGTCCACGTAGTGCGTGGGAGCGAATTGCAGCGTGTCCTCACCCGTGGTCACCTCGTAGTAGTACAGCGCGAAGCTCTTCTTCATGCGCAGCCAGGCCTCGTAGACCAGCGACGAGATGGCGCGGTGGTCGGCGTGCCCGTCGATCGGCCACTGGGCGAAAACGACGTCGGGCTTCTGAGCGGCGATCAGCTGGTGAAATTCCGCGTAGTGCTGCTGGTCCACCACGGAATGTCCGTCCGTATGGCCGGCGAACAACGGGCGCGCCTTCAGAATCTCGCAGGCCTGGATGGCCTCGGCCGTGCGAATGGCGCCCACCTCCGCGGGCGGTTTGCCCTGGATTCCGCCCTCGCCGCGGTTCAGATACAGCAGCGCAACGTCGTGGCCCAGGTCGGTGTAACGAGCGATGGTGCCACCGCAGCCGTACTCGGGGTCGCCCGGGTGGCCTCCCGTGACCACCACGTGCAGCTTTCGCGCAGGTGGCGGGGTCTCGGCGGCCAGCAGCGCAGATCCGGGCAGCAGTGCGGCCTGTTCCATAATCCGGCGTCGGGAGAGGTTGCGCATAGTGACTCGTGAGTGACCTCATGATAGCGAAGTCGACCTGCTCGCACCGGGGTTGGTACTCTGCAGGAGAGGCATCGCAGTTCATTGAGCAATCCCACCTGGGACGCCGGTCTGTACCTTCTGCATGGCACGCAACGGACGCAGGCGGCCATCGATCTCGCCGCTCGCGTGCAACTCGCCGCGCCGCGCCGCATAGTCGACCTGGGCTGCGGACCCGGTAATTCCACGGCTGTGCTCCGGGCCCGCTGGCCGGACGCCGGAATCATTGGCATCGACCAGTCGGAGGAGATGCTCGCGGAAGCGCGCCGGACGTACCCGGCGCGGGACTGGCTCCAGTCCGACATCGCTGCGTGGGCTGGCGGGCCCTACGATCTGGTTTACTCGAACGCTGCGCTGCAATGGGTTCACGGCCACTCGCACCTCATTCCGCACCTGCTGGAACAGGTCGCCGAGGGTGGCGCCCTCGCCGTTCAGATGCCGGCGCACTTCACTTCGCCGCTGCACCTTCGCATGCGGCAGATCGCCCTCGACGAGCGCTGGCGGGACCGCATGGGAAGCGCCATCAACGCCCTGGTCGAGGAGCCACCCGCGTTTTACTACGATCTGCTCAGCCCGCGCTGCTCGCACCTCGAGATGTGGGAAACCGAGTACATCCACGTGATGGACTCCACCGCGTCGATCCTTGAGTTCATTCGCGGCACGGGCCTCCGTCCGTATCTGGAAGCCCTCGCGAACGATGCCGACGGGGAACGCTACATGCGCCTGCTGGCTGATGCCGTCATGCACGACTATCCCCGTCGCACCAACGGCAAGGTGCTGTTCCCATTTCGACGTTTGTTCTTTATCGCTTACCGCTAAGGGCGCGCGCTCCGGATTGAGCCCATTGAAATCCGCATTAAATGGTATTGGCAGACCGCACCGAGGTGTATCCTGAGGTTCAGACCCGTATACCCACTGAAGCAAATGACGAATCGATGAATAACAAACACAAGCACATACTAAAAACTTTCGTTACCGGGAACCTGCGAGTAGCGGAGTTTGCCATCACCAACGTGTGTATCGCCAAATGTACGTTCTGCGATATCTGGAAGCAGAGACCGAAAGTGTTCATCGACAAAGATAAAGCGCTGCTGGCGATCGATAAACTGGCCGACCTCGGCATTTCACATATCACGCTGACCGGCGGGGAACCGCTGATGCACGCGAGTATCATCGACTTCGTGAAGAAATGCAATTCCCGCAATATTCATAACGCCGTCCTGGCAGCGGCACCTGCGCTCATTACCGACGAGCGGCTCGCGCGCCTGGAGGAAGCCGGGAACGACATGATCTCCATCTCGCTCGATTCCGACGACCCAGAAGTTCTTGAAAAATCCAGAGGTATTCCGAACTTGATGCAGGGTATAGAAGATGCGGTCAAGAGAATTAAAAAGACGAAGATCAAATCGATGGCATCGACCCTCATCTGGAACAACAATCATGACCAGATGGAGAAGCTGTTCATAAAAGCAACCGACATGGGATTTGACATGATCTCGGTCAATTATCCGACTTTCTCGAAGTCGATCGTATACCCGTTGGGCGGCGAGGGGATCAGCCTGTCGAGAGAACTCGTGGCCCAGTCCCTGGAAAGCGTGATCGAGATCAAGAAGTTGCAGCGATATGCAATCGTAAACTCCACGATTTCAATGCGGAATATCATCCAGTACCTCAGGGATCCGTCCAAGGTTACTTTTGAGTGTCTGGGCGGCTCCCGCGTCATGTTCGTCGATTGGTTCGGCGACGTCAGGCCGTGCATGCAGCTCCCGAATGTGTTGGGGAACATCCTCACGATGACCAAGGCCGATTTCGCAACGACACCCTGCAATCAATGCAGCATGAGCTGGTACCGCGATTTCAGCACGTTCTTCCACGGGGTGAAGTCGTTCCCGATCTACTGGGAAGCCGCCACCTCCGCGAAGGGCTCGAAGTCGATCTATTGACGAAAACGGTCCACTGCAACGCCAGCACAGATCTCTCTTTGACCGGCGGTGCGTTCACCCCCATTGAAAACAGCCACGCCTACTCAAGCACCGAGCCGCGAACGTGAGTGAGCGGCCATCTGCTCTTGGCGCGAGGGGCCGCTCTTTGACATTCGCGGCTCAGTGCTGGGGGGGCTCCGCGGTGACGCGACGGAAATGACACCACTCCCTCATGGTCGCGGCTCCATCGGGACGGAGCCGCGACCGTGAGGGAGCGGTGAGCAGACGCTCAACTACTTCACCGCGAGCGTGACGCCGCCCTGGCTGCTGGCGCCGCCGACGGTCACCACCAACGGTGCATTCCCCGCAGTCACGCCGCCAGGCACCGTGACATTCACCAGTAGGATGCCCGAGATGCTGCCGGGGGCGGAGGCGGTCGTGGCCGTCGCGGTCTTGCCGCCGATGGTCACCGCGACGTTCTGAGCGGGCTGAGGCAGGATCGCAGCCTCGATGCGGCCGTCCACGGCCGGCGGGTTCAACACCCCTGCGCCGGTGATGTAGAACAGCAGGCTGGAGCCGGCGGAGACCGGGGTCAAGGCCGAGTTGAGTGTCAGGGCGAAGACTCCCGCGTCGAAGGAGAAGGCCAGGGCCGGGCCTTTGCCCGTGGCGTCGGCCGTGAAGACGCCCGGAGCGGCGGGCGCGATCTGCACCGTGATTGGATCGGAGCGGCTGTTCTTGTACTCGGCCTGGACGCTGGCCGTGGCGTTCAGCGCCGCCGTATAGGGCACCATCGCCAGAACTGAGGTGGAGGACGCCGACAGCACTGGGGCAGGCGCGCCGTTGAACAGCACCCGCACGTTGGAGAGATTGGTGCCGATGATGCCCGACTTGCCGGATATCGGATCGCCGCCGCCGGTCGCGGGGCCGAGGTTGGCGCCGGTGACATTCACCAGCGTGCCGGGCGCGATGCCCCCCTCATTCGTCGCGGCGTTGACGATTGCGGTGATCACGGGCTTGGCCGCTTTCAGCGCACTCGACTCGGGCACGATGAGCAGTGTGGCCGAGTAGGCCGGGAAGTTCGCCCCGACGCCATTCGCGGTAGTACTTTGGTCCGGCTGGCGTACGATCGCACCGAGGTTCGCGCCACTGTACTGCCAGACCTGAACCGCACCGTCGGGCTGGAAGTTGTTCAGCGCGACGTTACTGGACAGGTCGTTGGCGGTCTTGTTGATCACCATCAGCGTCAGGGCTGAATCCGAGCGCTGGGCCGCGTAGATTGCCAGTTGGTCCTGGTTGTCGCTCGCGGCGGAAACGCTGGTTTCGCCGAAGGCGCCACCCTGACCGTCGTAGTTGCGATACAGCCTGAATGCATACGACATCACGTTCGGCACGTCGATGTTCCTGCCGGGGTCCGCGGGGTCGGCTACGGACTTCGTCAGATTGCCCCATAACGTGGCCAGATCGAGCCCCTCGCGGCCGAACGCTCCGAGTAGGTCGGCCTGGGCCAGCGCCCCGCTGATGTCGTCGAATGCGCCGAGGTTGTACTCCGTGATCGCGGTCTTGGTCCCGGGGTAGTTGTCCGCGATCCACTGCTTCATGCGGCCGATGAGATTGACTGGTTCGGAGGCCAGATAGTCATCGTGAGTGAAGATGTAATTTGGGTCCCAGAAAACCCGCGGGGACTGCAGTCGGGCCGCTACTGACGCGGCGTCCAGCGCGTCGCCGCCGGTGCCCGGCATGTAGCCGTGAACGTCGAGATAGTCGAGCAAACGATAGCCGGTCTCCTGCTCCGCCTTAGCGAACTGCTGCAGATACCACGCGGTCAAATCGATGTCGCCGTGGGCCTTTCGGTCCACCGGGTTCGTCCAATATTTCCAAGGCGACGGTCCGCCCCAACCCGACTTGATATCCAACGCTGAGAAAAACAGATCCCAATAACCCGCGCTCACCGGTCCAGCCACGGCGGCGCTCCGATCGCCGCTCTTGATCGCTTTCGCATAGCGGATGCCGCGCTCCGCCAGTTCGTCGTACGTGAAGGGCTGCAAGTGGATGTTCTTGTGATTTCCCATCCACCAGATGGGTTCGTTGTCGAGCGACCAGACGGCCACACCGCCCTGCGCCGCGTTGCCGTACTTTGCCGCCGTGTACTTCACCCAATCGGTCATGAAGGCGGCGTCGACCTTGACATCACTGTCAGCGGGATCAAAGTTCGGAAGCGAGGCGACTTCCGCGCCGCTGGTCAGCGTGCCGTTGCCGCAGTCAGGCGCGTACTGATCGGTCGCCTTCTGAGCACCGTATTTCCGAACACTGAAGCTGCATGTCTTGGCCACTCGCGTGCCGGCCACCCAATCCATGATCGGCACGGTGCTGTAACTCCGCGCACCGGACTTGAGGTTGGTCTCGTGGAACACGTCGTGAGCCGAACCATCCGGCAGCTTGGATGGATCCGCTGAATCGTTTTGCGGGAAGATCTCGAAATACCAATCCCCCCCAGTGTTGGACGAGTCGAGCTTCCAGTTGTACTGCGAGGTCGCGTTGCCGCCCCAACGGGTCAGCGGCAGGTGCAGGTCGGCGGTTGCGCCCATATTCCCATACGAGTTGACGCCGTAGACGTCCTGGCTGATCGCGTGGCGGGTGGCCGCCGCGTCCACCCGCAAACCCGGTCCCGCCGCCGCGGTCTGCGCGGCTAAACCCCGCGTGCGGGCCGGTGAGTTTACCGCAAACTCCCCGCTGCGCCGCGGTCTTTCGCCGGCTGGTTCTGCCCGGAGCATGCCGGACGGAGTCTTCGGGCTGGGACCCCTTTCGGCGGACCCTTGTGGGGCCCACTGCCCGGATAGCATGGCAGGAATCAGGATGGTGCAGAGCCAGGGGCTCAACATATGAATCGGTAATCGCATGAACCTAACCCCCGGCATTCGTAATTTCTGTGTAATTTCAACATACTCCAAGGTCCGCTCACGTAGGAACCGGGATAGGGCGGCTCTAGACTGAGATTAAAAGGCCCTTTCCTCTGGCCCATCAAAACATGACCAATCAGTTGCCTGCTCAGCTTGTCCGCCAGTTTCCGCATCCGGAGGGCGCTAAGGCCCGAATCCTGCTTACCAGCGTGTTCGGTCCGTATGCTCAGGACGATGAGTTCGGGAGCCGTTCCATCAACCCGATGGAGCTCTACCACAACCAGGTGACCCGCGAGCAGGGGCCGTATTCGCTGCGCATGTTCCACCGCTCGTGGGGCATCATGTTCATCCAGGAGAACATCAGCGCGCCGTCCACCGTGCTCGATTTCCCGTCGCGGGAAGATTTCGAGCGCGAGTTGACGTCGCAGCACTACGACGTGGTCGGCATTTCGGGCATCGTGATGAACGTCGGCAAAGTGAAGGAAATGTGCCGCATGGTGCGGCAGTTCTCGCCGCACTCGGCTATCGTCGTCGGCGGGCACGTCGCTTCCATCTCGGACCTGGATCAGATCGTCGATGCCGATTTCATCGTCAAGGGCGAGGGCGTCAGTTGGATGCGGTCCTACCTGGGCGAGGACACCACGGCGCCGATCAAGCACCCTCTCATCGCCAGCGGATTCGGCCAGCGCGTGATGGGCTTCAAGCTGCCGCAGCGGATCGGCTCCACCTGCGCCACGATCATCCCGAGCGTCGGCTGCCCACTGGGCTGCAACTTCTGCACAACTTCGGCGTTCTTCGGCGGCAAGGGCAAGTCGGTGAACTTCCTGAACACCGGCGCCGAGATCTATCAGGCGATGGAGCGGGCGGAGCGCGAGTTGAACCTGAGCGCGTTTTTCGTCATGGACGAGAACTTCCTGCTCAATCGCAAGCGCGCGCTGGAGCTGCTCGACTGCATGAAGGCGGGCAAGAAGAGCTGGGAGATGTACGTGTTCTCCTCGGCCAACGCGATTCGCAAGTACAGCATGCAGGAGTTGGTGGAACTGGGCGTTTCCTGGATCTGGATGGGATTGGAGTCGCCGAAATCCGGCTATGCCAAACTGAGCGGCTCGGACACGCATCTGCTAACCGCCGAACTGCGCGAGCACGGCATCCGCGTCCTGGGTTCCTCCATCGTCGGGATGGAGCATCACACGCCCGAGAACATCAAGGACGAGATCGAGTACGCGGTGGAGCACCAGACGGACTTCCACCAGTTCATGCTCTACACACCGCTTCCCGGCACGCCGCTGTACACGCAGATGAAGGAAGAAGGCCGCATGCTGGACGTCGATCTGGCGGACGTCCACGGCCAGTTCAAATTCAATTGGCGTCATCCGCACATCACGCGCGACCAGTCGAAGGAGTTCCTGGACGAAGCGTTCCGGCGCGACTTCGACCGCAACGGCCCTTCGCTGTTCCGGCTGTGTCGGACCTCGCTGGCCGGGTGGAAGCGCTATCACCTCTCGCCAGACCTGCGCGTGCGGGAGCGCTTCGAGCGGGAAGCGCACTCGCTGCGGACCCACTACAGCGCTCTGCTGTGGGCCATGGAGAAGAATCTCAGGAAGACCAGCGAAGACGTCGCCGCACAGGTGCACGAACTGCGTAAAGACATCCGCAAGGAACTCGGATCGTTGTCCTCGATGGCCGCTGCCGCCGTGGCCGGACCGATGTTGCTGTGGACCACGCGGCGCGAACAGAAGCGCCTGGACGCCGGGATCACTTACGAGCCGGAGACCTTCGTCGAGCGACGGCACTGGGTGGAGGCCTGAGCCGGGCCGGCTGCCTGTGCCACTCGCAGCAACCGGGGTCAACTCTGCATGTGGCCGGTGGCGGACAGGAATAGGAACATGCGGACGAAAGCGTAAGCCGTCAACGCGATCATCAGGCCGGTGATTACGTCCCAGACCTTATCGCGCAAGCCGGGCACGAGCTTGGGCGTACCTGCGATCCACGCGGTGACGAAGCCCGTGGCCAGTCCGCCGATGTGCGCGGCGTTGTCCACGCGGAAGAAGGGCAGAAAGCCCATCAGCAGTCCGTAGATCGCCCAACGCACATAGAACTGCTTCACCATCGACGCGTCCATGCCGTGCGTGATGGTGCCATAGGCGATCATCGCCCCAATCAAGCCGAAAAGCCCCGCCGAGGCACCCACCGAGGTGATGTCCGCTCCGCGCAGGATGCCCCACATGGTGCTGGCCGCGAAACCGCCGATGGTCGAAATCAGGTAGATGGCCGTCATGCGGCGCGGGCCGTACTCCTGCTCGGCGTGAGCGCCCACGTCCATCAGCGCCCAGCAGTTGAACGCGATGTGCATCAGGCCGCCATGCAGGAAGCCGGCCGTGAGCAGCCGCCACCATTGCCCGTTTAGGATGAACACCGGGCTGGTGGCTCCGAAACGGCGGAGCGTGTAGATGTCGATGTTCATCAGCCCGCCGCCGGCGCTCGCGCTGGCCAGCAGGGTCAACAGGAAGATGCCGACGTTGAGGCTGAGGATGACCACGGTGGCGAAGCGCGCCGCCGGGATCAGCCCGCCGAGCAGGTCGCCGCCCATGCGGTCCACGGCGCGCGGTCCGACCTGCACTTCGCAGTAGGGACAAACCTTGTCTTTGATGGTGATGAACGCCCGGCAATTCGGGCACATGCGGCGAGTTTCCACTTCCCTTCAGTGTACGAAACCCTGGCCGCTCAGACAGCGTTCAGGCGCCCGGTGTTGGTTTGCGAGCGCCGGAACGCGACATCGCTAACTGGACATCAGACCACTGCCGCCACGGGGGCCGGCTTATGGTCGCGCAGAAACTCCTTGATCGAGCGCAGGGCCTGCCGCGTGCGGTGGTGGTTTTCGATCAGCGCGAAGCGCACGAAGCCCTCGCCCGCCGGGCCGAAACCGATGCCGGGCGAGACGGCCACCAGCGCCTTCTCCAGGAGCAGTTTCGAGAACTCGAGCGATCCCATCCCGCGCATTGCCTCGGGGATCGGAGCCCACACGAACATCGTCGCCTGGGGCTTCTCCAGCGGCCAACCGGCGGAGTTCAGGCCGTCCACCAGCAGATCGCGGCGCTTCTCGTAGACCGCGCGAATCTTAACTACTTCTTCCTCACAGTCGCGCAGCGCGATGATGGACGCGATCTGAATCGGCTGGAAGGCTCCGTAATCGAGGTAGCTCTTGATGCGGGCCAGCGCCTTGATCATGCGCTGGTTGCCCAGGCAGAAGCCGATGCGCCAGCCGGCCATGTTGTAGCTCTTGGTCACCGAGAAGATTTCGACGGCCACTTCCTTCGCACCGTCCACCTCCAGGATGCTGGGCGGTTTGTAGCCCCCGAATCCCAGGTCGGCATAGGCGAAGTCGTGCAGAATCATCGTGCCGTGCTTCAACGCAATGCTGACCACCTGCTTGAAGAAGTCCAGATCCACGCAGGTCGTCGTTGGATTGTGCGGGTAGCTCAGCAGGATCATCTTGGGCTGGCGCGCACCCTGCTTGTAGCAATCCTCAAGCCGGTTCAAGTACTCGGCAGGATCGGAGGCAGGCAGCGGCACAGCCTCGCCCTCGGCCATGATCACGCCGTACTGGTGGATGGGGTAACAGGGGGCGGGAGTGACCACCAGGTCGCCCGGTCCTACGACGGCGAACATCATGTGCGCGAGCGCATCTTTGGCGCCGATGGTGACGATCGCTTCCGTTTCGGGGTCGAGTTCGACGCCGTGGTTGCGGGCGTAGCGGCGTACGATTTCGTGGCGCAGGTTCGGGATGCCGCGCGAGACCGAATAGCGGTGATTGCGCGGGATGCGGGCGGCCTCGACGAGTTTGGAAACCACCGCGCGCGGGGTAGCCCCGTCGGGGTTGCCCATGCCGAAATCAACGACGTCATATTGCGCTGCGCGCAGGCGTGCCTTCATCTCGTTGACGGCGGCAAATACGTAGGGCGGCAGCTTGGCAATCCGGTAGAACTCGTCCGGTGTAGAACCCATAATCTATCCATGGTACACTCGCGACCATGCGAGGCATCTACTGGGTTTGCGCGGTTTGCGCCTTGCTGGCAGCGGGTTTGCTGCTGGCGCGCCAGGCCGAAACCAAGGCTCCGAAGAAGCTGACGGTGGAAGAACTGGTGAAATTGCTCGACAAGCCGCAAGAGACGCTGTTCATCGACGTGCGCGAGCCGAGCGAAATTGAGGTCACAGGCACGATCAAAGGAGCTTTGACCATTCCCGTGGGGCAACTCGCGGACCGGATCAAGGAAGTTCCTACGGACAGGCCCGTTGTGGCTTTCTGCCGGCACGGCGGCCGGGCCACGCGCGCGGCCGGCCTATTGGGTGAAAAGGGCTACAAAACGGTGGGCATTTTCGGGCTGGAAGACTACCACGACCAGTTGAAGGCGTATATCGTCTACCCGAAATAGGGCGGGCCGGGTCGCCTTGCCTTGGAGTTTCCCTGGAAAACCGCAACCGATTCAAGCGTCTTGATTTTGAGCGGCTTCCGGCTGAAGAGCAAAGCCGGCGAATCCGCGAATTCCGCGAACGCCTGCAAACGCGCCGCTCCGTCCGCAACTTCAGTTCCGAACCGGTCCCGCTAGCGCTGATTGAAGAGGCCGTTTTCGCCGCCGCGGCAGCGCCTTCGGGCGCTAACCAGCAGCCCTGGAAATTCGTAGTGGTCGGAGATCCCGAATTGAAGCGCCAAATCCGGGAGGCCGCCGAATCGGAGGAGCGCTCCAACTACGAACGGCGCTTCCCCGAGGAGTGGCTGGCGGCGCTCGAGCCCTTCGGCACCGATTGGCACAAACCGTTTCTGGAAGCCGCCCCCTGGCTGATCGTCGTCTTTCGGATTGACTACGGCGTCGAGGGCGCGCGCAAGCTGAAGCACTACTACGTGAGCGAGTCGGTGGGCATCGCCACGGGCTTCCTGTTGGCGGCGCTCCACGCGGCGGGGCTGGCGACGTTGACGCATACCCCGAGTCCGATGGGGTTCCTGTCGCGTCTGCTCGACCGTCCCGCTAACGAGCGGCCTTTCTTGCTGATTCCGGCCGGGTATCCCGCCGCGGAGTGCGAGGTGCCGGATATCCCGAAGAAGCGTCTGGAAGATGTCCTGATCGTCCGCTAATGACCTAGCCGTGAGTGGCTTACAACCGCTTGAGCGCCTTTTTGACGGCCGCTCCCAGTTCCTCAATATCCGCGTAGGCTGGGCCGTTTGGCTCGTAATCGCCGATCCAAAGGCCCTGCCCGAACGATTCCACGAATGCCACTCGCTGGTGGACAGGCGGACCCACCTTTTCGCCCAATTGCTCCAGCACGTCGCCGATCTCGCGGCCCAGCGCCGTTCGCGTGTCGATCTTCGACGGCACCACGATGCAAGCCGGGCCCTTGTCTTCGCGAGACTCGCGCATCTCGTGTACCAGGTCCAACGCCTTCAACGTTGCCGCCAGATCCGCGCCCGACGCGGTGACGGGAATCAGAACGAGATCCGCGATGCCGACGGCCGCTTCGGATGCCCCGCCAACGTGCGGCGGGCAGTCGATCACCACGTAATCGGCTTCAAGCTCAAGCACTTTCGGCGCCCATTTCCTGGCGTCGCGCGCCGTTTCGAAGGCCATCGTCAGGACCCGGAACGGCAGTCGTCCCGCACTCGCCCAGTAGGTCGAGGTGCCTTGGACATCCGCGTCAACCAGCGTCACGGCGTGCTTCTTGTCGCACAGCACCCCCGCCAGGTTGACGGCGATGGTTGACTTGCCCGCGCCGCCCTTCAGATTAGCTACAGCGATGAATCGAGGCATCGCGCAAAGTATACTGCATTTCCTATACAACCGAATGACTTCTGGTCGGACCTGTACTTAGCAGCTTGCCGGTCAGCGACACATGTTCGCCGGGCGACCGGAAAGCAGGGCTGCAACCCTCGCAGGTCCGATGCGGATGCGTTCGCCGCACCTGACGTTGTTCAGCGCTGAGGAAAGTCGTATCATGTTGCATTGTCCACTATGTCGATGGACTTTTAGGCGCGCTATTCAATCGGCCTAGCACCGGTTGAAGCTGCCCAGCAGAGGCCTGCGATCTCGCCCGGAAACCGCAGCCGCGTCGCGCGCTCGAAGCAACGCATCTCACGACGAGTTTGAGCTACACCGCTCAGCCCGGCGAGCGTACAATCACCTTCTATAGGGGGCAACACATGGCGTACAAGCCACTCATCTGGACCGCGTGCATTTTGGCTGGACTGCTACTCGGCAGCTCCGCCGGCGTTTATGCCCAGGCCGTATCCGGGAGTATCTTCGGTACCGTCACCGATCCCGCCGGCGCCGCCGTTCCAGGGGCGAAGGTTTCCATCAAGGACCTCGGCCGTGGCGCGGTTCTCGACTCGACGAGCAACGACACAGGGAACTACGCGCAGACCCACTTACTGGCTGGCCGGTACGAAATCCGAATTGAGGCGACCGGCTTCTCCGCGTTCGTCGCGATGGCGGAAGTTCAGGTGGACGCCGCCACTCGCGTCGACGCTCCGCTGAAGGTCGGAGAGGCGCAGAGCACCGTCACCGTGACGGACCAGACTCCGCTGCTCAAGACCGATCGTGCCGACGTCAGCACGACTATCACGGGCAAGGAACTGGAAGCGCTGCCCATTCTCGACAGGAACCTCACCTCGCTGCTGCTGGTGATTCCCGGCGCGCAGATGAACTCGTGGCAGCACGCCGCCAGCGAGAATCCGCAGCAGGGCTTCCAGATCAACGTGAACGGCCAGTTCTTCACAGCCAACGGATTTCTGCTGGACGGCACGGAGAATGAGAGCGCCATTCTGGGCATCGCCGTGATCAACCCGAACCTGGACTCGCTGCAGGATTTCAAGATCACTACCAGCAACTACGACGCCGAGTTCGGGTCCGTCTCCGGGGCGCTGCTCCAAGCCACGACCAAGAGCGGAACGAACCAGATCCACGGCTCCCTGTTCGAGTACCTGCGCAACAACATCGCTAATGCCGCGGACCATTTCACCGGACTCACCCCGCCACTCCGCTGGAACCAATTCGGCGGCTCGGTGGGCGGCCCCGTCGTCAAGGACAAGCTCTTCGCGTTCTTCGATTACCAGGGCACCCGCCGCATCGACGGAGGCTCGCTGATCGCCACTGTGCCGACGGCCGCCGAACGCAGCGGCGACCTGAGTTCGCAGCTCGGTAGCTATATCTGCAACGACGTGAACAGCCCGGTCTCCGCTACGCCGTGCGCGAATCCAGTCATGGTGACCACCACCGAGGGCGGCCGAGTTGCCGCGCAGGCAGGCATGGTTTTCAATCCCAACAGCGGCGATCCGACATCGGGCGCGGGCCGGCAGGTGTACGCCTCCAACGGCCAGGTGAACATCATCCCGGTCGCCAAGCCGATGCAGGCGCTGCTGGGTTATCTGCCCATGCCCAACTATGGGAGCGGCATTTACAACAACTACATCTCCGCGCAATCGCAGAAGTTCGACGTCGATCAATATGACGGCCGCGTGGACTACACCCTTTCGACCTCGACGCACCTGTTCAGCCGCTACACACTCGCCGATTTCAACCGTCATTCGCCGGGCGCATTCGGTGAATTGGCGGGCGGCCCCTCGGCGTTTGGCTTCGCCGGTTCGGCTCTGGACCGCAATCAAAGCGCAGCCGCCGGCATCGACCACGCCTTCGGCCCCACTCTGATCGCCGAGTTCCGCATGGGCTTCTATCGCTACCGCGTGCGCACGCAGCCGAACGGCGTGGGCACCGCTCCCGCCACGGACGCAGGCCTTCCCGGGTTAAACACCGGCACGCTGGCCACCAGCGGCATGCCCGCCATTTACATCAATGGCAACGGGGGATTCAACTTCGGCTACGCGCTCGGCGTCAACCAGTGCAACTGCCCGCTCAAACAGACCGAGAACCACTTCCAATGGGTCAACAACTGGACCAAGGAGCTCGGCAACCACAGCATCAAGTTCGGCGTTGACATCCGCCGGGCGCAGCAGCAGCGCGTGCCCAGCGATTCGCACCGGTCGGGCGAAATCTCGTTCAACGATAGTTCCACCGGCGACTCGGGGATCGACGGCATTGCCGCCGGGCAGGCCAGCACGGGCTCCGCTTTGGGATCGTACCTGCTCGGACTGCCGTCCGGCTTCTCGCGCTACTTCACGCCTCCCGGGCTGTATCCCGGCATCCGCCAGACCCGGCTGTTCTTCTTTGCGCAGGATACGTGGCGTATTACCTCCAAACTGACGCTCTCCTATGGCCTGCGGTGGGAGGACTATCTGCCGCAAACCGCAGCCCGGCCGGGTGGCGCAGGCAGTTTCGATCCAGCTACGGGAGACGTGCTGGTTGCCGGCGTCGGATCGGTTCCCAGCAACGTGGGGATCAAACCCTACAACCTCGGTTTCGCGCCTCGCCTCGGCATCAGTTATCAGGTGCTGCCGAAAACGGTGGTTCGCGTGGGTTATGGAATCAGCTACAACCCGGCCGGTCTGGGGTCCGTGTTCGGCCAGGGTTACGACTATGATCCGCCGATCCTGCTGCCACGGAGCGTCAATCAGAACAACCCCTACTTCGGCGCCTTCAACCTGCTGAATGGCCCTCCGGCGATTCCCACGCCCTCGATTCCGGCCAGTGGCCGGTATCCGCTGCCCAACGGGCTCAGCCTCTACTACTTCGTCAATCCGCTCAACTCGTACCGCATTCCGGAAGTGAATTTCTGGAACGCAACGATCCAGCGCGAGATCGCCTCCGGGCTCGCCGTGGAAGTCGCCTACCTGGGCAACGTAGGGCGGCACCTCTACGAGAATCCCAACATGAATCAAGCGGTACCAGGTCCGGGAACGTATGATTCCCGCCGCCCGTTCTACAACCTGTTTGGACTGGAGCAGCCGCTCTATGCCGTCTGCAATTGCGACAACTCGAACTACAACGCCCTGCAGGCGAAGATTCAGAAGAACCTGTCCCACGGGCTCGATTTCCTGGTCACCTACACTTACGGTCGCGCCCTGGGCAATTCCGAGGGCGGCGGCGGTTGGGACAACAACTACAACATTCACGCGAGCTACGGTCCGATGAGCTGGGACCACGCGCACGCGGTCACGATCACGCACAATTACGAGTTGCCGTTTGGCAAGGGCCAACGCTGGGATTTCCACGGCAACCGCGCGCTGAACCTGGTCGCCGGCGGCTGGCACTATAGCGGCGTCACCACGATCCTATCCGGCGCTCCATTCTCCCCGACCGTGGCCAACGCGCCTCTGCTCAACGCCGACTTCAACGGCGTCCGGGCCGACATCGTAGGCAACCCGCACGTATCGAACCCCAACGCGGATCTCTGGTTCAACCCGGCCGCATTTACCGAGCCGCAGCAGCCGTATCGCGATGGCACAGCCTCGCGCAACTCCCTGCGCGGCCCCGGTCAGTTCGTGGCCAACTGGTCGCTGGCAAAGTCGTTCGCTATCACCGAAAAGCGGTTGGTCGAGTTTCGCTGGGAGACATTCAACGCGTTCAACCACCCGAATCTGTCTAATCCGAGTAGCACCATCGACGTGTCAGGCGCGGGCCAGATCACCTCAACCTCCACCGCGATGCGGCAGATGCAGTTCGGACTGCATTTGTCGTTCTGATCGTGCTCAATCCGAACTGGACATCTAATGAATAGACATAGCCTCGCTCTACCCGCGCTCGCCGCAGTACTCGCATCCGTCTGCTTTGCGGCGGACAGCCTGCCGCTCCAGCCGAAGACCCTGCCTCCGGACGAGCGCTTCAAAGCCGACATCCTGCTGATCGTCGCGCACCCGGACGACGAGACCGCGATCGGCCCGTACCTGGCGCGCGCCATCTATGACCAACACAAGCGCGTGGCCGTCATCTTTGGCACCCGCGGCAATGGCGGGGGCAACGCCGTGGGCCTGGAGCAGGCCGCGGCGCTGGGCAGCATCCGCGAAATCGAAGGCCGACGCGCGTTGGCGTCCATGGGGGTTCTGAACGTCTGGTTCCTCGATGGTCCCGATACCCCCGGCCAGGACGTGCTGCGCTCGCTCGAAACCTGGAATCACGGCAACGCGCTGTGGCAGGCAGTGCGCATCGTGCGACTCACCCGGCCGGAAGTGATCCTCACCTGGCTGCCACTGTACTCGGCCGGTGAGAACCACGGCGACCACCAGGCCGCGGGCGTGATCGCCACCGAAGCATTCGACCTGGCGGGCGACCCGACTGTCTTCCCCGAACAGGTATCGGCCCCGCGCGATCGCGATAACATGAGCAATCTCACGGAGGGCCTGCGCACCTGGCAATCGAAGAAGCTCTACTACTTCAGCGACGCCAGCCACTTCGAATTCCTGGACAAGGCGGGACCGCAATACGGGAGCAAGGACCTTTCGCAGTCCCGCGGGAAGTCCTACGCGCGGCTTGCGGCCGAGGAAATGAGCCTTCACCTGACGCAGGGGGACAGCGGGCAGGTCGCCAGGGAGGCTTTGGAAAAGGACGATTACAAGGTCTTTGACGATCCTAGCCGGCTCGTGCTCGGCAAGTCGCACGTGCAGAGCGGGATCGAAGCCGAAATCTTCGAGGGGATTACTGCAACGCCCATCGCGTTCGCTCCGGCGCCTGGCTATCGACCGCACGAAGCCGCAGGCCTGTCGGCCGAACTCGGCGGCCCGTGGGCCTTCTACACCCGGTTCTGGCAAGCTCACGGCATCGAACACTTGCAGAAGCTGCTCCAGCCGGAAGTGAATGTCAGCGCCGCGAGACAGCTCGCACTGCCGGTTTTGATTCACAACCGCACGCCCGAGGACCGCGAGATTGCGGTGACTCTGACGCTGCCGGCAGGTTGGAGTGTGGATCGCGGAGTCGGGCGCTATCCGGCCGCCCGAGGGGAGAGCATCCCGGTGCAATTCTTCCTCACTACGCCCGCCAAGCCGGATGCGCTGTGGCAGACCGTCATAGTCAACGTCGAGGCGCCGGGAAGTCCGCGCATCGAGCTGCCGCTGCGGGTCAATCTGGCCCCGGGTTCGATGCCGCAGTAGGCGCTTCCCGCGCACCTGCTCTGACTTCAATTCACCTGCCCGTGAGCCGCATGTTGGTGCGCGGCGTCGCTCATTGGTAGCGGATCCGGACCTCGAGTTTCGAGGTGGAATGCGGCAGTTCAATCGCCTCCAGCGCAGCGTCAATCCGGGTCCAGGCCTTGCCATCGATGGTTACACTCTCGATCTTGCGCCCGGGTGTCCGCGCCACCAGCCACGCGGTCTTGGCCCGTTGCAGCGCCGGCAGTTGGACCGACGCTTCCACGACACCCTTCTCCGTACCGGCCCGCATGTGGAAGCTGACGTCGCCAAAATAAGTCGAGAGCCCGTCCGCGCGCACGCCCTCTTTCGACTCCAGCCAGCGCCGTGGGACACCGCCGGCGAGATACAGGCTGTCGCCGTCCTCGAGCACCAGCATGTCGCGCACGCGGTTGGTGAACTTGGCCTCGTCGGGAATCTTGTAGAACGGGCCGCTGGCGTGGCCCCACGCACGGAACTCTTCGGTGAAGGCAACCGCATCGGGATATAGGCAGGCGGCGAAGTTGTTGAACAGCCCGCGAATGGCCGCCTGCGGCTCGTGCCGCTTCAGATACACCAGAATCGGGTTCTGCAGGTTCGCCTGGAACACCATGCTCCCCTGGCTGAACCAGAGCATGTCGTCGGTGTTGCCGTGCACGTTCATGCCCAGTCCGCTGGTGAGGGTGACGTTGTCTTCCCAGTCGTCGAGAATCCAATCGGCGATCGGATCCTGCACCCCGAACACACCCAGATTCAGCAGGATGATGGGGCCGTACAGGACCTCACGCGTCGCGGCCAGTCGCAGCATCGGCACGCCCTCGAGGCCGTAACGCTGGTAATAAGCCGCGCGCTGCGGGCCGAAGCGGCGGAAGCGCAGGGTCGGCTCGATGGGAACATTCGGCGCGTACGTCCCATCGCGCATCTGAGTTACGGGCGTCTCGCGCACCGCTCGCAGGATGGCCGCGCGCAGTTCCTCTAGATACGCATCCGCCTCGCGGCGCATCTCCGCCGCCTTGGGGTGGCCGATATCGGCGAGCGCCGTCGCGGCGCGGTCATAGCCCGCCCAGGCGAAACTGTTGGTCGAAAACCACTGCGCCCAGTCAGAGTTGTCTTCGAGCGATGACGCCGGCATTAGACCAAAGCCGCGCAATTTCTCGCCATCCAGGCCGGTTTTCCGCGTCGATTCGCGCTGTTTCTGGATCCAGGCGATGGCTTTTTCCATGTGCGGCCAGGCGTGCAGCAGCCAGTCTTTGTCGCGCGAGTAGAGGTAGTGCTCGGCGAGCGTCCAGAGCACGACCGGGTGGTCCAAGCCGTAAGTGCTGGCCGTGTAGTCGTAGCGTTCGTTGACCCGCGCCCCGTGGAAGATGGCGTCTTCCATGCCCTGATGCAACCCCGGGAAGCTCTTACTGCCCTGCAGCCTCAGGAACGTCTCCAGGTATTCAGTCGCGGTCCGGTGGTCGCCCAGAGCGTCCAGCAGGAGCACCTGAAAACAGGCCTCGTTCGCGTAGACCTGATAGTTGTAGCTGGCGGCTGGCACCATGTACAGGCCTGTCACCGGATCCTTGGCCGTGCTCATGCCGATGTGCCAGATGACGGCCCGCAGCATTTCGTTCAGCTTGGTTTCCGGCGTCGTGATGCGAGCCGACTCGTTCACCCGGTCCTTCCAGTACGACAGCACACGCGCGCGCTGCGTGCCGTAGTCGAGACGCTCGATTTCAGCGGAATCGGCCGCGCCGGCATCGGAAACGAACGGCAGTTTGATGACAATCGCGCCGCTTGAGCGCGGTGGGACGGTGAACATGAAATGTGCGGCGGACCGCCCGTTCGCCCCCGGCAGCGAGTCGAGCGACGGGGGTGCCGGTGACTCCAAGACGGCACGCACAATCGGCTTGTCGTAGGGTCCCTTGCCATTGCCGGTAGCCACAAGCTCGCGGCCGTCCAGCCGGAGCGTCTCTCCGGGATCGGTATTCAGCCAGACGTGGGCGGTCCGGGGTTCGGCGCCCGGGTTGGTTGCCTGCACCCGCAGCATCAGGATGGCGGGCGTCTGCTCGCTGCGTGCCGGATCGCGCGGGGAAAGCGGCCCGCGCAGCAGCGTCGCATACGCCTCCTCGCGGTATTTCAGCCCGTCGTTGTCCCAACTCTGCGCGATCACGGGGAGATAGCCTTGCTCCAGCGCCACCGTTGCCTTGTGATCCTCGCGGTAATACGGCGTCGCACCGGTCCCGATCTTCCAGGTGATGCGCTCGCCCTCCCACTTCAGGCGCAGTTTTTCGTCGCCCATGGCCTTGGTGCCGCTGGACCAGAGAACGTCCGGCAGGCCGCGCGAGATGAAGACATTGCCCCCGTACTGAAACGCGAATTTCTGCCAGCTCGAATCCGGCGCCAGCGGCATGTAAATGGGGTGCCCGTACTGGTCCTCCCAGGGATCGAGCGGCGGGATCTCGCGCGAGGCTCGTTCGTAGCTCTGGTCCGGCTCGCGCGGGATCAGGCTGCGAATGTGCGGCCCTTTGCCCGTAGGTTGCCGGAACTCCGCGCTTTGGCCCGCCTCGGTGATGTAGGCGTGCGAAGAAGGAATGTAGATGGGGCCGCGGCTCAGGTCGTCGACGTTGAACGTGAACGAACGGTCCTCGCCACCGGCGTTCGCGTGCACCGTGACCAGCGTACAGTCGAGCGTTCCAGGTAAGGAGTGAGCGGCGGCAACGAGTTCGAGCAGCAGGCCCTTGCCCGCTGGCGCTCCGTGGAAGGACCACTTGCCGGCAGCCCCGACGGCGTCTCCCTGTTCGAAACCCAGGCCCTTGGATGTGACCAGACGCCCGTTCGTGATCTCAACGGAGCCCTGCCACAGCAGCGGCGTTGTGTCGCCTCGGCCTAGCGCGATGCGCAGGCTTAGTGGCCGCTCCACCGCATCGGAATACACATTGAATTCGCTGATGGCGGGCAGGTTCGCGTCGGCAGTCAACCGCAGCTTCAGGGTGCGGCGGTACCGCAACCCGGATAGGTTTCTGGCGTTGGGGTTTTCCGCCGCAGCCAGCGGTTGAAAGGTCACCTCGCAGGTCGTCCCGCGGCATTCGACATTCGATTCAGCCGTGAGCCACTGGCCCTGCCAGGGGTCGTCCACCTGGTCCTCGATGGTCGGCATCTCGGGCGGCGGCGCGGGCCAGGTGTGGAACCAGTATTGGAGCTTCAGGCCCTTGGGAACGGCGGCGAACTGCACGTGGACGCGCTGGACATCGCGTTCCTCGCGCCATTCCAGGCCCAGGTTGCCAGTGGGATGCGCCGAGGCGGCATGGAGGTCCGGGAAGCGCTGCGGCGACGAGCCGCCGCCCCAAACTGAGAGCTGCCCGAACGGCGCAAGGTCCAGGGGGCGTGCAACGGGCGCCACGGGCGCGGCCGACGCAAGCGCGATCCAGGCAACTGGCAACAGGCAGGCGAACGAGTGGCTGTTCATGAGGGGTTTCAGACGAGCCTACATTCCCGTCCCTCACTAAGCAACTGCCGGCGCGGGGCACAGCCGGCGAGTGCAGAATAGAGCCAATAGGGAATCTATGAAAATCACCAACGTGGAAGCGATTTACCTGCGCCAGAAACAAGTCAAGCAGCAGTGCGACAGCGGACAGGACGTGCTCATCGTCCGGGTTTCCACCGATGCCGGGATCACGGGCATCGGCGAGGTCGATTCGTCGCCCGCGGCCGTCAAGGGCGCCATTGAGGGGCCATTTTCACATACGATTACCGCCGGCCTGCGCGAGATCGTGCTCGGCCAGGACCCGTTCGAAACCGAGGTCCTGTGGGACAAGATGTACCGCCAGAACGTGTATGCGGGCCGCCGTGGCATCGCCATTCATGCCATGAGCGGCATCGATATGGCGCTCTGGGACATCAAGGGCAAGGCGCTCGGAATGCCCGTCTGGAAACTGCTCGGCGGCGGCTTTCACAAGTCGATCCGGGCCTACGCCAGTTCGCTCTTCGGAGCGACTCCGGAACTGACTGGAGACAAAGCGCGCCGTTTCGTGGATCGCGGATTCACGGCGGTAAAGTTCGGCTGGGCGCCGATGGGCCGCGACGAGCAAACCGACATCGCGTTGGTCCGCGAAGCCCGCAAGGGCCTGGGCGAAAAGCCCGACCTGATGATCGACGCGGGGCTGGTGTGGGACGCCAAGACCGCCTTGCAGCGGGCGCGGGCCTTCTCTGAGCACCGCATCTTCTGGTTGGAAGAGCCGCTCGCGCCCGACGATTACGTGGGCTACGCCAAACTCAGCAACGGCACCGACGTCCGCATCGCCGCCGGCGAAGAGGAGAGCGAACGCAGGTCGTATCTGGATCTGATGGATCGCGGCCAGATCGACATCGTACAGGTCGATCTGACGCGCTGCGGCGGATTCACGGAAGCGATGAAGATCGCCAGCCTCGCGGCTGATCGCGGGCTGCCGGTGGTGAACCACGGCTTCACGACCTACATCAACGTCGCCGCCGCCCTGCACTTCCTGAACGCGATTCCGAACTCGTTCATCATGGAGTTCGTCGCGGAGGAGGGGACTTCGCTCCGCGACGTTTTGACGCAGCAGATCATCACCGCGCAGGACGGGTTCGTGGCGATTCCCGAAGCGCCCGGGCTCGGCATCGAACTCAACGCGGAGGCACTGGAAGCACTCGCCGTCTGAGCCAGGGCAATGCAGTCACCGCGGGCTTCGCGCGGCTTGCGCGTCGCCCGCAGCCACCCCGACTACTGCTTGATGACGGTCCCGTCGGGCAGTCGCAACTCGCCCCAGCCGCCGTTCAGGCGTCCACGATCGCCTTGCTCATTCGTGCCGAAGGGGTACTTGGCGGCCAGCTTCTCGTCCACTTCGATGCCCCAGCCGGGCGCGTCGCTGGCCCACAGATAGCCATCCTTGAACGTGGCGCAGCCGGGGAACATGTCCGCCAGAACACCGGTTATGATTCCGCCCTCCTGGATGCCGAAATTGGTGCTCGAAAGATCCAGGTGGATGTGCGCCGTATGACCGACCGGCGAGACGTCGTTCGGACCGTGCCAGGCCGTCTTCACGCCGAATTGCTCGGCCAGCAGCGCGATCTTGCGCGCGGGGGTCACTCCGCCGACCTGGGAAATGTGGCAGCGGATGAAATCGATCAGGCGCTCGACGATCAGCGGAGTCCACTCGTGCGGGCTGTTGAACAATTCGCCCATCGCGATGGGCGTCGAGCACTGCGACCGCATCTGCCGGAACCAGTCGTTGTCTTCCGGCGAGAGCGGATCTTCCAGGAAGTACAGCTTGAACTGCTCGCACTCTTTGACGAACTGGATCGCCTCGCGCGGCGAGTAGCGCTCGTGCATGTCGTGCATCAGCTCCACTTCGAAACCGATCTCCTTGCGGCACGCCTCGAAGATCTTGAGCATCAGACGGAGATTCGCGCCGCGATCGAATACCGGCCCCTCGTGCAGGCCTTTGGGCGCGGCAGGTTCCGGCTCGCTGACGCCCCCCGTTCCCGGACGCGGACGGCGTCCATAGCCGCCGCCTACGCGCACGTGCTTGTACCCGTTCGCCATCGCTTTCTGGACGCCTTCTACGATCGCCTTCGGGTTGTCGGCGCCCACGTTGGCGAAGGTCTGCACCGCCTCGCGGCACTTGCCTCCCCACAACTCGTAGACCGGCATTCCGGCCTGCCGGCCCTTGATGTCCCACAGCGCCTCGTCCACCCCGCTGAGGGCGTTGTTCAGCACCGGCCCGTTCCGCCAATAGGAGCTGTTGTAGCAGGCCTGCCAGGTGTCCTCGATGCGGTCGGCCGGCCTCCCGATCAACAGCGGCTTCAGGTACTTGTCCACGGCAATGCCGACGGCCTCGGCGCGCTGCGTGAAGGTCGCGCAGCCGTAGCCGTACAGGCCGTCCTGGTCCGTGACGATCTTCACCACCGTGAGCCGCGCACCCGCCGGCTGCGTGGCGATCACGACGACATCCTTGATCTTGGGCGACGGCATCCCGCGCGTCGCGCGTGCCATCTTATCCTCCGCCCGTGCCTGCCGTTCCACCGTCAAGCCCGCCGCACCCGCGGCGAACATCTCCAATAGCCCGCGTCTGTCCATGCTGTCTCCTTACGCGGCCGGGCGGTTACCGGGCAGTCTGCGCTGCCGTGGACCGCCGTAATCGCGGAACCTGAAAACGACGTCCTTGATCGATGCGCCGACGACTTCAATCCGGCCCAGGTCGCGCGTGCCCACGCCCAGTTCTTCCGCCAGCCGGAGCGTGTTATCGCAGGTCTCGAACGGGACCTTGCCCCGATCGGCCATTGGGTCGAGACCCATCACCGCCATCGCCACCGCGTCGGTGTTTACTGCGTTCAGACCGGCCACCAGCACGCCCGGGCTGATCGCTACGGTGGTTCCAGGCCTGGGCAACTCCGCGCCCGCGACCGTGTCGATGCCGTCCAGCAGCGCCAGGCTGACCGGCGCCGCGGCCGCCAGATCGGCGACGATGCGCGGAATGCGATAGCCGGCTTGACGCGGGCTGCCGGGGTCTTTCTCGGGCAGGGAACTCGAGGGCGGTTGGCGGTTGCCCATGTGACCGATGTCCGTGCGTCCGGCATACGGCCTCGGAGCCGGCTGATCTTTCGGCACTTTGTTCCCATAGATCGTGGTCGGCGTGATGCCAAACAGGTTCTTGATGGAGAGCGTCACGCCCGCGGTGCCGTGCTCCTTGATCTTGTTCATCGACACCAGCACGTCCGATTCGGCGTAGACACTGCTCAAATCGTAGGCCGGAAACAGAAGGCCGCCTTGGGGAACGGGGAACCGGGTGTAAGGCTGCTTGCCCTTGTATGGCAGGTTGGTGTTGACCAGCTCGACGCGCGGCGCGGCGCCCAGCAGCAGCTCCGGATCCCAGCCCGCCTTCCACATGAACTCCTCGAGCGAGGCCGGCCACATCCAGGCGCCCTCCACAACCCGAATGCGGCGCGCCCCGGCCTTGTCTAGCAAATGTATGACAGTGCCGACCGTGCGCGGGTGGGTCCAGATGGTGCGGCCCTGGGGCAGGTAGTCCTGGCGGGCGTTTTCGACGCCGGTCAGGTTGATCTTGATCGTGACGGTCTTGCCCTTGACGATGCGGCCAAGGCCACCCAACTGATCGAACATTTTCGCAGTCGCGGCCAGGTACTCGTCGCCGTAGCTCTTGCACTTCGCGATGGCCACGGGTGCCGTGGGAGCCGCTGCGCGCATCCCGGCCGGCTGAATCAGAGCGACACCGGCCGCTCCCAATCCGGAGACGAATTGTCTGCGATTCATATTCACGTCCTTTGTCGTTCGAATTCGAGCGCCAGATAGGCTTGCGTCGCTTTTTCAGGTAGGCGGTACTCCACGCCGGCATACTCCTCCGACGGGTGTGCTTCCAGGGCGGCGGGCGGAGTATCGATGGTCCACAGCCGCGTGGACGGGTACCTTTCGCGCACCCAGATCGTGCGCAGACCGGCCCACCGGCTATCGGCGTAGGACAGGCATTGGAGCAGGGCGGTCTTGCCGTCCGGCGACGCCGTGTAGCGGGTGCATCCCGCGCTGGGACTGTTGTAGATCTTCACCAGGTCGTTGCGATGGCTCAGCAGCAATTGCGTCTCGGCGGCCAGCTGATACGGATCGTCAAGCGCCGCTTTCGCGATGGCCAGTCGGCCTTTCCCGACCGCGAATACGTCGAATTGCGTTTCGAAGTTTGGCGGCTTGGGCACGCCTGCTTTGCCCCATTCCTGTCCAGTGACGAACAGCCCGCCCTGCTCGACGAACGCCGTGATCTTGCGGCGCAGGGCCGGCTCGGGCGGCTTGGCGTCGGCGTATACCAGCGCCTTGAGTCCGCTGAAGGGCTGTTCCGTTCCCTGTGCCTGCGACTTCCAGATGACGCGGAACAGCAGATCGCGGCGCGCCATCAGATTCAGGATCTCGCCGCTCAAGTCGAAATCCGCGCCCTCGAAATCCGAGAGGATGCCCACCAGACCCAGCGAGCGATAGGCCTTCCAGTCCGGGTGAGCCTTGAAGAAGCCCGCCGCAGCGGCAATGTCTTTCCAGCCCGCGGTCGTCCCGGCCGCCAGGTCCGCACGCAGTTTATCATCCAAGGTAATTAGCCAACGACCGCCCGCAGTTTCGGTGTCGCAGATGGCTTTGACGTAGCTCTGGGCGGGCACCACCGCCGGAGGCGTAGGCGGATCGAAGACCACCCATAGCGGCGCTTGCAACCGCACGCGAGCCATCTGGATGTACCAGCCGTTTGAATCCAGCCAGGGCACGCCGGTCGGACCGGCGCTGGAGCTTCCGCCGCCGCCGCTGGACGGGGCGACGCCCGGCCAGACACCGTCACCGATGGCGACGGCGGGGGCGGTGGAATCCCACGGCACGTCCGTGCGCTCGCTCCACGCGATCACCGGATATTCCGGCTTGCCTCGCAATCCATGGATGGCAACCGCCGTCAGGCCCGCCGCCTGAGCCGCTGCAATCGCGGTGTTGTGGTCGGCCGTGCCCTCCCCCCAGCCCACGACCGCCAGATTCAGCCGCTTGGCCGCCTCAATCAACGGCGCCGCCGTGCGCTGCTGCTCCGCGTCCGCAGCCAGACCCGCCGCCCAACTGATGACGATGCAATCGATGGCCGTGCCTTTGAGAAACTCCAGTGCCGCCGGATCGTGCCAGCGCTCGAGCGTCTGCCGGGCTTGCGCGTCGAAGCCCGCACTCTTCTCCCGCCGGGCGATCTCGAGTGGGCCGCTCGGCCAGCGCAGCGGTACGATGTTGTCGAATTGCATTGTTTGCCTTGTCGCGATGACTAGCAGGTCATCACTGTACCTTATCGCGCCGCACCCAGCCCCACATCCCGCAGGGTAGAGCCCTTTTCGTAGGCGTAAACGGATCGCGGCGTCTCAAACTCAGACGATCCCCGAGGGGCTGTGGTAACGCAGAGTGGCCGCAGAAGCAACCTGCTGCGCAAGAAGCGGACGATGCCGTTGACGGGAGGGCGGCCCAATCTCCTCTGGAAAGGAGTCTGCAGCCGGCGCAGTACCGGCGGGGCCCCGCAGTCGCAATGGCTGAGCGGACTCCTGGCCGGCGTGCCGTGGTGACCAGCCCGTGGGCCGTTGCGAGTGCTCCGACACCGACCCAATACCTAGGTCATCCCGCCCGTTCAGCGGTAACATACCGCTTCTGATACCTGCTTGCAGTTGCTTGAATCCAAGCGGCTTACCGCGCGCTACAGGGTTTCTCGGGTAGTAAACCTACCGCTTGTTGACGGGATCGGCTTAAATCAAGTCAACGGTTGCCGAATGTTGCGTTGATTGGCTGACCCCTTCTCTTCGTCATCGGCTAGCCACCCGGAGCGCGCGTTTCGGTCTGTTGTGTGCTCGTTGTCCCGTGGCTGGTTTGGAGACCTTGTGCCGTCTCGCCGTACAATCCTGACTCGCGTTGGCGCTTACCGCCGGCCGCGAATGTCCTGTATCGAAGTAGGCGAGACCCCGCCAACGCGGGTCGCGACTGTGAGTATGAACACAGGCAGGCGGGATTAGGATAGGCTGGCAGGCGTGGCGTCGCCGGCAGGCTTGCGCCGCGAACACGGAGGTCCAAGTTGTACCGCTCGACACGTCTTACACTCGCCGGACTGGTGCTGTTTGTCTCTTCTGGCTTCGCGCAACCGGCACCCCAACCGGCACGGCCGGTGTCCCCGGAAATCCACCCCGATCGCAGCGTCACCTTCCGGCTTTCTGCCCCCAAGGCGAACGAAGTCAACTTGAACGGGACCTGGGACGGCGCCAGGGACATCAAGTTGACCAAGGACGATGCCGGCGTATGGTCCGTGACGCTCGGCCCACTGGGCGCGCAGCTCTGGGGCTATTCGTTCAGCGTCGACGGCGTGAAGGTGCTCGACCCCGGCAACGCCGAGTTGCAGCGCGACGGCTCGCGCTACGACAATCTGCTGTTCATCACGGGGCCGGAGTCCGATCTGTGGGAGTTCAAGGACGTGCCGCACGGCACGGTCAGCGCCGCCTGGTTTCCATCGCCGACGTTGAAGCAGGAGCGACGGCGCATGATGGTCTACACGCCGCCCGGGTACGAGTCCAGCAAGGCGTCCTACCCGGTTCTATACCTGCTCCACGGGGGCGGCGGCGACGAAGATGCCTGGCTCACAATGGGCCGCGCGGCCATCATCATGGACAACCTGCTGGCGCAAGGCAAGGCCAAGCCGTTCCTGGTCGTGATGCCCAACGGCAACGCGGCGCAGACCGTCTCGCAAGGTTTCGGCTTCGGCCCGACACCCGCGAAACAGTATTTCCAAGCGCCGCCTCCGCCGCCGGTGCAGGCCGCCGGAGCCGCTCCCGGGGCCGCGCCCGTCATGCCGCCGCGGCCGCCGCAGCCCTACGAGGGTTCCTATCCGAAGAGCCTGGTGAAGGACATCGTCCCGTTCGTGGAGCGGACCTATCGCGTGGTCCCGGAGAAGGACAGCCGCGCCATCGCGGGACTCTCCATGGGCGGCGGCCACACCATGAGCGCGACCAATCACAACCCCGGCGTGTTTGGCTGGATCGGTGTGTTCAGCGCCGGACCGCGTCAGGCCGACCCTGCCTTGGATGGCCAGTTGGAAGCGCTGAAAGCCAGCGGCGTGAAGCTCTACTGGATCGGCGCGGGTTCCACCGATTTTGCTCGCGAGGGTGCGCTGAAACTGTCGGCGGCCGTCAAAGAGCATGGTTTCAACACGACCTATCGTGAAGACCCCGGCATGCATTACTGGTTTATTTGGCGCACGTTTCTGGGCGACTTCAGCTCGAAGCTGTTCCGTTAGGCTGCGCCGGCAAAGCGTATCGGCATCTGTGGAGTAGGAGAAGCGAGAGATGACTTTGGACAAGAAAATGGGCTGGGCGCCGGCCATCCTGGCGCTGTTGATGGCCGGAAGCGCTCCGGCGCAGGGCCTGCGCGTGGGCGCGGCCCGCATCGACATCACGCCGGCGGCTGACCCGGCCAACCCGCCATCGGGCAAGTACGCGCACGAGAAGCTGTTCCTGCGCGCCATCGTACTCGACAACGGCACTACCCGCGCCGCGTTGATCGGCGCGGACCAAAGCATGTTGTTCGAGAACATCTGGGCGGCCGCCTCGAAACAGGTAGCCGCCGAGCTGAACTGCCCCGTCGAGAACATCGTGATCACGATGACCCACACGCACAGTGCGTGGGGACCGGGCGATCAACCGTTCCGGCGCTTCGGCCCCGGCGGCCGTCCGCCTGCCCCCGACCCGAATGCGCCGCCGCCGCCTCTCGTCGGGCACATTTTGAACGCCGTCAAGCAGGCCAAAGCCAAGCTCCAGCCGGCACGTGTCGGTTTCGGGACCGGCCTCTCCTACCTCAACGTGAGCCGGGACAACATCGACACCGACACACACCTGTGGACCCAGGCCCCGAACCTGAACGGGCTGTCGGACAAGACCGTCGCGGCCATCAAGTTCGAATCGCTAACGGGTGAGCCCATCGCCGTTTACATGAGCTATGCCATGCACCCGGTCAACGGATTCCTCAGCGAGATCATCAGCGCCGACTTCTGCGGTGCGGCTTCGCGCCATGTCGAACAGGCGTACGGCGAGAAGGTCGTTGCGATCTTCGCCCAGGGCGCCTCGGGCGACCAGAACCCGCTCTACCTGCGCGCCTCGACCAACATGATGGCCTCGCGTTACGATGCCAAAATCACCGGCAACGTGATGACGCGGGAACCGATCGAGGCCCCGCTGCGCGACGGCAAGGTCCAGGCGCACAAGGCGAGCCCGGAGGCGATTGACGGGATGGAGAAAGTGATGGAGAGCGAAGGCGTGCTGCTCGGCGAAGAGGTGATCCGGGTGATGACCAGCACCAGGCGGATGGATGCCGATCCAGCCATCTCAGCCGCGCAGACGACCATCACCTGCCCCGGACGGAAGCGTCTGGACAGTGCGCGCGAAGGGGCGCCGGGCAAGTATGAAGACGGTGACGACGTGCACATCCGCCTCGGATTGCTGCGCATCGGCAACATCGCGCTGGGTTCGGCCAACGCCGAGATTTACACGGCGATCGGTATGAAGTTCAAGGCTGCCTCGCCGCTCGCCAACTCGCTTTTGGTGACTATCGCCAACGGGATGGCCAACTCCGGCTACGTGCCGAACGACGCCTCGTTCGGTGCGGAGACCTTCCAGGTGCTGGGCTCCCGGCTGAAGCCGGGTTGTGCCGAGGACAGCATCGTAAACAGCCTGGTGAACCTGGTTCAGGCCAGCGGCAAATAGGCAGGGCTACGCCGAGCCGGGCACCCGCCGGACGCCCGGTTCAGTCCCACGCAGTACGATTGTGGGGCAGGATGGTATCCCAATGTCACTTAGTTTTCCCTGCTTGTCTGCTCGGGAACTTGGAGCCGCTGCCCCATACTTCGCGTGGATGGGATCGGCGTTTGGTGCGTTTGGGGAGTTTGCAGCGGGCCACCAGATCCAGG
>CAIVVT010000223.1 GCA_903909435.1 uncultured Acidobacteriia bacterium | reverse complement strand
GCAGCCGCGCCCGCAGCTTGTCGTCTGTCACCGGGGAGCAGTCGTAGGCGTTGGACTCTGCAACGTGCCCGATCTCTTCCAGCCGCCCCTTCATGCGTTCGTGGATCGCTCGCACCTGTTCCCAGATCCCGTCGATGGGTTCGTTCGGGTCAACCTCTGCGTGCTGGATCTTTCCGAGTCGACACGCCTCTGCTTCGATGCCTAGAGCGAACAGGGCCGCAATCGCCCGGGTGAAGGTCTCGTGTCGGTTCACGGCATCACCCCGATCCCAGATGCGTCCGCGATCCCATCGAGTTCCAGTTCCTCGATCTGCCCCTCCAACTCCCTCACCTTCCGTTTCGCGACGACCCGCCCCAGGAAGGGCATCCGGGGCGGCGGCGCCCTGCGCGTCGTGATCCGTTCCAGGTCCCTGACGGCCTGGTGATACTCTCGCAGCGTCGACCCGCTCGCCCTGTGCTGCAGAGCCAGCCAGGCGCCCGCCTTGCGTCTTCGGGCTACGTCGTGCAAGGATGGCTTGCTCATTCGGGCACCGTGACCTTGACCTTCGAGCCATCAGCCCGGACTACCTCGTAGAGCTTCGGCGCGTGCTTGCTGCACACCAACGCCCCGTCGCGGCTCGTGAACACGGTGCCGCTCTCCTGGCAATGGTTGACCACCGAGTGGTGCTGGCACGTCGGACAGAGCTCCAAGGTGGACTGCGGAGGGCGGGTTGGCCGCGCTGCCAGCCTCGCCTCGGCGTCCGCTCGCGCTTCGGCCTCGTCGGTCCAGAGCGTGTAGTTGCGCGTCTGCCATTCGTTGCGGTCTCCGCCCATGCTGATGCCCATCATCTGACGATGGAGCGTTCGGATCGGCTGCTCGAACAGGATGTCGCCCAGCTCGGACAGTGGGGTAGGATCAGAAACGATCCAGACGGTCTCGAGTCTCATGACATAACCCTTTCGACGAGCATCTCGTCCAGCGCGATCGAGAGCAGACGCTCGAGCGCGGCCTCGTCCCTGGCAGCCATCGCGCGGGCGACGGCCCGATCCCACGCCTGCCGCATCGAATCTCTCACAGTGGTAGTACCCTTGCGCAGTTGTCCTCTCAGCATCACGGGGTCTCCTTCCACGCGCGATCCATCGAAGATGCGCAAGCGGGAACGTCGGAACAATGGAGCGAGAAGCATCCAATACGATGATTGATGGCTCGGATCGACGCCTGGAACACGTCATCGCCGTCCATGCACGCAGCCGCGACGTTGTTCGCCAACTCGCGGGCCCGCTCGAGTCCTACGTATGGCGCAGCTGCAGCAGCCATGGCCTTGGTCTTGTCGATCATGGTCACGCAGCCCCCCCCCATCCGCAGCGCGGCGAAGTGCGCACGGGCAGCCGTCCAGGCCTCAACCCACGCCTGGGAGCTGCACCGGCTTGCGTGGCTGTTGTTGCGATCGTTCCAGTCGCGCTTGGACCGAACGTCAACGCCCAGGCATCGGATCGATCCCGCCTTGGTCGCTTGGAATTGACAGAGG
>CAIVVT010000222.1 GCA_903909435.1 uncultured Acidobacteriia bacterium | reverse complement strand
CTCGGTTGATAGACGGACGGCCTCACAGTTCTTGACGTGCATGTCTATAGGAACACCCCTGTAAAACTTGATGTCATCGTTGGTCATTCCGCCTTCGCCATCTTCAACCCACGGCGATGCGCCGCCATCGCCATGATGGTGGGTTTAAATTCCCGCCAGAAATCCAGAGCGCCACCAGCCATGTCCGCTATACGCGCATCATCGAAGGACTCCCACTCCTCGACAGTGTGTTGCTGACAGCCAATTTGAATATGCGTACCGCTTGTGGCTACAGGCCATTTCAGACCGTTAATAGTCAGTAATTTTTCCGCTTGTGACCCTCTCCATATCAGTGCACCGGAGCAGTCGGAGCAACGGGAGCAGTTGTAGCATTTGTAGCAATGGGAGCAGCCGGAGCAACGGGAGCAGTTGGAGCAGCTGAAGCAACAGGAGCAGTTGGAGCAGTTGGAGCAGTTGGAGCAGTCTGAGCAGTTGGAGCATTTGTAGCAGTTGGAGCAGTTGTAGCAGTTGGAGCAATGGGAGCAGCCGGAGCAGTTGTAGCAGTTGTAGCAACGGGAGCAGCCGGAGCAGTCGGAGCAGTTGTAGCAGTTGAAGTTATTGCCTGCGTCCATTGCCGCCGCATTCGCATCAGCCTCTGCTTGTGATGTGTATGACATGCCGATATTACCGCTCGACGTTTTTGCTGATTCGTATCTCATCATCATCCCTCCTTCGCCATGTCCAGCAAATCCTCCGCAATCGTGGGCCAGTCGTGCTTCTCAAACCAGTCTGCCGCCTCTTCCAGCGTCTTGCGACGGCAATCTGCATACCGTGCGCGCCAGTAACACACGTCGCACAGATCGAGCGCATCGCTAGGCTCACGATCTTTCGGGTTGATCGCATGACTGCCACAGGTTTTGCAAGATTTCATGTCATTTCTCCTTCGCTGTTTCCAGTCCGCGCCGATACGCCGCCATTGCCATAATGGTCGGCTTAAACTGTTTCCAAAAGCCTAACGCACCACCATCCATTTTTGCTATACGCGCATCGTCGAAGGACTCCCACTCCTCGATAGTGTGTTGCTGACAGCCAATCTGAATATGCGTACCGCTTGTGGCGACAGGCCATTTCAGACCGTTAATAGTCAGTAATTTTTCCGCTTGTGACCCTCTCCATATCAGTGCACCGGAGCAGTTGTAGCATTTGTAGCAACGGGAGCAGCCGGAGCAATGGGAGCAGCCGGAGCAACGGGAGCAGTTGGAGCAGCTGAAGCAACAGGAGCAGTTGGAGCAGTTGGAGCAGTTGGAGCAGCCGGAGCAGTTGGAGCAGTTGGAGCAGTTGGAGCAGTCGGAGCAGTTGGAGCAGTCGGAGCAGTTGTAGCAGTTGGAGCAGTCGGAGCAGCCGGAGCAGCCGGAGCAGTTGAAGTTATTGCCTGCGTCCATTGCCGCCGCATTCGCATCAGCCTCTGCTTGTGATGTGTATGACATGCCAACGTTGCCGTTAGGCGTCTTTACTGATTCGTATCTCATCATCCCTCCTTCGCTATGTCTTTCACGACGTTAATCAACTGATCCTGTTCCCCCTCCCTCCTCGTTCATAGCCAGTACTCCGTACCGTCGAACTTCACCTCGCCACGCTTCCAGAGCAGCTTCAGGTGCTCCTCGAACTTAGGGGCAACAGGATGCAAGCCCTCCTTCAGTGTGCGGAGAATGCTGTCTTTCGTCGTGCCGCCAATCTTGCCGATGCTCGGCTCGCCAGGACTGACGTTCTTGCGTGCGGCTTCGAGTGTCGTCTTGATGACCTTGTCCAGCGTACCGGCCATGTTCTTGCCGAGTTCTTCATATGTCGGCAGTGTCTTATGCCGGGGGCAATCATCCGAACTGCAATACATCATGTTCGGCCCGTCTGTGTATTCCATGCAGCCTTCTTGAGCACAGTGCTTAAGTGGCTTCGGCTTGGCGTAGCTCTCGATCTCAGCGATGCGACCGTGCTTTGCCTTGAGTGTGGTGATGATGTCAGCGGCCTCTTCGAGGTTTTCCGCGTAGAGCGTGATCCCGATTTTCATTTTGGTTTCCTGGTATGCGACTCGACGATATCTGTCTGTCGTTGTTTGATATATGCCTCGGTCATTTTGATACCAGCGTGGCCGAGAAGCTTCTGGGCAAGGACAACGTTGTTCATGTCAGTGGCTACCTTGCCGCGTAGATCGTGCTCCGTGAACCGCACGCCCCCATGTGACACGAAACGATCCATGAGCCGTCTCCATATAGAGCTGAAGCCCTGTGACGTATACGGCGAATCTTGTCTTGTCGTAAAGATACTGGGTGATGTGTTCGGCAAGGTCTTCAGTAGTGCTTTCAATTCGTTCGACAAACGTATCTTCAGGCGCTTGTGAGTGGTGTTCTCCACTTTCTGCGGACATACAGTGATTCCTTCCTCGTCGATGTCCGTCCATTTCAGGGCGAGCATGTCCTGCGGATTTCCGGGAAGTCAAACAGTTCGCTGCAAGTAAGCGGATGGTCTGTTGCGCGAAGCCTTATTTCCAGCAGGCGGTACAGCTCGCGATCTGATCTGATCCCCATAAGTTTCTCCTAATACAAGGGCGCTTATACGTGCCGCTAAATCGGCACGGGATTGTATTCGACTAATGAATTCAAGCGCAGGCACAGGGGTCTGCCACTGTAGTGCGCTGTAGTAGACCCCGCCAGTGGGGCATCCGACGATAACGCCGACGGAGCGCCCTTCCTGGTGTCGCTCCTGTAGCCAATGCTCTTGTAGGACTGAAAGTGCCGCTGTGACACTACCGCGTTGAGGAACCCGAGGGATGTATTTGTATTCTATCCAGAGGTCGCCGGCTTGGCCTGAGTACCATACGTCGGGGATACCCCCGACGTACGGGTTGTTCATCTTGACATGGTACACACACTGAGGCAAGTATTTGTGTACACCACTGATGAACTGGTTTTCAGGCTTGACGGGCATCTCGTACTTCGCTGCGGATGACTTCGAGGAGCTGGTCGAAGCACCCATTCGTGTGCTTGACGGCGTCGACTGCCGTCGCCTCGTCTGCGATCAGCTCGTTCTCGATGAGCTGTGCGTAACCGATGATGTCGTGCCAGCTGTCGATGTAGAACGGATCGCCGTTGAGGATGCGTCCAATTTTATGGACAATCATCTCCAACGCCTCTCGCATGGAGTCCGTCAGATTGTCCTCCCAGTTTGGACTAGCGAATATAGCGCGCTTCAAATCTTGCGTGATTTCAGCGTGGCGATTGAACGCGCCGTAGCGTGCCCCTCTTTCAGACAACGTTACAGCAACTTCGGCCATTATGTGTTCCCCAGATTGTGGTGTGGTTTTTGTTGAGAGCGCACAGTATCTTGTTTTTTTCCTAGCAGGTAATTGTTACAAATTCTGTGCGTTGCCAAACACAGACGTTCTTGTCGGGCACGGGGTTAAAGTTATAAGTGACGGTTTTGATTTGGCGCCCGTACCCCGAAGGGAGTTGGTGCACTTAGCCTCGCAGTTCCGTCTACTGCGTCTTTCAGCATTACGCAGCCGGTTCCAGAGCTTCGAGCTGCTTGTTGAGGCCGGCGAGCGCCTTGGTGCGGCTGGCTTGCGCCTTGTCGTGATCCTTCATCATACTGGCGACGGCCTTGGCCGCGCTCTTGAAGGCGGTGGTGATGTCCTTGATCTGGGCCTTGATTTCGGACTTGGCAGTGCGGATTTCATTTTTCGTGAGTGCAGTGAGCTTGGGACGAGCCATGGTACTTTTCCTTCAGGGTGGTTAAAAAAGTTTGCCGATTCAGGTCGGCTGCCTTTGCGATGAGGCGGTTGATCACGCTGGATCGCCGCCTCGTTTCGACTTCAAACTCCAACGCTTGGTACACCTCTTCTTCCGAAAGCTCGTCGATGCTGCCGGCGAGGCTTCGGAAGGAGTCAAGGGCGCGCTGAACCTTCCAGCTCAGCGCGGTCATCACGCAGCCTTACGAGTGCCGCCGCGAGCTGCCTTGGGCGGGGGAGCGCGTTTGGCGACAACTTTTTCCTCGAAGGCGTCGAGAATCGGCTCCTGGGAGACCATGGCGATGGCTTGCTCGCGCATGGACAGGACAAGGCCCAGGCCGTCCTTCGGTACGGCGTCAAACTTAGTGCAGCGCACCGACGGGTACTTGCTGTCGTCGGCGAAGCTGAATTCGGTCAGGACGTGATACGGAGCTTGGCCTTGAGCGGCCAGCTTCTTGACGTATTCCTCGAAGGGCTTGATGCCGGTGGATGAGATGGATGCCTTGAGCATTCGACCTTCGCTGTCAAGCACGGCGAGAACCCAGCGATCACCACATTCTTTGGGCGACCACTTACCGTTGGCTTGCTGGACGAACTGGTTCTTGTCGCAGCCAGCACAGGCATCAGCTTGAATGTCGGGACTGTTGTCAGAGGGCATCAGAGAGTTGTGGGTGACAAAGCCGAGAGCGAAGCAGTTCGGCGGCACCTGTTCACCGGCGACGTAGTCGAACTCGTACCACGCTTTGTGGGCGCAGAAGTCGACGATGATGCCGACAAAGGTCTTGCACTCGACGTCTTCAGCGCCATCGGCACTGGGGATGAGGAATGTTTTGTCTTGCTGGTTCTTGATTGAAGTGACCGCGTTGACGGACATGCGGTTCTTGAACGCCGCCATGTCAGTTTGGACTTGCTCTTCGTAGTTCGCCGGCAACGGAATCTTCGCTTTGGCGACGGCGGTGCTGGGGGTCTTCTTGGGTGCAGCTTTTGCAGCGGGCTTAGCAGCCATGGGATGCTCCTTTAGGTGGTGAGGTTGCGCAGACTGATCGACCGCTTGATGAAGTCTTCCAGTCCTGGGATCGGCTTACCCAACTTTTCACGCAGTTCCCGGTAAGCCGGATCAGAAACGCGTTGCTGAAACATGTGCATGTTTTTGGTCTTGCGCGCCCACTCGCAGAACATTTCCCAGTCCAGCTTGTTGGCGACGACGATGGTGCTGAGACTGCCACCGGCCTTGTTGCCGGTTGCCTTGGTCATGCCCTCGGCGTCGAGGGTCTCGATGAGGCCGGTTTCGATGGTGTCGTACTCGGCCTTGAGGGTCTTGTCAGTCTCGGCGAGAGTGCGGCGTTCCTCGCGGATGTCGCTCATTTTGTCGAGCCTGCTACCGATGCTTGATGCGCGTGCCATGTGTTCCTCCAATAGAGGCAAGTGTCTCACACTCTCTTACAGAGTGTCAATAAGATTTGTACAGAGTGTTTACTTAGAATATTCGCGAGCGAATGCGCCTTCCGCATTCAGTGGGAGGTTTACTGCCCACGTGGGTGATGTCGCCATGATCTTGACGACATCCTTGACGGTTTTGGCACCGTAGCGCTCGGGTACGACGCAGACAATTTCGTCGTGCGTCATGGTGGCGATACGTGCGACCTCGTCCTTCTTGAGCTTGAGTGCCTTCAGGTAGTTCTCGGTCTTGAGCATCTGTTCGCTGATGATGACGCGGGACAGTGCTTGGACGATGTTCTCGACCATGAGTGCACCGTAGGTCTTGACGCGTCCATTGCGTGACAGGTAGCTGTACTCGTTGTTGAAATCGTTTTTGTCAGACGTTGCCTTGCCGTCCTTAGTCTTGACTTCGAGCGCTGGATAGCTGAGGCACATGCCGTTGGGCAACCAGATGGCGTCGTGGTCGTATTCAAGGAAGCCCATGAAGATGCCACCTTCGCCGAGCGTCATGCGCTTGAGCATGGTCGAGGCGTGTGTCCAGAGCTGCGCGATCATGTTGTTTGACTTGCGGTAAGCCGCGACGATGTTCTTGCATTTGGCGAGGGGGATGTCGACGGGTGGGCCGAGAATACCCAGTGCCAGGGTGGTCTGGAATTTCGCTGGCCCCATACCGTAGCCGAGACCTAGTGTTGCGACTTTGCCGACGAACCTTTCGTCTGGGTCGTCTTTCTTGTTGATGGGACGACCATAAATGCCGGTGGCTTGGTGGGAGTAGATGTCTCCTCCGCTGGCAAAGATGTCGAGGACGTCTTGTTGATCGGCAAGCCACGCGACGACCCGTGCTTCGATTTGGGCTGAGTCAACAGGAGCGATGACGTGTCCCGCTGGGGCGATGATGGACTTGCGCAGTTCGCTTCCTCTAGGGAAGTTTTGAAAATTGAGTTTATTTCCACCTGACCAGCGGCCTGTCTTGGCTCCATAGTAGTTGAGTAGGACGGGAATCCGTTGTCCGTTGGCTCCGGCCTGGAGGAGACGTGCAGCGCGTGTCTCGCTAATCGTTGACTTAGCAGCCAAGCGACCGTTGACAAGCCTGACAACGCGGCGGTCTTCATGGCGTTGGAGGTCAAGAAACTCTTGATCGCCTTCACTAAGCGCATAGGTTACCTCGCCGTTGTATTTGCTGATCTTTTTGGGTGCGTCGACGCCGAGGGCTTCCAAGGCGGCGACGAACTTGTTGTTTGAGGTCAGTGTCTTTTCGTCATGACCGGACACGGCAATGAACATCAGCCGCTCCTTGATCTCTTGTGCCAAGGCGATCTCGCAGCGCGGTTCGTTGAGCTGGAAGACCGGCTCGATGAACATGCGTAGTGTCATGTCGATGAGCGCGGCTTCGTCAGTGGGCAGGTACTCGATCTGCTTGGTGAAGATTTGGTAGCAGAGTTCGTTGTCGTTGTTGCAGTACGCCATCAGCTCGTTGAGCGCGGTCTTGTCCAGTTCGCGCTTGCCCTTACTAGCGTTGAGACCCTCGGTCTTGGCACCGATGCCATAGAACGTGGCGATCTCGTTGAGTGCTGCCTTGCTGTGCTCGGAGTGCAAGGCACGCGTCATCTGCAATGTGCAGAAGTAGCGTCGGGGAGTTATTCCCAGATGCCATTGGCTGATCCCACCGTCAAAAAAGTTGTTATGAGCGAGAAGGTCGTGTCGTGTCCAATCAATTCCTTGAAGGATGGCGATGGCCTTGTCGCGGGGGTAGCACTTGCTGGGTTTCTTGCCGATCTTGATGGCGCAGCAGTGGATGAGAAACTGCGGGTCTCGGATGTAGGCGCTGAGGTTGTAGGCTTTAGCGCGGAGACTGTACTTGGCGTCGAAATAGGTTTCATAGTCAATCGTCACCAGTTCACTGAGGTTGTATTTCATGTGCGGTTACTAATGCGTAGGTTGAAAATAAGGACACCGACGATGATCAAGATGGCGGCGCCGATGTGAGCAAGCGGACGGTCGATAGTGAGGTTGACCAGCAGGCCGTTGAGAATATAAATGGAAGGGCGGTATTCATAGAGCATGATGGTCTCCTTATTGCAGCATTTCGAGGAGGTCTTTTTGCTTGGCGTCTTTATGCTGGGCGACTTCCCAGACTTTCTCGTCAGCGGTGCCGCGAGCGACGACAACTATCGTCTCGGTTTTTTCAGTCTGGCCGATTCGATGAATACGCTTGAGTCCTTGAAGAAAATGTTCCAAGTTGTAAGTGGGACTTGCAAAGATCGTAGTAGTCCCTTTAACAAGAGTGAGGCCATGTCCAGCTGACTGGGGATGGGCGAAGAGCACACGATACTTCCCGGCTTGGTAGTGTCGGACAATGTCAGCGCGGGCCTTGTCGGGAGTGCTGCCGTCGTATACGGCGAACGAAATATCTCGTCTTTGAGCTTCGGCGATGAGTTCATTACGCTGGTGTTCCCAGTTGAAGAAGACGATGGAGTGCTTGCGCTCCTCGACCATGTCCATGATCAGCTCGTAGCGGCTAGTGTCGACGAGGCTGTAGGTGCCGTCACCGTTGTAGACAGCGCCAGAGGCTATCTGCAAGAGCTTAGTGTAGACCGCTGCGCCGTTGACAGCGTTGATGACCTTATCCTTGATGACGACCATCTGGTCGGTTTCCATCTTCTGGTACTTGCGCATGTGCGCTTTGTTCAGGTCGAGGTGAACGGCGTAGCGGTGGTTCGGCGGGATGTCGACGCAGTCCTCGAAGAGGTGGCGGATGGTGATGTCTTTGAGTAGCGCTGAGACGACGTTCTCGATACCAGGGCGATCCACCCACTTCACCATGTTGGGCATTGGCCCGATCTGTTGCGGTATGCAGGCTGAGCTGCGAAAGCGGAAGTAGCTGTTGCCCAGCCGCTCGCCGCCGTCGAGCAGATACACTTGATGCCAGATGTCGCAGATGCCGTTGCTGGTGGGCGTACCAGTGAAGCAGTCACGGTAGGTGAAATATTTGACGATCTTGGCGAGTGCTTTGGAGCGCTGGCTGGTGTAATGTTTGAAGGCGGTGCTCTCGTCGATGATGATGCTGTCGAACTTCTTGAAGAACTTCTCAGGCTTCTTGGCGAGCCACTTGACGGCGTCGTGGTTGGTTACGTAGACGTCGCAGTCCGCAGCAAAGGCTTCTTCGCGGTTGTTGGCGTAGGCGCAGATGACGGATATGTCAGGAGCGAACTTGGTGAAATCGTCCTTCCAAGCAACATCGAGCAGGCTCTTAGTAGCGACAACCAGTAGCTTGCCGCCGCTTTTACGACGACGAGCAGCGAAGGTTTCGATGCCGCCACGAGTTTTGCCGGTGCCGGGATCACTCAAGTCAAGAAGAATGTCAGTCTTCTTGTGCTTGGCGATGGTCTTTTTCTGATGATCAAAAAGTGCGGGGATCATAGTTGGCATGGAGAGAGAATTCTTCGAGTTTGTCAGGCAGTATTAGAGTCGGTTCGTGTAGGAAACTGAGGAGATTGTCTGTGTCCATGGCAAGTTGAAAGCGCCGTTCATCGTCGCTGATATAGGAGGCTTGGCAGATATTGTTGCTGTAGTGCGATGTCCAGTAAAACGGGGTGAAGTCGCCGCGTACAGCGCAGCGTTCGTATAGGGATGAGTGAGTGTATGTTGCCATGGTCAGACTCCTACCTTGCAGTGACCGGTGCCCGAGGGCTTGTACGGACACCACTTACATGAGAACTGGTTTGGGTTTGGTGGGAATTCTGTAGCGGTGGTCATCTGCTTGGCGCTCTTGTCCCAGTATTTGAGATATTTGGCGAGCGCCTCAGTGCGCGTGATGGTGAGGGTACTGACGAGGCCGTGGTCGAGATACCAGAGGTCAGCCTTGATGGTCTGGATGTCTGGTTCACGGAGAAACACGGCGAGAGAGTAGAGCTGGGTCTGCTCAGCGTGGGATACCTCATTACCGAACTTCTTGCCTGTCTTGTAGTCGATGACCACGGCGCGTTGAGCGTCGAGGTGGACTACGCCGTCGGCTTTGATGCGTCCCCAGGCGGAACGATAGTCAGTAACTGCCCAGTCTTTGTCGAAGCCCCATTCACCTTCAAGTGAGACCTGGCCTGCTGCATGAAGGTCTCTAAGGTAGGCGAAGTCTTCTTTGAACTTGGCAAGCTCTTGAGGTAACGTCGAAATGTTGCCCATGACATAGTGCTCTGCCATGGTATGGATGGCGGTGCCCCGGTCGGCGGCGGGGGAGGGGTTCGGGTCTGGGACTCGTTCAACATGCTTGAGGTACGCCTTGTACTTGCAGGATTTGTAGTCCTTGATACGCGAGTAGCTCCAACTCTTGATCATTTCCAAATCTCCGTGAAGAACCGGCTGATCGGCATCTTGAAACCGGCGGCTTGGGCATGACCACCACCACCGTAATACTTGGCGATGACGCTGACATCGTAAGGGGCGATACTACGTAGCGAACAGATGGCGTCGTCGCCCTTAATGAAGAAGGAGAGACTGAAAGTGCCAGATTTTTTGGCAACAGCATTGCCGATCTCGCTGATGTCGTTGGTAGCGTTGAGAGCGAGTCCTTCGTGCACAGCTTCCTTGGAACCAAGACAGACTGTCTTCAACTCGCCATTCGCCTTGCCGTCAACGCGCTGTTGGGTGGCGCGTAGGATGGCTTCGCCTTCACTAACGAAGCGGTCGTAGCCTTCAAGTCCGTTACATGCGGTATAGCCAGTTTCGTCGAGTAGAACGTCCCATGTGTCAAACGTGTATGGGTAGCTGTTCAGTGCCTCGCTGAATGCTCTCGTGCTTTCCAGTTGCCATACCCAACGATCACGGTCGTCGATATGCTGGATGAGCATTGGCACTTCGGTGCCGGGGTGGAAGTATTCCCACGCTAGCATCGCGCCGCTACGGTTGTTGTCGAGGATGACAATATGTGGAGCGGGGATGTCTAGGTCTCCTCCAACGAGGATGTCAGGCTCGTAGCCCCAGTCCTTGAAGACAGTGGCGTGGTGATCGAGCCAGACGACACGGCTGGCGTTGGCGAACATGTGTTCCATGACCTCCTTGGGGAAGGAGAAATCAAGAACATAGACATCGCGCCCGGTGTACTCAAGATGCGTGTCAATGTCGCTGTAGTTCATGGGTTGGTACTCGGCCTCATCGCCGAGGACTTTCCATGCAGCGAACGCAGCGCCGAAACCATCGGCGCAGTTGTTGTGATAGACGACGAGCGGTTTCATGGTGTTCACTTAGGCCGGTGAAAGGGCTGGTTCGACGGAAACTTCCCGCCTTTCTTGCTGATCGGCGCGGTAGGCGACACGTAGCCTGCTTTCCAGCTTGTGCTGCTTGTTAGATGCCGGTGCTTGCGGGAGGTGCTTGCGCACATAGTCTTGCTCCTGTATGGGGGTGCTGTGGTTGCTGGCGGGGATGTTTGGGACTGCGACGGCGTGGCCGAGGAGATAGCCGTAGGGTGGGCTGGTTTGCCCTATGACCTTGCACTTGCTGTGTGCGAGGTAGAGGTTCACCGAATTCTCCGCTCGACGATCTCGCTCTGGGCGCGCATGGTGCGGGTGAGCTTGTCGATCATGCCGTAGTCCTTGTCCTGGGCGGCGATCTTCAGCTGTATTTGAAATGCCTCGGATGCCGGGTAGGGCACGGCCTTGTAGCGGATCATGCCGGTTTCGAGGCAGACTTCCTCGAAGGGAACCTTGCTCGGCTTGTAGTTGGGGATTTTCATGGTGATCAGTACGCGTGGCTCAGGTGACGGAGAGTGAGAGTCTTGCGCATGGCAGCGCGAGCGAGCTTGGCACCGGGATAGCCAGCGGGTAGGCCGTCCTTGTTGCGAGTGCCCTTGTTCTTGCCGGGAGTGCCGCTGCGGAACATGACAGAGCGGTGATGGCTGGGGTTGCTCGCCATGCTGATGAGCGTGAGAAAAGCTGAGACGACGCGGTTATCCACGGTATTCACTCCAATAGAGTATGGCAATGAGAAACAGACCGTATAAGAGCGTCTGCAAGTTTTCGGGATCAAGAATATGGAACATGGTTATAGAGTACTGATGGGATATTGCTCGGCTGGGCGGCAGACCACATACACTTGGTCGGTGCGTGTGGTAAACCATCCGACCTGATGTCCGTTGAGGCAGCTAAGCAGCTGCTCTTCGCGCGCATGTAGCTCTTCAGTGACCTTGGCATTCTGTTCTGAGAGCCACTTGTTCTCGGCCTGGAGGTGCCATGTGCTGTAGAGCATGACCAGGGCAGCGAGGTAGAGTGTCCATGAGGTGAGGTCGCGGAGGCTGGGTGCTCTACGAAGCGGGATATAGGTGTAGCGCCAGAGCAGTCCGTGGCGTAAACGTAGGGTAGGGGTCACTTGACTCTCCTGAGTTTTGGATCAGAGATTGTAAGAGATTGTGCGAGTTCATCACGCTTTTGCTTGGAAATATTCCAATTGACACGGAGCGCCATTACTGTCTTGTTGCTGATGCGTGTCTTCTTGAGCTTGAGTCCTTGGTGACGCAGGAAGGTGATGAAGCGTCCTACACCATTGGCGCTGACGCCTGCGCAATAAGTGAAGATGGCTTGAAGTTCGTCGCGGGTGATGTCGCTGCGTTGTTCTGTGATAAAGCGCTTCATCATAGTGGCATACATAATAGCGTTGATGTCAGCGAGTCCGTGTGCTGCCATGAGTGCTTCGTCAGGCATGTGTTCCCATAGGGCATCGAGGTTGCCGGTGGCGATGTTGATGGCAAGTTCCTCGGTGTTGGTGATACCTTGTTCGATGATGTTGCGGCGATCTTCTGTGTCGAGAATGGTGTGAGCGGTGTCGACACATGTCTTGCGAGTCATGAGGTATTGCGCAAAGGCGGGAACTTCTTTGGGTAGGGCGACCTCGATTTCATATGTGCTGGTAATGAACGGCTGTGGCTGGAATTGAGCGACGTTGTAGCGTCGGTCGTTAGCCGGCAGTTTCATTGGCTGGTTCTTGTTCGAGCCAATGATCCAGTTGTTGAAGCATGGGATGCTGTACTCGTCGACACCTTTACGGTGGATGGTTGTTGGGCTTTCGGTAACCCAGTTCTTGAAGTTGCTTTCAACGAGTTCTGCGTCGTCGGCGAGCATGTTGACATCTGCCTCGTCTACCATGATGAGCATCTTGCCTTCACGCCAACCGTCAAAGTTGTGACGGAGGCTAGCGGCCTTGACTTGAAGGTAGTATAGGTCGCTGAGGATGGGGCGAAAGATGTGGTTGCAGATGAGTCCCTTGCCAGTGCCTTGAGTGCCATGCATGATCCAGGCGGTATGCGTTTTGATGCGATGCTGGATGATGCATGCTGCCCAGTTGAGGAAATGTTCCTGTATTGGCCCAGTGCCTACGGCGTGGTCAAGGATGCGCTGGATGATGGGATAGGGCTTTTTGTTTGCCGGGATGTTGTACATCAGCGGTGTAGGGCTGAAGCGGTTTACTGTTTGCTCCGCTGGATTAAAAATGATGTTCGACTGTGGGTCGAAGATCATGCGGTATTCAGGTACGAACGGCCCGAGGGCACTGCCTTTGCTTTGCAGGTAGTCGCTGAGCTGATCCTTGCTCTTGACCTTGAAGATTTCGACGAAGGTTTGGTCGGCGGTGTAGTAGCCTTTCCAGTATTCGGCGGTGCGCTTCTCGCGAAAGGCGAGCTGAATTTCGCCCTTGGCGTTAGGGGTGGTGAGCTGCTCGCGTATTGACGCGGCGTGTGCTTTGAAAATTTCAGGCAGGATGTCTTGGAAGGGGAACACCTCGTCGACGCCGAAGCAGTGGATGTAGTCCCACTCGTTGCGATGGTGCCACCACTTCCATGATTCACCACCGTTGATGTTGTAGCGGATGAATTCTGAGTTAGGATCATCCCATATTTCGACAGTGGTGGCAGCGGTGCCGCCGCTTTGCACACTGTACTCACCTTTGATCTTGGGCTTAGGTATCTTGACAGTGATGCCCGCAGCGGTGCGCAGTTGGTTGATTTTTTCCAAGCGCAGCTTGGTAAGCTCGTTGGGTGCCTTTAAGGCGATGTGCTTGACGTCAAAGGTTTGCTCCGTCTTGGTGATGAGCTGGAGTCTCGGGTTTGTTTTCTTGTTGTAGGGGTCGATGATGCCAGTGAGCTGAGGTGGCGCGGTGTAGATGAGCTTGTCGTTCTGACAGGTGGTTACGTCCAGGGGGAAGTGCAGGCTGTTTCCACACTTGTTCAGGCTGAGTGCTTTCTCCAGTGCGGGGGTGTGATGGTTTAGATAGTACAGCCAGTTTTTCAGCTGATCTGGATTGAACGGCTTGTTGAGGATGATGAAGATGTGGCAGGACAGCGTCTTGTCCTTGGGGTCGATCTTGGATGAGGCTGAGTACTGGACGACGTAGCTGATGGTATCGAGATGGATGGCACGCATAAATTCGTCTGGTGACGAGAATGGCGCGCTATCCAGGTCGAAGCACACCCACTGGGTGGCTGCTGTGCGGTCGGTGTTGTGCTTTCGCGACCCACCGTTGAGTGCCCGCTTGGGTATTCCTTTAAGCAGACAAGCAGTAGTGGAACCATGTTGAGCTATCGCATCGTGGAGTTCCTTTATGTTGTGGACGCTGACCTGATTAGTGGTCACGGCGTAAAGGTTAGGGTAGCTGGACTTTTCTAGTGTGCCGTTTGGCAGGCGCTTGATACTTTTTGTAAGCGGCAAGTTGCCGCTCAAGAATGCAATCTTGAGTGCGGTAGACATGATGTGTGCCTTGGGAGTTGAACGACCAGTCTGAACGAGAGTTTCAGAGTCGTCAAGACCACAACGGAAAAGTGCCGTCCCATAGTAGCCTGCCCCAAGCCGAGACCGCCCCGCGAAGCGGGGCGGGCGAGGCTTGGGTTAGCTCGGTAGTGTGTCCTTAAGCCAGATAGAACCAACGGTTTCCCGCCGGTTCGGGATGACGAGCTTGGGGTGACGTGTCTTGTGGAAGCACTGGACGTGGAACCGGCAGCTTGCCGGGTCATACGATGGTGTCAGAGTGAGGAGTGGCGGCGGGTCGCTGACTCGCTCACACATGACAGTGAGCGGGTTTGTGCGGTCTGTCCACTCCTCGGGAGTGTGCAGCTCGGAGCGGACGGCTTCGAGCTGCTCAGCAAGTGATCTGTTCATGCGCTCTCCTCAGTGGTGGTGGTGGTGGTGGTGGCGGTGGCGGTGGCGGTGGCGGTGGCGGTGGTGGCAGTTGCTTCGCGCTTGGCCTTGGCAGCAGCGCGCTTGGCGCTGGCCTTGGCGGCGATAGCATCCATCTCCTTGGTAGCGGTGGCGTTGGCTGCCTTGGCGTCCTTGGCTGCGGCGCGCTTGGCCTTGGCGCTGGCGGTGCGCTGTGTCTTGATTGCCGCGTCGTACTTCGCCTTGAGGGCGGCGAGTTGTGCCTTGGGGTCGACGACTGCCTCGTCCGTATGCTGCATACCCAGTTGGCCCTCGGACTCGGCCAGGGCTTCCTCTTTGAGGAGGATGGCTTCCACCGTGTCGAGGTCGTCGCTAAGCACGGCGATCTCTCCATAGGGGACGGAGTTCCAGGTGAACATCCAGTCCATGGTGGACTGGAGCGCCTTGACCACTGTGGCGGTCTTAATTGTGAGATCAATGTTGTTGTCATCTTCCTCGTTGCGAGGGGCTGACCAGAACATGGCCTCAGCCATGCTGGCTGCGTCGGTGCTGCGCTGGAATTGTTTATCGGCGTTAAGCTGGCGCTTGGCGTGAATCTGCTCCGCTGTAAAACGGTGCTTGCAGGCTTCAGCGATTTGGGCGGACTCGCTCATGGAGACGAGTCTCGGGGCGTCGTCCCGCCAGCTCAGAGCGAAGCCCTGGGCGGTACGGGACTCGGCGATGGCATGCATCGTCGCGGCCTTGATGGCCGCTTGCTCGCAGCGATGTTGCGCGTTCTGGTACTTCTCCGAGGCGCGCAGGTTGCTGGCGCGCTCGGGGTTGTGGAGGTCAAGGAACTGAGCGCTACGGCTCATTGCCTCATATGCTACGGTGGCGCTCACGAGTGCGCGAGTTGCGCCGAACAGGCAGTTCTTGGCAGCGGCGAGCTTGCCGCTATCAGAGTGAAGGATGTCGAACAGGTCGTTGAAGTTCATGATGGTTCCTTTTAGATGGTTTTGGTTGTAGCCAGATTGGCTACATCGCAAGAAGTGAAACAGCCGCCTTTAGGCGGCTTGTTTTTGAAGCATGTTGCGTTCGGACATGGTTTGGTTCCTGTATGAGTACTGTACGCTTGCACAGTGTCAGAAATCCGTCAAAAAAAAAATGTTCCAGTAAAGTGGAACATTTGCCTGTTTCTGCCAATACCCGAGTTTGTAAGTCGGATATGTATATTAGACGAAACTAATAGGCGGCTGACATATATGTATACATAAGCCCGGTAGACACAGAACTTAGTGGAACTTTGGCCGGAAGTGGAACATGGCTAAGTCCTTGATTTACCACTTCTTACTACTGTTGTTCTACTTTGTTCCACTTTTGAGAAAAGGATGTAGTGAGATAAAAGTGGTTGGTGAGAGGTGTAGGGGCGTGTAATTACGGCCACTGGCAGTTGAAAACGAAAGTGGAACTGGAACATTGGAACAAATGACGTAAGGGTATGTTTTCCTAGTCACATGTCCTAGTCGGTATACAGGGTGTTGTATACCGACTATGTTTCCTACATACGACGAATGGGTGTAAATAACGACCCAACTATGAGTGCGGCGACGACCGCCGCGAAGCCGCCGTGTACACTGCCGCCGTGCATGGCGAACAGTGCACAAAATGTAATGCCTTCGACGAAGAAGGCGAGATATTTCCGGTGCGTCCACTTGTGGACTAGGCTGAGCACGCCCAGGGCGAGCGCCAGCGGGTACAACAACAACAAGATATCGATGTGTCCGAGTCCGAACATGTGCCCTCCCATATGGTCTGGTCTGGCTAGGTTTTGAATTTGGGGTCTGCCCCTTGGGGCAGACCCTGCTTGGTTTAGTACTTGGAGCGCTCAACCTTGTACACAGCGACCACGTTGGTGAAGAAGCTGCGACCGGCGGCAGCCTTCTTGCCGATGGTGATGGCGAGCGTCGTCTCTTCGGACGGGATGGTCGGGGCAAGCTGGCGAGCAGCTGCACGATAAGCGGCGAGTTGTTCGGAAGCGGACAGTTGCGTTGTGGGCTTGACGGCCATGATGATCTCCTAAGTATGTGATTACGATAACTACACAAAAAGAGATGACAGCCGCCGCTTGCGGCGGCATGCTTTAGGGACTCCTAGCTCGGGGAGAATCCGAATCCGAAGTGGGGTACGTCGAACTCGGGGTAGGGGAGGGAGACTACGCCCCGTAGATTTTCCGAATTTTCAGAAATCTTCCCTAGAGAAGTACACTTTATTTCAGAAATTCTTCCCTAGAAAAGTGTACTTAGTATCTCTGATACACTCTGCTATATTATTTTATGAGAATATCAGAGAAAAGTATACATGGCTAAGGGAAAACTCACTGAGAAGCAGGCCAAAGTGGTGGAAGCACTGCTCGATGGCTCGTCGCCCACCGCAGCCGTCAAGGCGGGCTACCCGACCACGTCTAACCCCTTACTGCTGCGTGCACCGGATGTCGTCGCGGCGCTAGCCGTCGCCCGAGGCGAGCTGTCATCCGCTGCCCAGATCAAGCGCGCTGATGTGCTGGAGATGCTGGTGCAGGCATATGACACCGCCCACATGACGGCAGAGGCGGGGAATATGGTCGCTGCCGCCCGAGAGATCGGCAAGATGCTCGGCTTCTACGAGCCGGAAACGATCAAGGTCGAGATGACCATGCAGCAGGCCAAGCTCAAGTCCAAGTTCGAGATCATGAGCGACGAAGAGCTGCTGGAAATCGCCGAAGGTCGGGCCAGAGTAGTGGACGGTGACTATGTCCGCCTCTCTTAAGCCCTGTGTCGTCTGTCATGTCGAGCGCGAGGAGGATACCCTTGACGAAATCGGTTGTTGCCCCTTCTGTGAACCGCCTGCGCCGGTTGCGGTGGCTGAACCGCTGCCTGTTGAGGCTCCGCATAGTCCGAAGAAGAGACCGCTACGCGTCGCAAAGGATGATTCTGACGCCGCAAGCGCTGACAACCCCGTCAACCCCGTCAAATACGTAGACACCTTCCCGGTCGAGCCGCCGGCGTTCGACAAAGCCTTCGCCGAGGCAAACCCGCAGGTAGAACTGGCGCAGCGCATGCTTTGTAGACGGCGGCTGATGCCGTTTATCAAGCGCTTCCGGCCAAAGTACCTCGCCGGGTGGGTACACGAGGACATCTGTCGGCGTCTGGAGCGCTTTGTCAAGGAGGTAGAGGCTGGCAACAGTCCACGGCTGCTCCTGATGATGCCGCCACGGGGCGGCAAGTCGGAAATTGGCTCTCGGCACTTCCCGCCGTGGGTCTTGGGGCAGCATCCCGTCTGGGAAATCCTCGCCGCCAGCCACACCAGCTCTCTGACACTCTCTTTCAGCCGCTACATACGGGACTTGCTACGTGACCCTGCTTACCATTCGGTGTTTCCTGACGCGAAACTGGACAGCGGCTCTCAGAGTGTTGAAAACTGGAACCTTACAAGGAGCGGTGGGTATCTTGCTGCTGGTGTGGGCACTGGCATTACCGGTCGCGGTGCTCACATTCTTCTCCTTGATGACCTTGTCAAGGATATTGAGGCGGCAGATAGCGCCACAATCACGGGAAACACCTGGCAGTGGTATGGGTCGACCGCGTACACGCGACTAGCCCCTGGTGGCGGCGTCCTGGGCATCATGACGTGGTGGTCTGAGGCGGACTGGGCAGGCAAGATTCAGGAAACCATGGCAACGGGGGATGGTGACGTCTTCGAGATCGTCCGCTACCCCGCCATCAACGAGGAAGGCGACGAATATGTGCTTCCCGACGACTCCATAGCCCAGTTTCCCGCCCCGCAGACGCCTCCAGCAGGCTCCAGGCTGACCAGACCCCACGGGACTGCCCTGCACCCCGCCCGGTACGACACAGAGGCCATGCTGAGGATCAAGCGGAACCTCATCGCCACCGGCCAGAAGCGGGTCTGGAACGCCCTCTACCAGCAGAATCCGACGCCGGATGACGGTCTTTTCTTCACCAAGGAGATGATCGTCCCGTATACGCACCCGCCACAGCGCCTCGGGCGCACCGTGCTTCAGGCGTGGGACTTCGCCATCACCGAGAAGCAGGCCAGCGACTACACCGTCGGCATCACGGGGCTGCTCGACGAGTATGACAACCTCTACATTGTGGACGTCTGGCGCTTCCGCACCGACGACGGCATCGAGCTGGGCACGGCCATCGCCACCTACGCCCAGACGTGGACGGCAGACAAGATTTCTGTCGAGGACGGGCAGATATGGAAGTCCATCAAGGCGAACTTCGAGAAAGCCTGTGAGACGCTCAAGTACTACCCGTCATACGACGTAGCCGTACCGTTCACGGACAAGAAGACGCGTGCACATCCCGCACGGGGCCGCATGCAGCAGAAGAAGGTCTTCTTCCCCGTACGCGCCCCCTGGTACGAGGCGCTGCGCTCGGAGATGATGCGCTTCGGTTCAGGCGGCAAGCACGACGACCAAGTGGACGCCCTGGCGTACCTCGTGCGCCTCGCCGTCGCCACCACGGCACCCCGTGTCGCCGAGGCGAAAGCGCCGAAGTCGTGGAAGGACAAGCTCAGAGCGCACATGGCTGGCACGCTCGGAACCTCACACATGTCGGCTTAGACTCTGATACACTCCCACGCGCTCTGACATCACTCCCACGCACTGACGAGGTAAACACCATGCAGGCACCCGCTTATATCCTCACTGTGGTTACTGGCTCCGGTTACAACACCGAGACAGTCCTCGCCTCTGCCAACGCCCGCCTCGTCAAGATCGTACCCATCGGCACGCCGACGGGCACCCTCGTGGTTCGCGAGTCGTCTACCGCCGTCGGCGCGGCGGCGAAGTTCACGCTGCCCATCAGTTCCACCGGCATCGACTTCGGCACCAACGGCGTCGCTTTCAGCGGCGGCTTGACCGTGCAGTCCTCGGTCGCAGGAGACGTGTGGAACGTGGTCTGGGGCGCGAGGCTCTAAATCGTGGTTACGTGCGCTCTCTGCGACCGTACGCACTACGCCAAGGGGCTTTGCAAGAGCCACTACAACGGCCTTCTCATAGCGCGCAACCCCTCCGTGAAACAGGCCAGTGATGCGGAGTATTACCTGAAAAACGCGGAGCGCATCAAGGCGCAGGTCGCCGCCAGAACCGCCCTCAACCCGGAAGCTAAACGCGCGGCGGATCGTGCCTACGCCGCCAAGAACGCGGACAAGGCCAGAGCGAAAACGGCTGAGTGGCGGCGCAAGAATCACGGACGGAAGATTGCGGACGTACGGGGTAGGGAGAAGCGCTTGGCGCGTGCCACACCGGCCTGGGCGGAAAAGTACGAGATAGCTTGCGTATACCAGGAAGCTGAATACTTCGGTATGACGGTCGATCACATCGTGCCTATCAAAGGAAGGCTCGTCAGCGGGCTTCATGTCGTGGACAACCTTCAGCTCTTATCGGCGGCGGCGAACCGTGCCAAGAGCAATCGATTTGATGTGGAGACCCGAAATGCCAGTTGATGACGCCCTCTGTTCAGAACAATGGTACAGGTTCAGGTGGGTACTGGAGCGCGGTCACTACGACTTCCTCAATAAGGCGGACAAGTGTGACAACTTCTTCGTCGGCAAGCAGTGGACTGAGGAAGACCTAGCCGCGTTACAGCTGGCGAAGCGGCCAGCGCTGACCATCAACAAGATCATCTCGACCATGAGCACGATCATGGGCGAGCAGATATACAACCGGAACGAGACCACGTTCCGGCCAGCCGGCGAGGGCGCTACCAGCGACGTCGCCGACGCCCTGGTCAAGGTATGGATGAACATCGCCCAGAACAACCAGCTGCCGTGGGTGCGCTCCGACGTATTCGCCGACGGCATCATCCGCTCCCGAGGCTTCTACGACGTCCGTATGAACTACGAGACGAACATGAAGGGCAAGATCACCATCAGCTTGATGAACAGCAAGAACGTGCTCATCGACCCTGATGCCGAGGAGTACGACCCCGACCTCTGGAACGACGTCTTCACGACGAAGTGGTTGACCTATCAGGACATCGCCGTCCTCTACGCACAGGCCGACGCGGAGTACCTCAAGGACAGAGAGGAGAGTCTCTTCCCCTATGCGTATGACAGCATCGAGCGAGTACGGGACAGGTTCGCAGGAAAGGCACTTCAGGGTAGTTATTACGGCATATTCGACAAGTCGCATGTCCGTCGGAATATTCGAGTGCTGGAGCGGCAACACCACGTCCTATCCTCTCAGAAACACTTCGTGGACGTACAGACCGGCGACACCCGCCCGATTCCAGACGCCTGGGACAGGAACCGGATTGCGGCGGTTATGGAGAAGATGCAGGGGCAGCTTTCTGTCTTCAAGAAGAAGCTCAAGCGCGTCCGCTGGACGATTACTGCGGACAACTGCGTGCTCCACGACGATTGGAGTCCGTACAAGCACTTCACGGTCGTACCGTTCTTCCCGCACTTCCGCTACGGACAGACCGTTGGGCTGGTCGAGAACCTCCTTGGCCCGCAGGAGCTGCTGAACAAGGTCTCCAGCCAGGAACTGCACGTCACTAACACCAGCGCGAACAGCGGTTGGAAGGTGAAGGCGGGGAACCTCGTCAACATGAGCGTTGAGGAGCTGGAGCAGAGCGGGGCGCAGACCGGCCTCGTCGTCGAGGTGAAGGAGATCGACGGCCTCGAAAAGATCACGCCGAACCCCACGCCGCAGGGCATGGATCGCATCAGCTACAAGTCCGAAGAGCACATGAAGACCATCTCTGGGGTCTCGGACAGCATGCAGGGCTTCGACCGTGAGGACGTCGCCGCCAAGGCAATCCAGGCGAAGAAGCAGTCGGGACAGGCGAACCTCGTCAAGGTGATGGACAACCTTGAGCGTACGGACTTCATCCTGGCGCGTAACGTCCTCGACCTCGTGCAGGAGTACTACACCGACGAGCGGGTCATCCACATCATCCACAGCGACGTCCTTAACGAGGCCGAGCAGATCACGGTGAACCAGTACGACCCAGTCGCCGACGAGATCATCAACGACCTCACGCTGGGTGAGTACAGCATCGTCATCACCTCGACGCCGGATCGCGCCACGCTGGAAGACAGCCAGTTCGAGCAGGCCAAGAGCCTCAAGGAGATGGGCCTCGCCATCCCCGACCGCGTTCTCATCGAGAACAGCCGGCTGCTCAACCGCAGCGAGATCATCAAGCAGATGGAAGCCACGGCGAACAGCCCCGAGGAGCAGAAGAAGCAGCAGCTACAGATGCGCGCCATGGAGGCGAACGTCAGCAAGCTGGAGGGCGAGGCGCAGGAGAAGCAGACCAAGAGCGGTCTCGACCAAGCGCGCACCCAGAAGGAGACCGTCGAGGCCCAGCAGATCGCCAACGGCGACCAGAACGCTGCCGAGCTACAGAAGCAGGAGCGCGAGCTGGAGATGGAGCGCGAGCGCCTCGACATGGAGCTTGCCGCCAAGCGCGAGGAGATCGCGATGAAGCGGGAAGAGAAGCAGATGGACATGGACATGAAGCAGCAGATGCACGCCCAGGACATGCAGCTCATGCAGCAGCAGGGTGAGCAGCAGTTGCGCCTCAACGAGCAGAACGCCGCTCGCGAGGCCGAGCAGGCCGAGCAAGACCACTACGCACAACGAGCCAAGGAGTCTCAGACACCCTCGGTTGACTAAGGTAGCAAGCGCGGAGTCTCGGCGCGACATCCGAGGCACAACCAAGGAGCAGTCATGAGTGAAGCCGTAGACCGAGGCGACGATCTGGACACGTCCACCCCCGCCGCCACAGAAGCACCCGTGGTCGAGACGCCGGCAGCTGAGACGCCGGTCACCGAGACCACCGCCGCAGAAACGCCAGCCGCAGAAACGCCAGCCGCAGCAGCCACCCCCGCCACAGACGAGCGCGAGCGGGACGAGAACGGCCGCTTCGTGCCGGCGAACCGCCACAAGGAAATCCTCGAAAACGAGCGGCTCAAGCGCGAGAGCGTCGAGCGGCAGCTCGCTGAGGCGAACGGTCGGCTGGCGCAGCAGCAGGTCAGCAAGACCGTGCAGCAGGCGCAGGCCGAGATTTCAGCGCTCCGTGCCGAGAAGGCCAAGGCAATCTTGGACGGAGACTCTGACAAGATCGTACAGCTCGAAGAGAAGATTGACGGTATTCGTGACCAGATCAGCGACGCTCGGAACAGCGAGAAGGTCAACCGCGCCAAGTACGAGGCGCAGGAGTCCGTGCGTATCGACGCCGAGGTCAGTCGGCTGGAGGGCTTGTACCCGGCGCTGAACGAGCACAGCGAGGACTACGACCAAGTGGTTGTGGACATCGTCGTAGGCTTGCAGCACACTCTGATGCGCTCTGAAGGTCTCTCAGACTCCGCTGCACTGGCGAAGGCTGCGACGCAGTACTTCTCCCGAGCGTCTACCACGGCCAAGCCCGCCGCTGCCGAGACGAAGGGGTTGGGTGCTGCCGCTGCCGCTGCTGCTACGCCGGCTGCGGGTAAGAAGGACGACCGCGCGGCTGCCGCAGCTGCGAAGAATATCGACGCTGCCATGCGGACGCCGCCCGACACCAAGGACGTCGGCTTGGACAGCGACAAGGCCGGCATGAAGGACGGGCTGATGCAGCCGCAGAACGTCGAAGACCTGAAAGCCATCCCGCTTGCCACCCTGAAGCGCATGCGTGGAGACCTCGCATGACCCCGAGCGCACCCGCCGTCACTGGCGGCTCGCTCCAGGCGAAGATCGCTACCGCTGTCTACATTCCCATGATCGACGGGCGCACGACGATCTGCCAGCTGACGCTACAGAACGGCTATACGGTCATCGGCACGTCGGCCTGCGTCTGCGCGGAGAACTACAACCGGGCACTGGGCGAGAAGCACGCCTACGAGGACGCTTTCAAGCAGCTCTGGCCGCTGGAGGGCTACCTGCTGCGCGAGACGATTTACCGCGAGCAGCGCGGCGACGTCAACCAGTACAAGGAGGCGCAGGACAAGGCGCGCTACGCCCTGCTGGAAACTATCACGGCGGCGCTGGGCGTTCAGGACTTTGACGAAATCTTGGGCGCTATCGAGGCGTTGCAGCGCAGGTCGGTATCCCAGGAAGAGTATGAAGAAGCGCAACGCGCAGTCAACCAGCTGCGCATAAACCGTGGCCGTCGCCACTCAGACAAGGAGTAAGACAATGGCAACTATCCGTGATCAGATTGAATTCGAGATTATCGCTATCGAGGCCCGCGCCAAGGCGGACGTTGACCTGCTGCGCGCCAAGCTGGCGAACTTGCCGGAAGAAGTAGCCGGCCTCGAAGCGAGCTTCTGGGCGCACATCAAGTCGTTCTTCGGTGGCCCGACGCCCGTCGCACCCGCGCCGGTAGTGGACGTCGCAGCCCCCGCAGCCCCCGCACCCGTCGAAGCCATCGTAGGCCCGAACTGATGAAAATCGAGGAGGTCTGGACAAGCTGTCCCGGCCACCCCGTGACTGACCCCTTCCCGCCGCACGGCAAGACGTTCCTGCTGCGCTTCGTGAAGGGGGATTTCGCGTGGCCGTACGGCTGGGGGCAGAACTGGTTCAAGGAGCCGATCTTCACGCATGTCATCCGCTTCTCGACTCGCATCCCGCTGCCGCACTGGGCGTGGCAGGTCGGTAGCTATGACGGCTACCTGGGCCTCGCAAAGGTCTGGGGCATGGACGAGGAGAACCCGGCGAGCGGTATTTACGACCAGTTCCGCTGCTGGTTGAAGCCCGAGGACGTCTATCCCGGCTCGCAAGCCATGATGGCGTCTGCCCGCAACGGCCTGACGGCGCTGCCGCTGCTGTTGGCGGTGGGCGTCGCAGTCTGGAGTTTCTTTGGATGACATCAAGAGGGCAGTGCTGGGAGTGCAACGCGTTCCGCGACGATCATGAGCGGGATGACCGGGCTTTCGGCTTCTGCTTTGTTCACGGCTTGATGCCGTCGGATGCCTCTTGCAAATGTTTTATCGCAAGGGAAGGGGGTGATCCAGTTGGCAACCAAAAAGGGCGGGGGCAAGAAGCCACCGAAGTGCTAGGTGACGTCTTGCACTCTGAAGAAATCTAGCGTAATCTGATGGCCGTGGACGGTGGCAACACCGTCCACCTCGCCGGTCAGGGCGACATCTGACAGAAGTAGATGTACCTCGTAAAGCCTCACGACAGCAGGCTCGGCTCGACCCCGTAAAGGCCGGACAACGCGCTCGTCGCAGCGACATCGCGATCTGCACTCTGACACAGTCTGTCAGAACCTTTGTTCGCCTTTATAGGAGATGCCACCATGGGCATGACTAACTTTGGCAACCTGACGTCCGAGCAGAAGACCATCTGGTCGCTCGACTTCTGGAAGCAAGCACGCAACCTCAGCTTCATCAACAAATTCCTCGGCACCGACGAGAACTCCCTCATCCAGCACGTCACCGAGCTGAAGAAGACGGAGAAGGGCGCTCGCGCCGTACTGACCCTGTTGACCGACCTCGAAGGCGACGGTATTGCCGGCGACCGTATGTTGGAAGGCAACGAAGAGCAGCTCAAGTCCTACGACAAGGTCATCCGCATCGACCAGCTGCGTAACGCCAACCGCAACGAAGGTAAGCTGGCCGACCAGAAGACCGTCGTGAACTTCCGCGAGAACAGCCGCGACAAGCTGGCCTACTGGGCCTCGGATCGTCTCGACCAGTTGGCGTTCCTGACGCTCGCCGGCCTGAACTACAACCAGCGCAACAGCGCCATCGGCATGATCGGCGGTCGCGTCGGCTCTGACCTGCCGTACCTGGAGTTTGCCCAGGACGTCGTCGCTCCGTCGAGCAAGCGCTATGGCTGGTACTCCTCGGCCACCAACGGCGGCTCGATGGTCTGGGGCACGGGCACTGGATCGCTGGTTGCCGGCGACACCCCGTCGTATCGGATGCTGGTGCAGGCCAAGGCGTATGCCAAGGACAACTACATCCGTGGCGTCAAGGAAAAGGGCGGCGAAGAAACGTATCACGTTTTCCTGTCGCCGCAGGCCATGGCGAAGCTGAAGCTCGACAGCGACTACCTCACCAACTTGCGTTGGGCGAAGCAGCGCGGCGATGACAACCCCATCTGGACGGGCGACGTCGTCAAGATCGACGGCATGTATCTGCACGAGTTCCGGCACGTGCCGAACACGCGCTTGACGCCGTCGGGTTCCAAGTGGGGTGCCACCGGCACCATCGACGGCTGTCAGATTCTGTTCTGCGGCGCGCAGGCGCTGGGCATGGCCGACATCGGCATCCCCGAGTGGAACGAGAAGGGTTTTGACTACGAGAACCAGCAGGGTATCTCCGTGGGCAAGATCATGGGCTTCCTGAAGCCGCAGTTCTACACCCAGTACAGCGGTGGCACGACCGAAGACTTCGGCGTTCTGTCCCTCTACTGCGCTCAGTAAGGAGAAACGAAAATGGCTGTCAATAAGCGCGCCCGTGGTGCTCAGTACCCGCTGATTCAGGAGTACGTTTTCAACTTCAACGACGGTGTCGCCAACCTGTCGTCTCTCACCGCTGCGTCGGTCGACAACGTGCCGAAGTCCGGTGTTACGGACTTCGGTTCCAAGGCCAGTCCCGTTGGCCTGATGTCCGGTGTTGTCTACACCCCGAACGGCATGTCCGCTGCGCCGACCTACTTCGAGTTGTTCTCGATGCCCGTCAACGCCCAGATCATCGGCGGTGAGTTGCAGATCGAAGCGCCGTACGTTGGCCCGTCGACCGTCACGCTCGCCATCGGCGACGTCAACAGCGGCGCGCTGTACCTCGCCGCCCAGACGCTGAAGGCTGCTTCGTGGACGAACGCCCCGACGGGTATAACTAACGCCACGGCGAACGACCCGACGCTGATGACCATCACCAACTCGACCGCCAACGGCGTCGCAGTCGGTAACGTCATCACCATCAGCGGCTGTACCGGTGCCTCTGCCGCGTACAACGGCGTCTTCATCGCTGACACCGCGTCGACGACTCAAGTGACTTGCCGCAACGCTGCGCTGACCACGTCCCTGACGCTGGCCGGCACGCCTGCTGGCACGTTCATCGCCGGTCGCACCGCGCTGCTGATCCCGGCAGAAGCCACCAACCAGGGCGGCTACGCCACGCTCGTCAACACCGGCTACGACGCCGCTGCTGGCGCGGAAGTGCGCGGCACCCTGACATTCGGCGACACCACTGCGGCGACGCAGGGTCGTGTCCGTGTACGCATCATGTACACCATCGACGGCCGGATGAACGAAGTCCAGACGACCTAACAGGTCGGCGACTCGGAGGGGCGGGCAACCGCCCCTCTGCCCATCCACGCTAAGCAGGAGATAACAGCATGCCGGAATATGTGCTGAACAGGACTCACACGCACCGCTCGACCCACGGGCACATCATCAATTTCGTCAAAGGGCAGCCGGTCTATGTACCGCCTGTCTGTGTACAGGAAGTCCTCATGTTCGGTGCTGAGCCGACCGACGGCGACCGCCCCGATCTGTTGGAAGACTTGCCGCATCTGGAGAAGGCACCGGAGGGCGTCGAGCGCGAGGTTGCGCTGCTGACCGCCTTCGAGCTGCTGGAGAATCGCAACCAGCGCGGTGACTTCACCGGCCAGGGTCGCCCCGCACCGAAGGTGCTCCGTGAAATCTGCGGTTTCGACGTCGACACCCGTGAGCGTGATGCGGTGTGGGAGAAGTACCAGACCGCGAAGGGTGAAGCTCAGTGACACCGAGCCAGCTGTACGACTTCTTCCGCTCAGACATCGTCGACTCTGTCCTGCCGTATCTGTGGACGGATGACGAGGTCTGGGAGTACATGGACGACGCGTACAGCATGTTCGTACGGCTCACTGGCGGCATACCGGACGCCACGTCGGACGTCACCAAGGTAGCGGTGACGGCTGGCGCGGCGTTCTCGCCGGTCAGTGAGCTGATCCTCAAGATTCGCAGGGCGACGCTCGCGTCGACCGGCCTGCCCCTCGCCATAAAGAACGTCGAAGACACGCCGCTCGGTTCCACGGGCGACTATGGCGCGCAGCCACAGGTAGCAGCCGACAGTCAGCCGGGGATCATCCGCACCATGGTGATCGGTGAGCAAGACGGGCTGTGCCGGTGGATTCAGCTGCCGGCCACGGACGACGTGGTGAACCTCGTGGTGTACCGGCTACCGCTCAACATCATTTCCGAGGCGTCCGGTGACAACGACCTCAACGAGGTGCACTACCGGCATCACCGGAACTTCCTCCTCTGGATGAAGCACCGGGCATACGGCAAGCAGGACGCGGAAACCTTCAACAAGGCGAAGAGCGAAGAGTTCAAGGACTCCTTCGAGAGCTACTGCGTGTTGGCGAAAGCTGAGAAGGATCGGCAGAAGAGCAAGGTTCGCATCGTCAGGTATGGGGGTCTGTGATGGCTGAGTGGAGACAGACGTTGATGGACGCGATTCACCACGCGCCTTTCATTCTCGCAGTAGGGCAGACGAACAAGATCAACACGACGCGGGTGCTGGAGTCGCTAATCATCGCGGGTATCACAGGTGGAATCGTCATGTATGGCGCGCAGGCCAAGCTGGACGCGCAGATGACTGAGATGCGCGCAGTAAGTATGGAGCTGAGGGTGCAGTTCGCGGAGCTGAAGAGCATCATCAAGGACGAGCATATTGAGTCCTTGAGCCGCGACAACCGCCTTGACGACCGCATTAACGCGCTACACGGGAGGAGTGTGAAGTGACCGTTAACACAGCAACCTTCGACTTGACCAAGCGGTGTGAGTCGCTTCAGCTGAAGGCGTACTTGTGCCCGGCAGGTGTGCCGACCATCGGCTACGGCCACACGGCGAACGTCTCGCTGGCTGACGTCGCCCGTGGGCGTACCTGTACTCTTGCTGACGCACAGAACTGGCTGGAGGGAGACCTCGCCGACGCCGAGCGCGCTGTGCTGAAGGTGTGTGCTGTTCAGCCGAATGACAATCAGCTCGGCGCAATGACCAGCATGGCGTTCAACGTCGGTATCACCGCGTTCGAGAAGAGCACCGTACTCCGTTGCCACAACCGTGGCGACTTCAACGCGGCTGCCCAAGCCTTCAGCCTCTTCAACAAGGCGACGGTGAACGGCAGGCTGGTCGTGGAGCCTGGGCTGGTAGCGCGGCGCGCTGCTGAGGCGGCACTCTACCTGCGTGTGCCAAAGGGTGGGGCGCATCCTATGCCGCAAGCGGTTCAGGCGGAAGCACCGCTCTCTCAGTCGAACATCATCCGTGGCAGCACGGTGACGGCAGTGACGACGGGCATGGCCGCTGCCGCGCAGCTGACGCAGTACTTCGCGGAAATCCGTAACGACCTCGGCAATCTCTTCCCCTACGTCGCCATGGGCGTTGCTTTCGCGGCGGCGATCTACGTGATCTACGAGCGGTATCAGCAGAGAAAGCAAGGTGTCGCGTGAATGTCATTACCTTCATTCTCGTTGCCCTATTGGTTGGCTTCAGCTCTGGGGGTTATCTCGGCTACGAGTACCGAGATGGCCGAGTCGCCAAAGAGATTGAGACGGCTTCGCTCGCAGCTGTTGACCGAGCGAATAAAGACGCTGAAGCCGAACGCGTACGCGCCCTGGCCGCTGCAAAGAAAGAGTCTGCTGCGCGCTTGGCATCCCGAATCTCAAGAATGCAGGGAGAGTTAGATGCTGCGAAGAAAGCTCGCGCTGAGTGCGCTCGTGATGCTGAGTCTACAAGGCTGTTGCTCGATTCCCTCCGCGCCGCCAGTGGTGACGAAAGCGCCGCCCCAGTCGTGCCTCCAGAAGTGCGGGGCGCTGCCGGTGCCGGTGGACGGGACGGACTTGGCAACACGCCTCTGGGAATTCGCTTTGGTGGACTGGGGCGGTTCGTGCCGTCGGTTACACGCTGAGTGTGTTGACTGGGTGACTGCCGCTGGCACCGCCTCAAGAGAAGTTCGTTAACTTAAGGAGTAGTAACCATGGCCGGCAACAAGTCTACATACCTCAACCAGATGTTCCTCGATCTGATCTTCAAGTCGGTCACCAACGCAGTGCTGGCCTCGGCAGTCGGTTCCGCCACCACCGTCACCGTCGCGTTGCACACAGCAGACCCCGGCATTGGTGGCACGCAGTCTACGAGTGAGACGGCTTACACCGGCTACGCACGGCTGACGAAGAACCGCTCGACGGACTGGACACGCACGGGTTCTTCGTTGAGTCCTGCGGCGAACCTCGACTTCGGTCAGTGCACGGCCTCTCCTGGCGCGGCGATCACGTACTTCTCCGTGGGCGACGGCACGAACATCTGGTACAGCGGCCCGGTCACGGCGAACATCACCATGGCGGTCGGCGTGATTCCGCGTCTGACCACGGCCACGGCGGTCACTGAGGCGTAAGCGTGTCGACCGGACAGGGCACAGCGACGATTGACTTCGGAGCCTACCCTGGTTCCAACGAAGCGACTGTTGCCGTCACCGGCCAGACGTCCATCAGCGCCACGAGCAAGGTCGATGTGTTCGTCATGGCTGACGACAGCACGTCTGACCACACGGCAGCAGATCACCGCTACCTCAAGCTGTTCGCTGAGTTCCTGGCCGGCACACCGACCAATGGAACAGGCTTCACGATCTACGGGCGCTGTATTGACAGGATGCAGGGCACCTTTGCTTTGCGTTGGGTTTGGGCTGACTAAGGAGTAACACATGGGCCTCGCATCTTTCATTCAAGGTCTCACCGGCACACAGGCCGATGTTGATACCAACAACAACCTGAAGGTCACCGGGCCGAAGGCCATCGCACAGGCGGGCTTCGTCGGTCTTGCCGGCATCAACGACGACGGCACCCTCGTCTCTGGCGGGCGGGTGAACCGCGTGTATGTGAGCGAGGGCAACGGCCTCTACGCAGCCTCGAAGAACCTGCTGTGGGATGACACCTTCAACGCCACGGCGCAGAACACGGCCAAGTACAAGTACGCCTTCACCACCATGACGGCGGCGCAAGCGGCTGGCTTCCTGACACTGAATTCCGGTGCGATAAACACTGCCTCGACCTCGTGCGGCTACCAGACCTGGAAGAACTTCCCGCTCTTCGGCAAGGCGGAACTGCGCTGCAACGTCTCGGCGCAGGTTCCCAGCGGCGCGCAGGCGAACCAGACAATCGAGTTCGGTCTGTTCAACGCGACACTGAACGGCGCGGCTCCCGGCGCACCGACGGACGGCGTGTTCTGGCGGTTCAGCACGACGGGTGAGTTGCGCGGCTACGTCAACTACAACGGCACGGAAACGATGACGGCGGCGATGACGCCGCCGAACGGGGCGGTTAACCACGACTGGGACATCATCGTCCAGACGAACACCGTCCTCTTCTACATCGACGATGTGCTGGTCGGCAAGATCACGCTGCTGACGGACGCGCAGACGCAGGGTCAGCCGATGATGGCGGCGACGCTGCCGCTGACGTTCCGCGTCTATACCGCTGGCTCCGCGCCCACGCTGGCTCCGATCCTCAAGGTCAGTGACTGCATCGTCAGCGAACTCGGGCCTGATCTCGCCCGTTCGTGGGCGACGCAGAAGGCCGGCTTCGGTCACATGGCGTACCAAGGCCAAAACGGCGGCACGATGGGTTCGACCAGCAACTTTGGTAACGCAGCGTTCGGTGCGGCCTCTGCGCTGTCGAACACGGCAGTGGGTACGGGCAACCCGGTCGGCTTGGGCGGCTACTGCAACGACCTCTGTACGCTGGCGGCAGGTACGGACGGCATTGTCACCTCGTTCCAGAACCCGGTCGGCGGTGTGAACCAGACGGCACGGAACCTGATCATCACGGGCGTGTGGGTTCACTCGGTCGTCAACGCGGCGATCACGGGCGGGCCGCTGGCCTTCGCCTACACGCTGGCGTTCGGCCACACTGGCACGCTGACCCTCGCCACCTCGGAGTCTGCCTCCTTCACTACGGGTACAGCGAAAGCGCCACGGCGTATCGCGCTCGGGGTCGAGGGCTGCGCGGCGACGGCATCGGCTGGCACGCTGCTGAGTCCCGGCGGTGTGTTCCGCGCGTTCGCCTCTCCGATTGTGGTGGCCCCCGGCGAGTTCGTCGCGGTGGTCGCACGCCAAGTGGGCACAGTGGCGTCGGCGGGTTCCGTCCTCCACATGGTGGGTTTCGACGCCTTCTTCGAGTAACTGATCCATGGCTCTGCTGCTTGCACTTCTAGGCAGTGGCGGATCGACAGTTACCGGGGTCGGGAATGCTGACGGCGTAGCGACGGTCGGGGCAACCTCCCAACCGATCATCGCCGGGGCAGGTACGGCGGCGGGGCAGGCGACTGCCACCGCTGCCGGCGTCTACATCGTCGCCTCCGCAGGCACTGCGAACGGTGCGGCTACTGCTGCTGCGACGGGTGTCTCGGTCTTTACTGGAGCCGGTGCGGCGGCGGGCACTGCCACTGCTGCTGCGACGGGTGTCTCGGTCTTTACTGGAGCCGGTGCGGCGGCGGGCACTGCTACGGTAGCGGCTACCTCTTCCACCGTCGTCGTCGGTGCCGGCGCGGCGAACGGCGCAGCCACGGCAGCG
>CAIVVT010000221.1 GCA_903909435.1 uncultured Acidobacteriia bacterium | reverse complement strand
CTCCAGGTACATTCACTCGATCTGCGCCGTTTCGCTTGATGACTCGAAAGGTTACTTGATCGAGGGCCGCCTGAGCAGTCTGCTCATAGAGACCGGCGCCGAAAGCTTCGCCCAATTGCTGCTCCAAGTGACCTCCGATTGGAGCGGTACACTCAAACGCCGAATCATCGAGGCCATAATGACAGGCGAGATCGAGCCCCTTGGCTGGACGAATCGGGTCATGGTTGGCTCCGAACGTTCGATCATCGCCGGCCACGCCCGAGCGCTGACTACGCGTTGTCTCGAAATGGCAGTGGTGCCTGTGATCTTGCTGGGGCCGCGGACCACAACCTCTATGCTCGTTCTCGTGCGGCACGCGCTCGGTCTGAACAGAAAGCTCGTCACCGATCTTCGGTCGGCCGACGCGTGGCCTGGAGCAAGTGAACAATAACAAGCAATATTGACCACAACCGACAAATACGGTCGAAAAGAAAAGCAGTGAGAGATCCAGACAACCGGAGAACAGGCGAGTTGACGGAGTACCTGAAAGTTCCCGAATCGACGCTCTACGGCCTTATGCGTGAGGGAAAGGTGCCCTGCCACAAAGTCGGGCATCATTGGCGCTTCCGCATGGAGTCCATCAACCGATGGCTCGATCAGCCGACGGAACCTCCGCTGAACACTGCAAGGGGCACGGCGCAATGAACACCCCTAGGATTCTCGTTGTCGATGACCAGCCGATGAACGTAGAAATCGTGCGGAGTATTCTCGCCTCGGAAGGCTTTGGCACACTGACCGCCGGAAACGGCCCAAAGGCCCGAGCGCTAAGCCGCGACGAGCAGCCCGACTTGATTTTGCTCGATGTGGTGATGCCCGGCGAGAACGGTTTCGAAACCTGCACGCTGCTCAAGTCGGATCCAGCGACAGCGGACATCCCCATCATTTTCCTCTCCGCTCTCGATGATGTGAAGAGCAAGGTGACCGGCCTGCGAATTGGCGGGGTCGATTATATTCCGAAACCCGTCAACGGCGAAGAAGTACTGGCTCGCGTGCGCGTGCACCTCCGTATCCAGGAAAACAACCGCGCCTTGTCTGAGGCCAATCGAGTGCGGCTCAACGAATTGCGGGACGCCCAGCAGGCCTTACTCGTGAATCCGGCGGACTATCCCGAGGCGTCTTTCGCAGTCTTTTACAAGCCGCTCGAATCAGCCGGAGGGGACTTTTACGAAGTCGTCCCATTGGATTCGGAAGTGTTCGGCTACTTCGTGGCGGACGTCAGCGGTCACGGTGTGAGCGCCGCGTTTCTGACTTCCGCAATCAAGGCCCTTCTGCATCAGTACTCCGGACCGCTGTTCTCGCCGGAAGATACCATGCGCGGCATCGATTCGGTAATGCGCCAGTTGCTTGGGCCGGAGCAATACCTGACAGCCTGTTATGCGCGCCTCAACCGGCGGTCAGGAAGACTCGCGGTAGTGAGCGCGGGACACCCTCCCCTGATACTGGTGAAAGCCTCCGGAGTGCCGGAGACGGTCGAGATGGACGGCGATCCACTGGGCCTTTTCAACTCGCTGGTGCTCCAGCGCAAGGACGTTCGGGTCTCTCGCGGTGACCGGTTCTTCCTCTACAGCGACGGGTTTATCGAAGCTGTACCAGGTGGGGGCCGACATGTTGGCTTGGAGCGCCTCACGACTGCGTGCGTGCGGCACCGGACGCGACCGCTGGAGGAAGCCGTGGCGAGCATCGCGACAGAAACCAGGCTGGACAAGGGGGCGGCGACTGACGACTTGTTGCTATTGGCGGTGGAGGTGCCAAAATGACGCAACGTTCCTCCGGAGTGCGCGAAATGCGCGAGACGCTGCCGGGCACACTTGCCGCCGCCGAAGAGTTCATCCTGGAGTTCCGCCGGCGGTGGGGATCGAGTTTGGAAGCTCCGCATGAGTTTGAGACCGAACTGCTACTGCGTGAGGCGCTGGCCAACGCGGTGAAACACGGCTCTCAACACCTGCCGGCCAGGAAGGTCCAATGCGTACTGCGGTTGAGGGATCGACGTTTGATCATCGCAGTGCGAGACGAGGGCACGGGCTTCAACTGGCGTGCAGCAGTGAGAAGGGAAATCGGCAGCCTGTCGCCAACTGGCCGCGGTACAAGAATCTATCGGGAATACGCCACTCGAGTGCGTTTCAATGACCGCGGAAATGCGGTGACGTTGGTTAAGGAATTCTGAAGAAGGAACCATTAGATGTCAACAGTGACCATTACCAGGGAAGCAAACAAAGCGCTTGTGCAGCCGGAGGGTGATGTCGTGGCTGCCTCGGTATCCGAATTGCGTTCCGCCATGCGCGAAGTGATCAGCTGCGGGGTGCGAGAACTCACCATGGATCTGGCCTGTGTCCAGATGATCGATTCGTGCGGGCTTGGAGTTGTAGTCGCTGCGCACAATTCACTGGTTAAGGTGGGTGGGCGATTGAGCGTAGTCCACGCCTCGAAGGATATTCTTGCCTTGTTCAAGGCGATGCGCATGCACCAGCATTTCAGCGTGACCGGAGACTGAGAACAAATTAATGAACCAATCAATTCTCGAAGATGAGTCTCTAGGGGAGTATCTGGCCGAATGCCGGGAGCACTTGGCCACCATCGAGATCGACTTGCTTACTATCGAGCAGGGTGGCACGGAAATCGATGAGCAGCTCGTGAATCGGGTCTTCCGTGCTGCACATTCGATTAAAGGCGGTGCGGGCTTTTTCGACCTCACAAAGATCCGGTCCCTGGCGCACAAGACGGAGAGCGTACTTGAGATGATCCGTTCCCGGCAACTGGTGCCCAGCTCGGAAGTCGTCAGTATCCTGTTGCTCGCCTTCGACAAGCTGCATGAACTGATCCACGACGTCGGAGCCAGCGACGGAGCCGACATCTCGGAGTTCGTCGCTGCACTGACAGGTCTAGCCGAAAACAGCTTGCCGGCAGGGGAGAAGGGCTCAGTCAGCGAAAGGGTTCCCGTCCAGATCCCGCAGTCGACATGGCGGATTCAAGCATCGGCATTCGATTTAAGCCAGGCGCGCCGTGGAGGCAAGAGCATTTACCTGATTGAGTACGACCTGATTCACAACATCCAGCGGCGAGGCAAAGCGCCGTTGGAGGTGCTGAACGGCCTGATGCGATACGGCATTCTGCTGGAAACGGTGTTTGATCTCGATTCGGCCGGGACGCTCGACGAGGATTCTTCCAACCAACTCCTGCTTGAGGTGCTTTATGCCACTGCCCTGGAGCCTGACTTAATCCGCGAGTTGGTGGAAGTGCCCGAGCAGCAGATCCGCGTGGTTGAGAAGGACGGTTCGGTCACTTCACTGCCGGACTGGGCTGCCCGGGAATCGGCGAATTGCGGCGCCGATAACGAGCCTACGCCATCTCAAGCAGCTCCGGAAGCGTTCACATCCACCTTGGCGGTGACGCCGGCAGGGCGGTCGCTTGAAGTCCCCGCAAAGAACTCGATGGCCAATTCAGCCACTCCCGGCGAGAACACCATCCGGCTGAACGTTGCACTGCTCGATACCCTGATGACTTTGGCGGGTGAGCTCGTTCTCAGCCGTAACCAGTTGAACGAATCGCTATCGCGGGACGATCGGCGCGGGATCCGTTCAGGCGCCCAGCGCGTAAGCCTGGTGACTTCGGAATTACAGGAGGTTGTTGCGCTGACGCGCATGCAGCCTGTGGGCAGTTTGTTCGCCAAGTTCACACGACTGGTGCGGGACCTTGGCCGCGACCTCGGCAAAGACGTCCAGTTGAAAGTCGAGGGCGGCGAAGTGGAGATCGACAAGACCATCCTTGAGGGTCTCAGCGACCCGTTGACACACATGGTGCGCAACGCGGTCGATCACGGCATCGAGACTGTTCGCGAGCGCGCCGCCGCGGGCAAGTCTCCCGTCGGTACGGTTATCCTCAAGGCCACGCATCAAGCCGGCCAAGTCGTGATCGAGGTCAGCGACGACGGCAAGGGTCTGTCTGTTGAGAAGATCGTGGCCTCGTCGTTGGCGAAAGGCCAGATAACCCTCGAGCAACGGCAGACGATGCCGGACCGCGACAAATTGCGCCTGATCTTCCTGCCAGGTGTGTCTACGGCCGAAAAGGTCAGCGACGTGTCAGGGCGCGGCGTGGGCATGGATGTGGTGAAGACCAACCTCGACCGACTGGGCGGCAAGATCGAGATCGATTCGGTCCCAGGCAGCGGCTCGCAGTTCAGAATCAAGTTGCCGCTGACGCTTGCCATCATCCCGTCGTTACTGGTATCTGATGGCTGTCAGCGCTTTGCGATCCCACAGGTCAATGTGGGGGAACTGATTCGCATCGGCTGCACGCAGATTGCCCAGCGCGTTGACCGGGTTGGGGACGCCGAAGTACTGAACGTACGCGATCGCCTGGTGCCCTTGCTGCACCTTGCGGATCTACAAGGCATTCCTCGGCCGGATTACGGTTCGCGGCCGATGAACGTGGTGCTGGTGGATACCGGTGCCTTCGAATATGGCTTGGTGGTCGAGGAGTTGCACGACACGGTTGAGATCGTCGTGAAGCCGCTGGGCCGCCACCTGAAGGCACTCGCCGATTACGCTGGCGCGACTATTCTGGGCGATGGGCGTGTGGCCGTCATCCTGGATGTCGCGGGACTGGCCGTGCGCGCGAAGCTAAACGGGGGGACAGTTGAAGCAGATGGCAGGCATGGTCCGGTCGATACGCTGGCCGTCGGGGAGTTACGTTCGTTGCTGCTGTTCCACAATGCTCCCGCGGAAACTTGCGGCGTGCCCATCGAACAGGTGTCGCGCATAGAGCGCGTCAAGCCTTCCCAGGTCGAGTACATCGCCGGGCGCCGCACTATGCAGTATCGCGGAGCAACCTTGCCCTTGGTTACCTTGCGCGACACCGCCACGGTCCAGGAACTCTCGGACCAGCAGCGCTGGTTGGTGATCATCTTTGAGCGGATGGGGCGTCCACTGGGGCTGTTGGCAGCCGAACCGCTGGACATGGCGGAAGTAACTATCGAGATTGACACTGTCACGCTCAGGCAACGGGGCATCGCGGGATCTACGGTCTTCAAAGGGCGCACGATCTTGCTGCTCGACTTCCTCGAATTAGCGGATGCAATTCAACCCAAGGAGGTTCCGGAGGATGCGTCCCCGGCCGATTTCGTGGATAGGCCGCACCCGGTTCCCACCGTGCTGGTAGTTGACGATTCTGAGTTTTTCCGCGGCCAGATACAGAGACTCATTGAAACCGTCGGCTTCAAGGTGATGGCAGCGGAAGACGGCCAGGCCGCCTGGGAACTTCTGGATCAGCATCCGGACGAGGTGGATATGCTGGCTACCGATGTCGAGATGCCTCGAATGGACGGCCTGTCCCTCACCCGGAAGATCCGGTCTGACGGACGCTTTGCGAATCTTCCTATCCTAGCGCTGTCGTCGCTGGCGGGCGACGAGGAAATTGCGCGCGGGATTGCGGCCGGCGTGGACGAGTATCAGGTCAAGCTCAACAAGGAAGAACTGCTAGAGAGTATTCGCAGCGCGGTAAGCAGGAAGAACAACGATCTAGCGCCGCGGGAATGTCTTGCTTAAAGGAAAGAGGACGCAGAATGAACATGTTTTCAAACTTTAAGATCGGGAAGAAACTGGCGCTCCTTGCCACGGCTAGCGTGCTTGAACTCGCTTGCATTGCGGGCTTGGCTCTGTGGGCGTTGAGTGATTCGACTGCTGCGGCCGACAAAACACAACGCTATGCACACAAACTGAATCTCGCGGAACAGATCGATGTGAACCTCTCGGAGCTTGCGTTGAATGTCGCCAGCCTCCCCTCCTCCAAGCACGTGAGTCGAGACGTGGAAGGCGTGATGGCTTTGCGCAAACAGCTTGCAGCGAAGATCGAATTCCTGAAGGCGAATGCCACCACAGACGAAGATCGCGGCCTTCTGCGCAAGATCGACGAGGCCGTCGCGCCTTGGCGTGATTACAACAACCAGGTCATCCAGTCAATTCAGGCCAGCAAGCAGGTTGATGCAGCCAAGTGCGCGGCAGACCAGATCGCCCAATTCACGGCCGTGACCGCCGCCGTTGACACCTATAAGGAATACCGCCAGCGGCGCATGGACCTGTTCCAGGGAGAAGAACTGGCCACAGTCTCTCGCGCGAAACTGTGGATGATTACGCTGTCCCTGCTTTTCGTGATGGTCGCGGTTCTCCTGAACTGGCTCACAACCCGCAGCATCGCCGGGCCATTGGGAGCGGCCGTCGATCAATTGGATCAGATCGCCGGCGGCGACCTGACGCAGGACGTGGCGGCGAGATACCTCGATCGCGGCGATGAAATTGGCATGCTCTCCCGGACCATGCAGACCATGTCCCGCAGCCTTCGGGACGTCCTGCAGGAGATGACCGGCGGCATTTACGTGGTGTCCTCCTCATCAACAGAGCTTTCCGCCAACTCAGGCCAGATGTCGGATGGGGCGCGGGAGGCTTCCAGCACGGCCCACAGCGTCGCGGCGGCCGCCGAACAAATGGCTTCCAACGTCGTATCAGTCGCCGCTGGCATGGAGCAGACCAGCGTGAATCTGGCCAGCGTCGCTTCGGCCACGGAGCAGATGACATCGACCATTGGAGAAATTGCCAAGAACTCAGAGAAGGCGCGCCGGATCACGGAAGAGGCCACACGGCAGGCAGGTCGCATCAGTGAGCAGATGAACGAGCTCGGACAAGCCGCGCGTGAGATTGGCAAGGTCACCGAAACCATCACTGAGATCAGCTCGCAAACTAACTTGCTGGCGCTCAACGCCACGATCGAAGCGGCGCGCGCCGGCTCCGCGGGCAAGGGCTTCGCAGTAGTTGCCAACGAAATCAAGGAACTTGCTCAGCAGACGGCTGCGGCGACGGAAGACATCAAGGCCAGAATCGCGGGCGTGCAATCCTCATCGGCGGGCGGGATCTCTGAAATCGAGAAGGTCACGCACGTGATTCAAGAAGTGAGTGAGATAGTGTCCACGATCGCCGCCGCCATCGAAGAGCAGGCTACGGTCACCAGGAACATCGCCATGAACGTAGGTGAGGCTTCGACGGGCGTCCAGGATGCAAACCAGCGTGTATCCGAGAGCGCACATGCGACGCAAGAAATCGCCAAGGAAATTGCGAGCGTGGACCAGGCGGCCAGGCACATGGCCGAAGGCAGCGAGCAGGTGCGCGTCAGCGCGGGTGAGCTTTCCCAAGTGGCCGAACAGCTTCAGGCTACGTCGTCGCGCTTCAGGGTAGCCAAAGGGACTTTCGCCGAGCGCGAAAGCGCCGTGGCGGCTCATGCCTCTAGCGTGGATCTCAGCATGCTCCAGAATGCCCTACAGGCCCACTCAGCGTGGAGGGGCCGACTGAAGACGGCCACTGTCAGCGGTAAGCTCGACCTGCCGGTCGCCTCCGTAAAGGCAGACGATCAGTGCCAGTTTGGGAAATGGCTCTACGGTCCGGAACTGCCTGCATTAGAAAAGCAATCGGACCAGTACCGCAAAGTGAAGAACTTGCATGCGCAATTCCACCAGGAGGCCGCAAAGGTCGCGCAAATGGCGGTCTCAGGCCAGCAGGCGGCGGCAGAGAAGGCCCTGGGCCTCTCCAGCGATTTCAGCAAAGCGTCCTACGCGCTAATGGATGCGGTTAAGAGTTGGGGCAAGATTTAGTCTCAAACTTCGGTGGCGCCGCTGAATGGGAGCGGCAGACAGCCTCAGAAGGCACCTATGGTTTAGTTCGTGAGACCAAAGATGGGAACTAAAGCAACGGCAGGATTCGCGTCCGCGGTAACTTCGCGCGCTTTAAGTGAAGGATTGACGATGTTGCCGATAGGGGCAGTCGACGCACCAAAGAGGGGGCGCGATGGTGTGGTTGCAGCATCGCGCAAGTATAAAACGCAATCAGGTGAAAGGTAAGAAAATGCTGCGACTGATACAATTCGCGCGTGGACTGAACATTGCACAACGGTTCTGGGCTAGCGTTTGTTTCTTTTCGCTACCCCTGGGCGTGCTGTTCTATTTCAACATCGACCAGCTCTCGGATAAGATCGAGTTCGCCCGCCAGGAGTTGGCCGGGAATCGATTTCAACGCCCCGCCGTCCGGTTGCTGAAGGCGCTAGGCGATTTCCAGGCGGCGCTGATGTCGCAGGGGAACAATGCAGACGCCGCCGCGGCAAGACAAGTGGTTGATGACCTCTTTCAACAGCTTCAGACTGCGAACCTCGAGCTCGGCGCGAAACTGGGATTTGGCGAGAAGTCGTTCAAAGCTTCTGGTCTGGACAATCTCCGGGTTGGGGACCTCGCAGGCGAGTGGGCGTCGGTGAGGCAGGCTTCTAGCGGCGGATCATCGAAGGCACTATCAGCCCAGATGGAGACCCTGATTGGCAACTTGCGCGGCCTGATTAGTCGTACGGGAGACACCTCCAATCTCACCCTCGACCCGGAAATGGACTCCTACTACCTTGCCGATGTTACATCGGTGACTACGGCTCAAACTTTGGTCCGAATCGCGTCGGTAAGGGCCACGATAGAGCCGCTGTTGAACGGCGGCGGCTTGAGTTCATCGGCTCAAACCGCGGCCGCAGTCTCGTGCGCAATGCTGAGGGAGTCTGACTTCGACCGCATCGTGGGCGACCTTGAGACTGCACTAAAGGAGAACGCCAGGAGCGTAAGGGGGCCCAGTCCGACGCTGAGAACAAGTCTCGAACCGGCGATTGCTCGCTACAAGGCTGAGGTGGGGAGTCTAATCGGAGCACTGGACGCTATCCGGCAAGGGAAGGTGGTCAGCCAGAGTGATTTCCACGAGCTTGCAGTGCGCTCCAGCCAGTCTTCAGAGGACCTTTGGGAAAAGACTCTTACAGAACTCGACGGACTCCTGGGAATGCGAATCGATGGATTCGCAAGATACCGGCTCACGCTCGTGCTAGGCACATGTGTTTCTCTTGCAATCGCGTGGATCGTCCTACTGTTGAGCATTCGCGGAGTGACACGTCCGCTCGCGTACACGATAGCTCACGTCAACATCGTCGCTGGAGGCGATCTGTCCAGCGAGCTTCCAGATGCATATCTTTCACGAAGAGACGAGATAGGCACTTTGGCGAGAGCAATGCAGACAATGTCCCGCAGTTTGAGGGGTCTCCTGCAGGAGATGACTTGCAGCATTCAGGTTGTGTCCTCTTCTTCTACGGAACTCTCGGCCAATTCCGGCCAAATGTCGGATGGGGCGCGCGAGGCCTCCGGCACTGCCCACAGCGTGGCGGCCGCTGCCGAGCAGATGTCCTCAAACGTCGTTTCAGTAGCGGCAGGGATGGAGCAAACCAGCGTAAATCTGGCCAGCGTCGCTTCAGCCACCGAGCAAATGACATCCACTATCGGCGAGATCGCAAAGAACTCGGAAAAGGCGCGCCGCATCACGGAAGATGCATCGCGCCAGGCGACGCGCATTAGCGAACAAATGAACGCGCTTGGCCAGGCCGCGCGAGAGATCGGCAAGGTTACAGAGACAATCACGGAGATCTCCTCGCAGACAAACTTGCTTGCCCTGAATGCCACAATTGAGGCGGCGCGCGCCGGCTCCGCGGGCAAGGGCTTTGCCGTAGTCGCGAACGAGATCAAGGAACTGGCCCAACAGACGGCCGCGGCAACAGAGGACATCAAGGCGAGAATCGCAGGCGTGCAATCCTCCTCGGCCGGAGGCATCGCGGAGATCGGAAGGATCTCGCAAGTCATTCAGGAGGTCTGCGAAATTGTCTCCTCGATTGCGGCGGCCATCGAGGAGCAGGCTACCGCGACCAAGAACATCGCACTTAATGTTGGTGAGGCATCTGCGGGAGTGCGGGATGCAAACCTCCGCGTATCGGAGAGTGCGCAAGTGACCCAAGCGATCGCCAAAGATATCGCCAGCGTTGACCATGCGGCCAGCCAAATGGCAGACGGCAGCGATCAGGTGCGGGTCAGCGCGGTTGAGCTCTCCCAGGTAGCCGAACAACTTCAGGCGACGGTATCACGATTCAGGGTATCGAACGGGACGTCGGCGTTGCGCGAAAGCGCCGTCGCCGCCTATTCTTCCGGCGTGGATTAGCCGCACAACTTGGGTTGATGGTTGCCGAGTTCAGCTTCTAAATGAGCGGGGTATCGATGTCCAAGTTACTGACAGCCCAATCTGGCCAGACAATCCTGCTGGCGACTTTCTATGTGCGCGACTCGCTGTGTGCACTCGATGCCGCCGGAATTCAGGAAGTGATTCGCGTGGGTGCGCTGACGGCAGTAAGCCATGCTCCCGACGAGGTTACTGGCATCGTGAATCTGCGGGGAAAGATTGTAACCATCCTTGACTTGGGCATGCGCCTCGGCTTCGAGAAAGCAATCCTGAGCGGCGGCAGCAGGATCTTCATCATCGATGACCGCAACGAATTCATCGGGCTGTTGGTGGACCGGGTGGACGAAGTAGTGGAGGTAGAACGAGACGAATGGCAGGCACCGCCTGCGAATGTGGCCGAGGACCAGGCGCGCTTCTTCCAGGGTGTCTACAAGGTTCGCGGGCGGGTGCTCACGGTCCTCGACGCCAGCTCGATTCTGTCCGAGGGAGGGCAGTGACCCAGCCGGGGCCGCGGATAAGCCAATGGGAATAAGGGTCCTGGTGGTAGATGATACGGTTGTCTTCCG
>CAIVVT010000220.1 GCA_903909435.1 uncultured Acidobacteriia bacterium | reverse complement strand
GATTCCCGCTGACGAGCGGGAATCGGGTGCGCGGCGTTTGGTGCCATCGAAACGACTCAGTCGCTTCGTCCAGCTATTGGGTGATCTTGAACGCGTAGGCGAAGTCGTTCGGCTTGGCGCTGGGCAACTCGACGCTCAGCCCTGCCGCATCGCGCTTGAACTTCAGCGTTTGTTTCACGCCCAGCAGGTCCACGCGCTTAACGGGATAGTCGCCCAGCGACTTCACCACAAGTTTGCCGCCCGTGGGCCAGGCCAATGCGATGGCATATAGCGCTTTGCCCTTCGCCGTGAAGCGGATGTCCTCACCCGTGAACGGTTTGGAGGCCGTGTCCTTGAACGAGCCGGCGACGACTTCGGTCGGGCCTTCACCGAACTTCTTCCAGGGCCGCGTCCCGTAGATCGCCTCACCATTCACCTTCAACCAGCCGCCGACGTCGAGCAGGATCTTCTGCGCCTGTTCCGGGATCGTTCCGTCGGAGCGGGGGCCGATATTCAACAGCAGCGAGCCGTTCTTGCTGACGATGTCGATCAGGTCGCCGATGATCGAGCCGGGCGTGCGGAACTCGTCGTTCTCGATGAAACCCCAGCTCTTCACGCTGATCGACGTGTCGGTCTGCCAGAACCATTGGCGCGTCTGGTCGAGTTTGCCGCGCTCGATGTCGAGCACCGCCGTCCCGTCCGGGAATGCGACGTTCTTGTAGTTGATAGCGACGCCGGGACTCTTCCACTCGGCCGCGCGGTTGTAATAGAACGAAGCGAACTTCTGCAGATAGGGCACCATCGCGGGCCGCTCGATCCACCAGTCGAACCAGACCAGTTCGGGCTTGTACTTGTCGACGATCTCTGCGGTTCGCACCAGCCAGTCGTTCATGTGCGCCTCGTCGGGGTTTACCGACTTATCCGAGTCTTCGCCTTTCGGCTGTGCCGGCCCGTAGAAGTCCTCGTTGGCGCCCGAGCGCACGTCCGAATCGAACTTGCGTCCTTCGCCCATGAAGAACCAGTGTTCGATGCGGTGCGACGACGCGCCGAAGTGCAGCCCTTCCTTGCGCACCGCCACGGCGAGTTCGCCGACGATGTCGCGCTTGGGACCCATTTTCGCGGCGCTCCATTGGGTGAAGTTGGAGTCGTACATCGGGAAGCCGTCGTGGTGTTCGGCCACGGGCACGACGTACTTCGCTCCGGCCTTACGGAACAGCGCGGCCCACTCGTTGGCGTTGAATTTCTCGGCCTTGAAGAGCGGGATGAAATCCTTGTAGCCGAACTTGCTCTGCGGGCCAAACGTTGCGACGTGATGTTTGAACTCTTTCGTGCCCTCGGTGTACATCTCGCGCGGGTACCATTCGGAACCGAAGGCCGGTACCGAGTAGAGGCCCCAGTGGATGAAGATCCCGAACTTGGCATCCTCGTACCAGGCCGGCACGGTGTAAGCCTTCAGTGCATCCCAGTTTGGTTTGTATGGGCCCGCCGCTACGGCCTTGTCTACTTCGGCGAGCTTCGCGCGCACCTTGGTCTGGTATGCCGGATCGGAGTAGGCCTTGTCGTCGTAGCTCTGCGCCGGCAATGTCACGGCCATGGCCAGCAGGGCGCCGGCCAGTGAAGTCAATTTCATCTCGACTCTCCTTCGGCGCTCAACCCGGGCGCCTGTGTTCTCTCAAATACTACACGGAATTCGTAGTTAACGATATAGAAGTTGCTGCCAGAATACCTTAAGACGATACGTCTGTAAAACTCCTATTCCACTGAAAAACATGCAGATATGCGAAATTCGCATAGACCCAAGGCATCTGAAAAACAGCCTAGGTAACGTTAACTTTGTGCGTCCACCCGCACGGCGCCCCCTGACCTGCCGCTCTGGATTCGCGACTTCCGGCGGAGCGTGCTTCGTGGCCGGTTGCTTAGTTGCGGAGTCCTGCTTCCGCCTGATCGGCGAACCGCCTGGGTGGATGGATGCCAGCGGTGGTCGCGTGCGGTTCTCTCGTGCGAGTCATCCCCAACACGCCTGTCCGGTGATCGTATGAGCCTCGCAGTCGCAGGCAGAAGCAACATAAATGTAAATATAAGTTAACGATTTCTTTTGAGGTCTGCGGCAACTTTTTCCCGAGGCGAGTGCGCTACCTCCGGACCAGACCTCAGGCCTTCGCGTTGCATATCCAAACAAACGACTTACCCGCTCCACGGATTGAGTATTCCTAATCTAAACAACAAGATCCGGCCCATTCGAACACGAACTGAGTCGTCCCGGGCCGCCTGTTGTAGCGACCGGGCTGATCCCTCCCCCCTTGACCTTGGCGAAGCACGCTTGTATACTCCCGCTAAGCGTTAACGTTAAAGTGAACGTTTTCTGAGTGCGTTTAGGGTCTTGATTTTGAACTTCTGAGGGCACCGCAATGTGGCGGTTTTAACGCTTATACCGGGCGTTTCGCCGGTATGCCGCTTCCTGCAATTCCAAGTTAGGAGAATCATGGCATCGTCAGCCAACCAATTTTCGTCGAGGTACCGGTATCTCGCTACCCTGTTAATCCTCCTCGGAGCCTGGGTCTTCGCACCCCCATTGGCCCGAGCCCAACAAGCCTCCGCTTCAGTCAACGGAGTCGTGTCCGATCCCAGCGGTGCCGCGGTTCCCAACGCGCAAGTCGTGCTTACGAACACGGGGACCGCAGTCGCCAGAACCACAACCAGTAATACGGACGGTGCTTACGCGTTCCTGAACGTGGTGCCGGGACAATACGGCATCAAGGCGACGGCCAAGGGCTTCAGTGCTCTTTCGCAAACGCAAATCACTCTCGAAGTGAACCAGACCGCCAGTTTCGACTTTCACATGAAGGTCGGCGAAGCGCAGACCACAGTCACGGTTGAAGCCACGGCGGCTAATGTGGAGTCGTCCACATCGGAGTTGGGCGCGGTCGTCAACAACCGCGAAGTCGTCGAACTGCCGTTGAATGGCCGCAACTTCACCCAGTTGCTGACCATTACGCCAGGCGCCGTGAACATCAACCGGGATCAGAGTTCCGGTGGTGGCGGCGGTTGGGCCGGCAATGCGATCGGTAACTTCTCCTTCCCCTCTATCAATGGCGCGCACGTGCGCAGCAACCTGTTCCTGCTGGACGGCGCCAACGATCTGAATACGATGCTGACGACTTACAACTTCGCGCCGATCATCGACGCCATCCAGGAGTTCAAGACTCAGGGGCACAACGATCTGGCCGAGTACGGCGGTGTCGCGGGCGGCATCGTCAGCGTGGTGAGCAAGTCGGGTACCAACGAGTATCACGGCACCATGTGGGAGTTCCTGCGCAACGAAGCCATGGATGCGCGCGGCTTCTTCGAAGCAGCCCGCGTTCCGCTGCGCCAGAACATGTTCGGCGGAGCGGTGGGTGGACCCTTGTCCATTCCTAAGCTCTATAACGGCAAGAACCGGACCTTCTTCTACGCCGCTTACGAGGCCTACCGGCAGAGCCTGGCCACCGAGACCGGCGCATTGGGAGCCACCGACGCCATGCGCGCCGGCGACTTCAACGGCGTTGGCCAGACCATTTACAATCCTTTCTCGACGGCCCTGAACGCCAACACCGGCGCATACACCCGCTCTGCAGTGCCGAATAACACCCTGGCGGCGACTCAGATCGACCCCATCTCGTCGGCCTATCAGGCCTTGCTCCCGCATGCGGGACCGATGATCAATGGCAACAACATCTACAAGTCGTTGAAAGCCACCACCAACCAGGACTCGGGCTCCATCCGCGGAGACCAGTACATCGGCAATTCCGACCAGGTTTCGTTCCGCTTCGCTCAGTTCTCCCAGTTGGGCGACAGCCCGAACGGCGTAATCGGCACAAGGGAAGTTTTTGTCCACGGGTACAACTGGATCGGACATGAGACCCATACCTTTGGCCCCACGGCCATCCTGGACGTTTACTTCGCCCGCAATTTTGGCAACACGTTCGTAACGGCCGGAACGCCGCTGGCGACTCCGGGCTTCATCAGCACCATCGACGGCCTCGGCATGTCGAAGTACTACAGCACCCTGAATAACACCCTGTTCGCTCCTGGCATGAGCATGGACGGCTATTTGGGCTTCCCCGGGCCGCAGCTCCAGGGCACCCGCCTGGCCGATGTCTGGCAGGGCGGCGGCACGTTCACGAAGATCCTCGGCAAGCACACCATTAAGGTGGGAGCCGATTTCAATACCAATAACCTCTTGTCGCCTATCGCTTACAACGGCAACGGGTTTGGTGTTGGGCAAACCGCCGGCCTGGGTGCGAACCAGGGCCTGGGCGGCAACTCCTACGCCTCGTTCCTGTTCGGCGTGCCCTATAGCGGCTCGTATCGCAACATCCGCGAAGTCACGCACGACGGCATGGACAACTCCTTCTTTATTCAAGACCAGTGGAAGGTTTCCAACCGGTTGACCCTCAACATCGGATTCCGCAACGACATGGTCTTCCAGCCGATCTACGGCAGCATGACCGGCGGCAGCGGAAACTACTACACCGGCAACGCCAATCCAATGACCGGGCAGTACATCCTGAACGCGATGCCGCCGCAATGCTCTGCCTCCCAGGGCGCGCCCTGCATCCCAAACGGCAGCTTCACTGCCTCCACCACCCCCGCCCAGTCCTCCGGCCTTCCCGCACATGTCGTGTTAACGCCCTATGCGAATAACAGGGTCATCAAGAACTCCCTGAAGGATTGGGCCGGCCGCGTAGGCGCGGCGTACCGCATCAACGACAAAATGGCTGTCCGCGCCGGATACGGCCGCTACTACGATTCGTGGGGCACCGTAACCCAGTTGGCCCAGAACTTCGGGGGCAACTGGCCGGCCGTCGCCACCATCCAGAACAATGGCCTCAACCCGAATATCCCGATCGCGAAGAACGGCGACCCTCTGAACCAGGGCTCCGGCGGCTCCGTCGTTTATCCCATCAACGACTTCAGCCAGGTCAGCCAGTGGATGGTTGATCCGAATTTCAGAACGCCTTACATGGATCAGTGGAACTTCGGCGTCCAGCGCGAACTGCCCGAAAACGCCGTCCTCGACGTGAACTACGTCGGTTCTGTTGGCCGGCACCTCGACTGGGGTCCGGTTATGAATGTGGCGCCTCCCGGCCCGGGCGATCCCCAGGCTCGCCAGCCGTTCCCCTACATGCTGCCGCAATGGTTCGACCAGAGCGTCGGCAACAGCCGCTATAACGCCTTGCAGGTGTCAGTTAACAAGCGCCTCAGCCACGGCGTTAACTTCCTGCTGTCGTACACGCTGTCGCATTCCAACGACGATGGCTGTACGCTGGGCTCCAATTGCAACGTGTCGAACCCCTACAACCGCAGCTTCGACACCCAGACCTCGGACATGAACCAGAAGAACGTCTTCTCCTTCTCGTTCGGCGCGCAATCGCCCTTCGACAAGAGCAACAATCATGCTCTTAAGCTCCTGGCGGGCGGCTGGTCGCTCAACGGCATCCTGCAGCTCCACTCGGGCAACCCCTACACGGTTACCTCCAGCACCGCCATCCTGAACAACGGCGGATATAACCAGGAGCGCGCTAATCTCGTTCCTGGCCAGAGTCTGACTGCCGGAGGCGGCACGCCAGAGCGATGGTTCAACACCGCGGCCTTTGCCAATCCCGCCGCGTATACCCTGGGCAACGAGAAGCCGAACATCCTGCTCACCGACTGGGGCCGCAATCTCGACTTGTCCCTGTTCCGGCAGTTCCATGTCGGATTTGGCGAGAAGAGATTCTTCGAGTTCCGCGCCGAGGCATTCAACGTCTTCAACAACGTTGTCTTCGGCTATCCGGACTCCGGTCTCTCCGATGTGAACTACGGCCGCGTGACCTCGCAAATGAACTCACCCCGCATCTTGCAGATGGGCGTGAAGTTCTACTTCTGAGACGGCCTCAGGGCTGATCTTCCACGGCGTCAATGCCGCTCCCAAATGGGGCGGCATTGACGTCGTTCTTTATGCGGCCGCTCTTTGACGGGCTACGCTGGAGGGACAGGCATGCGCCAAAAGCTATTACGCCCGGCCCTTCTCTGCGTGGCCCTGCTGATTTTGCCGGCGCTTTGTGCGGCCTGTTTCGCAGTGTTCGCTTCGGCTAGTGAACAGCGCGTGCCTTTGCCGGTATTCCTAGATGCGACGTCCAAGTCGGGCATTGCCTTCCAACTCCTGTCCTCCCGCACCACGCAGAAATACCCCATTGAAACCATGCCCGGCGGCGTTGCCATGCTGGATTACGACGGCGATGGCCTGCAGGATCTCTTCTTCGTCAACGGCGCACGCTTGTGGGACCCCATGAAGCCGGGCGCGGAACCCGACAAGTCCGACCCCAAATTCTGGAACCGGTTGTACCGCAACAACGGAGATGGCACCTTTACCGATGTCACGGAGAAGGCGGGAGTGCGCGGCCATTCCTACGGGATGGCGGTAGCGGTCGGCGACTACGATAACGACGGACGCCCGGATCTCTACGTGACGAACTACGGACGCAACATCCTGTACCACAACAACGGAGACGGGACGTTCTCCGATGTGACCGCCAAAGCGGGCGTGGGCGGTGGCGGATGGTCGGCCAGCGCGCTGTTCGTGGACTACGATCGCGACGGCCGCCTGGACCTGTTTGTGACCCGCTACCTGGACTGGGATTTCGCCCGGAATCTGCGCTGCGGCGACCCCGACCACGGCCATCCGGCGTACTGCACGCCCGACGTTTTCAAGCTGATTACCCACATCCTGTATCACAACAATGGGGATGGCACCTTCACGGACGTGAGCGCGAAATCGGGTATCGCCGGCTCTCCCGGCCGCGGCCTGGGCAGCGCCTTCAACGACTTTGACCGGGACGGCTGGCCGGATATCCTGGTGGCCAACGACGCCATCGCGGAGCAGCTGTTTCGCAACAATCACGATGGGACGTTCTCGGAAGTTGCCATGCAGACCGGGCTGGCCTACGACGAAGATGGCCGGGCCTTCTCGGGCATGGGCGTGGCGTTCTCGGACTACGACAACGACGGCTGGCCGGACATCTTCATCAACGACCTGGCGAACCAGAAGTACGCCCTGTTCCACAACCTGAAGGGCTCCTTTCAGTACGTCTCGGGCATGACCGGAGTGGCCGGGATCACGATGCCGCACTCGGGCTGGGGTACGAGCCTGGTGGATTACGACAACGATGGATGGAAGGACCTGTTTGTGGCGCAATCGCACGTGATGGACAACATCGAGCACTTTCAGGAGAACGTGCACTACCTCGAATCCCTGCTACTGCTGCGCAACGTTGCGGGCCACTTCGAGGATGTCTCCGCGCAGAGCGGCGAGCCGTTCCGGACTTTGCAGGCGGCCCGGGGCGCGGCCTTCGGGGATCTCGACAACGACGGCCAGATGGACATCGTGGTGAATTGCCTGGACGG
>CAIVVT010000219.1 GCA_903909435.1 uncultured Acidobacteriia bacterium | reverse complement strand
TGGGCTGATCGCGTTAACCCGTATGCGCCTGTCCTTCAGATCAACCGACCAGGTACGCGCAAAGGATCTGACCGCTGCTTTACTGGCGCTGTAGACGCTCATTGCGGCACTGCCAGTGCCGGAAACGATAGAGGCGTTCAGTACCACTGCGCCACCGTCCTGCAGCAAGGGCAGCGCTTCCTGGACCGTGAAGAGTAGGCCTTTGACATTTATGTCGAACTGCATGTCAAAGTGTTGCTCCGTAATCTGCCCTAGTGAAGCAAAAGCGCCCGTGCCGGCGTTTGCAAATACGATATCGACCTTGCCCTTTTGCTGTCGGATCGTCGTATACAGCCGCCGTATGTCGTCCAATACTGCCATATCGCCCTGCACTGCGATAACGTTGCGGCCGATGCTGCGGACCGCCTCATCCAGTTCTTTCTGCCGTCGCCCTGTGATGAAGACGAACGCGCCCTCCTCGACAAAGCGCCGTGCGGTCGCCAGCCCCAGCCCGCTGCTGCCTCCGGTGACTACTGCGACTTTGCCTTCCAGTTTCAATGCCATTGTTCTCCTCCTGACTACTACCTTGTCCGGCTTCTTCACCGCCTGAGATGCGTGAGTCTGCATCGGGGTCGCACATTTGCCTCGGGAATCGACGGTCGTGCTGGTCCTAATAGCAGCACCCGGTAGATGCTGAGTAGTCGGCGAGCGTTCTGTAAGACGCAAAACAGTGTTACCGGGGTGTGGCAGCCCGCGCCTGAAACCCGCATCAACGGCGTAGCGTCTACCGTCCCTACCGGGTGAATCGTCAGCGGCTCGTACAAAGCCATGAGCACGTTCGACAGATAGGTCCCGTCAGCTTCGATCCGGGAATGCTTCATAGCAACTTGACACCCAACAATCTGGTCCCCAACGACGACTGCCTGCAGAGAAGGGGTCCAGGTGTATTCCGCCCGTCGGCGGCGCCAGGAACTAGCGCAGCATTGCAGGCAATCCCACGACCAGCACGATTACAAACGCCAGAATCAGAAGTCCCGCTCCGCCGTAGTACACCAGTGCCGCCCACCGCGTGAACGACGACCCCGCAGCCAAGTACGTCCAGATCCAACGTCGAAGATTCATCGCAACATCCACCTCCCAACTGCCACGCCAAACGCGAAAAGGCCAAAACCGGACGCGAGGCCCAGTGACAACCACAACCGCAAATTCCTCGGTGACGGCCGGCCATCCGTCGGAGCGCCGTTCTTCAACATTTCTGCGAACGCTTTGCCGAAGCCGCTCTGCACCCGCACTGCGGCTACTTCAAATTCCCGTGTCGCCTGCCGGACATCTGCCGCGATTGATTTCGATACTTCCTCCAGCACCAGGCGATTCAGCGTCACCATCACGACCGCCGGATCGTTAGGGTCCAGTCGGATCCCGTGCTTCTTTACAGCCTCGGCGAGCAGTTGATCGACATCTACGTCCACGAGCGCCTCCTAAACGAACGCCAGTGAATCCAACTGGTCGAACAACTCGCGCTGTACGACTTTCAGCCTCTGACGCACCATGATCGGGAATCCCGGCGACTCGATTGCTTCCTGCAAGGTCAGCTTCCTTAGAAGGAGATCCTCCACATCGCGCCCGAACGTGTCCTGGTTTCGGCGCGGAATCACTACGGACCCGAATACCTTCCCGGCGTGCTCGATGTAGACCGGCAGCTCGTGCAGTGAGCGGCCGTCTCGCTCCACGCGCCCGAAGTATTCGTTCACCCACAACACGATATTCCTGCCCTCCGTCGTCTGGGCCAGGCGCGCGAACCCACTCAGGGTGTCCGCCAAAGCCTGTCCGCCGGTGATGACGCAGTGCACGTACACATGGCGACCGTTCTCTTTCAGGAGCCCCATCGCGTTGTTCTCCAGCATGTAGTTCCATAGCGGGATGAACGTCGATGCGCCGTTGTCCACGATGAACGTGCCCGGCTCCGTGAGTAGGCTCTCCATCAGTCCATCGAACGCGCGTTGGTCCACCGAGCCCTCTCGCAACAATTCGAGCCGCTCCGCGGCCAACTCCTTGTACTGCGAAAGCGTCTGGTTCACGGGGTCCGTGTCGATGCAACGGACCGCCATTCCCTTCCGGTGGCGGAAGTATTGAGCGAGCAGGGAGGCGACCAGGCTCTTGCCGACGCCGCCTTTACCCTGCAATGAAAGATGAACCGATGCGCCGCCGGGCTCGCCGGCCACGATGTCCCCGAGCACGCCAGTCTGACCGTTTCTCTGACTCGCCATGCGTTTCCCCCTTCTGTAGTCCCGTTGCATTCCTGTTCGCCCTACTTGTGCCCAAACAACTCTTCGTCCGAAAGCGTACCGTTGTACTCAAAGCCGGGGCGCTGATCTGTCAATCGCCTGAGGTTGTCGAGCGGATCGAACTTTCCGGGCATATTCGGATGTGGCCTACTTTCTCGCGCCTTTGGCGCTGCGGTTCCATTCCGAATCGAGCCGGCGTGCGCAGTTGAATTCCCCATGGGCGAGGGGTGTCCGGTCTCCCGGAGTACCGTAACGCCCCAGCAGAGCGTCGAATACGCCATGTCGAAGCCGTCCTCCCGCAACTTCGCGTGAATATCCCGCAACGAATGGCCAGCGTCCAGGCAGGCCTGGATCGCTGGCCACAGCAGTCGGATCAATCCGATTCGGGTCTTGGGCAGTTCTCGACTGAACGCCTCCAGAGTTGGAGTCTTCATCGTGTTAGTGCGTTGCGCCATCCACATTTGGCCCCTTCCAATTCTTTACAGCAGTTTCCAATCAAGTACAAGCTAGCATGTATGCAGTCTAAACCATTCCAGAGTTTTCTAACGGATTCCAGAATGTTCCAGCCGTTCTGCCGACAAACCACGCAACGAAGCCACGACGGGTGATAGTGGAACATAAAGGAAGTGACGGGACCTGGGTCGTTTTGTCTTGCCTAACTCCCGTCGTGGCAGTAGTATAGCCATACGGCACAAGCTAGCATGACACACGGCACTGTGCCGGGATCTCAATAGAGGCTCCCCGATGTCGAAGAATCAACGGTTTGAATTGCGAATACCCGAAGACCGCTTGGCAGCCGTGAAAAAGGCCGCCTCGCTGGAAGGATTTCGCTCTGTCAACTCCTATATCCATTCGGTGCTCGTTCGGCACCTCTCGGAAACACAGCCCGGCGGTGATCGCGAAGCCATCATCGCTGCGACTATCGAGCGTTTGGCGAAAGAGATCCGGACGCTGCATACGGCGCACCAGGCTTTGTTCGCTTTGACGGATAGCCTGACTCGCCTGCTGCTCACCTGCATCCCGGAGCCACCGCCCGAGTCGCTTGACCAAGCCCGGCGCCGCGCACGTCTCCGGTACGACAAGTTCCTCATCTCCGTGGCCCAAAACATGACCTCCGATTCGCGAGCGGCTCTGACGGAGTTGATCGATCGTGCCTAAACGCGTTGATCCGGGCGAGAGAGACATCCGGCTCCGGCCACGTCGTCCCCGCGTTCCGAGGGACGAGGGCAAAGCTTGGTCGAAATCGTACAAGGGCCTCATCCATCTGGTCCGGATGACAACCAAGCCATCGGAGTCCGGCTCCTGCCGCTCGGGAGGATCAGGAAACGCGCGGCGACCGCATCTCCAACGATGTGCGGTGCGAGTCACGTATTCACCAAACCGGGTCCGTGGCCAGTGGGCCGCTCACGGCCGTTACATCGCGCGTGAGAGCGCGACGAAACAGGCCATCGCTAGTGAAGTCGGCTTTTCAGCCGGCAAAGACGGGATCGAAGTCGCAAAGATACTGGGCGGCTGGCAGACGGCCGGCGACCAACGGCTTTTCAAGGTGATAGTCTCCCCGGAATTCGGCGAACGCGCCGACCTCCGCCGACTCACCCGCGATCTTCTCGGCCGAATGGAGCAGGACTTGGGCACGCCTCTGGAATGGGTTGCCGTCGCGCACTTCAACACCGTCCATCCTCACGTCCACGTCGCACTTCGAGGACGGGCAGGCACTGGCCCATTGCAGCTCAGCCGCGATTACATCAAACGCGGCATTCGCGAACAAGCCGAGACGCTCTGCACGGCGCAACTGGGCTTCCGAACGGAGCTGGACGCGATGGAAGCCGAACGTCGTGAAGTCGACGCCTTACGCATCACCTCGCTCGATCGCTTGATCGCAAAGCAAGCGTTCGCACCCGGTGGCGACGCCACGTTTGATCTAAATGCCCTCCCTCCGGCCAAGACCGACCTCCAACGTGCTCGCCAGCAATTCCTCGGTGCGCGACTCCGAACGCTTTCAATCATGCGCCTGGCGGAGAACATTGGCGATAGCCGCTGGCGGGTGGATCCGACTTTCCTTACGACTCTTCGCGTGATGCAGACCGCCGGCGACCGTCAGAAAATGCAGGCCCTGACTAGCGGCACGGCACTTGGCAAAACCGAACCGGCTGGTCCAGACCGTACGCTGAACGGTGCCACCGCTTCGAGCCGTTCGTCGAGAGGCGGAGGCCGAAATAGAGTGTGAAGACGTTGACCAAAGTCTTTGCGCCTCGTTCACCGAATCCAGCCTTCCGGCAGCGTTGTCCGTCCGCTGAACAAGCTCCACGAGCGAGGTGTGATACCTCAGGCGCGCCGAGCAATTACCGGTGCCATCCTGACATCATGGGGGTAATTTGGTTCAGCTACAGGATGCCAGACGATCTGTCAAGATGACACGTCGGCGGATGACACGTCGGCGGCGACGGTGCTGTGCGCGTGCAGGCGGAGCACCGAAGCGCGAGGGCGGTCAGTGAAACTGGCACCACAGATTTCCCTGGGGCTACAATCTGTGTGCAGAAAGTAATGCGCGATCAATATGCCCGTGACATCTCCGATTTGTTGAAACTGGCGCTACTCCGGGCGCTCGTGGACGAGAGCGAGACACTTGGCGTGGGGTGGTACTACAATCCCGTCAACGACGGTCGTCCTGATGGCCGCCAGGGACGCAATTTCATCGCGTTGCTGTCCCATCAATTAAGAGACGTCGTCCGCGGGCGTTGGACATGAAGGCGTCGCTTAACGGTTCCAGTATTGTATTTTTGGATCCGACAACACAATCGGTGCCACCAAGCGGCACGCGACGATCCATGAGGTCGAAATGATGAGGCAGCCTGGGCGAGCAGTCGTGTTGATCAAGTTTCCAAGGCGGGACAATCACGACCGGCAGCTTGAGGCATATCACGCGAGCTTGCAAGAGCAGACGCATTGTTCCTGTCTCGCTACCGTGCGCGCGACGATCTGGGTCAAACAACCGACCGTACGCTGGTTCACGATGATCGACGCTGACGATACTCTTATCGCGAAAGCGGGGCGGATTGCGCATGCGCTGAGCGGGATTCGCCGATGCAAGTGCGACATCATCTGCGCGACCCGTACCGGGGACCCCGCGGCCAGCGAAGCCCCAGTTCCCAAGCACCGCTCCCTGAGGAAGCACCAGTCCGGCATCCTGTCGGCCGCGGGGCGGGAGGGGCGGACCATGTCCCAAACGTGTGTCCCGAGTGTGGGCATACACTCAAGGGCAGAGGGTTCGACGGAATCGACGCCCATTGGCGTGCCAAGCACGAAGCGATTATGCCGTACGCCCATGCGTGGCCGCTTGTGAAGTCAGGCAACTATCGCAGCTCAGACATCGGGTCAAATCGTCCGCTTGGCATGGCTTGACGCACAATCCTGCGTTAACGCCGCTCATGTCGTTTCCATTTAGCCATGCAGGCGCTAGCGAATTGGAGAACGCCGCGCCTCCGGCCTGCGAGTTTTGTAGTTACCGAACCGCAGGCCGCAGGCCGTCAGTCAGTAACCGGCGGGCTTCACGAATCCCTCGGTCAGTTGAGATGCGTACTTAGCAAAGGCGATCAGCTCGGGCTCGCTCCAATAAGGGCCGACGATCTGGACACCCAAGGGTAGCCCCTCTTGCCCAAGCCCGAGCGGGATGTTCATGGCCGGATGACCAGAGGCGTTGAAGCAGGCCATGAAGGGCCAGACGTAATCGATGTATATCATTTCCGTGCCCCCGTAGCGGAGTTTGTTTCCGACCTTGGTTCTCGGGTACGCCGGGCCAAATCCGCTCGGGCAAATCAGGAAATCGTAGTCCTTGAAGAAGCATTCCCACCTGGATATCGCGATGCTCCTGCGCAGCATCATCTCTCCGTAGTGATTGGCGGACATTCGAAAGGCCTTGTCAAATTCCTGCCGATGCTTCTTCAAGCCCTTGCCAACCGTCGATTTCAATTCCATCTTGAGCAGAGGCCTGACAAACCAAGGGGCACCCTGGGCCAGGAGGTAAGGCAAGATCCCCAAGTACACGTCAAGCGATTCATCGTGCAGATTCCCCTCTGGGGACTGATTCGTCACCTTGCAACCGCCTTGTTCGAGCTTCCCGACAAACTCCTGGATGGCCCCGCCTATTTGCTCGCTCACGGGGTGTTCAGGCCAGCCGTGCACCCATGCGATCTTGTACTCACGCAATGACCTCTTCTCGGAGGCCCGCCATTCGATGCGAGGGATGTTCCAGTCACTTTCGTGGGGACCGACAATGACCTTCCAGAGGATCTCGATGTCTTCGAGGGTCCGGGCCAAGGGACCAGCCTGCGCCATGTGCCAAATCTTGGTTCTGGCGTTCTTGGGCAGAGGGAGGTGCCCATGCAGTGGAACGGTGTTTTCAGTTGGCTTGAGCCCGTAGAGTCCGCAAAAGTTGGCTGGGTTGCGGACCGACCCGCCCAGATCTCCCCCCAATTCGAGCGGCGAGAATCCTGCCGCCACTGCCGCGGCTCCCCCGCCTGTACTGCCGCCCGGCGTGTAATCGGCGTTGTACGGGTTCTTCCCGTCGGGATAGAGGTCGCCCCACACCTGGTAGTCCAGGAGGAACCTGGGGACGTTTGTGTGGCCCAGGATCACGGCCCCGCTCTTGCGAATGCGGTCTACCGCCACGGCATCCTCGGGGGCGACGAAATCCTTGTGTATCTTCGAGTTGATCGTGGTGCGCTTGCCCTGGATCCAATACTGCTCTTTGACGCTCACCGGCACACCGTGCAAAGGTCCCAGGAATCTCCCTTGTCGGGCCTGGTGGTCGCGTTCGGCGGCGACCGCAAGGGCCTCCCCCTCGAACACGTCCACGAACGCGTTCAGCTCACCATTGCGTTCCTTGATGCGGGCCAGATGATCCCTTACGATGTCAACGCTGGTGGACTGACCCTCGCGGATCAACTTAGCCAGCTCGTGGGCCGATCGGTAAATGTACTTTGACATGGGGCGACTCTTTCAGCTTGATTCTCTCCCGGCGCAGTCTCCAGACGGGTCATTCGAGTTTGCCATAAACCAGCGAATCAGGCGATCAGAATCTTGGTGCCTGGTACTCGGAAGGGTGACGGATGGGTAATGGTAGTCGTGCAGTACTCATGTCGCATGACGCCATCGGGAAGTTGGGCCAGGTGTCAAGTTGACCCGTGACGTCCTAACCGCGGAATCGCGACTAGGGCCGGCCCGCGCGGGGATCGGGACCGAGAAACTGGCTCGCGTTCACCGATCCTATTTGATGCCTATTCATCCGGCCGACCGTTTGAGTGGTTTTCTCAACTCATTGGTTCGCGCAGCTATGCGGCACATCCCTTGCGCCGAAGCCGCGCGTCACTCGACCCGAAGGCGACGTGAGGAGAGTGGCCAGTCTCGGTTCGCGGCATCAGGCGTATCCATGCCAGACTCTCATCAGAACTGATTCTCCTGAGTTTGCGCGCACGACAGCTCCCGGCCCTCACCGCTTCCCATCCCACGGAAGATCCATCCGAGCAGAATATTCTCTTGACAACCGCCGCAACCAGAATGATACTCGTCCATATCCATCTAGCTTGTACTAGCTAGCTTTAAACAACAAGGAGGTTCCATGGATCAGGCAACGCAGACAGCTCTAACATCATCCGAGCGGACGCTGCGATCACAGGTCGCGGTGATCGAGGTCCTCGGTGGCGAACGATTGATCGGCTCCGGTTTCGAAGCCGATGACCCGGAAGTGGAATTCGAAGAAAGGGTTTGACATCATGCCCGAGGAAACCCAAGTCGCGAATGCGCCTGAAGCCACGTTGTCAGCCAAGCGTGATTTCCGGCAAGAAGTTACCAACCAGATCATCGAAATGCTGGAGCGAGGGACCGCACCATGGCAGAAGCCCTGGGAACCTGGCTCGCTGCAGCTTCCGTTCAACCCAACCAGTGGGCGGTCGTATCGCGGCGGCAACGCTTTGCACCTGATGGCCCAGACGGTCAGCAAAGGCTACAACGACCCGAGATGGCTCACATACAGGCAAGCGCAGGAGCAGGACTGGCAAGTTCGCAAAGGTGCGAAGGGCGCACAGATCGAGTTCTGGCAGATGAACGATCCGGCGCAACCGGAGGACGCGCGCGCGGGTGAATTCTCAGACGGCGAACGGGCGGGTCGCTCGTACAATGGGCCGGTCCGTCGTGTTTACACAGTCTTCAACGCCAGTCAAATCGAAGGGATTCCAGCGCACTCGCCTAAGCTGCACCAAGAGTGGGAGATAGCAAAAGCCGGAGAGAGTATCCTCGCCAATTCGGGAGCCCAGTTTCGACACGATCAGAACGACCGGGCTTTCTACAACCGATCCAAGGACATCATTCATCTTCCGCCCAGAGATGCGTTCAAGAGTGCCGGCGATTTCTACGGCACCGGACTCCATGAACTAGCCCACTGGACGGGCCATCCGACGCGTCTGAACCGGCCAACTCTCAACGAAAGCTACCGGTTTGGCGATACGAGCTATGCCAAGGAGGAGTTAAGGGCTGAATTGGCGAGCGTGTTCCTTGCAGCCGAGCGTGGCATCCCGCACAACCCAGAGCAACATGCGGCCTACGTTGCCTCTTGGATTGACGCGCTAAGCAAAGACAAAAACGAGATCTTTCGTGCCGCGAGAGACGCGCACAAAGCTGCGGATTTCATTCTCGATCTTGAGAAGACCAAGTCCACGGAGAAAACGCCGGCGCAGCTCCGAACCGAGACTTCGGAGCACGTGGCCGATTTCGAGCGTGGGTCGAGCACCGTCAACCTCATTGAAAAGGAGTCTGCGATCGAACATCGCGAGCCCGTTCCGGCAGCGACGAAGCGGCGAGGGCCGGACCGCGACCAGGATGCCAAGATTGACGCCGAAAAGATCCTCGACGGGGAGGTTGACGGCCGCAAGGCGCCAAGCGAGCGCGAGTTCGCGCAGTCGCTCGCGAATGCAGAGCGGAAGGTGAAGGACCTCCTCGGAGAAAAGGCCCAGCTGTATCCGGTCGACGCCGACTCCGGCAAGTACCGGGGAGAGGTCGTCGCTAAGACCGAACATCACGCCCTTCAGAAGATCAGCGCGCGTGGCGCCGTGGCTCATGCCAACCATTTACTGCCGCAGAGTCTGCAACCGGGTCAGAACATCGTGGTTGCCTACTCGAACGGCCTTGCGGAGATCAAGCCGAACAAGGTCCGTGAACGTTCCCAAGTCCTCTCGCGGTGATACGGTCCCATGGGAAAGCAGCCTGCCATCTATCGGATGCCACCCGACCCGGGCTTCGTCGGCGGGTACAACTGGTCCGCCATGTTCGCCGGGCTTCTGCTGCTTCTGCTGGTAAACGTCGCCGCGACGCAGTTCATTGCTTACCGGTTCGACTATCAAACCGCGCTTGGCAGGCCGTTGCTCCGACTGCCGGAGTATTCGATTTACCAGCCATTCGCTTGGACGGTCTGGGTGTTCCGGAACAGTAGTTCGACGAACCCGCAGATTCGCCTTGCGCTGCTTTCGGGGACGCTGATCGTTGCCGGCGGCGCGACCCTCACCGTGTTCATCGTTTACGGCTTGAATCTGCGCCGCGCGAGGTGGCTATCGGCTAATGCAGAGGACTTACACGGTTCAGCTCGTTGGGCTACGCAGGAAGATGTTCAGGCGACAGGACTCCTAGCCGAGCGCCAGGGTGTCTACATCGGCGGCTGGTACAACTCGCAGGATGGACGGCTCGAATACCTGCGTCACGATGGCCCCGAGCATGTCCTAGCGTTCGCGCCGACTCGCAGTGGCAAGGGTGTCGGACTCGTGATCCCGACTCTGCTCGCCTGGTCCGAATCGGCAGTCGTCTATGACGTCAAGGGCGAGAACTGGGAGAAGACTGCGGGCTTTCGGGCGAGTTGTGGACACCTTTGCTTTAAGTTCTCGCCCGTGGAGGTGGCCAACACGTCACGTTTCAATCCCCTGGCGGAGATCCGGATTGGAACCCCGCGCGATGTCTCAGACGCGCAAAACGCCGCGGACATGATTGTTCGCCCTGGCGAAGAAAGCCCGCAGGATCGATATTGGCAGCAAGCTGCAGTATCAATCACTGTCGGGATGATTCTCCACGTCTGCTATGCCGCCAATGCACGTGGGCGCGTGGCGTGTCTCGCCGATCTGTCGGCTATCTTCACACGGCCCGGGCAGACATTCCGCGACACGCTCGCCGAGCTTGAGAATTATCCACACGATCCCGCACGCGAGCACGAGTGGCGTACGGCGGAGGGCGAGCGAACCGCGACGCACCAGGTCGTGCGCGAAAAGGCGCGCGAGATGCTTGAAAAGGAGGACAAGGACTTCTCCGGCGTCCTCAGCTCAGCCAAAACTGCGCTCACGCTGTTCAGTGACCCACTCGTGGCCAGTAGTACATCGGCGAGTGACTTCACGATCAACGATCTGGTGAACCACGAGAGGCCAATTTCGCTCTATCTAGTAATCCCACCGTCCGACAAAATCCGGCTGAGTCCGCTGATTGGGCTTATCTTCACCATGATCGTTAACCGCCTTACCGAGCGAATGGATTTCGAGCGCTCGCAACGCAAGCACAATCTGAACCGACTGCTGCTCATGATCGATGAATTCCCGTCGTTGAAACGTATGGCATTGTTCGCCGACGCACTCTCCTACATGGCGGGTTATGGGCTGAAGGCATACCTCATCACGCAGGACATCCGCCAGATCATGGAGCACTACGGACCCAACGAGAGCATCGTTTCGAATTGTCAGGTTCGCATTGCTTACGCGCCGAACCAGGTGGACACAGCCGAGCTGCTTTCAAAGATGGCCGGCACGAAGACGGTACAAAAAGCGTCGTACAACTTCTCTGGCTCCCGGTTAGCGCCCATTGCCAATCACATGAGCGCAACCGTTGACCAAGTCGAGCGACCGCTGATGACGCCGGATGAAGTCATGCGCCTGAAACCGGCCGTGAAAAAGGGGCATGGTAAGGCCGAACGAATAGTGGCGCCGGGCCACATGCTCATCTTCATCAGTGGTCATTACCCGATCTACGGAACACAAATCCTCTATTTCACCGACCCTGTGCTGATGAAACGTGTTGCTCTTCCACCGCCGCCAAGGCTCGTTGAGATCGAGGAAGGAAGAGTGGTCCCACAGAGGGCGGCTGATCGCACACGCAACGTGATCAGCGCGCCGGAACCACGGACTGTCGACAATGGCGACTTGGCAACGGAGCCGATGTCGCCAATGGAGAAGGCGTTTCGGGCGGAGTTGAGCCGCTCGCGAACGGATGCGTCGCAGATGCCGAAATCTACTGGTTTCGTCGAGCAGCTTGAGCTCGACTTGCAGGAAGCCACTACGCTTCAAACCCTCACTGACAAGGAGAACTGACATGCAGAAGAACCGCATTGAACTGGCAGGATGGCTGGGGGCCGTCCCAACCACACGTTATCTTCCCTCGGGCACTCCGGTAGCCAATGTGCGCTTGGCCGAAAGCTACCGTTACACCGACCGGAAGAATCAGGAACAGGAACACACGAATTGGCACAACCTCGTGTTCTACGGTGACTTGGCCGGCATCGCGGCCACGTATGAGAAAGGGGACAACATCTTTGTCGAGGGCACACTCCAAACACGGCAGTTCACGCCGAAGGACGGCAGCGCGAGAACAGTCTACGAAGTCATCGTGCGAACGGCGCATCAGATCACGAAATCGAAAGCGCCGCAAGAAGCACCCGCCGACAACGATCCGCAGGTGCAACGGTCATCGACCGAACAGGTTTCACCCGTGGAGGTAGGTGTCGATGCTGAGATATGGCCGTGCTAACTTCACGGCGTTTTGCTCATTGGGTATTGCGCTGATTGGGCTTGCTTCGCTTGGCGTTGGAGCGGCATTGGCCGGGGTACGAATCAACACCAGCTTCAGTCTTCCGCTTGGACTCTATGTAAGGACCAGCGATCCTCATGCCCAGCTGATTGAGTTCTGCCCAATTGAGCCATTCGCCCACGAATCGAGTGTTCGCGGGTATCGTACGCGTGGGACCGCCTGCCCTGACGGGGCGGTACCACTACTGAAACCGGTGGTCGCCGGGCCCGGTGATCGGGTTGTCCTGTCAGCGGACGGGATCATAGTCAATGGACGGCTGCTCCCGCAAACTGCTCCCTTGGCGCGTGACGCCAGGGGCCGGCGTCTCCGCTCCTGGCCGCTCGGAACGTACGTTGTTGCCTCAGCGACATTTTGGGTCGCTTCGACCTACAACCGAGGCAGCTACGACTCGCGGTACATGGGGCCGATCAAGGCCGGCCAGATCCGCGCGAGGCTTCGTCCACTATGGCTCCTCTGATTTGGCTGCGCATTGTTATCGCCGGGAGTATCGGCTTCGCCGCCTGGCGCGGCACCATGTGGCTTATCGCGCTCAGCGTCGTCCTGCCGTGCCTCGTCGCCGCGCAGCCGAGTCGCGGTACCGCTGGCCTGACTTCTTTCGCATACTACGCGTCGGCGTCAGTGCCCGTCGTCGACGTTTCCCAGGAGTACATACAACTGGGCATGGCCAATGCCATTTGCCTCTGGCTGGTCGCAAGTTCGTTGCTCTCACTGCCTTGGATTCTCTGCTGGTGCCGGCGTGACTCAGCGCGCCCATGGGGTGCAGCATTCGCGATGATACTGACCGCCCTGCCGCCGCTCTGCGTTATCGGCTGGGCATCACCGCTCATAGCAGCCGGGGTGCTGTTTCCGAATGCCTCGTGGGCTGGCCTTCTCGCCGTGCTTGCACTGCCGATTTTGTTGTTCGACGAACGAACACGAGGGATCACCTTATTGGTCGCGATTGCCGCCGTGTTGGTTCTCAACTTGATTTGGCGCGTCCCCGCGCTCCCGTATGGCTGGGAAGCGGAGCAGACGCACATTCGTCGAGATCGCACGATGAACGATCTGGCAGAGTTCGAAATTGAGGAGCGGCTTCAGGCAACCGTGTGTCGCTCATCTGCCCGACTCCTAGTTTTTCCGGAGGGAGCGGTTTATCGCTGGACAGCAGCCACGCAGGCGTATTGGGCCGAAACGCTCAACCCGTCCGGCAAGACGGTTCTGATCGGCGCCGGCATTCCGATCGAAGGATCTACCGAGTTTGAGAATGCCGTCGTGATTTCCAATTCACGTGAGTTCGCTCGCTTCATTCAACGGATCCCGGTTCCGTTGGCGATGTGGAATCCGTTTCAGCCGGACGGAACCGTCCCTATTAACCTGTTCGGTCCGGGCACGACACGCATCGGCAATTTACGCGTGGCAATACTGATCTGCTACGAGCAGTTGCTTGTTTGGCCGGTGCTCGGCTCAGCCGCAGGGCAACCGGACGTGTTAATCGCCGTTTCCAGTTCCGCATGGAGTCATCGTGCGGTGGTCCCCTCAGCGCAAAGAGCATGCGTGCTGGCATGGGCACGCCTATTCGGCTACTCACTCTTAGCTGCCAGCAATTCGTGAACGCCATCGGGAAGGCAGGCACAACTCATCCCGGAAGGAGGAACATGAGCGCTGAAATGGCTCGCAAGGTTCTGCAAATCATCGACGATGCCGCAGGCCAGCAGCCTTCAGGTATCGAGTTCGAACTCGCTTACCAGGCCCGAGTCGCAATCGATCGGATCAAGTTCGCGATTGAGCACATCGAGCGATTTGCGCCTCGCACCCCGCAAATGCGCGAAGCCACGCTCCAGTTGCTCGATGCGCTCACCAGGCTGGAATCGGCTGACCGGAAGTTTCAAAGACGGCTTCAAGCTTGGTCAGGATGTCGAAACAATCATCCACCCGACGAGGAACTCGGCGTCGGTGCCACTCACGGGCCCAAAGGAGACCCTGTATGAACATAGCTCCCCACTCACCTAATCAGAACCAACCCAGTATCGGCCCGGCGGATTGGGCCGGGACCCTCAAGGACGATGTGGAACACGGTGAAGACAGACTCTTAAGGGCGAACGAGGTTCAGCGCCATCTTGGCGTGAGCCGAGCAACCGCCTACCGGATGATGACGGACGGAACACTTCCGGCATATCGATTTGGCGGCAGGAGGGGCAAGCGGGCGATGGTCCGTGTGTCCCTCACTGAACTCCGCGCTTGGATATCCTCCCACAAAGCCGTCTCCGAGTCCCCGGCACATTCAGCGACCTGCTGATTCTGTGCTGACAACGGACCTTACGCTGCGGGAGATAGCATGAAGGCATTCAAAGTACGACGAAACGGTCAGGACTATTTCCGCGTTGACCTACCGAAGGACCTCTTTCCGGACGGCAAACGCCGGTCTGTAATGGCAACGACAAGGCGGGAGGCCATCCAGAAGGCGCAGGATCTACTCGACAAACGAAAGAAGGGATTGAAGACCGAAGAGGCGAAGGCGACTCTCGCTGACTTCCTTGGCCGCTTCCTCGAATTCTATAAGACGGAAGGCGGCGTCGTCCTTCGGACTTGGCAGGACTACCGATATCACATCGACGAAAACGTAATCCCCGGAATCGGAGCGATTCCACTCGGCGACTTGAAGCCAAGAGAAGTGGACCTCTGGATGAAATCGCTTCGCGAACGTGGGTTGGGTAACAGAACCGTCGAATACGCCCAAGCCGTTCTGCGAAGGGCGCTTCAGTTCGCCGTTGAATGGGAAATCCTTGATCGAAACCCTGCGGCTGCCCGCTTCCGCGCTGCCAAGCGAAAGAGAGCGGCCACTGCCGGCGCCCAGCGGATTCGGTTCCTCGATCCGAACGAAGCCCGGAAATTCTTGGATGTGGTGGGTGGAGACCGTCATGAGGCACTGTACACGCTCGCCATCACGACTGGCTTGCGGCCTGAAGAAATGTACGGCCTCCGGTGGAAAGATCTGAACCTCGATGCACGGCGACTGACCGTCAATCAAGTGCTGTCGAAGACTAGACGGCGGAAGGGTGAGAAGGTCGACCGGTTCCTGTTCGGGCCACCGAAGACAGAGAAGAGCCGACGCACAATCGACTTCCCGAAGTTCGTCTGCGACATCCTGCGAGCAGAGCGCCACCGGCTGTTGGAAAGCCGTGCGTTGGCCGGGACCAAGTGGCAGGAAAATGGTCTGGTCTTTCCATCCGAAGTCGGCACGCCGTCGGAGGAGCGGAATGTTCTGCGCCGCTTTCAGACGATTTGTGAAGCAAACGATTTGCCGAAACTTCGGATTTACGACCTACGCCACACCCACGCCTCGCTCCTGATCCACGAAGGCGTGCATCCGAAGAAGATCTCCGAGCGGCTCGGGCACTCCTCGATCAAGCTTACGATGGACACATACGGGCATTTGTTCGAGGGCAGTGATCGCGATTCGGCCGAGAAGATGGAAAAACTCCTAGCTCCCCAAAAGACACGGAACAGGAGTGCACGCCCGGAATCACCGCCGGCCCTTCAAGTCGTGCCAAAGAAGGCGTCCTAATCGAGACGATGTGGCTGGCGCGATTGCGCGATTCGTCGCGAACCCGTGACATCCAGCTTGGGAAGCTCATGACAGGAGACATGTCAACTGAATCGATGACTTGAGCGTGGTGTTTTCGAAGGAAACGACCAAGGATCGTGTACTGAGCTTCACTGAGTTTCCTGACGCGAACCAGATTCCGCGGAGTTTCCCGAGTTCCTCGCAACACCCCATTGAATGGAGTCACAAGGGAGTTACCGACGCAATACCACTCCGATTGCAAAACCAACCCGCTTAAACACTACGAGCAGCCAACGCGCCGAAACGATAAGGGGCCCACTCTCCGCGACGGAAACCTCGTGCTGACAAAACTGCTGACAAAAACAAAAATGCCCACTGTGCGCGGGCCGCTAAGTTATTGATTTTATTCTGGAGCCACCCGCCGGGATTGAACCGGCGACCTGCTGATTACGAATCAGCCGCTCTACCAGCTGAGCTAGGGTGGCACCCTCGATTGACGATCACCGGCACAGAACAAGAACGTTGATTTGCATGCTCTGGGCGGAACCCGGCGCAACAGCATCCGATCTTGCTTTTCGGCCACTGCCTTTGCGGGGACCTGGGCGGCGCGGAACGGACGTCGTACTCTCCGATTCTCGCTCGCTTGACCATCATCATAACATCTGGAGCGCTTTCCGCGAAGCTACGGACACACACAGTCTCGCGCCACGTGATTTGGTCATACCCTTCCTGCTGACCGTTTGTTCAGTCACAATTCCTCCATGTCGAAGCCGTAACGACGCGCTTCTCTCGGATCCGCTGCCACGGCAGCCACCAGCCCCGCAACTCTCCCCGCGGCGCAGGGTTCCCCATTCCAGCCCGCAGCCAACCCCCGCCAGCTGTCGTCCAACCTCTGGTTGTTTGAGGACACCTGCAACGTCTACGTGGTGCGGTCGCGGTCGCGCGCCGCATCCCCATCCACGTTCCCGACCACGAGCAGCAGCTGTTCTTCGACATCCTGCCCGAGGACGAGGAGGATTTCGGCATGGACCCGAGTTGGGTCAGCGTCTACGCGTATCAGGCGCTGCTTGCGAAAAGGCGACGGCAGTCGCTGCAGTTGCGGGCACGCAACTACGAGTCGTCACCCATGAAACTGGAGATTGCGCTGGTGACGCCGCCCGAATGGCGCGTCGAGCCGGACATCGTCAAACTCGAGAGGGCTCCCGGCGCGTCGGCGAAAGCGACGGTCAACGGGACCATTCCCCGGGGCTGGGCCTCGCCGGAACCGCGCCTGCCCCTCGCCGCGGACGTCGTGCGCGACGGCAAGTACCTGGGCCAGTTCACGGGGGCCGTGGTCGAATTCACCGGCGCGTAGCGCGACCGTGCGGCTCAATGAGCGCGCGCTAAAGTCTCTTCAGCTGGATCTTCTTGAGATCGCCCTCACCCAATCCGAGCGACCCGGCTATGTCGATGTGCTCGGGCTGCATGCGGACGAAATGGCTGTCTTCATCCATGTAGGCGAGTGAAACCGGCTGTCTGCCCATCTTCACGCGCTGGGCGTCCAGCACCTGCAGCCCGATGCGATCCATGGCCACTGGATCGGTGGAGAAGTACATGCTCTTGTGCTCCCACGTGTACTTAGCGCAGCTCGGCAGCGGGCCGCCGTGATAGGCCGCCTTGATCGCATCGGTGATGTTCAGGACTACCTTCTGGCGGATGATCGGGTGATCGACGATGGCGGGAATGAAGGCGCCGCAGGAGTTGTTCGACGGGTCGCTATGACTGCGCGAAACGTTGTTCACCAGACCGTGCGACATGTTCTTCAGGGCCAGCGTAATGCCGGCCGACTGGTGGTGCTTCAACACGCACAGGTTCACCATCTTGTTGACATCGCGCGATATGAACTTCGACAGGTAGGACCGGCGGTAGTGGCGGTCGTTCACATCCGCTTTCGGCAGCAGCAGTGGCAATTCGACGTACTGATTCTCGTCGTAGCCCGCCATGTCGAGTTGGAACGGATGCGGTTGATCGGTGCCGAAAGTCCAGCGAACACCGGGCGGCAGCCACTTGTCGAAACCGGCATCCAGGAACTCGGCCTTGTAGCGGTCGTAGGCCACGATGTCCTGCGGTTTAACGCCTGCCGCTTTCAAGCCTTCAATGATTTCGAGAACCACCTCGGGCGCGGAGATGACGGCCGGACGCCCGACCGGATTCAGCTTCAGGCCCACGACGTCCCCGGGTTGAAAGAAGCACCGCCATGCCTCCTGCCAGGAGGGTGCGCCGGTCAGTTCCACCATCCCCTTACGCATCGCGTCGCGCACGCCGTCGCGGTTGTAGCGGCCCGCGATGATGCTGTCGGGTTGGGCCACCTCGACGACCCGGCCGGGAAACGGACCGGGGATGCCCGGTAGTGGGGATGAATCGGCTACACGGGCGGTTGCGCCCGTGAGTAGGGAACTGCCAACAAACCAGCGGCGCGTTAATTCCAGCATAAAGAGCCCCCGTGTCAGATGAGAATAGCACCCCTGACGGGAAACCGTACTCTAAAATAGAGCTTCGATTCAGCCTACTTGGAGGGCGGGGCTTCGCGCTTCGAGTAGTGGAAGCTCTTCCAGTCCTGAGCCGCCCGGCCATTGCGGTCCCACTTCACCTCGCCGCCCTTGATGGTCACCTCGGCCTGGAAGCGGTGGGTCCCGTCAAACCGCGCCCCGGCGGAATCGAGAAACCCGAAGTTTCCTTCTTCCAGCCGCAGCAGCGTGACGTCGGCGACCGCTCCCGGCGTCAGGTGGCCCAGTTCTTCGTGATGAATCTCTTTGGCGGGATTCCAGGTGGACATCTCGATCACCTTCTGCAGCGGTGCGCCGAGGTTCAGGATCTTCGACATCGTGTCGGGGAAGTCCTTCATGCCGGCGTTCATGCTGCCCGTATGCAGATCCGTCGAGATCGAGTCGGGCCAGAATCCTTCGTGCGTGGCAGGCACAGCGACGTTCCAGAAGAAACTGCCGCCGCCGTGTCCGACGTCGAAGATGATGCCGCGTTTGCGGCCCACTTCCATCAACGGATTCAGCTTGGCCTCGGGCGTCCCGAGACCCAGCACTTCATCGCGATTGCCCGAGTAGCAGTGGGTGTAGATGTCGCCGGGGCGGAGCTTCTCCAGGAAGAGACCCTTGATGTTGCGCTCCGCGGTGGTCCAGCCGAAATCGACCATCACGGGCAGGTGCGTCAGTTTGCCGGCTTTCACCGCACCATCCACCGAGGGCCAGCCCTGCCCGTAGTAGTGCGCCGTCTTGAAGCCCACCACGACGTCGGCGTTCTTGCGAGCGACCTCGGCGGCCTGCTCCGGGATCATCTCGGCGGGATCGATCTCCGGGGCAGTGCCCATGCCGTTGCCGAAGATGTTGACGAAGGCTAGCACGCGGGTCTGCGCGCGGTCGATCACGCGCTGCCGGAAGTCGGCGAAGTTGCGCCACCCGGCCGTGCCCGCGTCCACCATCGTGGTCAGGCCGGTGCGGAACGAGAAGCCGTCGGGATAGACGCTCCAATCGCCGGTGTAGACGCCTTTCATGCCGGTGCCGGCGTAGAGATGGGTATGAATGTCGATCAGGCCGGGCGTCACCAGCAGACCGGTTGCGTTGACGACGCGCTTGGCCCGCTCGGCGGGAATGGAGGGCGCGACCAGCGCGATCTTCCCCCCGGCGATGGCGACGTCCGACAGGGCGTCAATTTTGTTCTTTGGATCGATGACGTGCCCGCCCCGGATGAGCAGGTCGTACTGTTGAGCGTGAGTCGTTACCGCGAGCAGAGACAGCGCAGCCACCTTCCATAACATACGCTGCATCGTATCAGGGCGGGGGCGCAAGTGCACGCCGGCCGAAGTTCCGGCCCATTGGGGCGCGCGCTTCGGCGTGCAGTGTCGGCACTCCTGCCGGCATTTTCCGGACGTGGACAGGAGTGTCCACGCTGCGCGCTGAAACGTGCGCCACAGGGCGATTTCTCGTGCTTGCCGTTACGCCAGGATCTTACGCGCCAATGCGGTGTTCTGGGCCGCCTCGTCCTTGAACTTGCCGGTCATGCCAACGATGATGGCGTCGGTCGGTTTGATACTCGAGTAGGCGGTTCGCAGCACTTCTTCGATTCGCTCCGGAGAGTTGATGTTGCGTCCGGCGCCCATCACTTTGAAGGCGAAGCAGAACTTCTTGGTCAGGCGGATCATCTTGAACATGCGCTCCGGATCGCGCTCCATGAAGGTCTCGCCCAGCGGCGCTTCCCCAAACTCGGCACGCGCCTCTTCGGCCGTCCGCGAGACGCGGTACAGGCAGGTCATGTAGTAGTCGTTTTCCCAGCCTTCGCTCTCCACGACGTCCACGACGCCGGGGTTGTGCGTCGAAATGCCCGCCATGACGCCCGCGTCGTGGACCGCCTTAACGAAGTCGTGCACTTCCTGTTTCTTTCCGGTGCGGAACTTCTCATCCGTTCTGTTGCCGTGATGGCCGATGCACATGGGCTGCATCTCCTTCACCACTTTGGCCAGCAGGCTCCAGTCCTTCATCAGCGCAAAATCGGCGAGCAGCACGAGCTGCATCTTGCCGCCAGCCGCGCGATAGCGTTTGAAGTCGTCCACGGGGCAGGCGCCGGCCGGCTGATCGTTGTAATGGATCTGCCACGTGTTGATCCCCATCTCCTCGGCGTGCAGCAGCAGCTTGGTCTTCTGCTCCGGCGTGAAGTACTCGCGCATGCAATTGTCCAACAGGGAATTGAAATGCGAGTAGCCGTAGAGCGGGTTCGACCCGATCACCATGCGCGTGACCTTGTGCTTGCCGAACGACACCGTCGGCAGAAGCGGCTGCGGCTTGGCTTGCGGCTCGGCGGAGGCTGCCGCGGAAGCCACGGCAAGGCCGGCGGGCAGAGCGGATGCCACCTGAAGGAACGATCGGCGGGACTGGGCCATGTGGGTCTCCTAACGTACTATCAGAGCCGATTCTACTCAAACTGTACCGGGGATTCAATGCTGGCAAGCGATCCCTTGTTCTCAATCAAAGCTCGCAACAGGGATGCCGCTCGCCCACGCAGCGGCGTGCTTCGATAGAATCGCTACCGAAAGGTAACACCCGAATGAGCATCACTCGCCGCGATTTTGCCCGCGCTTCCGCCATAACGGCGCTCTCTTACTCCCGCATACTCGGCGCCAACGACCGCATCGCCATGGGCCTGATCGGGGCCGGGGAGCGCGGCTCCTACGTCATGTCGCTGTTCCAGAAGGAACCCGGCATTGAGGTCCGCGCCATCTGCGACGTCTATCTCACGCACGTCGAGAAGGCC
>CAIVVT010000218.1 GCA_903909435.1 uncultured Acidobacteriia bacterium | reverse complement strand
CGGCATAAAGACGTGGCCGTCGCCCCGGATCCACCTCGGCGACCGCCACCCCGTTGAGCTTCAGCTGCAGGAGCCGCTGTAGTTCGACATTCAACTCGACCGTCCCGAGCGGCCCTTTGTGCATGGGCGTCAAGACTTGCACATCTCGCAGCAGGTCGTAGCCGAGCCGCTCATCCAAGATCTCCTCGAACAACAGCAGCAGCATGCGGCGCACGTCCAGGCTGTCGGTGAACTTGTCGATGACGTACCAGGGCCGCCGTGCACCGAGACCTGCCTCTGCGGTCGGTCTCACCTCGCCAGCGAGAATCGCAGTGGAGTTCTCTTTGAGCACGCCGGCCTGGCGGATGATGTGGGTCAGCACGGTGGTGGGGATCGCGTGGGACTGCACCAGGTCGCGGAGCAGATTGCCGGGGCCCACCGGCGGCAACTGATTGTGATCGCCCACCAGAATCAGGGTTGTGCGGGTGAGGTCGATGGCCTGGAATAACCGCCATGCGAGCGGGACATCCACCATCGAAACTTCATCGATAACCAGGATGTCCGCCTCAATCGGATTGAGCGCATCGCAGGAGTATGTGCGCCCGTTGTAGCCGAGCAGGCGGTGAATCGTGCTGGCCTCATGACCCACCAGTTCCTCCATCCGTTTCGCTGCCTTGCCCGTCGGCGCGGCCAGCACGACCTCCAGTTCCAGCCGCTCGCCAATGCTGGTGATGGAGGAGACAGAGTAGGTCTTTCCGCTCCCGGCGCCGCCGGTCATGAGCGAGATGGAGTAACTGAAGGCGTTGCGCACTGCGGCCCGCTGCTCCGGGTTCAGCTCACCAGCCTCGGCATCGAGCAGGGCCTCGACATTGGCGACGGCGTGCGGGCTAGGGAGATCGGCTCCGTGGAGGATCTCTGCGAGTTCGGCCTCCATCCGATGAATCTCCGGATCTGCGACCACCAGCTGCGCAAAGGGCAGTGAGACCAGTTGCGCCTCGGCGATCAGCGCTTCGAGATGACCATCGATCACCTCGCGGCTATCGAGATTGTCCATGACCAGCAACGTGTTGGCCCGATCGAGCAAGTCTTCGTATTCGAGCCAGCAGTGACCGTCGTCGAGGGCCTCCGCAATGCAGTAGACCAGGCCAGAGCGGATGCGGGAAGGAAGATCCTTGGGTGTGCCCATTTTGCGAGCGATCTTGTCGACGCGTTTGAAACCGAAGCCGGGGATCTCCCTGACAAGCACGTAGGGATCTCTCTCCAGGATCGGAACGACTTGGCTGCCGAACTTCAGCACCAGCGTGGTCACCTGGTGATGGGTCAGGCCGAATGACGACAGGTAAGCCATCGCCGTGTTGAAGTCGCTGTTGGCAATCCAGATCCGTTGCAGGTCCAGGATCGTCTCCGCTGGCAGCTTCGCGATCGCCGCGACGTCCCCGGGTCGGCTCCGGATCGCCGCATCGAAGCTCGCGCCAAAATGGTCGGCAATCAGCCGGGCTTTGGCTGGGCCGATCCCTTTCATGTCCGGGTGGTTCGCCAGGAAGTTGGCCAGGCCGTCCGCGTCCAGCGTCAGGTCATAGCCCAGGTTTTCCGCGGCGAACTGATGCCCGTATTTCGGATGTTTAGCCCAGTGCCCTTCCAGCCGCACGGACTCGCCCTCCCGGACGAAGATCTTG
>CAIVVT010000217.1 GCA_903909435.1 uncultured Acidobacteriia bacterium | reverse complement strand
GAACGTTGAGTCAAAGGTGCCCGTCTGCAGCGGCGCGGGAGCACCGGAGTGGAGCGGGCGGAATAGGGTGAGAGGTTAGGCGGGCTGGGCGGCTAGGCCCGCAGGCGGGATCAAATGAGTTGGGTCGTTGGCGTTGATGCTCCAGCCCGGCCCCAGTTCGTACCGCTGTACGATCGTCTCGACGGCCACCTGGAAGGCCACGCCTTCGCGCGAGCTATCCATCGCGTACTTGCGCGCCTTCAGAATGTCCTGCTCGACCTTGGTGAGTTCGATGGGTGTCATGCGGGGACCTCCACCGGCGCGCCGATCACATAGTTCGCCGCATATTGCCCGTTGGCCGGAGGGTCCGTACCGGCGACTGTGGCTACGACGATCACGGCGACGTTCTTGGTTGCCCCGGCGCCCGAGTTGATTTGGACGCTGATGGCGGAGGGGAGTTGCGGCGCGAAATCCGCGGCGACCGCCGCAACGAGCGCGGCCACCGCATTCTGTGTGGTTGTGGTGATCATAAGTGGTCTTTCTACCAGGCGAGGGCCCAGGCGGGTACGACGGCGTGTGTGCCGTCGGCGAGAACGATTTTCACGAACGCCCTGGGGTTGCCGGACGTCGTGCCAGTCGGGAAGTTGGTCAGCGTCCCGCTCACCGCGCCGTTGGTGGGCTGCGTGGCGGAGAACTTGGGCGCGTCTACGAAGTTGATGATCGTGCCGTGAATTTCCAGCGTTCCGCCGGGGCTCGCGTAAACGGAAGCGGCTGCGATGACGCCGTTGTCGCTGCAAAGGGCGGTGCTGCCCACGCCCGTAGAATTGACGATCGCCAGTCCATGCTGGAAGCCACCGCCCCACTGGGTGGCCAGAAAGCCACTGTATGTGCCATCAGTAAGTCCAACGGAGGCACCGCCACCGGAAGCCGAGATCGATACGTTCGCGGTGACACTGGCCGAAATGGTGACCGTGGATGCACCGATGGCCACATTCGGATAGAGCGGCGTCACGCCGGACCACCCCTGCGCAATCGTCGCTCCCGTCGCAGTGATCGCCATGCCGGGTCCAGTGACCGTGTTCTCGACCTTGACCCAGGAGGGCGTGATCTTCACCGCATACTGCGGAGCGGTTTGCTTGTCCTGGAGGATGATCCCGCCCGTCTGGAATTGCGCGATCGGCAACGAGGCGTTCGAGTTGGCAATCGTGATCATGCCGCCATCGATCAGGACGTATTGACCGCCGACGCTATCGGCGAACTTCGTCGCACTGGCGAGATTCACCGTACCCGGGGAGAGGTTTGTCACCGGGACGACCGAGAGCCCGACGATTTTGTCGATGAGTTGGATGACTCCGCCCGCTACCAGAGCCCCGGTGCTGACCGAGGGGCCGGCCACGGGAAGGACGAGCAGCGTGACCGGGCCGGCATCCTGAAGAATTGCGGAGTCCGGCAGTCCGAGGCTCAACTGGCCGTTCGAGGCGGAAGCGATATTCACCTGCGTGGTCGAAACGTAAGCGGTAATGACCACCGGAGTACCGTTCAGCAGATAGGTCTTCCCGACCATGGATGCGGAGAAGGGTGCGCCGGTAGCGGCCATGAGCCAGGCGTTGCCAGGTCCTTGGACCAGGACCGTGGCCGCGCTGTAGCTCCCAGCCCCAAACGGGACAGTTCGCGAGGGCAGCGCGGGCATCGTCGGATAGGCGTTGCTGCCGTTGAACGGAATGACCGTAAACGCCAGATACAGCCGGGCGCCCAGCGACTCCGTGGGTGCGATGAACTGAAAAGTCCCCGGCCCGGTGGAGGCCCCGCTGGTCGAGAAGATCCCCCACCCGGCTGTCGGACCGCTCGCAAACCAGCCACTCCCTTTGCCGGGAATCATGGTGGTGAACGTCTTGTCGGTCCACACGGAGAAGATCGCGGAAAGCCCGGCCCGGTTGGAGTCCGCGGGCAGCGAGCCGCTGAATTTGTAGGTAACGCTCTGCTGGTTGGCGGCGGCTGTGCCGATGACGTCCGCTCCGGTGGTGAGCCCTTCGATGGTCTGCACGACGGTGGTGGAGGTCGGCAGGAGCGGGTTTCCGCTGCCGACGCCGGTAGCCCGGAACCCTTGCGGGTAACCCACTTTGAGGACCAGCGGGGAAGCCATCGGCGGCGCGTTGGAATCGGGGTTCGGGTTGCGGTTGTAGGTCCACGCCGTGTAGGCTTCCCAATCCTTCAGGCCCGTCCGGTCGGTCCAGGAGCCGAGAGCGTTCCACGAGCCATAGGCGGTAAACGGCGCGCCCTGCGGCGGCTGCGCGGTGACGACGATGCCCCAGCCGTTGCCGAACCAGCCCGCTTCGGTGGATGGAATCGGCGTCGTATAGGTGCTGTCGGGATAGCAGGAGTGGACGATCCAGATGCCTGCGGTGTTTGGATCGAGGGGAACCCCCACCACGAACTTGGCTTG
>CAIVVT010000216.1 GCA_903909435.1 uncultured Acidobacteriia bacterium | reverse complement strand
GTTGATGAATTCGCAGGACCTCGCCATGATGGAGTGGGTGCGGCGCTTCAACCCATATGACCTGTATTCGAAGGGTCATACGAAGCCGGATGCAGCGGCATTGAAGCCCTATTATTTGGAGCTGATCAATGAGTTCTTCCCGGCGACGCTACGCTGGTAGCAGCCGACGCGAGTGAAGTATGGATCAAACCAATGCAAGGTGAGGCATGGCCAAACCGGGTGACTTCTTTGTTGGCGTAACGGATCTTTTCAGCGTGCTGCTGCCGGGTGCGGTACTCACGTTCCTGGCCATGCGCGCCGAGCAGAGTCTAGGCCACGACCTGCTCGGGCTCCTGCAATTGCGGGAGGGCGCGGGATACGCGGCCTTCCTGGTGACGGCCTACCTGCTGGGCCACCTGGTCGACATGATCGGTGCCTCGTTTCTGGACTATGCGTACGACTTCCTGTACGCCGATTTCCAGCGCTGGCCTCACGGGTTTCGAAGTTGGCTGAAGGCGACGCCGGGACGCCTGCGGAGCAGAATCAAAGATTCTCTGAACTTTCACATCCACGGCCGCAAGAGGCCTAGGCGGGCGCACGGCTTCGACGATCCGGTGTATGCCGCCGCGCGGTCCATCGCCTTGCAGAAACCCGCCGACGATCGTCTTTATCAGTGGTGCAGGGATTGGCTCCAACTGCACAATCCGCAATCGCTGCAGGAGCCGGACCGGCTGCAGGCCAACTCCAAATTCTTCCGCGGCTTCGTGGTTGTGGCGTTCTTCGCCGGCCTGGTCTGGCTGGCGGCTCCGATGCGCCCGCAAAGCCGGGCGTGGGATTCTCACGATCTGCCGTGGGTGGCGAGTTGCTTGATCGTGACAGTGTTTTCCTTCCTGCGCTATGCGGACCTGCGCTGGAAAGCGGTGCAGCACGTGTACCGTCTGTACGTGATCGGTAACTCCAATGAGCCGCCGGAAAACACGTGCGAGCCCGGTGCGCGCGGCGACTCCGGCACTACAGGCAATCCGGTGGAGTAAGACCGCTGGAGGAGTACCAGGCTCGGCTCGGGCAGTGTGCCGCGCTACCAACCAGCGCGCCAATGTGACAGTCTGATAACTGGTGATTTTCCCAGGATTCTGGAGAAGCAGGGCAGTATATTTATGACCCGCAGATTGATTTCACTTGCATTGACACTGGCCGTGGCACTCGGCACTGGCAGCGCGTTCGCCGCCTCCAGCACGGTTAAGATTGACACGGGACGACTCAAAGGTTCAGTGGCTGAGGGGGTGATCGCATTCAAAGGCATCCCCTACGCCGCGCCCCCGGTCGGAGAGTTGCGTTGGCGCGCGCCCCAGCCCGCCAAAGCCTGGAGCGGAGTTCGCGCGGCAAGCGCTTTTGGGGGAGATTGCATGCAGTTGCCGTTCCCGGGAGACGCTGCGCCGTTAGGGGTGACACCCGCCGAGGATTGTCTGTATGCGAACGTGTGGGCACCGGCCCAAGCCGCTTCAAAGAAGCTGCCGGTGATGATTTGGATCTACGGCGGAGGCTTCGTCAACGGCGGCAGTTCACCAGCTGTTTACGACGGAAGCCAGTTCGCAAAGCTCGGAGTGGTGTTCGTCAGTTTCAACTACCGACTCGGCCGCTTCGGATTCTTCGCGCACCCCGCGTTGACCAAAGAAAACGCAGTCGAACCACACGGCAACTACGCCTACATGGACCAGATCGCGGTGCTCAAATGGGTCCAGCGCAATGTGGCGGCGTTTGGCGGAGACCCCGCGAACGTGACGCTGTTCGGCGAGTCGGCGGGAGGGATGTCGGTGCAGGCAATGATGACTTCGCCGCTGGCGCAGGGCCTGTTCCACAAGGCGATCATTGAGTCGGGCGGCGGGCGCAGCGGTGGGATCATGCCACCGCGCTACCTCGATCGCCGCGGGCCCACGGGGGCGGCTTCCGCTGAGTCTATCGGCGTCGCATTCGCCAAGAGCGTAAAAGTGACAAGCGAGGACGCGGCCGCTCTGGCCGAATTGCGCAAACTGCCTGCGAATGCGGTGGTCGCCGGTCTGAACATGGCCACCATGATGGTGCCGACCTACTCGGGTCCCATGATCGACGGCAAGGTGATCATTGAGCCTGCCGATGTTGCTTTCGCCGGCGGGCGGGCGGCGAAAGTGCCGCTGATGGTGGGCGCCAACAGCGCGGACATCGGCTTCACCATGGCACGTTCCATGGACGAGGTGTTCAAGCCGTTCGGCGAAGCGAGCGAGAAAGCCAAGGCGGCCTGGGATCCGGAGAAGACCGGCAATTTCCGCGAAGTTGGCACCGCGCTTGTGGCCGATCAGTTCATGGTGGAACCGGCTCGTTTCCTTGCCCGCGCCATTACTGCGGCGGGTAAGCCAGCTTTCGAATACCGCTTCTCGTACGTCGCGGAGTCCATGCGCAAGGAATGGAAAGGCGCGCCTCATGCGACGGAGATACCTTTCGTATTCGATACTGTCGAAGCGCGTTATGAGAAGTCGCTGACGCCCGCGGACAAAGCGATGGCGAAGGCTACAAATGCCTACTGGGTGAACTTTGCCAAGACCGGCAATCCAAATGGCAGTGGCCTGCCGGATTGGCCCGTGTACTCGCCTGCGACAGACATCCTGATGGACTTCCACGCGTCTGCGCCGCTGGCATACGCCGACCCGTGGAAGTTCAGGTTGGATCTGGTGGAAAGCCTGATCAAACCGGCGCAGTGAGGCGTCGAAAGCGAAGGTAGCCCTGGAGCGGGGTCCGGGGACCCCGCGTGGCGCTGGAGCTCTGCCCACAGCCCTCCCGAGGGGTCAGGGACGGTGATAGGCGAGTTTGCCCTCGATCATCACCCGCACCGGCTCGATACGGCGAATCTCGTCCGGCGGACACGCCAGATAGTCCCGATCGATCTCAACCAGATCGGCGAGCTTGCCAACCTCGATAGAGCCCCGCGAGTTCTCGGCGAACTGCCGGTAAGCGGCCCAGATGGTGTACATCTTCAGCGCCTCTTCCCGCGAGATGCGCTCCTCCGGATGGACCACTTCGCCACTCGTGTTCTGTCTTGTCACGGCGGTCCACATTCCGAGAAATGGGTTGTATGGATTGGTCGCGGAATTCTTATCGTGGCCGATCATGTGGTCGCTTCCGCCAGCGAGTTTGATACCCGCTTTCAAGTAGGATCGCAGCGGGAAGAAGCTCTTCATCGCCGTTGCGCTGAGCGTCTTCTCCAAGGCAGGCGAGTCGAAGTACAGCCAGGCTGGCTGGACATCGGCGAGTATGCCTAAGCGCTTCATTTGGGCAATCGCCTCGGGACTCTGGAAGCTGGCGTGGATCAGGTGAGAACGCGTGGGGGCGATGGGCTTGTCCTTGTCTAGCGCCGCAAGGGCTTGAATGAAGCCGTCGATGGCTCCGCCACCCTGGCAATGGGCAGTCAACTGCCAGCCTTGCTGGTAAGCGGCCCGCATGATGGCAAGCAGTTTGTCTGGCGCTTCGAACAACTGGCCACGGTCGTCCGGATTGGTCTTCCCATAGAGCTGTGCACCGAAAGGGCCATAGGGCTTACGCTGGTACGCCGTGCCAATCGTCATGCCTCCATCCACATTCACTTTGTAGGCACCGAAGCGCAGCCAGTCGTCGCCGTCGTTCGTTGTGTAACCGGCGGACAGAATTTCCTGCTGCAGTTCCTCGAGCGGCCGTCCCGCGTCGTGCCAGGTGGTCATGTTCACCCGCAGCGGCAAGCGGCGTGATGCCTTCAACTCGCGGTACAGCGCCAATTCCTCCGCCTGCACGCCACCGTCGCCAATCGAAGTGAGGCCCGCGGCGACGTAGGTGCGCAACATTGCTTCGAGCGCCTTCAACTTCTCGGTTTGGCTGAAATCATCCGCCTGCTTTCGCCCCTTTAGCAGCGACTGGGCGTTCTTCAGGATTCCGTTTGGCTCACCGAATCGATCTTTGACGATCTCTCCGCGCGGCGGATTCGGCGTATCGCGTGTGATGCCGCTAACCTTGAGTCCCAGCGAATTGACGACGACGACATAGCTCGCATCGAATAGCACGGGATGCTCGAGATCGACGTCGAGGACCTCACGAGTGGGCATACGCAATTCGTGGATGCGTGTCGGGAAGGTGCGTGGCACAACGATCCACTCACCCTTGGGGGTTCTAGCGGCAACCTGGCGGATGTATGACTGGATGGCTGCATAGGAATCGAATGCCGGCAAGGGTGCGCGAAACTCGCTCAGGGCCGCCTCCAGCGGGTGCATGTGGCTGTCGAATAGTCCCGGTAGAACCGTTGCCCCGTGCAAGTCGAGCATCGAAGTCTTGGGCCCTTGCTCCGCCAGCACGATCCGGCCGGTGGTTCCGATGGCGACGATGCGCCCGGCCTTGACGGCGACGGCCTGTTGAATGGAGAACTTCGCATCCACCGTGAGGATCCGGGCGTTGTACCAGATAGTGTCCGCGTTGGCGGCGCCCGCGTTGGTCGCGGCTACCACCCCGACGGCGCAGGCCCATGCGAGCGCGAGGAAGGCGGTCGTCCGGCTACGTTGAATCACTGGCATCTCTATACTCTATTTGAGAGCCGTGCCCGGCATGTGGTTTGAAGCATCGTGCAGAGGTAGATTTTTCCTGCCCGTGTTGGTACGCTCCATGCAACTGCCAAGATCACCGTCTTAGATTCATGAATTCAACAACGATGCAATTCAAGCCCCCGGCAATGCCCGCGAGGCGCGGGTGACAAGCTTCCTCAGAAAACATCCGGGCGCGTCTAACATGCGCTGGTGGATCGTCGGGCTCTTGTTCGCCTCCACGGTCATCAACTACATCGACCGCCAGACGCTATCCGTTCTGGCTCCGTTCCTGAAGAAGGACTACCACTGGAATAACCAGGACTTCGCGCTGGTCGTGATCGCGTTCCGGCTGGCGTATACCATTGGCCAGGCCGTGTGCGGCCGTCTCATCGACCGGCTCGGTACCCGCCGCGGTTTGACCATCAGCGTCACTTTTTACTCGCTCATCGCCATGGGTACCGCGTTCGCCACCGGGTTACGCAGCTTCGCCGCTTTCAGATTCCTGTTGGGGATCGGGGAATCCGCCAACTGGCCGGCGGCGACAAAGGCGGTGTCGGAGTGGTTTCCGCGACGCGAACGGGCGCTGGCAGTCGCTATTTTCGATAGCGGTTCCTCGATTGGTGCAGCCGTCGCCCCAGCGCTGGTGATCGGCATTTATTCGATGTTCGGCGGATGGCAGCCCGTGGTGATCATAACGGGTGCGCTCGGCTTTGTATGGTTATGGGTGTGGCGCCGCTTTTACTATCCTCCCGAGACCCATCCGTGGATCAATGACGTCGAGCGCGACGCGCTGCTGCAGGACCGGGCTGAAGCGAGCGAAGGCACCCCCACGGTCGCGCGAGCCAGCTGGCTGGAACTTCTAAAGTTCCGCCAAACCTGGGGAGCGATAGCCAGCAAGGCCTTGACCGACCCCGTCTGGTACTTCATCACTGACTGGTTCGCCCTCTACCTGGTTGCGCGCGGCTTCTCGCTGCAGCACAGCCTGCTGGCATTTTGGGTTCCTTTCTTAGCCGCCGATCTTGGCAACTATGCGGGCGGGCTTGTTTCGACCTGGCTGGTACAGCGCGGCTGGACGGTCGGAAGTGCGCGCAAGGCCGTCGTCATCCCCGGTGGAATCGGAGTGCTTTGCCTGATCCCCGCGGCTTTCGCGCCCGGCCTGGGAATGATTTCGCTGTTTTTCGGGATTGCGACCTTTTCCTATTCGGCGTTTTCAACGATGGCCAACACCTTCCCGGCTGACCTGTTTGTCACCGACGCGGTCGCTTCGGTGAGTGGGATGGGCGGGGCTGCCGCCGGCATGGGTACTATATTATCCACGTACGCTATCGGGTACATCGCCGACCACCTCGGTTTTCGTCCAGCGCTGATCGGTGCCAGCGTAATACCCGTGATCGCGATGCTGGTTGTGCTGGCGCTGGTGCGCAATACGTCTTCGAGCGGGCGTGGCATCGTGTTGAAGATTTGAGTTTGGGCGGGCATGCAGTGGACTCAGGAGGCGGGGGCATGGCGGACGGTAGAACGATCAGCCGGAGAACGGCGTTCGGCGTTTTGGGGTGTGTCTCTGGCGCAGGCACGTTGACCGCACAGGCAGGCGATCCCCCGCCGGATCAACCCAGGCAACTTGAATCTGACTCCGCGGACACTGGTTCGCTGTATCCCGGCATTGAACGACTGGCTCAACGTGGCGGGTTCTCTGCGTCGTTCCTGGGAGACCGCTGGCGGTCCGTGGAGGAGTACCGGAGCGAAGGCCTGAAGATCATGCACCGGGCGCTGGGATACAACCCGCCCATTGTCGATCCGCGGCCGGAGGTCGTCAGCCGCGTGGATCTCGGCGAAGTCGTTCGCGAGAAGATACTGTTCTCCACGACACCGGAGTTCCGCGTACCCGCCTACGTGCACGTACCGAAGAATCGGAGAGGCCGATTGCCCGCAATCGTCGATCTGCATTCCCACGGCGGCATGTTCATTTTCGGCAAGGAAAAGGTGATCGATTTCGGCGTGAACCACCCGGCAATGGTCGAGTATCAGAAGGAGAACTACGCTGGGCGGCCGACTGCCACAGAGTTCGCGCGACGAGGCTACGTGGTGATCACCATCGACGCGTTTCCGTTCGGCGAACGGCGATTGATGATGGACAATGATCTGCAGTACGGATGGGAGCGATCGAAGTACACGTTGAAGGACGTTCGCGCGCTCAACGCGAAGTGCCGGGAGAAGGAATCGGCCATCGTAAAGTCGCTAACTTACGCGGGGGTGACATGGCCGGGAGTGGTGGCTTGGGACGACGTGCGCACGGTGGACTACCTGGTCACGCGGCCCGAGGTGGACCCGGCGCGGATTGGCTGCTGCGGAGTTTCAATGGGTGGATGGAGGTCGTTGATGCTGTCGGGCCTGGACGACCGGATCTCCGCCGGCTGCGTGGCGGGGTTCATGTCAACGGTCCGGCCTATGATTCGCCGGCACATGGAGACCCACTCTTTCGTGCATTTCATTCCGGGACTGCACGAATACCTGGACCTGCCGGACGTGGTTGCGCTGAGGGCTCCAAAGCCGTTGATGGTGCTTCAATGCAAGCTTGACGGCTTGTTTCCGCTCGATGGCATGGAGGCCGCGGTTCGAAAGATTTCCGCCGTGTACGCCAAGGCTGGGGCGCCCGACGCTTTCGTGGGGAAGTTCTACGACGTGCCACACCGCTTCGACGTACCCATGCAGGAAGACGCCTTTGCCTGGTTTGACAAGCATCTCAAACCCAGCTAACGAACTGTCCTGTCGGCCCTTCGAGGCACGTAGATACCCTGCACGAACACGATGAACAAACTGTATTTAATCCTAGTGTTTGGCGGTTTGTGATGGATTCGAAATAGCAGATGTTTATGTCCGATTAGTGCGTCTGTCTGCCAGCCCATTAATAGATAAGCGGGTCTGTAACTATGTTATGGGCCGTCTCGGCATCCTCCGCCGCTCCGCCAGCCTGTGGAATGACTTCTACGCCATGTATCGCCCTATGTCCTTGTGGCTCAGGCAGATAGGCGAGACTTTTCAGGAATTGATACGAGCGAGCACTTACCGCATTAAGGGTGTCAATGTTTAATTCACGAAATAGTACACAATTTACAACGAGAACCCTCGAAATAGCAAAAATCCGGAATTTGCATTTTCGCGATTGACAAGGACCTGATTCGCATTTAAGCTTCCGTGGGGAGGAGCGTTTGTGCCAATTAGTCCGACATACCCAGGTGTTTACATTCAGGAGATCCCGAGCGGCGTCCGCACGATTACAGGCGTCAGCACGTCGGTGGCGGCCTTTATCGGCGCCGCCAAGCGTGGACCGATTAACGTGGCCACGCATGTCTTCAGTGCTTCCGATTTCGATCGCACGTTCGGGGGGCTCGACGCCAGTTCGGAAATGAGCTACGCGGTTCGCCAGTTCTTCTTGAATGGCGGGAGCGAGGCTTGGGTCGTGCGTGTGGCCACGAATGTCGTGAATGCGTCCGACACTCTGCTCAGCGCGACAGCGGCACAAGTCCTGGACCTGACCGCAGTCGATGGCGGCAAAGCCGGGAACAACATCCAGGTCACCGTCGATTACCAGACCAGCAACCCGGCGAGCACGTTCAATCTGACGTTGAAGTATCAGTCCCCGGACAGCCCTGCGGACCAGTTGGTCGAGCAGTTCGCCAACCTGTCGATGAACTCCGCCGACGGGCGGTTTGTCGAAGCGGTGGTCACTGGCACTTCCGCCCTTGTGACCGCCAAGCGGCACGCGGGATTGGCGATCAGCGGTACGGGTACCAGCACTGGAGGGGCGGTCACCGACATCAGCGGGCTGAATGCGCAGCACAACCAGATTCAGGTTGTCGTGGACGGTCTGCCCGCGGTTGCCGTAATCCTGGCGCCGGCCGACATCGCGGGCGGCTTGACTGGAATTGCGGCCGCGATTCAGGCCCAGGTGCGTGCAGGCAGCTCGGATGCGGCAACCAAGACGTCTTTCAAGGCGGTGGTGGGGGGAGCCGGATCAAACCAACTGGTGCTGACCTCCGGGAGTACTGGTGAGACTTCGTCGGTGCGCGTTCTGGCCGGAGCCAGAAACGACGCGACCGCAATCCTGAAACTGGGTGCGCTCAACGGTGGCGTGGAGCAGGACGCTGCGGCTGCATTTCGTCCGAAGCCGGTCCCGGTTTCCGCTGCGCTCACGGGCGCGGCGATCGGGGCGGGCAACATCACTGGGCTTCCGAGTGCCGCCGCGGATCGTTTTCAGATCAGTTTGGACGGCAATGGCCCCGACACGGTAGTCCCCGGCGGGCCGGCGATCGCAGCTGGTACGCTGGCCACACAACTGGCCGACATGGCGGCGAGGATTCAGGCGAAAGTGCGGGCACTCAGACCCGCCGTCCCGGCTTATAAGAACTTCACGGCCGCGGTGGCGGGCAGCGGCGACCGCCTGGTCTTGACGTCCGGATCTGCAGGTAGCGGCTCGTCGGTCACCGTTTCCGCCGGGTTGGCGACCGATCTGGCGAGTGGGCTCGGATTGCTGACCGGAACCTCGACGCACCCGCTCAATGAAGCGCTGAGCGCTGGCAACGACGATCCCTACAACGCTTCTACCATTTACTCCGCATTCGTGCCCAGCCCGTCGTCTCGCGGCGGGATTTATGCGTTGGAATCGGTCGATATTTTCAACTTGATGGTGCTGGCCGGCGTGACCGATTCGAGTACGCTGATTGACGCCGCCGCATATTGCGCCAGCCGCAGGGCGTTTCTGATTGTGGATTCGGACCCCACGGCCGCCACTCCCGACAAGTTAGCGACTCTGGTCCAGGGTGCGGGTGTGCCCAAGACCAGCAGCGCGGCGATCTATGGGCCGTGGATCAAGATTGGGGATCCGCTGAACGGCGGAAAACTCCGCAAGACTGCACCGTCCGGTTCGCTGGCGGGACTGTACGCCAGAACCGACAGCTCGCGCGGCGTGTGGAAGGCGCCCGCCGGAACCGAAGCTAACATCTTGGGCGCACAAGGTTTGGACTACGTGCTTACCGATGGAGAAAACGGTTCGCTCAATCCGCTGGGGTTCAACGCGCTGCGCCTCTTCCCCGTTTACGGGGTGGTGTCCTGGGGAGCTCGGACGTTGTTGGGCGCCGACGCCGCCGCTTCCGAATACAAGTACGTCCCGGTGCGACGGCTGGCGCTGTACCTCGAAGAGAGCCTGTACCGTGGGACCAAGTGGGTGGTCTTTGAACCGAACGACGAGCCGCTCTGGGCGCAGATCCGCTTGAACATCGGTGCGTTCATGCAGACGCTGTTCCGACAAGGCGCATTCCAGGGGCAGACTCCGAGCCAGGCGTACTTCGTCAAGTGTGACAGCGAGACAACCACGCAGAACGATATCAACCTTGGCATCGTGAATATCGTCGTTGGATTCGCCCCGCTCAAGCCGGCCGAATTCGTGATTATCCAGTTGCAGCAGATGGCCGGACAAATCGCCGTTTAGCAGACCCGGAGGAGTCGTTATGGCACAATTCAGCGTAAATTCACAGAGATTCGATCCCTACAAGAACTTCAAGTTCCGGCTCAAGTGGGACGGTCGCTACGTCGCGGGCATCAGCAAGGTCAGCGCACTAAAGCGATCCACGGAGGTGGTAAAACACCGCGAAGGGGGCGATCCGAGCAGCACGCGAAAATCACCCGGCCGAACCGAATACGACGCGATCACACTGGAGCGAGGGGTGACCAACGACGTGGCGTTCGAGCAGTGGGCCAACAAAGTGTGGAACTACGGTGCGGGCCTCGGCGCGGAAGTGTCGCTCAAGGACTTCCGCAAAGACATCACGCTCGAGATGTACAACGAGGCGGGACAACTGGCAATCGCCTATAAGATCTACCGCTGCTGGGTGTCAGAGTATCAGGCCCTGCCCGATCTCGACGCGAACGCCAATGCCGTCGCCATTCAGCACATCAAGTTGGAAAACGAAGGATGGGAACGCGACGAAGACGTGACTGAACCGGCGGAGCCGACCTTCACGCACCCGGCTTAGGGGAGGCCGGACAACACAATGCGCAGCCCGACCAGCGAGGAGATCCTTGCGATTTGGGAGGCGGCTTTGGCGGAACATCCCATCGACCGCGCTCTCACGATCGCCGCGGCCTTTTCCGGCCGCACGAAAAGAACGATCGCGCAATTGCCGATAGGCATGCGCGACAGCCTATTGTTCCAGGCACGCCAGTGCCTGTTTGGTTCGAAGCTGGAAACGTTCGCCGAATGCCCAGCATGCAACGGCTCCATGGAGTTCGCAGTTGCCATCAACGAACTTCCGCTTGTCGAGTGCGGCGAACTCGAGATTGCCATGGCTCCTGCCCAGGTCTTTGACGCCTCGGACGGACGACGGTTCAGATTGCCGAATAGCCACGACCTAGCCGCCATCGCAGTGGTGCGCGACCCGGGCGAGGCCGAGCGACTACTGCTACGCCGCTGCATTGTGGGGGACGATACTGAACTCGACCAGCGGTCATCGGAGAATTTGGATCGCGCGATCGCGGAGTGCGATCCTGCTGGCGATCTTGAATTGGCGGTGACATGTCCGGTGTGCGGCCATCGCTGGGCTGAGGTCCTCGATATTGCGGCCTTCTTTTGGCGCGAACTGAACAGCTTTGCGAAGCGGTTGATGAGCGAAGTGGACACACTGGCGCGTGCCTACGGGTGGCCCGAGAGGGAGATCCTGAGCCTCAGCCCTGCGCGCCGGGCAATGTATCTCGAAATGGTGACTGGCTCATGAGCTATTTTGCGAACCTCGTCGGCCGGACCCTCGGCATCACACCGGTGGCGCAGCCCGTGATCCAGGCGAAGTTCGCTTCGCAGGGTTACCTGGCGGCGACGCCGGGACAAGACGCTATCGCGCCGCAGATCGCAGCGCCTGTGGCGCGAGCGAGACCTTCGAACCCTAAACAAGAATCCCAAGTGGCGAAGCCACAACCTACCCTTGCCGCGATGCCCGAGGCGTCAGGCACGCGCCAGAATCGCGGCCCTATTGATGCGCAGCAACAGGTTCGTACAGAACCGTCCGAGGAGCGTGCGATTGCCAATGTTCAAACGGATTCAGTTGCCGAATCCGCGCGTCAACCAACAGTCTCCCGGCTTGCTCTGAGCTTCGCGCCAGATCGTCTGACGGAGGTGCAGCCGCCAAACGCGCTCGACGGGACTCTCAGTCCAACTCCGGCAGAGCAAGACTTCCGCCTGATGCAGTCAGCGCCGGCTGCGCCTCAGGTCACCAACTTTCGGCCATTATCGGCAGCTTCGGTCACGTCGCTCAGGCCCATGGCGCTGGACTCCGCGCAGCGCCCAGTGGTCCGCGTGCATATCGGTCGAGTCGATGTTCGCATGGTCACTTCGACCGCGAAGGAGTCGCGAACCGCAACGCCGACTGTCGCTGAGGCCAAACCGGCTTCGCTCGATGAGTATCTCAGAGCGAGACAGCGAGGCCGCCAGTGAGCACTGCCCTTGCGATCGCCGCGACAACGAAGGTGCTGGCGCAACTTCTGGACAATCGCATTCAGGCGGCGAACCTCTCAGGGATTCTCGAAGCTGCCGTCACGACGGCGGTGCCGCCCGACCACGTGGTGGTAGGCGCCGGCGAAGTCCCGCACCTCAATCTGTTCCTGTATGAGGTGACTTATAACCAGGGCTGGCGTCAGGCTGGCCTGCCGTCAACGGACGCGCGTGGCAATAGGACTGGCCGTCCCCCGCTCGCCATCGACTTGCACTATCTCGTATCGGCCTACGGCGAAATCGATTTCCAGGCAGAGATATTACTGGGCCTGGGGATGCAAGCCTTCCACGAAACGCCCATCCCGGCACGCGATCAGATCCGCTCAGTCTTCGAGCCATCACCCCCGTCAGATACTCTGCCTCACCGCATTGCGATCGAGATGGCGACAGCCGGGTTGGCCGATCAGGTTGAGCTGGTTAAGATCACTCCCGAACCTTTGAGTACTGAAGAGTTGTCCAAACTCTGGACGGCGTTTCAATCGAAGTACCGGCCGAGCGTGGGCTATCGGGTTTCGCTGGTATTGATTCAAAGCGAGGGCGCCTTCCGGTCGGCCTTACCCGTCCTGTCTCGCAACGTGTATGCGCTGGCCGTACAGCAGCCGGTGATCGAATTGGTTGAAGAGCAGATGCTGCCATACAGCGCCGGTGCCGCGATCCATCTGCGCGGTCAGAACCTGCTGTCGCCGGACGCGGTTGTACGATTCGGTAGTGGGCCGGAACAAGCTCCAGACATCCTTTTATCGACAAGCGCCCGGTTGACGGTGCCGCTGCCTGTACTCAACGCCGGACTGAACTCAGTGCAGATCGTACGCAAGTTGGTGCTGGGATCACCCCCGCCACGCCCGATCATCGAATCGAACGTCGCCGCGTTTGTACTGCAACCCGTTGTCAAAAAGAAGGGCGGGCCGCCTGTAGACGACATCACATTCAATCCGGCGACCGCGAGCGCTCCACCTTCCGTCACCGTAAAGGTGGATCCGCCGGTGCAATCGACTCAGAAGGTCACACTGCTGCTAGATCAATTCAATCCTCCGCCTAACAGTGTTCCGCTTGGCTACCAGTTCGACTCGCCGCCGCTACCGGGACCGCCCAGCGACACGGTCACGGTTCCGATCCCCGGCGCGCAGAGCGGCGCGTATTTTCTGAGGGTGCGCGTCGACGGCGCGCAGAGTCCGTTCGAGTTCGATGCGAACCACGCGTTCAGCGGTCCGTTAGTGATCGTGCCATGACTTCGCCAGTTCAGCGAGATGACCGAGACGTGGTGAATCGACGCCCCATGACGACTGCTTTGTCGGGCGTGCGGGGTCTGCTTGCGCGCGCTGCCGGCCGGGAGCCGGAGGACGCGGCTTCATCGGATGCACCAGCGGGTGCGCTGGAGGAACTGAGCGCCACATTTGGGCTGTCGAGCTTCGAGCAGAAGATCCTCGTGCTATGCGCGGGCATGGAATTGGACTCCACGTTCGCGCCTTTGTGCGCAGAGGCGCAAGGTGATAACTCACAGCGGTATCCAACGTTCAGCCTCGCACTATCGGCCTTTCCCGATGCGCATTGGTCGGCTGTATCTCCGGCCTCGCCGCTAAGATATTGGAGATTGATTGAGCTTGCCCCCGGTTCGGCACTGACCTCCAGCCCCCTACGTATTAGCGAGTGGGCCTTGAGCTTTCTCACCGGCGTACCGCATTTGGACGAGCAGCTTGCAGGCTACGTGGTCCCAGTGGCTCGACCGGCGCTGCTCGCAACGTCCCACGAATCGAGCACCGATACAATCGTCAGGCACTTGCTGGCTTGCCAGGAGCGGAGGCAAGTGCCGCTGCTGCAGCTGTGCGGAGCAGACGCGCCAGCGAAGATTTCGATCGTTGCGCAAGTCGGTCAGCATTTTGGTTGGAAGATCTACCGGCTGCCCGCGGAGAGCGTGCCAACAAATCCGGCCGATCTCGACAGCTTCCGCAGACTTTGGGAGCGCGAGACGGCATTGACGCAAAGCGTCTTGATGCTCGACTGCGAGGGTGCGGAGGCTGGGGAAGGCATTCGCTTCGAGGCTGCCCGGCGTCTGCTCGATACCTACCGCGGACCGATGTTCGTGGCCAGCCGCCAGCGATTACCGGTTCGAAGCCGAGCCGTGTTTTCGGTGGACATCGAGAAACCGGGTGCAGCGGAACAGAAGGATCTCTGGCTGGCCTGTCTGGGGGAACGCGCGGAAGAATTGGGTGGCACACTCGATACGCTGGTGGGGCAATTCCATCTGGGTGCCCATCTAATCCGTTCGGTAGCGGACGAAGCCCTGGCAACTGGCGGCCTGTTGACGAGCGATTTGTGGAGCGTATGCCGCTCGCAGTCCCGCCCCCGCCTTGACGAATTGGCGCAGCGCATCGCGTCTGCGTCGGCATGGCAGGATCTAGTTTTGCCGGATGCTCAATCGCAGGCTCTGAAGGAGATATGCGCCCAGGCGCGCAACCGCGGAACGGTCCATGAGGACTGGGGTTTCCGAGGCAAGGACCAGCGTGGATTGGGCGTGAGCGCCCTGTTCGCCGGCCCAAGCGGAACGGGCAAGACGCTGGCGTCCGAGGTGCTCGCGAACGAACTGCGATTGGATCTTTACCGCGTCGATCTGAGCCAGGTGGTCAGTAAGTATATAGGGGAGACGGAAAAGAATCTGAGCCGCGTTTTCAATGCCGCCGAGGAGGGGGGCGTCGTTTTGTTGTTCGATGAGGCCGACGCGATTTTTGGTAAGCGGAGCGAGGTGAAGGACAGCCACGATCGCTACGCCAACATCGAAGTGAGCTACCTCTTGCAGCGCATGGAATGCTACAACGGGCTGGCGATTCTCACCACGAATTTGAAGAGTGCCGTGGACCCGGCTTTCCTGCGGCGTCTACGCTTCATCGTTCAGTTCCCATTCCCCGACCAGGATCAACGGCGTGAGATTTGGAAGCGTGTGTTCCCTCCGCAGACGCCAGTCGAGCCCCTGCAATTCGACAAGCTGGCCAAACTCAACATGGCGGGCGGCAACATCCGCAATATCGCCCTCTCGGCGGCCTTCTTAGCAGCGGAGTCAGGCGGGTCGGTCAACATGGCTCATCTGGCCCGGGCCGCGCGCGCGGAATGCTCCAAGCTGGAACGGCCTATCTCTGAAGTGGAGATCGGACTATGGTCATGAGGGCAGGGAAGATGCAACCCTCGCGCATCGAGTTTGTCATCGACGAACTGGTATTGCACGGCTTCGCGCCCGGCGACCGCCATGCCATTGCCGATGCCGTGCAATCGCATCTCGAAGGCTTGCTGGCGGCCGCTCCAACTGCTTCGGCACAAGACTGCTCCATCGATCGCCAGGCTCCGCAGCCAGTGACGCTCGCCCCGGGGGCGAGAGCAGGAGCGATCGGTTCAGGCATCGCTCAAGCGATCCACGGAGGGCTACCCCTGTGAGCGTGCGTCAGCAAACTAGAATCGCCGCGCCCACCCTCACCGCTGCGAGTCCCCCGCAGAAGCAGTTGGTGGCGACGCCCGCATTGGCTCACGACGGCGGGTCTGCGGTCCGTTTCTCGCCGTCTATCGGACTTCGACTGCAACGCAAATGCGGTTGCGGCAAACAAGCGGGCGCGGAAGGCGAGTGCGAAGAATGCAAGAAGAGAAAGGAGTTGCAGCGCCGCGCCATAGGGCAGGCGCCGGAGCGGGTGCCTGCAATCGTGCAAGACGTATTGGGATCGCAAGGGACGCCTCTGGACAGGCACGCACGGGAGAGCTTGGAACCGCGCTTCGGGCACGACTTCAGCGACGTGCGGATCCACGCCGATTCGAGGGCAGGGGAGTCGGCGCACGCGGTCAATGCGCTGGCTTACACGGTTGGCTCGGATGTGGTCTTCGCGCCGGGCCGATATCAACCGGCAAGTGCGGAAGGGCAGCGCCTGCTGGCCCATGAACTGACGCACGTCGCCCAGCAGCGTGGGGCATCGGGTTCGCTTTCGTCACTAGCCATTGCGGATGCGGGATCGCATGCCGAGGGCGAGGCGGACAGAATGGCCGCGAGTTTGTCCGCTCCAGCCACGAAATCGCCGGGACGAATCACGCCTGCCGCGCAAGCGCTGCACAAACAGGGGCCGGGCGACGACGACGGTGGCTCGAGGTTCAGAACCGGCGCAGCGCCGAAGTTCGAAATGGACCCGAAAATCCAGGCACAATTTCTGGCGATGTGCGCCCTGGGGCAAGGCGATCCGTTGCTGTGCGCGAAAATGCGGGCTCAAACGGACCCGGCGCTTTCCGGCGTCAAACTGGAGAATCCGGCGGCGGGATTCAAGATCACGCCAGACATGATGCGCGCGGCGCAGGACAAGGTGAATTCGCCCGCAGGTAAAGAGGATTCAACACCAGCGGCGGAGCCCCAGTCGCCGGCTCCCGCGGCGAAGAGTCCCTGGTCGTCGAACGTTCTAGGCGGCACGATCGTTGAGTATAAGTCGCCGGCCGTGCAATTCAAGGTGTCCATTCCGGAGGGAGTCGCCGCGAAGTTTCGCGCCCAATTGCACGATGCGCAGTTTATCCGCATCAGCGTGGGCGTGGGCACTTCGGCCACTTTCACGGCGTCCATCAAGATCGATGACATACCTTTGGAACTTAGCAGCAGCATAGATCCTGTCGGCAACAAGGCCTCGGTTTCGCTGCGCTTGTTTGGCGCCACCAGCAAGTGCGCTACTTCGGTGGATCCGGGTGTCGTCGCCAAGATCCAGGACGCCGGAAAGAAAGTCGAAGATGCATGGAAGACGTTCCGGCAACCTCCTGCCGCGGCACCGCCGAAAGCTGCGGTCAAGGCTCCGAATCCTTCCCAGTCGGCCATATCGAAGGACATTCAATCCGTTAAAGACACCGTCAGCGGGGTGGTTGATAAGGTGCAGCCGGAAATCGCGCTCGGAACGGCCATTGCCGCATTTGTTTCGGCGGTTGAAGCGGTTGAAAAGGCTAAGAAGACTCCGTGTACGAAGGCCAGTATCAACTTCGGGGCCACCTTCGAAACACCGCTGAAAGGCGATCCAAGCGATCCGCAGAACAAGCCTAAGGCGATCTTCGGGCTTTCGGGGACCTTCTGATGAGTACTTTTCCTAATTCACCGCGACTGCTCAAGGGCGGCATCGTACTCATCGATCCGGATACATCGTCGATCGTGCGCATCATCACGCTGCAATACAACCCGGACACTTTGACCCGCACGCTGCAGGTTCAAGCCGTTACCAGCGAGGGCGACCGCTCCGATCCGCTGCGCCTGAAAGCCCCGCCGATTGAAACTTTCAAGCTCGAAGCGGAGATCGACGCTACCGATCAACTGGAGTTTCCCGATCAGAACCCAAATGCGGTGCAGGTGGGTATTCAACCACAACTCGCCGCGCTCGAGACCATCATTTACCCAACCAGCGATCAGCTTCTGTCGAGTAACAATCTGGCGAGAGCGGGGACTCTCGAAATCGCCCCGATGGAAGCGCCGCTCTCGCTATTCATCTGGAGTTCGAACCGTGTGGTGCCGGTGCGTATCACGGATTTCAGCATCACCGAAGAGGCGTTTGATCCTTCGCTGAATCCTATCCGAGCCAAGGTCAGTCTCGGACTGCGGGTCCTGAGCGTTTACGATTTAGGCTTCGACAACAAGGGGGGCAGTCTGTATATGGCCTACCAGCAACAGAAGGAGCGTCTGGCCGCGATGAACAAAGGTGGTGGTCTTAGTGGGCTTGGTTTGAGGGGGATCGCATGACGCCGAGTCTCTCCGCTCTGCTCCAGTTGGGCGTCGTGCGGTCGAACCCGTTCCCGCCCACCAGTCGCTACGCGAACGTTTCTACCGCGACCATGAGTGCGTCTAATGGCCGCACCATCACTTACCTTCGACGACGCTTCGTGCCGCAGCCTGCGAGTCTCGCGTCCGTCGGTCAGTACACGGTATTGCAAGGGGACCGGCTGGACAATTTGGCAAATCAGTTCTTCGGAGATCCCGAGTTATTCTGGCGGATCTGCGACGGCAACGGCGCGGTTCGCCCCGAGGAATTGACTGAAGTGGAGGGGACCGTTCTGCAGGTCACGCTGCCGGAAGGAACGCCGGGGAGCTAGGGTGCTGAACGGAATCCAACTGAGTCTGATGATCGGCCCGGCGGTGCCAGTCGCGGTGCCGAAGGAGGTGCTTGACTCGCTCGAAAGCGCGCAAGTCACGACCTCCACGGATGGACCCAGTGGCTTCCAGTTGACGTTTAAGATCAGCAACAAATCGCCTCTGGAAACTCTCTTTCTGCTTTCCGGCGGCGGGATGGTACCTTTGATCCGAGTAATCATCGCCGTCAGCGTGAACGGAAGTTCCGACGTGCTGATCGACGGCGTCATAACGAACCAGCAGATTACTCCGGGCAACAACGGATCCTCGACGCTAACCATCACGGGCGAGGACCTGACGCGCGTGATGGACTATATCGATCTCAGCGGTTTGCCTTACCCTTGTATGCCGTCCGAAGCGCGAGTCACGGTAGCACTTGCGAAGTACCTGGTATTCGGGGTTGTCCCGCTGGTGATCCCCAGCGTGCTGATCGACGTGCCGATTCCAGTGACGCGAATTCCGCGCCATCAGGGGACTGATCTGCAGTACATCAAGTCGCTGGCGGCGGAAGTAGGCTATGTCTTCTATCACGAACCCGGTCCGACACCTGGAAGCAGCTTCGCTTACTGGGGACCGGAGATCAAAGTCGGTCAGCCGCAACCCGCTCTCAATATCAACATGGACGCATTCACAAACGTCGAAACGCTTAATTTCAGTTACAGCGGCGATGGCAAAGTCATGCCCATCGTTTTTGTTCAGGAGCCGATTACCAAGACGCCGATTCCTATTCCGATTCCCGACATCACGCCACTGAGTCCCCCACTCGGGCTAATACCTCCATTGCCAAAACAGTTCGAGATTCTTGAGCAAACGGCGAAATTCTCGTTCCCGCAAGCCATCATGATCGGTCTTGCGAAGGCCGCCAAAACATCCGAGGCGGTGAAGGCTTCCGGTACTCTGAACGTACTGCGGTACGGGCGCGTCCTGAAGGCTCGAAAACTGGTTGGTGTCCGTGGCGCTGGACCGGCGTTCGACGGTCTCTACTATGTACGGGGAGTGACACACAATCTGAAGCGCGGCGAATACAAACAGAGCTTTACACTCAGCAGAAACGGATTGCTCTCGACAGTTCAGCAGGTGCCAGCATGAGTACTCCCGATGGGTCCGCAACTTCCGCTGCAGGGAACAAAAAGTACTACGGCAAGTTCCGCGGCACCGTGATCAACAACGTTGACCCGATGCAGATCGGCCGCATTCAAGCCATCGTCCCCGACGTCTCGGCAGTGATCCCGACAAGCTGGGCGCTACCTTGTTCGCCGGTTGGCGGAATCCAGAACGGTTTCTTCTCGGTTCCAATGGTTGGAGCGGGTGTCTGGATCGAATTTGAACAGGGCGATCCCGACTACCCTATTTGGTCCGGCTGCTTTTGGGGCTCGGCCGCCGAGGTACCCGCGCTATCGCATCTCGTTCCTCCCGCGGTACCCGGCATCACGCTGCAAACGGCCTTGATGAACGGGATTGTGGTGAGCGACGTCCCCGGTCCCACGGGCGGCATCATGCTGAAGAGCACGACTGGGGCGACCATTATCGTCAATGACACGGGCATCTACATTCAGAACGGAAAGGGCGCATCCATCGTGATGGTGGGACCAACGACAACCATTAACGCTGGCGCTTTGGTGGTCACTTAGGGAGCCAGATGCCAGGACCACTTTTTCATGTCGGCGCGTCGGCGATCTGCCCTCACGGTGGACCGATCAACGTAATCTCGAGCAATGTGCGTGTGCTGGTGAGTGGCATGCCCGTGGCCACCATGGCCGATCAGTACCTGGTTGCTGGCTGTGCCTTCACGATACCGCCGCCCCAGCCGTGTATTAGCGTTCAGTGGCTTGTGCCCGCCGTCAGAGTGCTCATTAACGGGCAGCCCGCCATTTTGCAGTCGAGCGTAGGCCTCTGTCTGGGACCAACGCAAGCCCCGCAGGGTGCGCCCGTCGTCGTGACCACGCAGCCCCGCGTGATTGGGATGTGACCAGCAGGTAAGCCATGACAGACCTCAATCAGATCGCGTTCCCATTCCAATTCGACAGTCGTGGCAGAACCGCGCAAGCTGCGTACGACGATCACATCCGCGACATGATCGAACAGGTTCTGTTTACGACTCCAGGCGAGCGCGTGAACCGTCCATCCTTCGGCAGCGGGCTGCTGCAATTGGTCTTTGCACCCAACAGCGGCGAGCTCGCGGCTGCCATGCAGTTTATGGCGCAAGGGGCGCTTCAGCAGTGGCTGGGCGACTTGATCCGTGTCAACACGGTGCAAGTGGATGCACAGGATTCCACACTCAACGTAGTCGTGAGTTATACGATTCTGCGAACTCAACAAACTCAGATCGCGCAGTTTGCGAGGAGTGCTTAGATGGCTGCCTGCGCAAGAGAAGAACGCCGCGAAGCCGTGCGTGACGCACGCGACAATCATGGCAACCCGTTCCTCAACGGTATCGACTTCCTTGAGGTGTCTCCCGCGGACCAGACGGTGCTTTTGGTGCACTTTCTGCAAAACCTGCCCGGGGCTGCCGCATCTCCCATACCGCCGCTGCCGGCCAAGGCGCTCACGAAGGACAACTTCAGCGTCACCGGTGGCGTGCGCATCACGGGCATCCGTGTTGTTTCCGCGAGCCTCAGCGCAAGCAACGTGATGACGCTTCAAGTCGATAAACCGGGGGACTTTTCCGCTTACACTTTGCAGCTGTCAGTTGCGGATCCGGACTCGAAGGGCTACGACCCGCATCTTGCCGAGATCGAATTCTCCTTTAAGATCAACTGTCAGAGCCCGTTCGACTGCAAGCAACTGAACGATTGCCCTCCTGGCCCGGTCGATCGACCGAATATCAATTACCTGGCGAAGGACTTTTCGAGTTTTCGCCGGGTGATGCTCGACCGCATGTCGCAGCTTACGCCCAACTGGGCGGAGCGTAATACTGCCGATCTGGGGATCGCCCTCGTTGAGTTGCTGGCCTATGCGGGTGATTACCTGAGCTACCAGCAAGATGCGATCGCGACAGAGGCCTATCTGGGAACTGCCCGCCGGCGAACCTCCGTTCGCAGGCACGCAAGGCTGGTGGATTACCGGGTCCACGAGGGTTCGAACGCGCGGGCTTTTGTCCAAATCGCCGTGTCGAGCGACGTGACCACGAAGGCGGGAGACCCGCCAAGATTGCCGCTAGGCACGCGTCTGCTGACACAGACACCGGGTCTACCGACGGTGATCGATCCAGGCAATCCTCTACTCCGCCAGGCCTACGGCGGCGGCACCGTCGTCTTCGAGACCATGGCTCCGGTGTCGAACCTCTACGCAATGCACAATCGTATGCCTCTGTACGCCTGGGGCGTCGGAGACTACTGTCTGCCCAAAGGCGCAACGACGGCTGCGCTCAGTGGCACCTATCCGCACCTGCAGGCCGGAGACGCACTGATTCTCGCCGAAGCGCTAGGCCCCGATTCCGGTGATCCGGCCGATGCGAATCCCGCACAGCGCCTCGCAGTGCGGCTGATTCAGGTGGAAACGGGACGAACGGACCCGCTCACAACTCTGCCGGTAACCTACATTCGCTGGCACGACGAAGACGCTCTGCCATTCCCGTTATGCGTCTCCACGCATACGGATGCGGAACACGGTTCACAGACTGTGACCGGCGTCACGGTCGCTCTAGGCAACATCGTCCTCGCGGATGCTGGACGCACCATCGGACCGCCGGTTGAAGACTCTCCCGACGAGCCGTTGGGTGTGGTTCCGGCCGCTGTCTGGCCACGCTTCCGGCCACGTCTCCAACAGACTCCTCTGACCTTCGCGGTACCTTATCCGTTCGCTGGCGAGGAGTCCGCCCTGCGCTCCGCAGCCTCGGCATTCCAGTGGACTCCGGATCAGGCTGTGCCAGCCGTGCTGAGTCTGTCGGGTACGCTCGACGGCCAGACGGATCCGTGGAACTTTGCGACGGACATGCTAGCCGGCACCCTGCGTCCCAACCAATTGGTCTTTACAGTGGAAGCCGAGTCCGACGGTTCGGCATACCTCCGTTTTGGCGATAACGAGCATGGCGCGAGGCCTGATGCGGGCACCTCTTTCATGGCGTCCTATCGCGTAGGGAACGGACCGGGTGGCAACGTCGCCGCCGAGTCCATTACTCACATCGTTACCACGGTTTCGGGTATTGGCAGCGTTACCAATCCGCTCGCGGCGGCTGGGGGCCGACTTCCGGAGACCATCGAGCATGTGCGCCAGAGTGCGCCGTTCGCGTTCCGCACGCAGGACCGCGCGGTCACGGAGTTGGACTACGCCGCCGTCGCCGGGAGATATCCAGGCGTACAGCGCGCCGCGGCCACCTTCCGCTGGACCGGCAGTTGGTACACGGTTTATATCACGGTGGAGCGCACGGGCGGCCAAGCCGTAGATCCAGCTTTCGAAGCTGGCCTGCGTAACTACATGGAGTTGTATCGCATGGCCGGCTACGATCTTGAAATCGAGAGTGCCGTGTACGTGCCTCTGTCCCTCGAGCTGCACATCTGTGTGGGCCGGGACTACTTCGAGAGCGATGTTCGGTCGGCGCTGCTCAAACTCTTCGATAACCGGCAGTGGCCCGATGGGAGCGTGGGCGTGTTCTATCGCGGGAACTTCCTGCTCGGCCAACCTTTCTACCTCAGTCCGCTCATCGCCGCCGCGCAGCGCGTGGACGGCGTCGAATCCGTGCGGGTGATTACCTTCGAGCGTATGGATCATCCGGGGGACGACGGGTTGAAGCAGGGTTACTTGTCAGCCAATCGGCTGGAGTTGTTCCTGCTCGACAACGATCCTAATTTTCCCGAGCGCGGCAAGTTCCGCCTCGACTTGGATGGTGGAAGATGACCGATCCACTCATGCCGTTGCTGCCTGAGAATTGCGGCCAGGAATGTGGCTGTTGCAAGGGTGTCGCCGCTGAGACTCCGGCGGTGATCTACAACCGCCCTGGCTTGTCCGCCATCGGCTACCGGGCCGGGACGCACGGCAGTTTCAAAGAGACGATGCTGGCCCGCATTTCGGCGCTTGGCATCGACCAGTTCAAGACTCGCGACGGCGACGATTTCTCCATCGCCTTGATGGATAGCTGGGCCACGGTAGCCGACATCCTGACGTTTTATCAGGAGCGGATCGCGAACGAGTCGTACCTTCGCACCGCGACGGAGCGGGTCTCACTCCAGGAACTCGCCAAACTGATCGGCTATTCGCTACGGCCGGGGCTGGCGGCGGAAACCTACGTGGCGTTCACCATGGAGCAACCGCCTCAACTGCCCGCGGGTGTGACGTTGCCAGCTTCCAGCACGGCGGGAACCCCGAGCGTGATCACGCTGGACAGCGGCATCAAGATCCAGAGCGTCCCGGGACCCAATCAGAAGTCGCAGATCTTCGAGACGATCGAATCGATTGAGGCGCGCATCGAATGGAACACGCTGCGGCCGTTGACGGTTCAGCCGGCCGCCAGTACGAGCAGTGTTGACCTAGCCGGTTCGCAGACGTCTCTGCAAGTCGGCGACGCCCTGCTGTTTGACGGGTCGCAGGTTGAGAGCAGCCCGCAACTCAGGCGGATTGTCGCGATTCGGATCGACTCCAACGGGAACACCACGGCAGTCGATCTGGAGGCACCGCTAGCTTTATACGTGTCGTCCTCATCACTTGCCCTAGGAGTTCCTCCGACTTTTCCTTTGCCGCTAACGCGCGATGCTGCCCGCTGGTTGACCAAAGGCTACTCCTGGCCGCTGGCGGATTTCGTGGAACTCGCCAACCAACAGAAATGGGATCTTGCCAAGCTGGCCGCGGCGGTAGACAGTTGGGGCGGGTTCGATCCGGACCCATCGACGCTGACCGCTTACGCCATGCGCGCAAAGGCTGCTTTGTTTGGCCACAACGCGCCCAGGTGGGATTCGCTTCCCGCCACGCAGCGCTACACGCAACTCGTTTACAACTACGCTGACCCTGCCAAGCCCGTGCCCGTCTACGTTCCCCCGGCCTACCCGGTGGATTGGGATAACGCCGAGCCGAATCTTGGTTACTGGCAGAGCAGCACCGAAGTGGATCTGGACAACGTTTATCCCGCGTTGGTGGCCGGCAAGTGGGTGTACTTCGAAGACGATTCGCAGTCCATCTCGGTTGCGACCAGGATTGTATCGAGCATTGAGATCAGCCGCGCACAATTCGCCATCACCGCCAGAATAACGGAGCTTCAAGTTGACCAACCCGGCGCAGTGCCCTATGCGACGCTCCGCAATACAAAGGTTCTTGGCCAGAGCGACGAGTTTACGGTCAAAGCGCCCTCTACCCAGGCCACCGTTGGCGGGTCCGACATCTGGCTGGACCGTGCCTGCCTGAGCTTGAAGGTCGGGCAGAAGCTTGCCTTATCCGGTCAACCCATCAATCAAGCGCGGGCCGCCACTGAAGTGTGCACAATCGGTGGCCTGTACCTGGATGACGGGTACACGCACATTCAACTCGACCGCCCGCTGTTCTACAACTACGCGGCGGATTCAGTGCGGATCAACGCCAATGTCGCTAACGCCTCGCATGGCGAAACCAAGCAGGAGATCCTGGGCAGCGGAGATGCCAGCCGGTCGTTCCAGCAGTTCACTCTGAAACAGCCTCCGCTGACGTTCGTGACCGCCGCCACGACATCCGGGTCCTCGTCGACGCTTGAGATCCGCGTGAACGACGTGCTTTGGCAGGAAGTGGATACGCTCTGCGGACGTGGTGCGGACGAGCGCGTCTTCGTGACCCGCCTCGATGAGCATGGCAACAACGTCGTGCTTTTCGGCGACGGCGTTACCGGCGCGCGGCTGCCTTCGGGTCAGGACAACGTGCAGGCGCGTTACCGTCAGGGATTAGGGGTGGCTGGAATGGTTGACGCCGGCCAATTGACCCAATTGAGCAGCCGGCCGCTGGGGTTGAAAGACGTCACCAACTCCTTGGCCGCGTCCGGCGGAGAGGACCCCGAGACGGTGGAGCAGTCTCGGGCCAATGCACCTTACAGCGTGCGCACTCTCAATCGGATTGTATCGCTCGAAGATTACGAGGACTTCGCGCGCGCTTCGGCGGGGATTTCAAAGGCACTGGTGACGCTGTCCTGGGACGGTTTCAGCCAGGCTGTGTTTCTCACGATCGCCGGGCCGGACGGCGCGAAGATCACTCCTGATAGCCAGCAATACGGCAACCTGCTAGCTGCCATGAAGAGTTCCGGCGATCCGCACGTGACGCTGCACGTCGCGTCCTACCGGCCCGCCACATTTCAGGTGAACGCCGGGGTTAAGACGGATCCGGCTTTAGATTCGATCAGGGTCATCGAGTCAGTACGACAGCGGCTGCGATCCTACTTTTCGTTCGGCAACCGGCAATTCGCCCAGCCCGTGTTCCTGAGCGAGGTGATTGAGGTAATTCAAAACGTCCCCGGCGTCATCGCCGCGCAGGTGACGGCACTCTACCGTGTCGGGACAACGCCCGCGCCCACTCCGCCGGAGTGGCTCACCGCAGATCCGCCCGTCATGAGCGGCAACGCGCCACTCGGCGCGGAGTTGTTAACCATCGACCAGGGATTGCTGCGGGGGATAGGAGCGCTCGCATGAGCTTTGACGCCAAACATCTCTATGAATTGATGCCGGCCGTCTATCGCCTGCGGGATGCGGATGCCGGCGGGCCGCTCAAGGCTTTGCTGTCGGTGATTGCGGAACAGGCCGGCGCAGTCGAGGGCAATATCGAGCAGCTCTACGACGACCTGTTCATCGAGACCTGCGACGACTGGGTGATCCCCTACATTGGTGATCTGATCGGCTACCGCCCACTGCATGGCACGACGCCGCAGATCAGTAGCCCGCGCTCGGAAGTTGCCAACACCATCGCGTACCGCAGGCGCAAAGGAACCGCCTACGTCTTAGGCATGCTCGCGCGTGACGTGACCGGGTGGCCCGCGCGCGTAGTGGAGTTCTTTCAGCTCCTCGAAACCACGCAGTATACGAAGCATCTACGGCCGGTCAACCTCAGAACGCCGAACCTCCATTCCTGGCGTGTGGCCGAAGACATCAACGGTGCTTTCGACGCGACCTCGCGTTCGCTGGACGTGCGGCGCATCGCGAGCGGTCGAGGACGCTACAACATTCCGAACGTTGGAATCTTCCTGTGGCGGCTTGCACCGTATTCGGTGACCCTGGGCGATCCACGGAAGATCTCGGCGCAGACCTTCACTTTCGACCCGCTCGGGTTCGATGTGGCCTTGTTCAATCCCGCTCTCGAAACCCAAGCTGCCGCTCAGCTGGTGCAGCCGGTGAACGTCCCGCGGCCGCTGGGTCGCAAGACCCTGTATGCCGAACTCGAAGCGCGGCGTCAGGCCTTGGCCAGCAGCACGCCGGTCCCGGCGCCGGTGTACTTCGGAGCGCATCCTCCCTTCCAGATCAGGCAGGGCGCGGCGGTCATTCCGGCTGAGCAGATTCAGATCTGCAATCTTTCCGGCTGGAACCTGCCGAGCGCTGTCAAGCAGTACCGTATTGATCCGCGAGTTCCAAATTCGTCTACCGTTGGCCTGCCAATCCAGGTCGCTGTCGACCCTGAACTGGGACGGATCGCATTCCCGGCGGGTGTAGACGTTTCCAAGGCCTCGCTGGAAGTGACTTACTGTTACGGCTTCAGCGGCGACTTTGGCGCAGGCGAGTATGCTCGTACAATCGCTTCGCCCGTCACAAAACACGTTTCCCGCACGGGTGGCTCGATTGCGGCGGCCCTCAGTGCTCTCGGCGCGTCTCCAGGGGTCATCCAAATCGACGACAGCGCCACTTACGGCGGCGACGTCAGCATCGCCTTGGCTGCGGCGCAGAGGATCGCGCTGCAAGGCGAAGATCGCACGCGTCCGGTGGTGGACGGACACTTGAAGGTCACGACGGCCGATCAGGCGGCATTGATTCTGGACGGTCTGTTGATCTCGGGTGGAGTCCAAATCACTGGTACAAACAACTGCTCGGTCACGCTGCGTGGGTGCACGGTTCTCGCGCCCACTGGAACCCCAGCCGTGCAGTGGACCTCGACGGGCGGCGGCGAACTGGTTCTCGATCATTCGTTCTGCGGCGCGCTGCAAATCGACGATGAAGTGAACGTCGCAGTGTCGGACAGTCTCATCGACACCGGCGGCTTCAACGGAGTTGCGCTCTCGAAGGACGCGACCCAGGCCTGCGGCGCGGTCAGTATCGTGCGGAGCACGGTGATCGGCCGCGTCGATGCGCGCGAAGTGGGATTGATTGAGAACTCAATCCTAACGGGCCGGGTGGTCAGTCAAAGGCAACAAAGCGGGTGTGTTCGCTTCAGCTATCTGCCCGTGACCTCACAGGTGCCTCCGCGTTACGAGTGCCAGCCGGATCTTGCGATTGCGAAGGCCCTGGCGGCGGCCACCAAGCCGCTGAGCCCGGCTAAGCAGGCTGAGTTGATCGACGGCGTCGTCACCGCGGTCCAGCCCGTGTTCACCGAGCGCCAATTCGGCAAAGCGGCATGGGCCCAATTGCACTCGCTTTGTCCGATCGAGATTCGTGCCGGCGCGGATGATGGCGCCGAGATGGGGGTCTTCCACGACCTCTATCAACCACAGCGGGAATCGAATCTGCGCGCCCGGCTGGATGAATACCTCCGGCTCGGGTTGGAAGCGGGAGTCGTTTATGAGAACTGAGGAGCGGGAGGGGATGCGCTATGAAGGGTGATTTCAGCCGCCGGACTTTCAAAGCCACGAAGCACTACCGGGGGGTTTTGTTGCAGCAGGGCCGCGTTCAGGTGGACGCGGACTGGAACGAGGAAGTGGAGGCAGTTCACCATCGGGAAGCTGTCGGGGCGCGCGACGAGATCGGGGCTTCGGGCGTGCCCGCCAGCCTGCCCGACTCTTTTAAGATCGGCATTGCGGCCAGCGGCACCGATCTGACCATCGGCAACGGGCGCATGTATGTGGACGGCATCCTGTGTGTGAAGGATCAGCCCGATACGCTCCTCACTCAGCAGGACTTTCCCCTGGCGACACCCGCTCTGAGTGGGTTTCCGGATTTCGCCGGTGCCACAGCGCCGGCTGCGGGCACCTATAGTGTTTACCTTGATGTCTGGGACCGCCATATCACAGCGGTGGAAGACCCGTCCATCCGCGAGAAAGCGCTCGGTGGGCCGGACACCGCGACTCGCGTCCGCACCGTCTGGCAGGTCCGCCTGCAACGGGCCGGTGACGTGGGGGCCAACCTCACGTGTGCCAATTTCGTGGCGCCGCCGGCTTCAGGTGCGCAGCTCAGGGCGGGCGTTCAACCTGCGGGCGCCGCCACGCCGTGCATCCTGCCCCCGCAGACCGGTTACCGTCGCCTGGAGAACCAGCTGTACCGCGTCGAGATCCACACGCCCGGCGTGCTTGGGAAGGCCACATTCAAGTGGTCCCGCGAGAACGGCTCCGTCGTAACCGCCATTCTGCCCACGGGTGGAGGCTCCGGTCTCACCTTCCCGGTGCAGACGACGGGCCGCGACGAGGTTCTCGGCTTTGCCGCCAATCAATGGGTGGAACTGCTCGACGACCGCAGCGACTTGGTCGCCCACCGCGGGCAGCTCTTGCAGATTGCGTCTGTCGATCCGGCGAAGCGCGAGATCACCGTAAAACCGCCTGCAACCGGACCGGCGTACGATCCCACGCTGCATCCGAAATTGCGGCTCTGGAACCAGACTGGCGGCAGCGAGGCCGCCGACGGAGTGCCGGTGACCGCGGGTCCCATTGCCCTCGAAGATGGCCTTCAAATCGAGTTCCAAGGGACGTCGTTTGCGACCGGCGATTACTGGTTGATCCCTGCCCGCACGGCCATCGACAACACTGTAGGAAACATCGAGTGGCCGGAGCAGTCTCCGGGCGTTCCTGCCTGGATTGAGCGAGGGACGGAGAACCACCGCTACGCGCCGCTGGCGCTGGTCCAATTTGATGGCGCGAAGTTCCTGCCAATCAACGGTCTGGTGCCGGACTGCCGCAATGTCTTCGACGATCTGGTCGCTCTCACGAAGCGCAAAACCGGGTCGGGCTGCTGCACCGTCACCATCAGTCCGAAGGACCTGACCGGCGGCGTCACGCTGCAGACCATCATCGACAAGCAGAAGGGAAACAGCAACGTCACGTTCTGCCTGCAGCCGGGCGCCTACCAGCTGGCCGCTCCGCTTCGCCTGGACGCAACGCACTCTTCTTTCACGATTTCCGGCTGCCCCGGCGGCGTGATCCTGCAGGCAGTTGCCTCCACTCCACCCGTCTCCTTCGCCGATGGCCTGATCTCAATCTCACACGCGAAGGGCGTCAAGTTGGACAACCTGACCTTCGCTCTGCCCAGTACGCCGTTCCCTTACGCCACGTATTCGAAACAGGTCGTGGCGAGCGTCGGCATTCGGGCCATGGACTGCGAGGACTTGACCGTGCGCAACTGCACTTTCCAGTTCCCGGAACTCACGCAGGGGGACCTCTTCGGCGCCGGCATTTTCGGCGGCGGCATACTGACTGGCTGGACCATCGAACGCAATCAGTTCATTGGCGCCACTGCGGCATTCACCACGCTCTCGGGTGCCTCCGGGTTGCTCAGCAGGGATCCGGCGGGCATTTCGCGCAGGCGGCAGTTTACGGCTGGGTTACTGGTCCATCCAACCCTGCTGATTCCGGACAACGCGACAGTTTCGGTCGATACGAAACTGGTGCGCGCCGGCTTCGGCGGTGCGGTGATCACCGGGAACACGTTTCAAGGGCTCGCCTTCGCCTCGCTTGTCACCGCCGATTCCGGCGACGTCCGCTGCAATAACAACGAAGTGCACCACTGCTATGAGGGGTTCTGGTTCCTCTCTTTGGAAGCGCTGCAGTTGCTCACCCCGGGCCAGGAAGTGTCGATCGATCCGGTCTACAACGACTCGGTCGGAGTGTGGGTCTACTTGATTGCCGCGGCCTTCCAGGAGATCACCTTTTTTACCGCGTCCTACCTCGCCTTTCTTTACTCGGTTTCGCAAGGCTGGACCCCGGACAATCCGTCGGTCATTATTACAGGCGCTTTGAAGCCCAGCGTAGGCAACGTTTCCTTTGCCCAGAAGCTGGCCGACCATGCCACTGGCGCCATCAGGAATGTTGGGGTTCCCGTTGTCACACCAACGCCGATTCCAATACCTCGGCCGACCCCGCAGCCCGCTCCGCAGCCAGCGCCGCAACCAACGCCCCAGCCGGCTCCTCAACCCGCGCCGCAACCGGCGCCAACGCCGCTTTCGATCAAGCTCCCCTCGAGTGCGTTCTCCGCGAATGCCAATGACATCTTCGCCACCGCATTCCAGAATGTGACCGCTGGCGCCGCCGCCACGCTCCCGTTGTTTTCGCTCTCGCTGGACTTCTCGAATAACAACATCGATCTGGCGACCGACATGCAAACCTCAGGCGGAACGCTGGTGGTGGTCGATGCCGACTTGATCCGCGTTAGCGTCCTCACGGTCAGCTCCAACCGGCTGCGGAACAACTCACTTGTGGTGCCCACCGCCATCCTCTCGCTGGTGGATGCCGTCACTGTGAGCGGCAATCAGATCCTCAATGAGGCGGCATATAACGCCGCAGCCGGCCGCGTGAGCCAGGGCACTCCGTTGAGTCTGCTCTATTTCCCGATCAACATAAACGCACCGGTGATTCCCTGCGCGTTTGCCGGGAACCTGCTGTTCGGCGTTTCGAACCTGGGGTTGATCCGCCGCAACTTCGCCGCGCCGCTGGATAACTGGCTGTTCGCCAACGCACAGCTTTGAGGCCAGGCTCGTAATCGGTCCGGTACCGAGCAGTTCACCCTGACCATCGCACTGCACACCTCGCTCGGAATCGCATAGCGGCTTGAGAGCTCGACCCTTTGAACGGTTCCCTGTGACGGTGCCGCACGCCTTTCTGGATCTGAACACGGGCCGTCGGAATCAATGTAACTGCGTGATATATTTGCGTATAGATCTGGTCTGGCCGCACTCCTTTCAACATGTCTCAACGCTTGCTGCTTTCCGTCTCACCCGTATTCGTCGGCCTCGGCGCCGCTTTCCTGTTGTTCAACCCGGGCACTCCCAAGGATGAGGAGATTCAGCGGCACCGCAACCTCGGCAAAGCGCTGTTCGAGAACCCGATCTCCGTGGCCCAGGCGCCCGACGAGTTCAAGAAAGCGCTGGCGCTGGCTCCCAGTTCGGATCGTGACCGGCTGAACTACGGCATCACGCTGCTCAAGGCCGGCCATGTGCCGGAAGGCATGGCGGAGTTGGCCAAAGTCCAGAAGACCTCGCCGCAGTTGCCGCACTCCTGGTTCAACCTCGGCATCGAGTACATCCGCGAAGGCGAGTCGGAGAAGGCCATCGCGCAGTTGTCTCAGCTCGTTAAACTGGCTCCCCAGGAGCCCGTGGCGCACCACAATCTGGGAGTCGCCCTGAAATCGGCGGGCCGCCTTGACGAGGCTCGCCACGAGTTTGAAGCCGCCGCGCAATTGAAGCCCGGCTTCGCCGCTCCGCATTTCCAGCTCTACAATCTCCACCGCCAGGCGGATCGCAAAGATGACGCCAAGCGCGAGTTGCAGGCGTTCCTGGCCGCCAAAAAGTCGCAGGAAGGCGCGATCAGTACCGAAGACGCCGAGTGGTGCGATTACGCCGAAATCTATGACCCGCTGGAAGGCACTCGCAGCCCGGCTCCCGCACCGCAGAAGTACGTTTCGAAGAAGCTCGATCTCAAGGCCGACCCGGCTAGCGCAGGCATCGCGCTGATCGATTTCGCCGGAAACGGATCCACGGACGCGGTCGTTTGGTCGAAGCGGGGTGTCACGATTTTGCGCCAGGGCACTGAGGAAGTGCAAAACACCGGTCTGGAGTCGTTGACCGGCGTCGTTGCGGTCGCGGTTGCCGATTATGACAACGACGGGTTGCCTGACCTATGCGTGGTGTCTCAAGCTGAGGCGGCTTTGTATCAGAACAAAAGGGGCGCTTTCACGAAAGTGAAGTCCTTCCCGGGCAAATTTGACAATGCCATTTGGCTGGACTACGACCGCGATAACGATCCTGACCTGTTCCTCCTCGGTAGCGCCTCGAAGCTGTTCAGAAACGATGGCCCCGCCGGGTGGGAAGACCGGACTTCCGATTTCCCGTTCGCTGCTGGGCGGGCCCTGCGGGCCGAAGTGTTTCGCATGATTCCCGACACCAAGAGCCTCGATCTGCGCGTCGAGTATGAGGGTGGCCAGACGCTGATCTATCGCGACCAGCTGGGCGGGAAGTACGTCTCGTCGCCCGGTACGCCGCGCGGCCTCAAGCCGCCGGCTCTGGGGATGCCCGTGGCCGTTTTCGCCGAAGCCGATTTCGATGGCGATGGGCGGGTGGATGCGCTCGGAATTGCGAAGGACGGCGGCACGTATTTCTTCCACAACGAAACTCCGAAGCGCTCCTACTTGCGAGTCCAGCTCGCCGGGGTGAAGAACTCCAAACTGGCGTTGGCCAGCGAGGTGGAGATCAAGGCCGGTTTGATTTACGAGAAGAAGATGTACACGGGAGTGCCGCTCGTTTTCGACCTGGAGACCAAACCGGAAGCCGACATGGTCCGCATCACCTGGGCGAACGGACTGATTCAGAGCGAAAAGAATCAGGCGGCGAACCGGCTGGCGCGCTACGAGGAATCGCAGCGTTTGTCGGGCTCTTGCCCGATGATCTGGGCCTGGAACGGCGCCGCATTCGAGTTCATTACCGACGTGCTCGGGGTCGCGCCGTTGGGCGCAGCTGCGGGCGATGGTACATATTTCCCCGTGGATCACACCGAGTACATTTCGATTCCTTCCGGCGCGCTGGCCCGGGAGGGCGGCAACTACGAACTGCGCATTACGGAAGAATTAGCCGAGGTGAGCTACCTCGATCAGGTGAAGCTGATCGCCGTGGACCATCCGGCGACGGTGGACGTTTATTCGAACGAGAAGTTTCAGGCGCCGCCGTTCCCCGATCTGAAGCTCTACGGAGTCGAGCAGCGCATCGCTCCGGTCTCGGCGCACGATCAACAGGGTCGTGACGTCCTGGACCTCGTTATGCACCGCGACGAGCGTTATCCCGACAGCTTCAAGCGAACTCGTGCGGGCACGGCCGAACCGTGGCACCTGGACTTGGATTTCGGCAGTGCCGCGCCCGGCAACAAGGCGATTCTCGTGCTGAACGGGTGGGTGGATTGGGCTGACGGCAGCACATTCCTTCAGGCTTCCCAGGAGAGCAGGACGGGCTTGATGACGCCATCGTTGCAGGTAAAAGACGCGCACGGCCGCTGGCAAACCGTGATCGAGGATATGGGCATGCCAGCCGGCAAGCCGAAGTCGATCATCGTCGATCTCTCGGGCAAGTTCCTGTCGAAATCGCGCGAGGTGCGCATCGTCACCAACCTCTGCGTGTACTGGGATGAGATCTTCCTGAGCGAGAATCCGGCGACTCCGCAGACACGCTTGACCGATGTGCCGATGACCTCGGCCGATCTGCATTTCCGCGGCTTCTCGCGCGTCGCGATTCATCCCGAGCGGAAACAGCCCGAGCGCTTCTTCTACGAACACGCCCGCGCGGAGTCTATGTGGAATCCGACGCCGGGCCTCTATACCCGCTACGGCGAGGTGCTTCCGCTGCTCAACGCCGTGGACGACCAAATGGTCCTGATGGGCTCAGGCGACGAGGCCCGGTTACTGTTCGATGCACTCGCATTACCCGTGCTGCCGCAGGGCTGGCGGCGCGATTTCCTGCTCAAGGTTGACGGCTGGGCCAAGGACCGGGATGCGAATACGGCCTTCTCCCAGACCGTAGAACCGCTGCCATTCCACGGCATGAGCGGTTACCCCTATAAGGCGACGGAGAAGTATCCCGGCGATGCGGCCCACCGGGCCTATCAGCGCGAATGGAACACGAGGCCAGCCAGGCCGGTCCTTCAGCCATTGGCCGCCAATCGCTGATCGCTTATGGGCGGGAGCGGGGGGGCGCTGCAGGGCCGCCCATCCACAGCGGGCCACTACTTGCTCATGGACGGCGGCACGGCATCAGCGCCCGACCCGAAACTCAGATTGGGGTCGGGACCCATCTCGAAGACCAGCGTTCCGCCCTTCACGACCGCGGAGTGGTTGAACCACAGCTTGTCGTATGGCTTCCCGTTGAGCGTGACGGACTGGATGTATTTATCCGCGGGCGCTTTGCGTTTTGCCTCCACTTGCAGGCGGTGTCCGCCGCCCATGTCCAGGCTCACGCGGTCGAAGAGCGGCGCACCGAAAACGTAGTTGCCGCTAGCCGGATCGACGGCGTAGAAGCCCAGCGCGCTGATCACGTACCAGGCCGACATCTGGCCGCAATCCTCGTTGCCCGCCAGGCCATCCGGATTGTCGGAATACTGCTCCTGCAAGATGGAAAGCACGCGCTCCTGCGTCTTCCAGGGAGCGCCGGCATAGTCGTAGAGGTAAGCGATGTGGTGGCTCGGCTCGTTGCCGTGCGCGTACATGCCGATCAGGCCCGTCATGTCCACGGGCACTTCGCCATTGATTTCTGAACTCTGGTTGAACAGTTCGTCGAGCTTCTTCACCATCGCCTCGCGCCCGCCCAGCAGCTTCGCATAGCCTTGCGGGTCATGCTGGGCGAGCCATGTCGCCTGCCACGCATTGGCCTCGGTGTAGTCGCGCCATTTCTTGGTGGTCCCGGTCAGCTTTGGATCGAACGGAGCGGCCCAATCGCCGTTCTCAAGACGCGGGCGGATGAAGCCCGTCGATGGGTCCCATAGGTTGCGGTAGTTCTTCGAGCGTTCCAGGAACTTTTCGTAGTCGCCGGTCTTGCCCAGCACGCGCGCCAGTTGCGCGATGGCCCAATCGTCGTAGGCGTATTCCAGCGTCTTCGTCGCCGACTCTTCCTCTTTATCGCTCGGGATGTAATTCAGTTTGCGATAGTAGCCCAGCCCCCGGTAATCGTCCTCCAGCGCACGCTTCAGGATGTACGGATAGACCTTCTCGTAGTCGATGCCTTTGAACCCCTTTACCGCCGCCTCGGCAATCACGGCAACCGAGTGGTAACCCGTCATGCAGCCCGTTTCCGACCCTTGCAGCGGCCATACGGGCATGCCCGCCGGACTCTCCGCAGCCATGCGGACCAGACAATTAACCAACGCCGGCACGCGCTCAGGCTGCATGATCGTGTACAGCGGATGCAGCGCCCGGTAGGTGTCCCACAGCGAAAACGTGCTGTAGTTGTGCTCGCCCTTCGGCATCTGGTGAACCTGCAGATCCATGCCGCGATATTGCCCGTCAACGTCGTCGAACAAAGTCGGGGCCACCATCGTGTGGTAGAGGCTGGTGTAGAAAATCGTCTTGTGCTTGACGTTCGCCGTCTCCACCCGCACTTTGGCGAACTCATGCTGCCAGGCGTCGTGCGCGGCCCGGCGGACACGCGCGAAGTCCCAGTCGGGGATCTCCTTAATCAGATTCCTGCGCGCGCCCTCGACGCTGACCCCGGAAAGACCAACGCGCACCAGGATCGCTTCTCCGGCGGTGGTCTTGTAATGGACGAGACACTTCAACGACGTGCCGCTGGCTTCGTGGACGCCAGCGGCGAGCACCTTGCCGTCGGACACGAGTTCCGCCGAGGCGAACGGCTTCGAGAACTGCAGCACGAAGTAGATGTGGCGGCCCTTGGCCCAATCGTCCATGCGCCGTGCGCCGGAAAGCGTGTGGTCGTTTTCGAGCTTCAATTCCGACGAAACCACGTGCGGCAGCGAGCCCGCCGTTTCGCCCAGGACGGCGTGTGTCATATCGATGATGAAGTGGCTGCTGTCGCTCTGCGGGAAGGTGTATTTGTGCAGGCCCGCCCGCTCGGTGGCGGTCAGTTCGGCTTTGATCTTGTAGTCGTCGAGTACCACCGAGTAGTAGCCCGGCTGCGCGCTTTCCCTCTCGTGCGAGAAGCGCGAGCGATACCCCGTGCCAGGCTTGCCGGCGTCGCCCGCTTCGGTGAACGCCGTGCCGGTCCCGGGCATCACCATCACGTCGAGCATGTCGGACACGCCGGTGCCGCTGAGATGGTTGTGGCTGAAACCCATGATCGACGAGTCGGAGTAATGGTAGCCCGAACACCAGTCCCAGCCGCTGGTCTTGGTGTCGGGGCTGAGTTGGACCATGCCGAACGGCACCGTGGCGCCGGGATAGGTGTGGCCGTGGCCGCCGGTGCCGATGAACACGTTTACAGACTTCGTCAGGTCTTCCGTTGCCGTGGAAGGAGGGGCGGCCGCTCCCGCACTCAGCGCGACCACCATCAGCGTACTGGTCAGTGCAAAAACTCTCATCGTGGTTTCCTTGCTTGCTGCGCCGTCACGGGGCCGCAGGTCATTCCAATTAACGAGCCTATCTCGAATTGCAATGCGAGTGCCGGGTCTGAAACCCTGGAGTGTGAGGCGCGGGTGGGACAGACCATCGCCCGGCGTGGTCTGTCGGTGTTTGGAAGATCTGGCTGACAGACGGCGCAAGCGATCGTCTGTCCCACTGTCGTCTGTCCCACCGGAACGTGATAGAACAGAACCCGAAGGAGTACATACCCATGAGATTGTGGAGACTCGCCTGCCATTCGGCGGTTGCCGTTCCACTGGCGCTTTGCAGCCTGTTGGCGGCCTCGGCAAACCCAGCTGCGCAAGTGGGCAAGGGCGCCGTGAGTTCGCCGGATGGACTGATCCGGGCATTGTTCATGCTGGTCCCCGGCCCGGATGGCGCGGGCGGCGGTGAACTCGGTTACGAAGTTACCTATCGCGGCAAGACCATCATCGAGCGCTCGAAGCTTGGGTTCGAATTGCAGAACCAACCGGCAATCGGCAGCCATCTGCAGGTGGTCGCCGCCACGAACTCGCGCATCGACGAAACCTACAATATCCCCGCAGGCAAGTCGAACCCGGTGCGCAACCAATGCAACGTGCTCTTCTTCGACTTGAAGGAGGCCAAGGCGCCTGGTCGCAAGCTCACCATCGAAGCGCGTGCGTACAACGACGGCGTGGCCTTCCGCTACATCCTCCCGAATCAGCCCGCCGTGACGGAAGCGCGGATCGTGAACGAAAAGACCGAGTTCGTGCTCGCTGCGGACGCGACCACTTACCCGCTGGTTTTGCGTAATTTCCGCTCTTCCTGGGAAGATAATTACCGCACGGTCCCGCTGAGCGGCATCCAACCCGAATCGGTGATCGGTCTGCCCTTGCTGACCGAGATCCCGGGGGTGGTCTTCATCGCCATCACGGAAGCGAATATCGACAACTATCCGGGCATGTATCTGATGCACTCCGGCTCGAATGCGAGAAGCTTGGAGGCGCGTCTCTCCCCGCGTATCGATGAACCGGGCCTCTCCGTCTCCAGTGCGACGCCGGTGACCACGCCCTGGCGCGTCCTGATGATTGCGCCGGAGGTGGGCCGCCTGATCGAGTCGCAGATCGTGGGCAACTTGAATCCGCCCTCCGCCATCGCCGACACCTCGTGGATCAAGCCCGGCAAGGCCTCGTGGGACTGGTGGTCCGGCCCCGCGGCCGACGGCGTGAACTTCAAGATCGGTTCGAATACCGAAACCGCGAAACACTACATCGACTTCTCGGCGAAGGCGGGCTTCGAGTACTTCATGTTCGATGCGGGTTGGGCCGCGCACGGCACCGGCCCGAACGACTCCGGCGCGGACATTACGGAAACACAGCCCGGCGTCAATATGCCGGAAATCGTAGCCTACGGCAAATCGAAAAACGTGAAGGTCTGGCTCTGGTCGCACTGGACCGACATCGACCGGCAGATGGACCAAGCCTTTCCGCTGTTCGAAAAATGGGGCATCGCGGGAGTGAAGATCGACTTCATGGATCGCGACGATCAGTGGATGGTGAACTTCTTCCGGCGCGTGGCGAAGAACGCCGCGGCGCACCACCTGATGATCGACTTCCACGGCGCCTACAAGCCCGACGGCATCGGTCGCACCTGGCCCAACGTGATCACCCGCGAAGGCGTATTGGGCTTGGAGTACAACAAGTGGAGCGCTCGCGTGACGCCCGACCACAACGTCATGCTGGCCTTCACGCGCATGCTGGCCGGCCCTATGGACTACACGCCGGGCGGCTTCCGCAATGCAACCCGCGAGGGATTTGAGCCGCGCAATCTGAAGCCGATGGTGATGGGCACGCGCGCCCATCAGACGGCGCTGTTCGTAGTCTTCGAGAGCCCGTTCATGATGGTCTCCGACTATCCCGGCGCCTATGATGGCCAGCCTGAGATGCCCTTCCTGAGTGCAGTGCCTGCCTCCTGGGACGAGACGCGCGTGCTGAATGCCAAAGTCGGTGAGTACATCACCATCGCCCGCCGCCACGGCAAGGACTGGTACGTGGGCAGCATCGCCAACTGGAATGGTGCGGCGCTGGAGATTCCGCTCGAATTCCTGGGCGCGGGCGAGTTCAAGGCGGAGACGTATTCCGACGCGCCCGATGCCGGCGTTCACCCGACGAAGACCATGATTGAGACGAAGGCAGTCAACAAGTCCACGACGCTGAAGGCAATTCTGGCCTCAGGCGGCGGGCAGGCGATCCGGATCACCCCGGCCAGGTGAGGCCGTAACGAAGTCGCGAGCGGGAGCGGTGCTGGTGCGGGGACTGGACCGCTCTCTATCTTTTGCGGATCTGTGCTGACGAGGGGTGCCCGTACTCCGAAGCAAGGACGTGAACCGCGCGCTGTTCGGCTGCTTCCGGTTTCAATCTGCGGCCATCAGAGCATGTTCACCGCACGCCCGGCGAGGATCACGATTGCGCCCAGCGATAACATGCTTTGCGAGATCATCAGCAGTTTCGCCCAGTGCGACAGGGGTGCAACGTCGGCCGGGGAAAAGGCCGTGCTCGTGTTGAATGCCAGGAATAGGTAATCGACAAACCCGGGTTTCCATGGCTTCACCGCGTTCTGCAGATTCATCTGCGGAAACAGGAACGCGCCTTCGGTGTGAACGCCGCGTTTGTCGCGCGCGTGCGGGCCGCCCGCATCGAGTTTCCAGTACCATGTGGCAAACACCAGGATGTTGCTGATCCAAAGCGCACCGGCCGAGCGCAGCAACTCTGTGGCGGATTGGTGATGTTGCGGCAGGCTCACGATCAGAGCGCCCATCGACCACGCGAGTGCGGCGGTGACCAGCGCCGATAGCGACAGGCCCAGCACCCGGTTCACGCTGTCCATGCCCATCCGGTGCGTCACGATTGCCGGTAGCAGCAGCAAGCCTACGGGGATCAACAAGAGCCAATTGGGTCCCAGCGTGAGCGGTTCCGGAAGTGCAAGATAAAGTCCGCACACCGCCATCAGCGCCAGAACGACGGGCCAACGAGGCTCCATGGGCGCCGCGTGGTGCCGGGGTTTCGACTGGGTTGCCATCTTCCACACAGTGTACGCCGGACGGGGAGTCGGGCACTCGCTTTCGGGGCGCGTCCGATACACAGGGCTACATCGTCCTCTAGCCCCGAGCCCATTCAAGCAGACCTGTGGCGCACGCTTCAGCGTGCAGTGCCGACACTCCTGTCGGCACACCTCCAGACGTGGACAAGAGTGTCCACG
>CAIVVT010000215.1 GCA_903909435.1 uncultured Acidobacteriia bacterium | reverse complement strand
GGCAACGGCCAGCGCGCGCCGGAATTGCAGCCGGCGCAAACCAGCCTGCGGAGCGACAAAAGAAATGGCGCGGTCGAGCCAGTTCCGCTGCGTCGCGACACGCGCGAGCGTGGCCGGCGCGGCGGTAGCGCGAGTCATTTCGAGGCTACTGGTTGCCACGGCCATCCTTGCTGAACTGGGCGTAGGAGTAGCTTTTGGGCGGTGCTGTCTGGGCCTTGGCGATCTCCTGGTCGAGCCAGCCGATGCGTTTCCGCATATCGTCGAAACCCGGGTAATCCATGCGCGTCCCGTCGATGGTAATGCTCGTGACGCCCTGCGCAATGGAGGTAGCGAGGGCATCTCGCTGGGCGAGGAGAGTAAGCAGCGGCAGCGCCATGGTTATCTTTCGAGCCAGTTGGGACGGCGGGTCAGGCCCGTGCCATCGCGCCCGGCAACAAACGGATTCTCTTGCGGCTGCGCGTGCCGCCTTCCATCGACTGGAGCAGTAGCGTCATCTGTCACGGCTGGACGCTGCGCGCGAGCCTGTCGCTGTTGCATCGCCTCGAAGTTCTCGCACCATTTGTTGAGCGACAGCCCGCTGGTCAGCAGCGATTGCAGTCCGGCATACGCGTACACGCGGCAGTCCAGCGCTTCGTTCCGCTTGTCGGCGCCCAGACGCCACTCGTGCTTCGCGAAGCCAAAGTGATATTTGATGAACTTCTTCTCCGCTGTGAGTTGCTCGAAGTATTCGAGGTCGCGCCCCTGCGGGAAGTGGCAGCAGCATGGGCCCTCGTCCTTTACACTCAGCCGGTCGTACACTGCGTCTTTCGCCGCATTGACGCCGATCATAAAGAACGGCATTTGCTTCTTCTTGCTCGGCTTGTGCGGCCAGATGGTCCCCTCTCCGGACCTACCCTTCGTCGCAAACACGCGGCGGTTGTATTTGTCGCGCGTGAAGCGGAGGACAGTAGAATCCTTGTAACCCGAGTCAATGCAGGTCACCTTGATGCGCATCTGCTGGCCATTCTCATGCGCAAATGTCGAGCCGAGGATTTCGTTGAGATCCGTCCACACCTCGTTACGCAGGATGTCGCCGGGGATCACGTGGTAGGCGATCGACCAGGACTCCTCGTCCATCCCCCATCCGACGATCTCCATCTCCAGGCGGTCGGCCTGCACGTCAACGCCGGCGGTCAGGAGACAGACGCCGTTGGGAACCTCCGCAGCGTATGGCTCGCACCGATTCCACAGCGTGTGCGCGTCTGTTGCCTCCTCGTGGCGCTCTTCCCAGAACTTCGCAAGCACGGTGTTCAGGAACGCCTTGAGCGTCTCCGGGGACTTGCGCGCCGCGACAAACTCAGTGGCGAGCGTGCCCCACGGCCGCTTGACGGAGATCATCTGCGTCACACGGAAACCGGGGATCGACGAAGCGGGATTCTGCGCACGAAACTCGCCGCGTTCTACCATCCATGCTTTCTGGTGATCCTGAATCAGGCCCTTGCAACCGCAGCAGCGGTACTGCGCAAGTTCCGGCTGATCCGGAGGCCAGCACAGTCCACTTTCCACGCCGTCGCCAATGTCGGGTACCTGGAACTCGCCGCACACCGGGCAGGGGACGAAGAACTCGCCCTGGTCGCTTTCGTTCCAGGCCTTCTCAATACGGCTGGCGCCCCGCACCGTGGGCGTGGAACATAAGACGATCTTCTTGTTGTGTTCAAACTCCGACGTGCGCTGGATCGCCAGCGACACCGGATCTCCTTCAGTACCGGCTGATGCGGGGTAGCGGTCGATCTCGTCGAGCAGTACGTACCGGATCGGCCGCATGGCCAGGCCGCTCGGGCTGATCGCGCCGGTGAAGGTCACGTGGCCGGCGCCATTGGTGAACGCCTTGTGCAGCGTCGTGTTGTCGGAGTCCCTGCTCTTGACGGTCGCAAGCTTGCCGCGCAGCACCGGCGACGCGCGGAACATCGGCGCAACGCGGTCCTTCGAGAGCGCCTTGGCGTCCTCGATGCGAGGCTCGACAACCAGCGTCGGACCCGGGTCCACATCTGCAATGAAGCCGAGGAAGTTCAGCAGGCATTCCGTCTTGAGCATCTGCGCGGCGGACATCAGCACGACCATTTTGGCCGGGTTACTCGGGCTCATCGCGTCCATGGGCTCGCGCTGGTAGGTCCGGGTGTGCCACTGGCCACGCTCTGCCGAGGCGGTCCCAGTGAGCACGCGATTCTCGTCTGCCCACTGTGAGACCGTCATCTCGCGCGGTGGGAGGAACAGCGCGGAACTAAGATCGGTGATCACCGCTTGAGTCGCCATTAGATTCCGAGGGTCTTCACTGCCTTGCTTAGCTTCTTGAGAGCGGAGTCAACATCAGACTTGAGGATCCTGTGCGCGGTGGCGGTGTCGTTCACGGAGGCGAGCGTCGCGGCCAGACGGTCCGGCTGCACGAGCATGTGGTCGCGCACCATCAACACAATCGATGCGATGGACTCGCGCACTTCCGAGGTTTGCATCACCGAACCCTTGAGCTTGTCGCGCTCCACCTGCGCGGTCTCCACCTGCAGTTTGACCAGTTGTAGTCTGGCCATTGCGGTTTGCACGGCGATCTTTTCGCCCACTCCCATGCCTGCCATGAACGTCGACGGGTCGCTCGGCGCCTGGGACGCCGGCATTGACGCCGAAGCGCTTTGGGATGGTGCGCCCACCCTGGCGCGAGGCATCGTGCGCATGGACAGTACAGTGTCGGTCCTCAACGCCCACGAAGCATCCGCTTTCTCTGAGTCGATCTTGCCGCTGCGTTCCTTCTTGATCCGGCCGTCCTTGAGAGCCTTGCCAATCGCCTGGTGTGAAACGTTTCGATGGCGGGCGTACTCGTTGACGCTCAGCAGAGGCATCAGGCCGCCACCTCAGGCGGCGCTGCCCGGTTCTGCGTGGAGTGCTGCTGCGCGCGTTCTTCGATCAGCCGCAGTGCATCGTCCTTATCGTGGTCTTCTCGGCCCAGCTGCCGGCCGCACGCCACGTGGGCGAACGTGGAACCGTCGCCGTCGAGCGTTGCTTCCTGCCCGGTGAAGTCCTGCCAGCGACGAACGATCACGTCGCAGTAAGCGGGGTCCAGCTCAACCAGGCGCGCCTGGCGGTTCAACTTTTCACAGGCGATCAGAGTTGTCCCGGACCCGCCGAACGGGTCCAGCACCGTGTCGCGCGTCTTACTCGAGTTGGTGATCGCGCGCTCGACCAGCTCGACAGGCTTCATGGTGGGGTGCAGATCGTTGAGGTGGGGCTTCTTGACCACCCAGACGTCCGACTGGTCCCGGTCTCCGCACCAGTAGTGGGGCCCGCCCTCTTTCCAGCCATAGAGGATCGGCTCGTACTGACGCTGGTAGTTGGACCGGCCAATCGTGAAGCTGGTCTTGATCCACATCACGAACGTCGACCAATGCCCCCCCGCCTCGCGGAACGCTTTCTCAAGCGTGTGCAGTTCCGAAGAGGACATGCAGATGTAGATCGCACCCTTGCAGGCGGCCAGCATGGGCACAATGGCGTCGTACAAGAACTGCTCGAACCCTTCGCCCAGGTTGTCGTTGGCGATCTTGCGGCTGTTGCCCCGCAGCTTGTCCTTCATCGTCTGGCCGTAGTTCACGTTGTAAGGCGGGTCCGTGAACACCATGTCGGCCGAGCTGCCGGCGAGGACCTTCTCCACGGATTCGATCTGCGTCGAGTCACCGCACAGCAACCGGTGCCGGCCCAGGATCCACACGTCGCCGGAACTGGACACCAGCAAGGCCTGCGGTTCCGGTACGGCGTCCTCGTCCGTCTTGCCTGCTTCCGCCTCACCACCGTCTTCGAGCGCCGCCAGCTCGTCGTCGGTGAAGCCCAGCAAGCTCATATCGAAGGCCTCTGCCTCCAGCGCCTGCAATTCCCCGCGCAGGATCTCCTCGTCCCATCCTGCGTTCGCTGCGATCTGGTTGTCCGCAATCACAAGTGCACGGCGTTGCACGTCGGTGAGGTGTGGCAGGACGATGACCGGGACCTCCGACATGTAAAGCCTGCGCGCGGCTTCGAGGCGTGCGTGGCCAGCGATGATCACATTGTCTGGACCCACTAGGATGGGGTTGGTCCACTGAAACTCCCTGATCGAATTCATCACCTGGGCGACCTGGTCGTCCGAGTGAGTGCGCGCGTTGCCGGCGAAGGGAATGACGTCGCCAATCGGCACCACTTGAACCTTTAGATAAGAGAGGTCGATCACGATGCCTTCCGTAGAACGTCAACGCCGCGGTCTGCGGCGACTTGCGCGAATGTCTGTCCAGTCGCCAGGAGGACCGGTTCCTGGCCGGCCAGTTTCCCAACCCTGCCCAGGATTACGTCGCAGTAGGCAGGCGAGATCTCGCAGCCGTAGCCGACGCGGTTTTGCGCATGCGCCTCGGCCATGGTGGTGCCGCTTCCCATAAACGGGTCGAAGATCACGTCTCCTTCGTCCGAAAACGCCTTCACGAAGAACTCGACCAGGGCGCGCGGAAATGGGGCGGAGTGCGACCCTTGGGTGCTTTCGCTCTTCACCTCGATCACGTTCGAGGGCCGTGCGATGCCCGTATGCCGCCCTTCCGAATCGCCGTCCAGGCTGTTCCTGCTGCGCTCCCAAGCGCCTTGGTTCTTCCCGCAGTCCGCGGCTGCGCCCCGCTTCCCGGTGCCCAGCAGCCCGCTGCCGGACGTGGACTTGGGATTGTTCTGGCTGTAATCGAAACAGTCCTCGGACTCGTGCCCGACCGCCAAAGGCCGGAACTTGATTTCCGATTGCCGCGCAAAGTGGAACACCGGTTCCCAGGCGTTCTTGAACCGATTGCCCCACCCGCCAGGCACGCCGTTGTCGGTCTTGCGCCAACAGAACTCATCCACGAACATCCAGCCCCACTGGCGCTGGTGCGCCAGTGTGAGGTCCTTCACGTACAAGCTCCGCTCGCCCTCGTCGGCGTGCTCCTTGATGTTCAGGAAGTAGGAACCATCGGGCGCCAGGACCGCCGCGATGCTGGCGGCGACGGCTTTATACCACTCCACGTACCTGTCCACCGGGACCGGCCTGAAGCCGCTCGCCGGATCGTACTCGCGCTGCGAGGCGTAGGGCGGCGAAGTGATGGCCACATTGACGGCCCGGCCGAAAAGCAGCAGCTCCACCACGGCCTGGTCGCGGCAATCGCCACAGATCAGGCGGTGACGGCCAATCGCCCAGATGTCGCCCGGGCGGGTGACCGGATCGGGTGGC
>CAIVVT010000214.1 GCA_903909435.1 uncultured Acidobacteriia bacterium | reverse complement strand
CCCGTTGCAACACCCGCGGCGTTCTCACGGGCCGTCCAGTGGGTGCTAATGCTGCGACGCCATCGCGATGACGATCAGCACGACGAAGATGGCGATGCCGATGAGCACGCCGACGCCTAGGGCGCGCTGGTACTCCTGGGGCGTGTGTCCGTCCGCGTCGGGCTTTGAATAGTTCCGCTGGGAGATGCCTGTGCCGGGGATACCGACGCTGGAGTACCGCCGGCCTTTCGCATCCACGCCGACCTTCAAGCCCTTCGGTCCCAAGCTCACGCCGACGCCCGATTTGCTCAAGTTGATACGAAAGCCTGGCGCGATCCGGATCGACTTCTGGAATCGCATCCCTGGAGTCTACACCTCTGACCCGAGCGAACTTTGGCATTCTCGGCCTTAGCTGGATCGTCTCAGCACGCCCCGCTTCCACCCAATTCGTGTGGGATTCGTGTGACTGCCCGAGCCTCCCAATTGGGAAGCATGGGAAAACATGCGGAACTTGGCGGAAATCCGCGCAAGCGTGAAGGCGGGAATCTGGCGCAATACGGGAGGCATCCACGTCGCTGGATCTAGACCGGGCACCCAACCAAGCCCGTCGGGGCATTCTTCGATTAGCCGGTTTGCTGCCAAACCCTGACATCCTAGCCATTTGAAGCTGGCCGCCCGGTTCAGGAAGGACTATGCTGCATCCATGAGTGCATCTGGAAGCATCGCCGCGAGTCAGCAGGGGAATCCCGCCTGGCCGTGGAAGTATGGTCTCGGCGTAATCGCAGCATTGCTCGGACTCGGACTCCGCGGACTCCTCGATGCGGAATTGGGTCCAAACTCGCCGTATCTTCCTTTGGTGCTCACCATCATTGTCGCCGCCCGCTTCGGCGGCCGCGGATCTGCTTTGGCCTGCACGGCACTCACCACCTTAGGCGGCTGGTATTTCTTCGTCGAGCCGCGTTTCTCGTTCATCCTCGCGACCCCGCAAGCGGCCTTCGGACTAGCACTGTATTTCGTAGTCGGCGTCATCATCAGCCTCTTGATCGGCCACACTCGGGAGTTGCTGTTTGCCGCCCTGTCCTCCGAGGAGGGTTTGCGCCGGAGACAGCAGTTGATTGACCTCTCCCATGATGCGGTCATCACCGCGACTCCGGATCGCCGCATCACCGACTGGAACGCGGGCGCCACTGCTCTCTACGGATTCCGCAAGGATGAGGTGCTCGGCAAGGTAATGCACGATCTGCTGCATACCCAAGGCACCATCTCTGTCGCCGAAATCGACTCGCTGCTTGACCAGGACGGCCACTGGGATGGCGAACTGCTCCATACCAGCCGCGACGGTGTCCGGCTCGACATCGAGAGCCGCCAGGTGCTGCTCCGTTCGCCGGACGGCGGATCCGAGGCCGTTCTCGAAATCAATCGCGACGTCACTGCGCGCAAGCGCGCCGAGAGCGCGGCCCGCCGCATCAACGACCAACGCCGCTTGGCTCTGGAGTCGGGCGGAATGGGTACCTGGGCGATTGATTTGGACAGCGGCCTGATGACAATGGACGAACGCTGCGCCGCGATCTTTGGCGTCGCATCCCAGGGGCCTTTGCAGTACACCGAAGTGCAGGAGCGCGTCCACCCCGAAGATCGCGCAGCTTCCGTAGAGTTGGTGGAACAGGCCCGGAGGGCGCCTTCAGGCCGTGTGCTCAGCTGGGAGCGCCGCTTCATCTGGGCCGATGGTTCGGTGCATTGGGCCGACTCGCAGGCCTTAACCGTGCCTCAGTTTGGCGACGATGAAGCGAAGGCGGCCCGTCTGGTCGGCGTGGTGATGGATACCACCGCCAGCCGCCTGGTCGAAGAACGCCTGCGCCACCGCCAAAAACTGGAGAGCGTTGGACTGCTCGCCGGTGGCATCGCCCACGACTTCAACAACCTGCTGACCGTAATCCTGGGCAACGCCAGCCTGCTACTTGCACAGCACCCCGGTTCAACCACCGCAGCCTCGATCGTCGATGCCGCCAAACGAGCCGCTTACCTCACCAAACAGCTTCTCGCCTATGCTGGCAAGGGTAAGTTCACAATCTCACTTGTAGACCTCTCCGCTTTGGTGGACACTTACGCCGATCTGCTCAGCAGCTTTACGCCGAAACGCGTCGCCATCGGCTTCACGCTGGCTCGGGACTTGCCACGTGTCGAAGCCGACCCCAGCCAGCTTCAGCAGATCCTAATGAACCTGGTGATCAACGCCGGCGAAGCCATGCCCTCTCAGCCGGGCGGGCGCATCGATATCTCCACCCGCGTTGAGGAAGTAGATCCGGAAACTGCAAGCCGTCATTCCCAGCATTACGACATCCAGCCCGGCCGTTTCGTGTGCCTCGAAGTGCGCGACAACGGCATGGGTATGGACGAAGCCACGCTCGCGCGAGCATTTGAGCCGTTCTTCTCCACCAAGTTCACCGGGCGCGGGCTTGGCCTCGCCGCGGTCGATGGCATCGTCCGCGCCTGTCGGGGCTTTTTCGACGTACAGAGCCAACCCGGAGCAGGCTCAACTTTCCGTGTCTTTCTACCCGCCACCACGAAGCAAACCGCCCCGGCACCAGCGTCCGCGGCCGCGCCAGTGCCCTCTGCCATCGCGAAGCCCGCAGCGCGCACCACGATCCTCGTCGTCGAAGATGTCGACATGGTCCGGAGACTCGCCGTCAACACGCTGAAGAGCTATGGCTTTGAGGTTCTGGAGGCCTGCCATGGAGCGGATGCCCTCGATGTACTCGCCCGCACGCCGAGCCTTCCCGCGGTAGCGTTGATCGATATGGAGATGCCCGTCATGGGCGGCCACGAACTGGTGCCCTTGCTAGAGCACCAGTACCCCAGCCTCAAGGTCGTAATCACCAGCGGCTACTCCGAGGAGGACGCCTGCCAAGGCTTCCTGTCCGGTTCCGTCGTAGGTTTCCTCCAGAAGCCGTATGCGATTGACGCGCTCTCTGCAAAGATCGCCGAGGCTATGCGTGCCGTTCAGCCGGCGGGGAAGCCGGCTGGCGACGATGTGGCCCAGAGACGACCATGAGGCAATGCCGATCGGCCGTCCGGGCTGTGCGACACCTGCGGTGGAAACACCGCGTTCCTGTTGCCCGACGCCACGCCACCCGAACTGGGCACACCTGAAGTCCACCCGCCACCCTACCGACTCAGTTTTTGGTGTGGATTTGGTGTGACTCGAATTTAGGCACCAGGGGAAATGCGGGGAAATGCGCGGAATACGCGCGTTCTACAAGTGGCGAAAAATGGGCGGAAAAGTGCCGACGGGGCGAGGTGGCTAAAACTGTAAGTATTTTAAAATAAAGGACTTAGCGATGGCTCCTCAGGTAGGACTCGAACCTACAACCCTTCGGTTAACAGCCGAGAAGCTGTATTTCACCTAATGCTGCAAACAAAAGACTTACACGCGAGGTTTTTGAAAAGTGGCACGCCTTGGTGTGAGTTTGGTGTAGGTCTAAAACCGGCGTCTAAGAAGACGGTCCGCGCGGCCCGCCAAACCTCTCCAATGGCCTCCTCAACTAGTTGGCCGCAGTGCGCGCCCGGGTGGCTTGGGTGGCACCGGTCTGGGGCTCCTGCTCCAGTGGCCTTGTGTTTGCCGCGCGCGTCGGCGTCGGCCTCGGACGCGTTCTAGAGAATTGGAGTACCTTACGCTCCGCCTCATTGTGGACGTCGCTGCAGCAGATCGTACCCGATGGGGCTGTCACGACGCGCCAGGAGTCGATTTCAGTTCGAGTCCGCGAGCCTTAACGCGTTGGACAAGGCGTCGTATTCGTACTCGCGCGCGAGCTCGTGGAGGTGTGCCGCCGCAGCCGGATTGTGCGTAACCGCCTTGTCTATAAGGGCATCGATGCGAGCTGAATCCCCATCCAGGACCGCCGCCAACAAGTCGGCACGCAGATCGGAGGGAACATCGGCCACGTCGGCGCTGAATCCCTCCCGAGGCCTGTTCAATTGAAGGGGGTCATCAATCGGCGTCTCGTCGTCCACCGAAAGCACCTTCGCCGGGGAGGACGGCGGTCCAAGCCTCTTCCGAACTTCTGCCGCCAAAGCCTCGGGCGTAAAGGGTTTGGGTAGAAACTCCAACCCATCGGTCGGTGACGTTGTTTCGCCAGCCTCGTCGCCGAGATAGCCCGACATCAGCAAAACAGGGATCGGGTGAGACCGCTGACCCAGTCGGCGTGCAAGTTCTTTGCCGCCTAAAACGGGCATCACAACATCGGAAACCACCAATTGAATCTGGCCTTCGTGGCGATCGACCAGCATCAGCGCCTCACTGCCGTCCTGCGCTTCTAGAACCTTGTAGCCGTAAGACAGCAACGCATTGGCGGCAAGGCGCCGGACATCCTCCTGGTCCTCCACCAGCAGGATCGTCTCATGGCCGCCCACTGCGTCGCACGCAGGTGCAACGTTCGATTCCAACGCGGGCGACTGGGTAATGGGAAGCAGGACGTGGAAGGCCGTCCCCTTTCCAAGTTCGCTCTCCACCGCCACGTGACCGCCGGACTGGGCCACAATGCCTTGTACCGAGGATAATCCGAGCCCCGTCCCCTTTCCCTGCTCCTTGGTGGTGAAGAAAGGCTCGAAAAGGTGATCGAGGATGCTCTGGTCCATACCCAGGCCCGTGTCGCGCACGGTCAACCGGGTGTAGGCTCCGGGGCGGATCCGCTGACCACACCACAGGCTTTGATCCTGCAGGTGGATCTGGCCTGTCTCTAGCGTCAGCGTGCCACCGCTGGGCATAGCATCGCGGGCGTTGGCGACGAGGTTGACGATTACCCGTTCGATCTGGTTCTTGTCCGCCAGAACCGGCCCGGCAGCGGGGTCCACGTGAAACAAAACCTCGATATCCTCACGCACCAGCCGGCACAGCATCTTCTTCATGCCGCAGACAATGGCGTTCAAATCCAGAATCTCCGACCTCAGCGCCTGCTTGCGGCTGAAAGCGAGTAATTGGCCCACAAGATCCGCGGCTCTTTCGCCCGCATTGTGGATTTCGTTCAGGTCTTGGAACTGGGGATCCTCCTGCGGAGTCCGTCGCAGTATCAACGCAGAGTAACCATTAATCACGGTAAGCAGATTGTTGAAGTCGTGAACGACTCCACCGGCCAGGCGCCCGATGGACTCCATCTTCTGGGCCTGGGCCAGTTCCATCTGCAGCTGGGTCCTTTCTTCCTCCGCCAGCTTGCGCTCGCTGATGTCCTGGAGCGTGCCGGATAACATGCGCGTACCGT
>CAIVVT010000213.1 GCA_903909435.1 uncultured Acidobacteriia bacterium | reverse complement strand
TGGACTTCCGGTACGCAAGCTGGCCATCGATTCCGTGGTGCGGCTGCTGTCCGATCCGGTGAGCGGCTACAACGCCATCTTCCCGCTGGTGCACGCCAGTGGTGGCTACCCAGAGTTGGCGGTTCAACCGAACGAAATCGATTTCGACGACAACTCCCGGTCGTTCGCCAAGTCCTATCTGGCGGGCATCGCCGACCTTGATCTTTCGCAAATAGCAGACTGTCTCTCCGTGGTGATTTATACCACACAAGTGCAGAATCTCGGGCTGGCTATGGGCCACCGCTTCGCCGGAACGTGCTTGACGCACTTGGACTTCTACATTCGACAACAAGCGCGCCGATTCGATGCACTGCGTGCGGATGCTTTAGCGGGTAGCACTCAGGATCCTGGCATGGAGGGCAGCGACACCGAATCGCTGATTGCGGCCATCGAAGACACCGCGATGACGGTCTTGCATGCCGACGTGGCCACCGCGCTCTGGCTGCCGGGCGTCGTGTATGGGCTGGTGTGGCAGAGCAGCACCACGCCGCTATTTCAGGTGTCGGACGGCTACCAGCAGGTTCTCCAAATCCAATTCCCGCTTGAGGTGCACATCCTATGACGTTTCGTTTTGTCGGCTCCGAACTGCAGATTAGCCACGTGGCACTGAAGACGTTCGGCCAGGCCATCGATCTGGAACCAGCAATGGCTCAGGAGATCATTGCGCACGAACACAGCGCCGCGCTGCTGCCGGACGAGTTGTTCGCCCAAGTCGGCTTTACTCCGGAGGAACTGCGCTGGGGTAACTCGGACACGTTTGCCGCCAAGCGCGCGCAAGCCTGGGCACTGCTGGCGGAGCAGCGCGTACGTCTGCGCGCCGGCGGAACCTTTGAAAAGGAGACCGAGTAACGATGGCCAACCAATCCCCTTCCGTATCGCAGATCGCCTTTGCGACCACCGAGACCGTCTTTGGCACCGTCAACAACACCGCGGGCGCGGCGACTGTGCTCGGGTCGGATGCCGTGCGCATCGCCTCGCTCGACACCACGGCCTCGCAAGCCACCGTCAAACGGGACGTCAAGACGGGGTCCCTCACGCCCATCGTCGAAGTAGCGTCGCGTCCCTCGGGCACTTGGAGTCTCGCCACCGAGCTTTCGAGCAACGGCGCGGCCGGGGTGAAGCCCGATCTCGACGACCTGCTGGCCGCCTCGTTCGGCAAGGCCTCCACCGTCGTTGCTTCGACCTCGGTAACCTACGCCCTCGCCGATAACCTGACCGCCACGCCCGCGCCATCCTTGTCGATCTTCAACTACCGCGATCCGGCCACGACCCTGCAGCAGATCTCGGTGGGCTCTGTGGTGAAGACGTTGAACCTGTCGTTCAACGAGAACGGTGCCCAGAAGATCAGCTTCAGCGGTCCGAGCAAGTACGTGCTCGAAAATCACCGCTTCGCCGGAGAGCCGACCGCGAACAAATGCGGGCTGACGACGTTCCCCGTCCGCCCGGCGTCTCCCGTTTACAACGGCGCGCCGGTGCTCGGCTGGAACGGAGGGGTGACCATCGGCGGCAACACTTACGCCACGCTGCGCAGCGGGTCGCTGGCGGTGGACTTCAACCGCGAATTGCAGACCGACGTGCTAGGCGCGGGCCTCGCCATCGGCGTGATGCAGGGCGAGCGTTCCTGGCC
>CAIVVT010000212.1 GCA_903909435.1 uncultured Acidobacteriia bacterium | reverse complement strand
GGTGCCGGCGGCTGTTCGGCGACCCGTTTGGCGATGCGCGCCCGGTAGTTCTGCAGCGTGTACTCGCGGCGCATCACCCGTCCATCCTTCTCCACCGCGAAGGTGTGGAACCCGGAGATCGACGGCCCCTGGTGCATTAGTACGACCGGGCCGGCGCCCTGGACTCCGTGCTCGATCCAGGAGGTCTCGTAGTGGTGGCGGCGCACGCTCCAGGTGAAGATGCGCAGCGAATCGAACTCAAGATTCCGTGCCGAGGAGGATTGTGATGCCCACAGCCACACCGTCTTCCGCTTGTCTCCGTCGCGGACGGAGCCCAAATCGAAATAGGCGACGATGCGCGCCCGCTCGGCATACTGAATCACTTCGTCCGGGATTGAGAGATACAACATGCGGTCGAGTACCCAACCAGCCTGTCCGCCCGGCAGGCGCACCAGCGCCCAATCGTCCAACACGGGGGGAGAGGGCGGCGGCTGATTGGGCTTCTCTCCCGGCAAATGGTCCTGTAAGTAACCTGAAATCAGCAGCCAGTCATCGGGGACGGCCGGCGGTGGGCCCGGTGGCGGCGGCGCGACTTTCGGAGGCGATTTGTCCGCATCTTTCTTCTTTTTCGCGGCCTTGGGCCGGCGCGTCATTTCTTCGAGCAGCGCCGGCGGATCCCAAGGCACACGCTCAACCCGCTGGTGCGCGATGATCTCGACACTCGTTTTAGGCGCGAGTTGAAACAGCGCAGGAGCCTGGCGATAAGGGGCGGTATGGACGGTCATCGTATCCAACACGGTCGCCTGGCCCATCGCAGGGGCGGCCGTGGCGCGCTCTTGCAGGTCTTCGAACCGTTCCCGTGCTTCGGCGGAGAACAAGAGCCGCGAATCGGTCCAACCCTCGGCGCCGTTCGCGGCGCGGATCTTGAGAAAGCGCCGCCGGCGGGCCAGCAGATCCACGCGCTCCCCGTGCTTGAGCACGGCCGTCACCGCTGAGTGCAGGGAGAGTTCCTGGCGAAGCTGCAACGAGGCGGGGGCAACCCAGGCCTCCCCAAAGGACGGCTCGTGTTCGCCGGTGGGACCGCAAGCCACGGCGGCTAGCGCAAACAGGCAAACCAGAAAAACGCTGAGCTGTCTACGGAAACACATCAGGAGGGAGCCAAACCTTCAGAATACCAACCCAGGCTGCGGGACCGGCCGTTTTCCCGCTCCGCTCAAGTAACAAGTGCGGCTGGCGCTGGCGCACCTCCGCCGCTGTCATGGCCCAGCCGGAGCCGCCCTAAAGCGCCACGGCGGCCTTGGGAGGAAAGGCCCGCAGGATCTTGGTCGGACGCGCTGGTTCCAGTTTCACGCCGTCCTCGAGGCCTTCCACCAGCCAGCACTCGCCCTCGCGGTAGGGCTGGCCGCCAATGCTCCCGCTACCCGCCGTAAAGACGTACAGGGCAAACGGCGCATCCGGGCGGGCCAAGGATAACGGCACTTGGACATCAGCCGTGTGGATCTCGAAGAACGCGGTTCGCAGCACGGGAATCCACGGCGCTTTGCTGGCTTTTGACGCGAACATGTGCGGCGGAATCCACGGTCCCAGGTGCGCAGTGGCCATCGCGTCGGCCAGGTGGAGTTCCCGCGGGCGGCCGTAATCGTATAGCCGGTACGTCGTGTCGGAGGTCTGCTGCACTTCAACCACGACCACTCCGGCGCCCAGCGCGTGCACCGTTCCTGCGGAAACGAGGTAGCTCTCGCCCGGCTTGACGTCGAACCAGCGCAGCAGGTCCACGATGGAACCGTCGAGCGCCGACCGGCGGAGCGTTTCCCGATCGATCTCGTGCCGGAACCCAAGTGCGATTTGCCCGCCCGGATCGGCGCGCAGCACGTGCCACATCTCGGTCTTGCCCCGGTCCAGACCCTTAGACCTGGCGTATCTGTCGTCCGGGTGGACCTGCACCGACAGCCGTTCCGAGGTGAAGATGAACTTCGTCAACAGCGGCAGCGGCGGATCGTCCTGATACCAGACCTCCCCGATTTTGCGCCCGTCGGAAACGAACCAGGGTTCGACCGCAGGCGTCCCCCAGATCTTGTCCAGGTACTCCGCCGGGAGCAACCGGATGGACGGTCTAGCTGTTGAGCTCAAGTATGAGGTTCTCCATGCGAGTCAGGCCCTTATCGAGTTGTTCCAGGCTCGCGGCGTAGGAGATGCGGACGTGCGCCTCGGTGCCGAAGGCCTCTCCGGGCACGACTGCGACGTGCGCCTTGGCGAGCAGTTGTTCGGCGAACTGCATCGGTGTGGCAACCCCCTTGCGCCCCAGAATGCCCGAGATGTTCGGGTAGACGTAAAACGCTCCGCGCGGTTCGATGCACTCGATCCCCGGCATTTTGCGGAGTTTGGCCACGGTAAAATCGCGGCGCCGCCGGTATTCCTCCAGCATCACGCCGACGGAATCCTGCGGGCCGTTGAGCGCTTCGATGGCGCCTTTTTGGGCGAACGAGGTCGGGTTGGAGGTCGAATGCGACTGCAGCTTGATCATCGCCGTGCAGATCGGTGTGGGCGCCAGCGCGAACCCGATGCGCCAGCCGGTCATAGCGTACGTCTTCGACAGTGAACCGGCCACCAGTACGGTGTCCTTCATGTCATCCATGGACGCGACCGAATACGGCTGGCTGTCGTACAGGAACTGGCAATAGCACTCGTCGGTCATCACGTAAATGCCGCGCTTGCGAGCCAGCATGGCGATCTTCTCGAACTCCTCGCGATCCACGATTGCACCAGAAGGATTGGACGGGGAGTTGACGATAATCAGCCGGGTGAGCGGCGTCAGCGCCCGCTCGATCTGGGCGGCTGTGACGGCAAAGCCATCTTTTTCATTTGTCTCGACGAACACGCAGCGGCCACCCGCGTAGTTGACCACGTCCTTGTAGGTCACCCAATACGGCACCGGGATGACCACCTCGTCACCGGGATTAACCAGCGCCTGGACCAGGTTGAAAATGGCGTGCTTGCCGCCGACCGTGACAACGCATTCGTTGACGGCATAATTGGTGCCGAAGTCCTTGTGGTGCCGGTCGCAAATGGCCTGGCGTAACTCCTGCACACCCTGCATCGCGGTGTAGCGCGTGAAATTGGCATCGAGCGCTGCGATAGCGGCGCGCTTGATATTGTCCGGCGTGGGAAAGTCGGGTTCACCGACTCCGAAATCGACGACGTCTACACCCGCGCGACGCAGTTTCTCGGCTTCAGCCGATACCTTCGCCGTGGAAGAGACGCTGATCAGTGAAATTCTATCTGCCTGGTTGAGTGCGGCTTGCATGGGGTGACTTCCAATCTGGTTTAGGGTTCCGGCACAAGTAGCCGCTGGCGCAGCCTGGCCTCCACCGAAGGTGGTACCAGACCGCCGATATTGCCGCCCAGCCGGATGACTTCCTTCACGATTCGAGAACTGATGAAGGAATACGCCTCTCCTGCCATCATAAACACAGTTTCAATATCCGGCGCCAGCCGCCGGTTCATAAGCGCCATTTGTAGTTCGTATTCGTAATCAGAAATAGCTCTTATGCCACGGAAGATCACGGTGGCGTTTTGGCGGGCCGTGTAATCGACCAGCAGCCCGTCGAAACTATCGACTTGGACGCTGGGAATTGCCTGCACGACTTCCTGCAACATTTCCACCCGTTCCTCGACGCTGAACAGGGGCTTTTTGTGCTCATTGCGCAACACCGCTACGACCAGCCGGTCCACGATGCGCGACCCGCGCAGAATCAGATCGAGATGCCCGTTCGTGATGGGGTCGAACGAGCCCGGGTAAACGCCGACGATCCCGGCGCGGGACGCTGACCCGCCAGACCTGCCTGTTAGTTCTTCCATGCGACGTTCGCGCTGGCCCAATCAAGGCAACGCCTGATGTTCCTTTCTTCCAGCGCCACACGCTCGTCCTTCGAGAGCGACTCGAGCGCCAGGGGTTCGACGGGACGCCCGGCTCCCAGTTCGACCACTTTGGCCAGACGGATGCCCGGGCGTTCCGGGAAAGTGGCCCAGTAGCCCGAACTCAGCACCGGGACCTCCAGTGCGCTGCGCGAGATCATCTCGAGCGACAGTCTGGGGTTCCGGCCGCCTTTCCGCAAGCTATCCAGAATGCGGGCGAGGTCGAGCACGCCATCGCCGAGCACGACGTCACCCAGCAGAAGACCTTTCGCGCCGCCTTTTGGGCCGCCGATGGCGCCAAACGAGACGCGAGAGTCCTTCATGTGCGTGGCGATGGTGTACGGCGCGAGGGCGTCGACAACCTCGTACGGGTCTTCCAGCAGCGAGAGATTGTTGCCGAAGTCGAGGCACACACCCAGGTATTCGCTGGAGTACTCCTTCATCAGCGCCGCCAGTTCTTGCCCGGTCCAGTCCTTGTGATTCTCGAGTGCGACCGGCAGCTTAACCCGCTCCGCCGCCGTGACCATGCGCCGGATGCCGTCCTTGCAACGCGCGACGAACTCGCGCCACTCCGGCAGGCTGTGGAAGGTCTCGTAGCGGCGGCCGCTCAGGCAGCCTACCCGGACACAGCGCGCGCCGGCGGCCTTAGACGCGGCCAACTGCTGTTCAAACAACTCCGCGTCGGTCTCCTTGAAAGGAACCGCCGCCGCGCCTTCGAAATACAGCGACTCACGTTCGAGTGTCGAACGCACCTCGCGCACGGCGGCCGCGCTGAGATCGGACATCGGACCCTGGACACCGGCTGCGCCGTAGGAGACGGCCAGTTTGGCGAGTTGCAGCGGGTCGCTGACCCGGCGGGCGCCCATGAAACTGGTCCAGGCGACTCCGAGCGGAGATCGCTTTGCCGGTTCCACGCCGGTACGGGCTAAAGCGGGCAGGGCGGCAGGCAGGGCCGCCAACACAAAATCTCGGCGCTTCACAAAACCCTCTTCTCTTCCGGCAAGATCCCCAGGAGCTTACGAGAGTAGGCCTCTCAGCACAGCATCCCACGGTTTGCGGTACGGGCGCTCCAACATGGCAGCGGCTTCGGCGTCACCCGTGATCATTTCGGATTCGGGGTCCCAACGAATCTTGCGCCCCGTGCGGTAACTGATGTTGGCCAGGTGGCAGGCAGTGGCCGTGCGGTGGCCGTCTTCGGCGTCGGCGATGGGCTTCTGGCGCGACTTCACGCAGTCGAGGAAGCCGCGCACGTGCAAGTCGAACTGCTCGTTCGAGGAACCCGCCATCTTGCCCGGCTGCATCAGCAACTCCGGCTCCACTTTGACCCTCTGCGGGCCGCCCTCGGGCTGGCCCTGAAACACGGGAATGGCGTTCGAGGGGGACGTCTTCGTGTCCGGAAACAGCTCCCAGCCCGCGCGGCTGATCACCAGCGATCCGCGGGTCCCGAAGAACTCCGTGCCGTATCCGGCGCGACGGCCGGACGACACTTCGCGCTCGGACCAGGTGGCCGTGAAGCCGGGGTATTCGAACAGCGCGTCCTGCACGTCGGGCGTCTCGCCATCGTCTTCGAGAGCGAACCGACCTCCCGACGACGTGACCGCGGTGGGACCCTTTTGCCCCAGAAACCATTGCAGGATGTCGATCTCGTGCGCGCCGAGGTTCGTCATCTGGCCGCCCGAGAAATCCCAGAACCAGCGGAAATGGTACAGCCCGCGATGCGGTGAATAGGCGTGCGCAGGGGCCGGTCCGAGCCACATGTCGTAATTGAAGTTCTCCGGCTGAGCGCCCTCCGGTTTGCCGAAGCCGGGCGTCACGTTGCGGGACGTGCCCATGTGCACGGAGACCACTTTGCCGATGTGGCCCTGCCGCATCAGGTCGAAGGCGGCGCGGTAGTGTTTGCCGCTGCGCTGCTGCGTACCGACCTGCACGATGCGCTTATGCCTGCGGGCGACGTCGGCCATCCAGCGCCCCTCGCGCACGAACAGCGTCATGGGCTTCTCGACGTATACGTCCTTGCCCGCGGCGCAGGCCAGCATGGTCATGAGGGCATGCCAGTGGTCGGGAGTGCAGACAACCACGGCATCGACGTCTTTGTCGTCCAGCAGGCGTCGAAAGTCCCTATACGGGCGGGTGGTTCCGCCTGATTTCCTGTTACAAACTTCGACGCCCTGTTGCAGGCGCGGTTCGAAGGTCTCGGACAGCGCAACCAGGTTGGCGTCGTCCTGATGGCTGAAGTCGTAGACGTGCTGGGCGCCGATCAATCCGTAGCCGATGAAGCCCACTCCCACACGGTCGTTCGCTCCTCGCACTCGGCTGTACGAGAGCGCCGTCAGAGATCCCAGAACGGAGCGGCGTGTCATGGACATTGCGCGAATTCTATCATTGGGTCAGACCTATGGCTGGTAACACTCGTATTCCGGACGCGAAATCCGTACTCGATTCGGGCGATTGCTCTCTGTTCGAAGCACGGACCCAGGCCACGGGACCGGCCGGCAGCTTGCCGTTCACGGCAGAGATGCTGCGGACCGCGCCCAGCGGTCATCTGTTCGGCTGGACAATGAACGCCGGCATGGGTTGGGACCCGGCGAAGCTGGGCGGCACGGAAGTGCTGATTCTCTCGACGCACGGCGGCCTGCGCGCGCCGGACGGCAGGCCGATCGCATTAGGCTTTCATAGCGGCCATTGGGAAGTCGGTCTGTTGGTCGAAGCGGCGGCGCACGAACTGGCCGCGCAGGACGCCGTGCCCTTCTCCGCGGCCTGCAGCGACCCGTGCGACGGCCGCTCGCAGGGCACCACGGGGATGTTCGATTCGCTGCCGTACCGCAACGACGCGTCCACGGTGTTCCGCCGCCTGATCCGCAGCCTGCCGACGCGCGGCGCGGTGCTGGGCGTCGCCACCTGCGACAAGGGCCTGCCCGCGATGATGATGGCGCTCGCCGCCACGCACTACCTGCCCTGCGTACTGGTCCCGGGCGGGGTCACCCTGGCGGCCGAGCAAGGCGAAGACGCGGGCAAGATCCAGTCCGTCGGCGCGCGCTACGCACACGGCGAGATCACGCTCGAATATGCCGCCGAGATGGGCTGCCGGGCCTGCGCCTCGCCCGGCGGAGGCTGCCAGTTCCTGGGTACGGCGGCCACGTCGCAGGTGGTCGGCGAAGCCCTGGGCCTGACGCTGCCGCACGCCGCCCTAGCCCCGTCGGGCGAGCCCGTGTGGCTGGACATGGCGGTGCGGAGCGCCCGCGCGGCGCTGCTGCTGCAGGCCCGGGGGATCGTCACTCGGGACATCCTGACGGCGGCGTCGATCGAGAATGCGATGGTGGTTCACGCGGCCTTTGGCGGCTCGACGAACCTGATCCTGCACCTCTCAGCCATTGCGTATCACGCCGGATTGCGGCGCCCCGGCGTCGAGGATTGGAACCGCTTCAACCGCCAGACGCCGCGCCTGGTTGACGCGCTGCCCAACGGCCCCCAGGGCTTCACCACCGCGCGCGTGTTTCTCGCCGGAGGCGTGCCCGAAGTGATGCTGCACCTGCGCCGCGCCGGGCTGTTGAGCGTGAAGGCGCTCACGGTCTCGGGCTGCGCGCTGGACGAGTGCCTGGATTGGTGGCAGCAGAGCGAGCGTCGGCACGCCTTTCTGCGCGTCTTAAGAGAGCGGGACGGCATCGATCCCGAGCAGGTGATCATGGGGCCGGATCGAGCGCACGCGAGCGGGCTCACGCCGACCGTCTGCTTCCCTGTGGGCAACATCGCTCCGGGCGGCTCGGTGATCAAGGCGACCGCCATCGACCCCGCAGTGGTGGATCCGGACGGCGTCTACCGCAAGCGCGGGCCGGTACGGACGTTCCTCACTGAGACCTCCGCGATTCAAGCCATCAAGGCCGGCCGGATTCTCGCGGGCGACATCCTGGTGCTGATGTGCCGCGGCCCGCTGGGCTCGGGCATGGAAGAAACTTACCAACTCACCAGCGCCCTCAAGTATCTGCCCTTCGGCAAGCAGGTGGCACTTATTACCGACGCGCGTTTCAGCGGCGTATCGACGGGGGCCTGTATCGGCCACGTCACGCCGGAAGCCCTCGCCGGGGGTGCGATCGGTAAACTCATGGACGGCGATGTCGTGGAAATCCGCGTGGACCGGGAGAAACTCGAAGGCGAAGTGAACCTGGTCGGGCATGGCGAGGAGATCTTCGGCGCGGAGGCAGGCACGAAACTGCTGGCCGCGCGCCCGCTGCGCGCCGATCTGGCTCCGGACGCACAACTGCCGGCCGATACGCGGCTGTGGGCCGCGCTGCAGGACGTCAGCGGCGGGACCTGGGGCGGCTGCGTCTACGATGTGGAGAAGATCCTGGAAGTGATCGTGGCAGGCAAACACGCGTTGCTGGCTAAACAGGATGCCGATCCAACCGTGAGGCGGGAGTTTTGAAGCGCGTCCGAAGCAGTTCCCCCGGCGCGCCTACTTGATCTCTTTGCTCTGCGCCGTTGCAGGTTCCGCACTCCAGTTCTCGCGAACCGCCATGGTCTGGTCGGAGAAGAAAGTGCGGCGGCCGGTCTGGCCGAAGATCTGCGGGACGGCGGAGATCGAATAGCCCTCTTTTGAGGCGGTCAGCGTGAACACGTAGCCGCTCTTCTGGCCCGAGGCCAGATCGCCCGAGATGAGGTCGGCGGCGGAGGGACCGGATGCACCGCCAGCCGGTGGCCCAAGCTGCTGCAAGTTCTCGGCGAACTTACCGAACTGCGAGTAGTACCCGGTTTCGGCCACGTGGATCGTGGATATTGTACGGACTGCGGCCATCTCCTGGGCCTGCATGCGGGCAATGTTCAACTTCGGCGCCGCAATCGCAGCGATGATCAGAATGATCGCGATAACGATCAGCAGCTCGATCAGCGAAAAGCCGCGGCGCGCGCGGTTGGCATTCGTCGTCATCACCGTAAACTCCTGGGCCGGGTCTCCCGACACTTCATCCCACTTAACTTAGACGCGCGAGGGTCCGGTTTCGTGGAGGAACTCCTCGCTCTTCACCAGAGTATCGATCCTGCGCAACCGCTCGAGCAAGCCAGCCAGCCGGTCGAGCCGGAGTGCGTTGGCTCCATCGGACAGCGCCCGCGACGGATTCTCGTGCACCTCTACGAACAAGCCATCGATACCGGTCGCGACCGCGGCCCGCGAGAGCGGCTCGATAAACTCCGGCGCACCTCCGGAAGCTGAGCCGCCCGCACCGGGTAATTGTACGCTATGCGTGGCGTCGAACACGACGGGCCAGCCGGCGGCGCGCATCTGCGGCAGCCCGCGCATGTCCACAACCAGGTTGTTGTAGCCGAAGGACGAGCCACGCTCGGTCAGCACGATCCGGTTGTTGCCCGTCGATGCGACCTTGTCCGCCGCGTTTGCGATGTCATGCGGGGCGACAAACTGGCCCTTCTTGATGTTCACCACACGGCCGGTGCGCCCGGCGGCGATCAGTAGATCGGTCTGGCGGCACAGAAAGGCTGGAATCTGCAGGATGTCCACGGCTTCCGCCGCTCGCTCGGCCTGCCACGTTTCGTGGATGTCGGTGAGGACCGGGTAGCCCTCCCGGCGCAGGCCGGCCAGGATGCGCAAGCCTTCGTCGATGCCCGGCCCGCGGTAAGAAGCCCCGCTGGACCGATTGGCCTTGTCGAAGCTGGCCTTGAAAACGAAGTGCCCGGCGATGGCCCGAATCGAGCGCGCGAGCAGGTGGACGTGCTCCTCGCTCTCGATCACGCACGGCCCGGCGATCAGCACGAACGGCCCGCTGCCGAAGACCAGGCCGGGGGCGACTTCTACCGTGTTCATTCCTGCGTCTCGCTGGCGAACAGCGGCGAAACCTCGTTGGCGAGCCGTTTCAGCCGGTACTGGTAGGCTGCGCCGATGAAGGAAACGAACAGCGGGTGCGGCTCCATCGGCTTCGACTTGAATTCAGGATGGAACTGGCAGCCCAGGAACCACGGGTGTTTGGGCAACTCGCAGATTTCGACGAACTTGCCGTCCTCCGAACGTCCGGTGATACGGAGCCCGTGCGATACAAGGTTATCCTCGAAAGCGCGGTTGAACTCATAGCGGTGGCGATGCCGTTCGGCGATGCGCTCCGCACCGTAAGCCTGCTTCGCAAAACTGTCTTCGGCCAGCACGCAGGGGTAGGCGCCCAGCCGCATGGTGCCGCCAAGCTCCTCAACACCCAGCAGGTCGCGCAGTTTGTAGATCACCGGGTAGGGCGAACCTGCCTCGAATTCAGTCGAGTCCGCGGCGGCGAGCCCGCAGACATTGCGCGCGAATTCGATCACTGCCGTTTGCATGCCCAGGCAGATGCCGAAGTACGGGACGCGGGCCTCGCGGGCAAAGCGGATCGCGTGCAGCATGCCCTCGACGCCGCGCGAACCAAAACCGCCCGGCACCAGGATTCCGTCGTACTGGGCGAGCGATTCGGAGCAGGCAGGCCACTCCATTTTCTCGCTCTCGATCCAGCTCAGGCGGACCTTCAAGTTGTGATGAATACCGCCGTGCAGCAGCGCTTCTTTCAAGCTCTTGTACGAATCCTCGTACTCGACATACTTGCCCACCAGCCCGATGTGAACTTCGTCGCTGGGGTTCCGCATCCGGTCGAGCATGGCCTTCCAGGCGGTGAGGTCGCGGGCGTGCCCGTTCTCGATCTGCAATTGGCGCACGACGATGTCGTCCACCCCACCCTCGGCCAGCGTAACCGGAATCTGATAGACCGTGTCCACGTCGATGCAACTGATCACCGCGTCCACGTCCACGTCGCAGAACAGGGCGATCTTGTCCCGCTGGTCGTCCGGAATCGGGCGTTCGCTGCGGCAGATCAGGATGTCGGGCTGGATGCCCATGGCGCGCAGTTCTTTCACGCTGTGCTGGGTCGGCTTGGTCTTTAGCTCCTGCGCCGCGTTGATCCAGGGCACCAGGGTCACGTGGACGAACATGGTGTTGCGCCGCCCGAGTTCGTGCCGCAGCTGGCGGATGGCTTCGGTGAAGGGCTGAGATTCAATGTCCCCGACCGTGCCGCCGATTTCGACGATCACCACGTCCACGTTGTCGCTGACCTTGCGTGCCGCCGCCTTGATCTCGTTGGTGACGTGCGGAATCACCTGAACGGTCTTGCCGAGGTAGTCGCCCCGGCGTTCTTTGGTGATGATTCGCTCGTAAATCCGGCCCGATGTCAGGTTGTTGGCTTGCTTGAGTTCGGCATGGGTGAAGCGCTCGTAGTGGCCGAGGTCCAGGTCGGTTTCCGCACCATCGTCGGTCACGAAAACCTCGCCATGCTGGAAGGGGCTCATCGTGCCAGGGTCCACATTCAGGTAGGGGTCGAACTTCTGCATGTTGACCTTCAACCCGCGGCTCTCCAGGAGACAGCCGATAGACGCCGCGGTGATTCCCTTGCCCAGAGAAGAAACCACGCCGCCGGTCACGAAAATGTACTTAGCCATTTCTGTTGTTTTGCTCCGAGAGGGAAAAAAGCCGCTCCACCGCCGCCAGATCCTCGGGCGTATCCACGCCGATGGTGTCGGAATCGGTTTCTGCGACCCGAATTGGAATGCCGTTTTCGAGCGCCCGTAGTTGTTCGAGCCTCTCCGACTCTTCCAGCGGCCCGCGGGCCAGCCGCGAATAACTCAGCAGTAGGTTCCGGCGAAACACGTAGAGCCCGATATGTTTCCAGTAGACGGCCCCGCTCCCCCGGTCGAATGGGATCGGGAAGCGCGAGAAATAAACGGCATCGCCGTTGAGCGCGGTCACCACTTTCACTACATTCGGGTTCTGAACGTCATCCGGATCGGTAATGCGCTTTTTCAATGTCGCCATTTCGCATCCTGGATCGTCTAACAAAGCCAGGAGTGCGGCGTCGATCGAGGCCGGATCGATTAAGGGCTCGTCGCCCTGAATATTCACAATGATTTGCGCGTCAGTTGCGGAGGCCGCCTCGGCCACCCGGTCCGTACCGGATGTGTGGTCGCCGCGTGTCATCGCCACGTCGGCCCCGAACTTACGGGCGGCGTCAGCGATTTCGCGGCTGTCGGTGGCGACAATCACGCGACCCAGGTATCGAGACTCGCGGCTACGCTCCCAGACGTGCTGGATCATCGGTTTACCAGCGAGGACGGCGAGGGGTTTTCCGGGGAATCGTGTGGATGCGTGTCGGGCTGGAATAATTCCCAGAATCGAGGGGCGCACAATCGAGAATAGCACAAAATGCGGGCATGCTATACTTGCGATGTCCGAGGCGGAGTTGAATGCGAAATAGGGCCTATAAGTTCTTATTTTTGATTAGTTTGGCGCTCCTTGGATGGGCCGCGACGGCGCTGCTTGCGCAGGAGCCGCGCCCTCAGATAGAGCCCCGCCCGAAGCCCGTCCAGCCTGCCTCCGAGATCGAGTCCCAGCGTCTGTCCCCAAACCTGCGAATCGATACCAACCTGGTCCTGATCCCCGTCACCGTGACCACGCCGCTCAACCAATTCGTCACGGGCATGGAAAAAGAGAACTTCCGCCTGATGGAGGACAAGGTCGAGCAGGAAGTGAGCTACTTTGCCAGTTTCGACGCGCCGCTCTCGATCGGGCTGGTCTTCGATATGAGCGGCTCGATGAGCAACAAGCTGAACAAGTCGCGCCAGGCCGCAGCCGAGTTCTTCAAGACGGCGAATCCCGAGGACGAGTTCTTCCTGGTCCAGTTCAACGATCGTCCCCAACTCGTGACGCCATTCACGCGAGCCACCGAGGACATCCAGAACCGCCTGACCTTCACCCAGGCCAAGGGACGCACTGCCCTGCTCGACGGTATCTACATGGCTTTGCAGGAGTTGCGGAAAGGGAAAAACCCCCGGCGGGCACTGCTGATCATCTCCGACGGGGGAGACAACTCCAGCCGTTACACGGAAACCGAGGTTCGCAACCTGCTGCGAGAGGCCGACGCGCAGTTGTACGCCATGGGCATTTTCGAGCCCGTCGGTTCCCGCAGTCGCAGTGCCGAGGAACTGGGCGGTCCTGGGCTGCTCAGCGAGTTGGCCCAAATGACCGGTGGGCGCCACTTCCCCGTTGAGAACCTGAACGATCTTCCCGATATCGCCGCTAAAATAGGCATCGAACTGCGCAACCAGTACGTGTTGGGCTACATCTCGAAAAACTTGGCACGGGACGGTAAATACCGCCGCGTCACGGTAAAATTAAACCAACCGCGCGGTCTGCCCCCACTCAGGGCGTTGTACCGCCAAGGCTACTATGCGCCTAGTCAGTAAAACACTTTGCTCGTTGCTCCTCGCCGCATGCCTGGGCATGTTGGCATCCGCTCAAGACGAGCCGTTTGTGATCCGGTCGGACACCCGGCTGGTTGTGCTCCACATGAGCGTTCTCGATCACTCGGGCAAACTGATCACCAATCTGCCCAAGGACCAGTTCAAGGTCTTTGAGAACAATGCCGAGCAGCAGGTCAGTGTTTTCAAGCGCGAGGACATCCCGGTTTCCATAGGGATCATCGTGGACAACAGCGGCAGTATGCGCGAAAAGCGTCAGAAGGTGGAGACTGCCGTCATCCAGCTTGTAAAGGCCTCGAATAAGCTCGACGAGGCATTCATCGTCAACTTCAACGACGACGCTTATCTGGATGTCCCCTTCACCAACGACATCCACAAGCTCGAAGAGGGCATCGCGCGCATCGACTCCAAGGGCGGAACGGCCATGCGCGACGCCGTCTCGATGTCCATCGACTACCTGAAAGCACAGGGCAAGAAGGACAAGAAGGTGCTGCTCATCGTCACGGATGGCAACGACACGACGTCGATGGGGATCACTCTCGAAAAGCTGGTGGAAAAGGCGCACAAGAACCCGGATGTCATGATTTATGCAATCGGAATTCTCGGGGAAGAGGACAAGCGCGAAGCGGGCAAGGCGAAGCGCGCGCTCGAGGCGCTGACCAAGGCATCGGGCGGGTTCAGCCTGTATCCCAAGGACATTGGCGAAGTGGAGAGCATGGCCCAGCAGGTGGCACACGACATTCGAAACCAGTACGTGCTGGCATACACGCCGTCAAACCAGAACCTGGACGGAACTTTCCGCCAAATCAAAGTAACGGCCGGCAAGTATACGGTGCGCACCCGCACAGGCTACTATGCGACGCCTGAAGACGCGAAGAAACGCGCTAGTGCGCCACCACCCAACAACTAGCCCCACGCGTCGAACGAAAACGGGATGCTCGGTTATCTTTGGAAAGCGACTCGCGGATACAGGCTGCGGCCCTGGCGGTCACCCTACGTTCTGTGGCGCATTGAAACCTATTGGGGCCTGCACGCGGATCGCATCACGTTTCCCGTCTTCTGGCGCTTTGTGTGGGCCCAGCGGCGTGATTTGCTTCGATTTTTGCGGTGGTCGGGGCGCATGGCGCATCTATAGACGAGTCCGACATTAGTCTTGCGACCCCGACTCTCTATGACTCCTCTTACACTTTTCGGCCTGTTTGCCGTTACCACCATGCTGGTCTTCTACGCCTTGGAGAACCGCGGCCGTCACTACATCCTGGCTTTCGCAGGCGCGTGCGTCCTCGGCTCAACCTACGGATTTCTGCAGGGCGCCTGGCCGTTCGGGCTGGTCGAAGGTGTCTGGTCTTTCGTGGCGCTGCGGCGCTGGTGGCAGGCCCGCCGGCCAGCTTAATGGGCTTTGACGGCGCGTCCGGATTGCAGTCCGGTTTCCTCTTCGCTACACTTGATGGTTGTCGCCCCATGCGTTTTAGGCGCTAGCGTGCCTGTGCTTGGGTGCTGCCCTCCCGGATCGCTTCCCATAAGAGCCCCGGTGAATTTCTAAGGAAAACGAACATGTACGCAGTAATCGAAACTGGCGGCAAGCAGTATCGAGTCGTCCCGGGCGACACTCTCCAGGTGGAAACGCTTGCGGGAAACGCCGGCGCGGCTCTTGAATTCGACAAAGTTTTGGCAGTGGGTACGGATTCCGGCGAACTCCTCCTCGGTGAGGCAGTTGCGGCGGCCAAGGTGAATGCTTCAATCGTAAAGCAGACCCGTGGCGACAAGATGCTAGTCTTCAAGTTCAAGCGCAAAAAGCAGTACAAGAAGACGATCGGTCACCGGCAGAACCTGACCACGATCAAAATCGAAGAGATTGTGGCGTAGGAGTTCTTTAAGTCATGGCACACAAAAAAGGTCTTGGCAGTTCCAAAAATGGCCGCGATTCCAACGCACAGCGTCTCGGTATCAAGCTTTTTAGCGGTCAGGTAGTCCCCGGCGGGTCGATCATCGTCCGTCAGCGCGGCACTCGCTATAAGCCCGGCGAGAATGTCGGGCTCGGCAAAGACGACACGCTTTATGCGAAGGTCGACGGTACCGTCGAATGGCGTGACCGTGGGCGCATGGGCAAGTACGTCAGCGTGACTCCGCTCGGAGCCTGAACGCCGCCCTCCAACAGTGTACGAGAGTTCTCTGGGCCGCCCGGGGTTTCGCCTCAGGCGGCCTTCGTATGTCTAGGGGTTTTGCCTGCGATGGCCGGGTGACGGCTAGACGTTTTGGGCCGATACTAAGGGCGTCCACTCCATGTTTGTAGATGAAGTCATAATTCGAGTCAAAGCTGGCGACGGCGGCAACGGCTGCCTCGCGTTCCGCCGGGAAAAGTACGTCCCGAAGGGCGGGCCCAGCGGCGGCGACGGCGGACGCGGCGGCGACATTGTGCTGGTGGCAAACCGCAACTACAACACGCTGCTGCACTTCCGGTTCAACCCCGAGCACAAGGCCGAGCGCGGCGGGCACGGCGAGGGTAGCAATTGCTCCGGGAGTAATGGCCACCATACGTTCTTGCCAGTACCCGTGGGCACCGTCGCCATGGATGCGGAAACGCACGAAATCTTCCATGACTTTGTGGAGCACGGCGACCGCTTCATCCTGTGCAAGGGCGGACGCGGCGGGCGTGGCAACCAGCATTTTGCCACCTCGACAAATCAAGCTCCTACCCGGCATGAGCCCGGTACCCCAGGGGTTGAACGCAAGGTGCGACTGGAACTTAAACTCCTGGCCGACGTCGGCCTGGTCGGGTTCCCCAACGCCGGCAAGTCCACGCTCATTTCTCGAATTTCTGCCGCACGACCGAAAATCGCCGATTACCCGTTCACTACGCTCGAGCCCAACTTGGGGGTTGTTCAAGCGGACGGCGATCAGACCTTTGTGGTCGCGGACATTCCCGGGCTGATCGAGGGCGCGCACGAGGGTCACGGTCTGGGTATCCAGTTCCTGCGCCACGTGGAGCGCTGTCGCCTGCTGTTGCACCTGGTGGATGTGAGCGGCCTCAGCGGCCGTGATCCGGCCAACGACTTCGACGTCATCCTCAACGAATTGGCGAGTTTTAGCCCGGACCTCGCCGCCAAACCTATGTTCGTGGCCGCCACGAAGATGGATTCCGCGCAGGATCCGGAACTCGTCGCCAGTGTCGCCCAGCGCGCCGCCGACCACGATATGCCATTCTTCCAGATCTCCGCCGTTACCGGCGCGGGACTGCCCGAATTGATCCGCGCCATGGCAGAGAAGGTGATCATCCATGTGGACGATCCCGTCCCGGTAGAACGCACTCCGGCCCAACAGGATGCCGATGAGATTCCTCCGCACCCGGAGCAGTACAACCACGAAGACGATACGGAGTAGCTGAGGCGGGCGCTGTTGCCACCGCGACAGCCCTGCGGTGTCGTTCGAAATACTCCGCACTTCCCTGCACGGCGGCGGCAGTTTGCCCTTATACTGACCAGATTCGGCGCCACCGGGCCGGCATTGGCGTGCCGTCGTCGCGGACCCCAAGCCGGAAACTAACGGCGATGCTGCGCCGCTTAAAGGAGGTCATCATGACCGAGCTGTCTGTGCTTTGGCTCCCCATTCTCCTGTCCGCGGTATTCGTGTTCCTCGCGAGTTCCATCATCCACATGCTCTCTCCCTGGCACAAGAGCGACTACCCGAAACTGTCCAACGAGGACAAGGTGTTGGAGGCGCTCCGGCCGCTGGCGATCCCTCCGGGCGACTATATGGTGCCCCGGCCGGCCAACCGGCAGGACGTGAATTCCCCCGAGTTCGCCGCAAAGCTGAAGAACGGACCTGTGATGGTCGTCACAGTGCTGCCGAACGGCCCATTCTCGATGGGCAGGAATCTCGGTCTGTGGTTCACTTATTGCACGGTTGTCGGGATCTTCGCGGCGTACATTGCGGGTCGCGCGCTGCCTGCGGGCGCACCATACCTGCATGCTTTTCGATTCGCCGGCGCCACCGCGTTCATCGGACACTCATTGGCGCTTTGGCAGATGTCGATCTGGTACCGCAGATCCTGGACCACCACTATCAAAGCGACAGCGGACGGATTGATCTACGCATTGCTCACGGGCGGCACATTCGGCTGGCTGTGGCCCCGCTAAGCGCCTTGCTGGGCGGCCTTGCGTGCCTCGGCGGAATCGTAGCTTTCACCGTAGATCGCCGGCACTTTCGCGCCCATCGGCCGCAGATACATGGACAGTTGCCCGCGATGGTGGACCGTATGGCCCAGCACGAATCCTAGGTACATCACTGCGGGCAACTGAAACCGGCCCCGAAAATCAATGACTTTGGAAAGCTGCTCGCCGATCAGGCGCGTCAACTTCCCACAGCGCGATTCGAAGTTCTCCGCGTACCACGCCACCAGGTCGGCCGAGTTCTTGATCGTATCCGGGCGCGGCCTGGGGCTGAGATCGAACTCGCCTGCCGCGACAGCATCCAGGAATCGCATTTCCGTGGCCGCGATGTGCCAGGCCAGGTCCAGCGCGCTCTTGGACACCGGATCCGGATTAAAATCGCCTTGATCCAGCGGAATTGCGCCGATAACGCCCTTGGTGATCCGGTGCTCGTCCTTGAGACCCGGCAGATAAACATCGTGAAGTAGGAAACTTGCTTGATCGGGTTGGATTGGAAGCATGGGTTCAGGGTACCTCAGCGAGCGGATCACGTTGGCGCGACCCGGTGCCGCCGCAACCTGACCGGGCGGCTTTGCGACCATCCACTGCATTCCAGGGTCTCAGTAGTTGGATGTGCCTTCGAGCCCCAATCGGAGCACGGAACCGGCACTTCCGACGCGTGCAATAGTTGATGGAGAAAGCAGGGGCGATTGAGATTGCTAAGTCGGCGATGTTTGGGGTGCCGCGCGCTCGTGGGTGCCGCGCTGTGCTCGGTGTTAGGGCTGGCGCAGTCGGGTCCCGGCCCGATCCGGCCTCTCCGGACGGCGCCCGTGGAGACGTTGACGGTCAATCCGGGTTTCAGGGACTGGGGCCCCGCAGCGATTGCGGGCACGACGATCCTGGCCGGCAACCAGACGGGCGATGGAGGCACGTTCGCCATCGACACGCTCACTGGAAAGGTGAGATGGGCGCACCGGCCCAATTTCAGCAGCGGGACAGGTTCCGTATCGACCCCTCCTGCGGTATCGGGCAATATCGTTGTCGTCCCTTACGCCATGGCCTATCCTGGCGCGGTGGTAGGACTTTCTCTGGCGACGGGGAAGGAGCTCTGGCGCGGTCATGACCCAGCGCGGGACGCTGCTGTCGCGGTCTCCGCGGGACTCGCCTACGTCCTGGACAAGAACGGGAGCTTCTACGCGCTAGACGCAGCCACTGGCCGTGAGAGGTGGAAGGTCGCGCTTTCGGGCCGCGCCGGATGTGCATCACAGCCGATCGTGAGCGATGAGACCATCTACCTGACGGGCAGCGGCGACGCGACTCCGGGTGACCCGACGAAACGGGCGGGCAACTACCTGTTCGCACTGGACGCGAAATCCGGCCAGGAACGCTGGCGGTATCGCGCCGAGGCGCCCTACGTATACGACGGCGTTTGTCTGCGCCAGCCCGTCGTCACGGCCGACACTGTTTTTGCGGCGGGCGATCACTACTTATACGCGGTGAACCGGGCCACGGGCCGCGACCGCTGGAAACCTGTCGAGGTGCGGCGAACGGTGGTAGGGCGGGAACGTCCGGTCGAAGTACATGGTCTGGTGGACGCGGGTGCCGTCCTGGTCGGTCTGACCTCCGCGTATTTGATCGCCTTCGACAAGAACTCGGGCCAGACAACGTGGGAGATCGCAGGCAAGTTCCGTGAGGCGTCCCCCTCGCTTGCGGTGGCGGGCAACGTCCTCTATTTTCAAGGCAGTCCGGACAGCAAACCGGCGAGCTCATCGAGCGGCACGCTGTACGCTCTAGACCTCGATTCGCACAGCATCTTGTGGTCGTTCTCCCGTCCGACCCGCGAGCCCAACTGGTCTTTCGGCCAGGTGACGCCTGTCGATGGCGGGCTGTGGGTGGATTCCTACCAGGCGCTGGTGAAGTTGCAGTAGCCGGCAATGGTCGCGAGGGAGGTTTTTGCCGGGTTGTCTTCGACGAGGTTGCGGCGACTTCCTCAACGCGGCGAAGCCACGTTGTAGCGGATGTCCGTCACCCGGAATTTCGCGTAAGTAAATTCTCCCTCGGGCATTTGCCAGGACACCTCGACGTAGGATGGCACGCGGAACCCCGCAAACTCGCGGTACTCGAGGTACCTGCCAGACCAGGGGAGTAATTTGGAATGCTCGTTGTCGGTCGCGAAGTAGCGTTGGCCATGCAGCAGGGTGGGCTTGCCCTCAGCATCGAATTCGAACACCGCAGTGGCGGGCAACCCGTCCTGAACGAGCGTCGCGCGGGCCGAGTGAGCGTCGATGGACTCCCAGCGGATATTCCCGGAGACTACCGCGTAGGGGAACCACGCCGTCTCGGCCAGCCAGCGTAGACTGGAGCCTTGATCGATCTCGGGGCCGCTGGCGTCGGCGACCGTAAACGTCGAGGCGAGCTTTACAAGCATGTTCCCGCGATCCTCAAAAAGGCGATCCCGCGCTTCAATCCAGAGAAATGGCGTCATTCGGATGCTTGCGTTCCACACGAAGCCCGGATGGCTTACCGTGAAATACTGTTCTCCGCGGACGGGTAGCCACGGTGCGCCGGGTTTCAGGCGGAAGAATCCGTCGTGGCTCAATTGAACGGTGCGGATCGCGGGGGTGCCTGACGGGATGGCATAGTGCACGTAACGGCGGACTGGCTCGGGGAGAGCGGATTGTGCTGCTGCAAATTGCTCCGGCCCGACAGCGGGCGCGGTGCTGGCGAGCAAAGCGGAGACGTCTTTCGATACGAGAGTGCGGAAGCGCCACCTGCCCACCCAGACGGTGACCGCCAGAACGGCCAGCGCGAAGCTCAGCAATAGGGCGGCGACTTTGGCGAACTGGACCATGAATCACCTGTCTCGCCGGACAGTTCCGGCTGTACAAAGAACCGCAGTAAGTTCCTGTTATTGTCCTGTAATCAGTAATTTACAGCCAAAAGGCCGAAAGCTCATGCGGCTTCGCGGCGCTTGCTGCGAGGGAGCCAGGATTCGCACAGAAATCCACCCACTCCGATCCGGAGGGGTCGGCCGAGGACCTGCCGAGGTGCACATCAATCCGCTGAAGCGGCGCTAGAACACTTGCGATGTGACTGCGCCTTCTGACGCCGAGCCCACCAGCTTGATGTACTTTGCCATGACGCCGCTCCTGAAAGCCGGTGCGGGCGCGGTCCACTTGGCCTTGCGCTCGGCGAGTGTTGCGGCGTCCAGCACCAGGTCGATGCGGCGTTCGGCGATGTCGATGATGATCGTATCGCCGTCCTCGACGAAGGCGATCGGGCCTCCGTCGAAGGCCTCTGGCGCGACGTGGCCGACCATGAATCCGCGCGTAGCTCCGGAGAACCGCCCGTCGGTGAGCAACGCCACCGAATCGCCCAGGCCCGCGCCCATGATGGCGCTGGTGACGCCCAGCATTTCGCGCATGCCCGGACCGCCCTTGGGCCCTTCGTAGCGGATGACGACGATGTCTCCGGACTGGATCCGGCCCTCCGTCACCGCGTGCATCGTGTCTTCTTCGCAGTTGAAGACCCGCGCGGGGCCCTCATGGCGATTCTCGGCGATGCCGGTCACTTTGATGACCCCGCCGTCGGGCGCGAGGGAGCCTCGCAAGATCACCAATCCGCCGGTTTTCTTGATCGGGTTGCTCAGCGGGCGAATCACCTGTTGACCGGGCGTTTCCACCGCAGCAGCGGCCTCCTCGCCCAGCGTCTTGCCGGTCACCGTCAGGAGCGAGCCGTCCGCGTATCCGCCCTCGACCAGTCGCTTTGCGAGGACGCCGATTCCGCCGGCTTTATCCACGTCGGCGGCCACGAACTCGCCCGCAGGACGCAGGCTGACAATAAGCGGCGTGCGCTCGCTGACCGTGTTGAAGTCGTCGATTTTCAATTTCACGCTGGCTTCATTGGCCATCGCCAGAAGGTGCAGGACGGCATTCGTCGATCCACCCGTGGCCGCCACCCCCGCAATCGCGTTTTCGAATGCCTGGCGCGTGCAGATCGCACGCGGGCGGCGCTCGTTCTTCACGGCGTCGAGAATCACCCGGCCGCAGTAGGCGGCAACGTCGCTCTTGCGCTCGTCCACCTGCGGCACCATGGCGGTATTGATCGGCGACAGGCCGATCATCTCCATCACGGTGGCCATCGTGTTAGCTGTGAACTGCCCGCCGCAGGCACCGGGACCCGGCGAGGCGCAATCTTCGATCTGTTTGAATTCAGTTTCGGTAATCTTGCCGGCTGAAAACGCACCTACCGCCTCGAATACTTCCTGAATCGTGATGTCCTTGCCCTTATAGTGGCCGGGCAGGATCGAACCGCCATAAAGGATCACGCCGGGTATGTTCAGCCGCAGCAGGGCAAGGGCCGCTCCGGGGATGGTCTTGTCGCAGGCCACCAGGCAGACCAGGCCGTCGAACATATGGCCGCGGGTCACGAGTTCGATGGAGTCGGCTACGACCTCGCGCGAGATCAGAGAGGTCTTCATGCCCTGCGTGCCCATCGTGATGCCGTCCGAGATGGCGATGGTATTGAACTCCATCGGCGTGCCGCCGGCCTCACGAATGCCGCGCGCGACCTCCTTGGCGATGTCGCGTAGCAGCCAGTTGCAAGGCATCGTGCCAATCCAGGTGTTGGCGATGCCGATGATTGGCTTGCGGAGATCCTCGTCGGTGAAGCCAATGCCTTTCAATTGCGCGCGGGCCGGGGCGCGTTCTGGGCCTTCATACAGGGTGCGGCTGGGGAGTTGCATGATACTGAAACTCCCATCATATCGCCGTCACGAAACAAGCCGAGCCGGGCTCCGGCCTGCAAAGTGGAACAAATGAGGATTTTGCGCAAGGCGAGGGCCGGCCAGCCGGGGGTGCTCTTCAAAAACAGAAAAACGCCCCGGCGGGTTAGGCCGGGGCTACCGCGCACTCGGTACGCAGGTGCTTCAAGAGGCTTGGGGTTAGCCCTTGAGGAGAGACAGTACAGCCTGCGGGGCCGAGTTCGCCTGGGCGAGAGCGGCAACGCCGGCCTGAGAGAGAATCTGAGCCTTCGACAGGTTGGCCGCTTCCGCCGCGAGATCCGCATCCCGGATTTGCGATTGAGAAGACGCGAAATTGGTCAACTGAGTTGATGCCAGGTTCAGCGAATACGTCAACACGTTCTCGCTTTTGCCGACTGCGGCTTGTGCCTGGCCGAGCAGCTTGACGGCGTTTGCGATCGTATCCGTCGCGGTTGTGGCGGCAGAGGGGTCCAGGATGTTAAAGGCGCCTTGCGACACGGCTACGGGTGTGGCATCGAAGCCCAGCAGGGCGCTCGAGCCTGCGTCGCCGGTAACTGAGATGGCGGATGCCACCGACCCGGACGTGGAGAAAGTGAGCGCTCCCGTCGCGCCGTCGATCGAAGCGCCGAAGTTGGCTGCAGCGAAATTCGGGTCGGACGAGGCCGCCTGCTGGATTTGGTTGTTGATGGCCGTCAGCAGGCCAGCCTGTGTGCTGATACCAGTCAGGCCGACGCTGATCGTAACGGATCCGGAACCACCGAAACTGCCCGTGTTGTCAAAGGTGAAGGTTGCGGCAGTGGCCCCAGCCGCAGTAGCGATAGTAGCGACTTTCAGGTCTCTGATGGCCTGAGTCGCATCCGCTTTCAGGCCGAGGTCGATAGCCACATCGGCTCCGGCGGTATTCGAAGTCAGACCAAGACTGTTGGCATCGACTGCCGCAGCTCCGAGGTCCAGGCTCACTGAACCGTTGGTTGTGTCTTTGCCGCCGCCAATGAACACGGTACCAGCCTTTGCAAGCGTGCCGCCTGAGTCCATGCCAACCGCTTTCGCCTGGCGCGAGATTTCTGCGACTGTCGTCGAAAACTCGTCCTGCAGCGTGGCGCGGTCGCCCGTGAAGGTCGTCGAGGATGACTGACCGGCCAGCGTGCGAAGCCGATCCAGCAGGTTGCCAATGTTGGTCATGCCCGAATCTACGGTCTGCAATTGCGACTGCGCGTCACTGATGTTGCGCACGCCCTGCGTCAGGACAGCCTGATCGCTGCGCAGTTGGTTCGCGACAGCCAAGCCGGCCGCGTCGTCACCCGAGTTAACGATGCGCAAGCCCGAGGTCACGCGGTTGATCGTCTTAGCCTGGAAATTACTGTTCTGGTTCAGATAGTACTGAGCCTGCAATGAAGCAACGTTGGTGTTAATCGAAAACGCCATTTGCGGTTCTCCCTGGGTAAATCAAAATCCGCGGGATTCTTTCCTGGCGGGGACCGCTTTGCAGTCCGCTTCTGTCACCCAAGAACCATATCGTGGTCAACGGCTGATTCTTGAGGAAATCCGGAAAGTACTTCGGAGTGCTCTACTTTGCCGGCGCGGAGGCACCCGGATCGGTTAATGTGACCTGGGCACGCATCTCGGAAACCATGCGCTTCAGGCTATCTGCTGTGCCGCGAGCCACGGCTTGCTGGTTCTGGACCTGGGTAAGATAGAGCTCTTTCCGCACGATCGGTATTGCTTGTGGAGCGGTGAATCCCAGCTTCACTCGGGAGCCGGTGATCTCCAGAAGTTGCACTTCAATCTGGCCATCCAGGATCACCGACTCGCCGATCTTACGCCGGAACACTAACATGCACCCTCCAGCCTCCCCCGCGTTTTCAGCGGTGCGACATGCGAATAGGCGGTTCCGCTCAGGATCAACTGCGCACCCAGGCGACGTTCCGCGTCGACAAGGATGGGCGACGCCAGATTCACCGTGGCCGGCGCGGTTTCCTGTATGGTCGTTACCGCCAAAACCAGCGGCCCACCCGGTGCCGCGACCGGGTACGCGCCAGCTTCGAACCCCGTTCTGGCCCCCTCTTCCCGGTCTAGCTCAAAGTGGTAGTCGGGCTCGATCAGGCAGATCGGGAGGCAGATAAAGCGAGTGGCCGGAGAGTCGGTACTGACGAGAAACATGAACGGTGCGAACTCATCCGGCTGCACCAGCAAGAACGTATGCAGGTGCTCAAAGGCCGGCACACCTTCGGGGAAACTGATTACATCCTTCTCAAGGAAGTGGATCTGGCCGAGGTCCGGGCTGGCAAGTACAGGCATCTATAACGACGTCCCCCCGATGAAGGAGTGCGGGCTGGGGTGAGTCTTCTCCGCCGCCTTAGGCTCACGCACGATATCAACCGCCGTTTTGTGATAAGAATTCTCTTTGTAGGTGCGGCGCCTGGAATGGCGCCAACGGCTTTCCAAATGGGCGTAGTACTCAGAATTGGCTCCCGAAAGGCCTTCCTTCGCGACGGGCAATGGCGCTGCGCGGACTTGGGGCTGGAACTTCGTCTGAATCAGGATACTGACCGCTGGATCGGAGAAACCGGCGGCCCCGGCCTTGCCTCCGCCGATCCTGAAGTTGACGTAGCCAAACACATGGCCCGCCTGCACGGGGGCGTCGTGAAGTTGCACATCCAGGCGCATCCCAAACGTTCTACGTCGCTGTATTTTTCCCGGCGCCAGTACCGCTTCGATTTTTCCGGGTGAAAACTCGGAGTTCCTCTCCTTTGTTGAGGTGCCCGCTCGCGTAGTATGGAATTACCGTCATGAAGCAGGATGCCCAAGACGCCTCGCATGAGGCTGAACACTCGCCCCCCTTTCGAATAGACGACGCGGAGCACGCCGCCACACCCCTCGCGGCGCCACAGGACGGTGACGCGGGTCCGAATTGGGCGGCCCTAGCCTGGTTTGGCGCTCTGACCGTGCTGCTTTTCGCTCCCGTGCTGCGCGACATGTTCAAGGAGTACGCCAAGGACGAGAGCATGGGGCACGGCTTTTTCGTGCCGGTCATTGTCGGCTATATGATCTGGCAGCGGAGGCCTGAGTTGGAACGGACCCCGATCAGACCGCATTGGGCGGGTTGGGCCCTATGCGTGCTCGGCTTTGCGCTTTTGCTGCTAGGGACCTTCGGTGCCGAATTCGCGTTGATGCGCGGCGGTTTACTGCTGACCGTGTACGGGATAGTGCTCGCGACCTGCGGATTCCCTGTCTTCCGACTGCTGGTATTTCCGCTGCTTTTGCTGTTGTTCATGATCCGCATCCCGCAGTTCATTTACGGTCAGATCACGGGCCCGCTACAGACTTTGGCGAGTCAGTTTGCCGAAGTCAGTCTTTCGATGCTAGGCATCCCGGTTCTGCGTGAAGGCAACGTCCTGGAATTGGCTAGCCAGAAACTGAATGTCGTTGAGGCGTGCAGCGGTATCCGCTCTTTGCTTTCGCTCGGCTTCCTATCGCTGATCTATGGCTATTTTTTCGAAACTAAGCGCTGGATTCGCACGGTTCTATTCTTCTCGACCATCCCGATTGCTATCTTCGCCAACGGATTGCGCGTCACCATTACCGGAGTACTATCAGAGGTCAACAAGGAGTATGCCGAAGGACTATTCCACCTGATGGAAGGATGGGTGATCTTCATGGTGGCGCTCGTGGCGCTGCTGGCCCTGCATCAGTTACTCCTGGGACTGGCAAGACTCGGCAAGCGCAAGGAGGTGCGGGCAAGTGTTTGATTTCTTGAAAACGAGGCGCGCCCTGCTGCTGACGTTTCTGCTGTTAGCGGAGGCGCTGTTCTATCTGGCCTACCCTAAACAGGAAATAGTCTTGCTGTCCCAGCCGTTGAAGGCGCTTCCCGCGCAGTTGGGCTCGTGGTCGATGGCGTCTGAAAGTGCGATTGAGCCCGAAGTCCAGGACGTGCTGAAGGCGGACGACACACTCAACCGCATCTACGTGCACCCAGTCTCAGGGGCATCCGCCAGCCTGTTCATCGCGTTCTTCAAGACTCAAACGACGGGGGTTGCCCCCCATTCGCCTAAAGTGTGCCTGCCGGGCTCTGGATGGGAAGCCAGTCGCTCGAGCTTCATAGATTTGCAAGTTCCAGGCCGCGCCGAACCTATTCGCGTGAATCACTCCATGATCGTCAAGGGCGAGGAACGGAGCGTGGTCCTGTACTGGTACCAGACCCACAATAATGTCATCGCGGACGAATATCGCGCAAAAGTCAACACGGTTTTCGATTCGGTGCGGTATCACCGTAGCGACACCTCCATCGTTCGGATCGTTGTGCCAGAACGCGCTGGCCTGGACGCAGATTTCGAAGCGCGGAGCCTGGCGTCGGACTCCTTCGAAGCGATTCGCGCGCTACTGCCGAAATGAGGGCCTGCCCGTCGCCGGATTGAAGTGCCGGGCAGGACGGGTAGGCAAGGTACACTGAGAATTGCTGGTCTTGAGAGAAGTTCGCACTGTTGCCGCTTTCTTCCTTTTCGCTGCGATTGCGTGTCGCCCGGCGCGCGCGGCGGACTCTCCGCAAGGGCAACTGGACGGAAGCAAGTCGCTATTCGCCGTTCTCGCGGCGATTAATGTAGCAGGCTACGACGCGGAGTTGAACTCCGCATCTACACATCCGCTGCGGACTCAACTACGGCAGTCCATCGCTTCGCGCGATCTGAAGTCGGTTCGCTATCTGAAACAGTTCTTCGAGGCCCACAAGAAGCCGGACTCGCGCGACGAATTGAGCCAGTACATCACCTTTGCGCTGAGCGTGGATGGCCCGCCGGATTTCAAGTGGCGCTACCCCACGGACCGCACCCCGCCTGCGGCCAACGCACTCGATGAACTCAGGCCGCTGCTTGCCGATTTCTGGAAAGAAGCTGAGCTCGAACGTGACTGGAAGGCTGCACAACCGGCTTACGACAGCATTATAGAGCGATATCACGGGCCGGTCACCGACGCACTGCTGCAAGCGAATCTGTACCTGCGGAATCCGACTAGCGGCTCGCGCGGGCGCCGTTTCCAGATCTACATAGATCTCCTGGGTGCGCCCAATCAGGTGCACACCCGCAGTCTGACCGACGACTATTTTGTGGTCGTGACTCCCTCTGCTCATCCCCGGGTGAAAGACATCCGCCGCGCCTACCTGCACTATTTGATCGATCCGATGGCGATTCGGGCGACTGAATCGATTACGAGAAAGAAGCAGCTGTGTTACCTGGCGGAGAATGCGCCAGTCCTCTCAGAGGTATACAAGCAGGATTGTGTGCTGCTCTTCGGGATGTCGTTGGTCCGAGCTGTCGAGTCTCGCCTCGACCATGCGCCAGAGGAAGCAGACGAAGCGATGCGGGAGGGTTTTGTCCTTAGCCGTTACTTTGCCGATACGCTCGCCGGCTATGAAAAGCAGGAGTTGTCCATGCGGCTGAACCTGCCAGAGATGATTGACAATATCCACGTCAAAAAAGAGCAGGAGCGCATCGCCGCCATTCAGTTTCTGGACAAGCCTGTCGAGCACGTGGTGCAGGCGCAGGCTCCGCCTCAGGTGGCTGCGAATCCTCTGGAACTCCAACTCGAAGAGGCTGATAAATTGATTCGGGCACACCAAACTGAAGGCGCTCGCAGCATTTTCCGCACGGTGCTCCAACAGCCTGCGCCTAAGCCACTTCACGCGCGCGCATATTTCGGACTGGCGCGAGCCGCGTATCTTGAGAAGGACCCTGAGTTGTCGAAGGCACTTTTTGAGAAGACTCTGACCCTTGAACCGGAAGCGTTTGAGAAGGCGTGGACCCACGTCTACCTGGCTCGGCTTGCCACGATCGGTCAAGAACCTGCTGAAGCTGTCGCCCAATATGAGGCGGCGCTGGCGGTGGTAGGGGGTAGCGAGCCGGCCCGTAAAGCGGCTCAAACCGAATTAGAGGCGGCGAGGGGCCGCAAACAACAGCAATAAAAGGAGAACTATGCGTTATTCCAGAATCTTCAATATCGTCGCAGCAGTTTGTGCCGCAGCGGGCCTGCTAGCCGCCCAATCGGCCAATCCTACTCCTTCGAAACCCAAGAGTAAGAAAGAAGGCGAAGCTGTGCGGGCAATGTACGCGGCTCAGACACCGGACGAACAAATCGAAAAAGCGAAGCTGCTGATCGACAAGTTTGCCGATTCCGAATTCCGCAGTTCCGCCTTTTACGTCATGGCCGCCGCATCCGACCTGAAGCGCGACTTGGATAATGTTGTGGTTTACGGGGAACAGGCTATCGCCGCAGATCCGATGAACTTTGGTTCAATGGCTCTTATGTCCAAAGCGATTGCGCAAGGCACGAAGAAGTTTGATCTGGATAAGGCCGACAAACTGGCGCGCGCGGACAAACTGGCGAAAGACGCGCTTGAGTTATCCAAAAAGGCCCCCAAACCGAACCCGGATTTGACCGACGAGCAGTGGGCCGCCGCCGTGAAAGACATCGTTGAACCGGCTTATGAAGGGCTGGCTTTCGAGAGCATCGCAAAAGAAGATTACGCAGCTTGCGCGGATAACTTCAAGCTCGCGCTCTTGAGCATGTCTCAACTTGAGCCAGCTTTGCTTGTGCGCTCCGGTCACTGCAGCCTGCTGGCGAAGAAGTACGACGAGGCAATCGCTTCCTTCGATCAGGCGATCAACGCCCCCAACAGCGTCCAGGTGATCAAAGACGTTGCGGCCAAGGAGAAGAGTGCGGCAGAGAAGGCCAAGTCGGCGGTCAAGTAGACTGGCTTGACTCCTATGCCCGCAAAATACGAGGAGTTGGAGGCCAGGATCGGCTACACGTTTGCTGACCGGGACCTCCTACTCCGCGCGCTGACCCACAAGTCGGTCCATTCTGAAGCAATCGCCGGTGAGCCGGTTTTGGCTGACAACGAGAAGCTTGAGTTCCTCGGCGACGCCATCCTGGGCTTTGTCGCCAGCGAGTACCTGTTTCGCCGCTGCCCCCAGAGTTCAGAAGGAACTTTGTCGCGGCTGAAGTCTCAACGGGTTAGTTCCGCCCATCTCTTCAAAGTCGCCTCTGAACTGGGACTTGGCGAGTACCTGAAGCTTGGGCGTGGGGAGGAGCAGAGTGGCGGGCGGGCGAAGCGCGCAATTTTGGCCAATGCCCTGGAGGCCCTTATCGCTGCCGTCTTTTTGGATGGCGGGCTACCGCCGAGCCGCAGTTTCGTGGAGCGACTGATTGTCTCGCAGGACGAGCCGGGCGACTTCGGTGACGACGTGGCTTTGGATGCCAAAAGCGCCTTGCAGGAGTATGCCCAGGCCCGCAAGCTCCCGGTACCCCGTTACCAGATAGTCCACGAATCCGGTCCCGAGCACGCCAAGCTTTTCACCGTCGAGGCCCGCGTAGGTAGGCAATTTGCCTCTCGGGCCGATGGCGCATCAAAGAAAATTGCCGGACAACAGGCGGCTGCCCTACTGCTGGCTCGTCTGCAGGGCCTACCCGAACTGGAAGCACTCTCGTCGTCCGGAGGGCTTGCGCCGGGCTGAGCGCCGCTTTGATTTCCAATCATGGCCCCGCAGTGGCGTAGGGCGCTGGTTCGCCTACCGCGCCTTCGATTGTAAGCACCACAACATCCACTCTTCTGTTGCGGGCGCGCCCCTCCAGAGTCGAGTTCGATGCCACCGGGGCCGTGTCCGCGAAGCCTGCGATGGATAGTCGCTCACGCGGCAAGCCCAGGTTCTCGGTGAAGAACGCCATGAGGGCGATACTGCGCGCGGCGGAGAGTTCCCAATTGCTCTGGAAACGCGCGTTATGAATGGGTATGGCGTCGGTGTGCCCTTCGAGTCGAATCGAGTTCGGGAGGGGCCTCAAACTCGCCACGATCAAGCCCAGAGTGTGACGGGCGGCAGGCAGGATCGTCTTGTCTCCGGAGGGGAAAAACGATGCCTCGTGCAGGCTGATCACCAGCCCTCGACGCTCCATTCGGATTTCCAGCCGACCGTCCTGGAGTTCTTTTGCGAGATCCTTCTTAAGCTGGTCCATCGATGGTAGTAAAGCAGCGCTCGCGGGACCGGGACCCAGCTGTTCCGCCGTTGCCAGGAGGATTTTGGACGGATCAGTCACTTTGGATTGGGGCGGGAGCACTGGCGTGTGCCCTATCAGCCGGGCTAGTGCGCTGCGCAGGCCCTGATCCCCTACGGCATCCCGGAAAGACTGGGCCAGTTGTTGCGCTTTACGGGTATCGGTCGTCGAGTTTGCATAGAGCACGACGAAAAACGCGAAAAGCAGCGTGACGAAGTCCGCGTAGGAGACTAACCAGCGCTCGGTACCGCCGTGGCCAGGCTCTTCAACCCTGTGCCTGAGTCTCATGCCTGGACCCGTTGCGCCGCACCCAGCGGGTGCGCGGAACTCCGCGAGGGCGCGTCGCCGGATAGATAGCACTCGATCTTGTCGTAGAGCAGTTTCGTGTTCATCCCCTCGGCCAGGGCCAGCGAACCGAGCAGGATGAGTTCCATCCACTCCCTGTCCCTGGAGGCCCGCGACCGCAGTTTTGCCGCTGCCGGCAAGAGGAACAGGTTTGCCAGTCCGACACCGTAAATGGTGGCGACAAATGCGGCTGCAATGCCCCTCCCTACCATCTTCGTGTCGTCGATTCGAGCCATCGTAATGACTAGTCCCAGGACTGCCCCAATGATGCCAATGGTTGGCGAGAACCCTCCTGCGGATTCGAATACCTGGGCGTCACGACCCAATCGCCGGATGGTCACATCGATTTCGGTTTCCAGGATGTCGCGAATCGTCTCTGGCTCAACACCGTCAACTGCCAGCGTGACCCCTTTTCGCAATAGGGGCTCGGCTATGTTCGGGACCATTTCCTCGAGAGAAATCAGCCCGGTCTTCCTGGATTGCCGGGAGAGCGACATGATCTCATCGACCAGCGGTTCGCACCCGCTCGGCTTCTCGAAGAACACCCGGCCGAGGGCCCGCACCGCCGTAATCACCTCGTTCAACGTGTGTGCGACCAGGGTCGCCCCGATGCAGCCTCCGAAGACGATCAGTGCGGCGGAACCACCCAGAATGGCTTGGGGCTTTCCCCCTTCAAGCAGGAATCCGCCCACCAGCCCAAACGCCGCCAGCAGTATTCCAGCCGCAGTCGCGAAGTCGAGCCGGCTCCGATTGTCGGCACTCTTCATGGTCCCTTCCTGTCCGGGCTGTTTCCAGCCCCGACCAATTCTTTGGCGCTAACTCACGCTGGGCACATGCAAAATGCCGTCCAGCAGGCTGCGCGGGTCCAGGATTCGCCGCTTGAATTGGACGATATCCTCGATGACGCGCTCCGGAGCGTCCTGCACCACAATCCTGACACCTGAATTGAGGGTTAGCACGGTGTCTGGAGTGCTTTCCATCTCCTGGATCAGGTCCGGGTTCAGGTAAAAGGACTCACGGTTCAGGCGCGTCAGTCGGATCATAGTCTCGCTGACCCTTAATATCGGCTGCGTTCGGGAGAATCTTTAGGCGAATCGGAGATCTATTCGAGAAGCCGCAAAATAGACTTGAGTTCTGAGCGTACCGCGCCGGCTTGAGCCAGCCAATCGGCCCGCGGGTCGAAGAGCAGGCCCTGTGCCACCGGTGCAGGTGCCGGCTTAGGCGCGCTTCGAATCAAGGACTTGCGCTTCTGCAGGTGCTCGCGGGCGCCCTCTAGCGTGAACTTCTCGTCGTAAAGCAAGTGCTTGATCTCCAGCACGAGTTCCACATCCTTCCGCTTGTACAGGCGCTGATTCGTGCCCGATTTCTTAGGCGAAAGCGGCGGGAACTCCGCCTCCCAATAGCGCAAGACATGAGCCTTCAACCCCGAGAGGCGGCACACGTCTCCTATCCGGAAATAGAGCCGGTCCGGAATCTGAACGGATTGTGGGGGAGCGGCGGCAGTCGCCATGGGGATCAAAGCCTGCTGTCCGCGGAATTACCCGCTACACGCCATCCTAGGCAAGGACGGCGATCCGGTCAACCATTTTCGCCGGAATTGTTTGACATTGGAGGTTTGCCGATCCTGATACCATAATCGGCGTCATGAATTCCATTGCGGGGATCCACCCGGTCCGCGAGGCTCTGCGCGCCGGTCGCGCGCTCGATCGTGTCCACATGCAGCGCGGCTTGGCCAGCGCCAGGCTCCAGGAAATCATCGACTTGTGCCGGGAACACCGTATCCCGGTGCGGTTTGAGAGCAAGGAAAGCCTGGACCGTCTGGTAACCGACACGCCGCACCAAGGGGTTGTGGCGTTTGGCGCGGCGCACAACTACGCCACACTGGATCAATTTTTCGATCTCGACGGACTGCTCGTAATCCTCGATGGCGTTGAGGACCCTCACAACCTGGGAGCGATCGTCCGAACGGCACATGCCGCCGGAGCGCTGGCCGTCGTTGTGCCAGACCGGCGGTCGGCGCCCCTGAACGAGACCGTGGCCAAAGCCGCGGCTGGTGCGCTCTCGGTTTTGCCCGTGGTACGCGGCGGAAACCTGAACAGGACGCTCGAGCAATTGAAAGAGCATGGTTTCTGGATCTATGGACTGGACGAACGGGGCGATCGCCTGTTCACGCAAGCGGAGTTTGCTGCCCGTTCAGTGCTGGTGGTGGGTGGAGAAGGGCCCGGTTTGCACGACCAGATCCGCAAGAAATGCGATTTCCTGCTGCGGATTCCGATGGCCGGTCAGATCGCGTCGCTGAACGTCTCCGTGGCAACCGGCGTCGTGCTCTTCGAGTGGGCGCGCGGGCGTGGCTTCGCAGGTGGGACAGAGGGCGCATAGTACAATCAAAATTCATGAGATTCCGACGTCTTGCGGCGGATTTCGCGCTGATTCTAGTGGTCTCGGCGGCCTTACCGGCACGCGAACCAGTGAGGGCCAGAAAGGCGATGGTGGTGGCGCAAGAGCCCAACGCCACCGATGCCGGCGTAGCAGTGCTGAAGGCCGGCGGTAACGCCGTTGACGCAGCCGTTGCCGTGGCGTTCGCCCTGTCGGTAACGCATCCCTTCGCCGGCAACATTGGGGGCGGCGGTTTTCTGCTGGCCCGTTTTGCCGATGGCCGGACGGCATTTATCGACTTTCGGGAAACGGCCCCGGCTGGCGCTAGCCACGACATGTACCTCGATGCCTCCGGCAAGCCGACCCGCGACAGTCTGGTAGGCTGGCGCGCCGCCGGAGTCCCGGGCACGGTCCGCGGGCTGGAACTCGCTCATAAGAAATTCGGCCGGAAACCCTGGGCTGAACTCGTTCAGCCTGCCGTGGACTTTGCCGCCAACGGCTTCGAACTCTCCTACAGCACGGCCAAGTCGATCTGCGCTTCCACAAAACTGCTGAATCAGTTCCCGGAATCGAAGCGCATTTTCCTGAAGGCGGGGGGCTGCCCCGAGACAGGCGAGAAGCTTATCCAGCCTGAATTGGCGGAAACGCTGCGGCGCATCGCGGGCGAGGGCGCAAAAGACTTCTACGAAGGCGAAACCGCGCGTCGCCTTGCGGTGGCTATGGCGGCCAACGGCGGACTGATCACGCTAGAAGACTTGAAGAGCTACCGCGCCGTTGAGCGTCAGCCGCTCGAAGGCAAGTACAAGAACTACGGCATCATCACGGCGCCGCCCCCGTCATCCGGCGGTGTGGCGATGCTTGAGATGATGGCGCTGCTCGAAGGCACCGGCTATGAAAAGGCCGGCGCGGGCTCGGCCAGCACGACGCATTACCTCGCCGAAGCAATGCGCCGGGCATATGCCGACCGCGCTGAGTTTCTGGGAGACCCGGACTTCGTACATGTCCCCGTGAAGGGTCTGCTGAACCCCAGGTACATCGCCGGTCTGCGGTCCACGATTGATGTCAAACGGGCGACGCCCAGCGACGTGATCGGGCACGGAGACGCTACGGTGTTCGAGACGAACGAGACGACGCACTTCAACGTCATCGATGCCGAGGGCAATGCGGTGTCGCTGACCTACACTCTGAATGGCGGTTATGGCAACGGGGTAACTGTGCCGGGCCTGGGGTTCCTGCTCAACAACGAGATGGACGACTTTGCAGCGAAGCCTGGAACGCCAAATCTGTTCGGCCTGATCCAAGGCGAGGCTAACGCCATCATGCCTCACAAACGACCGCTATCCTCCATGACTCCTACGATCGTCACGCGCGACGGGAAGTTGTTCATGGTGGTGGGCGCGCCGGGCGGCGGCCGCATCATCAACGGCGTCATGCAGGTGATCCTGAATGTGCTCGACTTCGGCATGGACGTCCAGCAGGCAGTCGATCAGCCCCGCTTGCACCATCAGTGGAAGCCCGACAAGATCTCCCTTGAGCGCGGATTCTCCCCGGATACGGTCGCTCTGTTGCGCGGCATGGGCCACGAGGTGGACCCGGAGGGCGGTGGGGTGGCTTCCGTCGAGGCCCTACTGGTTGATGGAGGATGGATACAGGGGGCGCAAAACGGGCGCTCCACCGGAAAGGCCGCGGGGTACTGAAGTCATGCAACACGCACTGTCCACCCATCTACTCGTGAATCATCGTCTGAATACGGTCTGGATGGAGCGTATCCGGGAAGCGGGCATCCCATCGATTGAGATCTTCTGTGCACGTCAGCACTTCGATTACCGGAACCAGGAGCAGGTGAACGAACTGGCTTACTGGTTCCGCGACGCTGAACTGCAACTCCACGCGCTCCACTCGCCGATGTTCAACGACGATTGCTGGGGCCGCACGGGTCCGGGCGCGGTTGTTTCACTGACGGAACTCGACAAGCCCAAGCGCCTTCTGTGCGTTGACGAGGTCAAGCGTGCTCTCGAAGTCGCCGAGAAGATCCCCTGCCGCTATCTGATTCAGCACCTCGGAGTGACGGGCGAGGAGTACGACGAACGTAAACTCGATGCGGCATTTACGGCGTTGGAGGAAGTGATCCTGTTTGCCGGCTATCGCGGCGTAAAGGTCCTGATCGAGAACATCCCGAACAGGCTTTCAACGGCCGACCGGTTGAAGTACTTCCAGGAAATCACGCACCTCGACCTGCACTACTGTTTCGATGTGGGCCACGCTCGGATCGAGGGCAGCGTCGAGGCCTCGTTTCAGATTCTGAAGGACCGCATCCGGTCCACGCACGTTCACGACAACGACGGGGTGAACGATGACCATTTGTTCCCCCTCCTGGCCCCTGCCGGGTCGATCGACTGGAAGCAGACGATGGGCCTGTTCAAAGGTCGCGAAGACCAATTTCCGTTAGTGTTGGAACTGCGTGATTCGCCCGATTTCCCCAATCCGATCATGGCGGCTCGCGAAGTTCTCGACAAGTTGGAGGCTCTCTAATGTCCGATTATCGTCGGATCAAAATCGACCAGGCCGCCGCGCACGTCGGTGAACCGGTTGAAATCGCGGGGTGGCTTTACAATCTCCGCAAGTCCGGCAAGATCATCTTCCCGCTGGTCCGCGACGGCAGCGGCATCATTCAGGGCGTCGCAGTCAAGGCGAATATCCCGGTCGAAGTGTTTGAGATGTTGAAGGACCTGACGCAGGAGTCGTCGCTCATTCTGCGCGGGAAGTTGCGGGCCGAGGCTCGGGCCGTCGGCGGCTACGAACTGGACGTCGAACAGGCGCTACTTGTCCAGGCCGTTCCGCTCGAAACGCCCTACCCCATTACGCCCAAAGAGCACGGCATCGACTTCCTGATGGACCATCGCCACCTGTGGCTACGTAGCCGGCGTCAACACGCCATTCTGCGGGTCCGTCATGAGATCGTCAAGGCGATTCGCGACTACTTCGACTCCAACGGTTTTACGCTCGTCGATACGCCGATCTTCACACCCGCCGCCTGCGAGGGGACGACCAACCTCTTCGAAGTGAACTACTTCGACGAAGAGAAGCTCTACCTGACGCAGTCGGGGCAGTTGTACAACGAGGCCACCGCTATGGCCTTCGGCAACGTCTATTGCTTCGGGCCGACATTCCGCGCCGAGAAGTCCAAGACGCGCCGCCATCTGACCGAGTTCTGGATGGTGGAGCCGGAGATGGCCTACGCCACGCTGGAAGACGTGAAGCGGGTCGCCGAAGAGCTGATCTGTTTCATCGTGGGCCGCGTGCTGGAGAACCGGAAACCGGAGTTGGCGACGCTCGAACGCGATCTCTCCAAACTCGAATCCATCAAGCCGCCTTTCCCGCGCATGACTTACGACGATGCGGTGAAGATCCTGCAGGCCAAGGGCAGTGAGATCGTGTGGGGCGGCGACTTTGGCGGCACCGATGAGACCCTGCTGGGAGAGGATTTCGATCGCCCGCTGATGGTGGACCGCTATCCGGCCGAGGTGAAGGCGTTTTACTTTGAGCCCGATCCCGAACGTCCCGAGGTCGTGCTGGGGGTGGATGTGCTCGCCAGCGAAGGCTACGGCGAAGTCATCGGAGGAGGGCAGCGGGTCTACGAACTCGACGTGCTGGAACGTCGTCTGGCGGACCACGGACTGCCGCGTGAAGCGTTTGAGTGGTATCTCGATTTGCGCAGATTCGGCGGGGTGCCGCACGCGGGATTTGGCATGGGCGTAGAACGGGCCGTGGCCTGGCTGTGTGGGATCGAGCACATCCGCGAAACCATCGCTTTCCCGCGCATGTTGAATCGAGCCCGGCCCTGAGCGGACGCTTCTTGTGGGGCGGCTCTCCAGAGCCGCGCGGGGCCTCTCCAGGCTCCGCTGACTAACTTAGCGTAACTGGCGGGCCCTGGAGCGCCCATGCGGCCCTGGAGCGGCGTCTCACCCCGAACGGAGCCGCGTGGGCTAGTGAACGCTGGATTGGACAATATGGCAAAAGCAGCGAAAATCGTACCCAAGACCGTCGCGATTATCGGCGCACCGCTCGACCTCGGTGCAGGGCGCCGAGGCGTGGACATGGGTCCTTCGGCCCTACGCGTTGCGAATCTGAACGCTCGTATCGAGAGCCTCGGCATCGCCGTCGAAGATCTTGGCAATGTGTCGGTGGAACAGCCAGAGAGCGCACGCCCCGGCCAGAAGAACGCGCGCTATCTCGAACAGATCTCGGCGACCTGCCGTGAACTTGCCGGGCGCGTCGAAGCGGCGGCGGACCGGGGACTCTTCCCGCTGGTCCTCGGCGGGGACCATTCCGTGGCGGTCGGGACGGTCAGCGGCATGGCGCAGTCGCTGCGCAAGCAGAACGAGAAGCTCGGCCTCATCTGGCTCGACGCACACTCCGACATGAACACGCCGAAGACGTCCCCGAGCGGCAACGTGCACGGCATGCCGCTGGCGTGTCTGGTTGGCTACGGTCCGAAAGAACTTACGGAACTGTACGACTTTTCGCCCAAAGTGGATTCAAGGAATGTGGTGCTGGTCGGCATCCGGAACGTTGATATGACCGAGCGTGAAGTCGTGAAGCGCTCGGGCGTCACCGTTTACACCATGCGCGACGTGGACGAGCGCGGCATGCGCGCGGTGATGCGCGAGGCGATCCTACGCGCGTCCGATGGCACCAGCGGCATCCACATTTCGCTCGACATGGACGGTGTGGATCCAGGCGAGGCGCCGGGCGTCGGAACGCCGGTGCGCGGAGGATTCAGCTACCGTGAGGCGCATCTGGCGATGGAGATTCTCAGCGATTCCGGGCTGGTGCGGTCGATGGAGATCGTCGAAGTGAATCCAATCCTCGACGCTGCTAACCGGACAGCGGATCTCGGCGTCGAACTGGTGATGTCCGCGCTCGGAAAGAGGATCCTGTGAAGAAACGCGTAGCTGTGTTGTACGGCGGGCGGAGCGGGGAACACGAGGTCAGCATTCGCTCGGCCCAGTCCGTGATGGCGGCGCTCGACCCCGGGAAGTACGAAGCCGTACCGGTCTTTATCGGCAAAGACGGGCGCTGGAGCCCCGGCCCGATCCTTCCTGAGCCCGGTGCGAACCCGGGCATCGACGTTGTTTTTCCCGTGTTGCACGGCACTTTTGGGGAAGACGGCACGGTGCAGGGCCTGCTTGAATTGGCGGCTCTGCCGTACGTCGGCGCGGGCGTATTTGCCTCCTCGGCTGCGATGGACAAGGAGCAATTCAAACGGATCTGCCTTTCAGTGGGCCTGCCGGCGGTGGAGTGGGTCACGGTTTACCGCGGTGCCCTGGACGCTTCCGAGGCCGTCCGGCGTTTCGGATTTCCGCTATTTGTGAAGCCGGCCAATCTGGGCTCCTCCGTGGGCGTATCGAAAGCTCATAACGAGGCAGAGTTGAAGGTCGCCCTGGAAGACGCCGCCAGGTACGACTCGAAAATCGTCGTCGAACGGGCCATCGTCGGGCACGAGATCGAGTGCGCCGTGCTAGGCAACGATCTCCCTGAAGCGGCGACTCCCTGCGAGATCCTCCCCTCGCGCGAGTTTTACGATTACGACGACAAATACACGCTTGACGCGGCTCGCGTCGAACTGCCGGCGAGACTCCAGCCGGAGACGATTGCGGAAATCCGGCGCATCGCAGTCGCCAGCTTCCGCGCAGTCGATTGCAGCGGCATGGGGCGAGTTGATTTTCTGGTGGAAGCCGCGACAGGCAAGGTTTACGTCAATGAGATCAACACCATTCCCGGGTTCACGTCCATCAGCATGTATCCCAAGATGTGGGCGCACGCCGGCGTTCCGTTTGCGCAACTCGTGGAGCGTCTGATTGAGTTGGCGCTGGAACGCCATGCGGTGCGGCAGTCGTTGCGGTACGAGCGCTGATGAAGCCGGTACGAACACGGTGCCTGCTGGTTCTAGCCGCAGCGACCTGCGTCGTTTTCGCGGTCGCCGCCGGTGTGCCGCCGGTCAAAACTCCGGCAGTCGAGCGGCCGTCCACCCCGGCTGCCGCCCCGGTCGACTCTCCCGCAGATGCCGAGAAACAGCCGGATGCACCCAAGCGCACGGCTAGCCAGCCACTGCCCAACACCGTCGAACTGGAGCAGGAACTGGGACGCTTCTTGAGCGTTTTCTCGGTGATTGACGACTCCTTTGCCGATCCAACGCCGTCCGAACAGTTGATCTACGGCGGCGCGATTCCGGGCATGCTGCGCGTGCTGGATCCGCACTCCGTGTTCTTCAACAAGGACCAGTTCGAGCAGTTGCAGGAGATGCAGCGCTCGGTGTCCAAGGGCTTCGGTTCGGTGGTGAGCGTCATGCCCGGGCGCGTCATCGTGCTGCAGACTCAGATGGGTTCCCCGTCACAGCGCTCTGGCCTGTCACCCGGCGACGAGATCCTCGGCATCAACAACATCCCGCTGGCGCGCCTGGATCTAGAGCAGTTGATTGAAGTGCTGGGCGAGTCCCGCCAGCATCCAGCGCTGTTGACGGTTCGCCGCCAGGGTACGGCCGGTTTGATGACCTACACGATGGTGCCGGCGCAGATGCAGAGCGCCAGTGTGGACCGGATTTACAAACTGGACGGCGACATGGCGTACGTCCGGGTGACCAGCTTCGAGCCGAACACGGGCGAACTATTGAAGCAGGCCATCGAGAAACTCGGCGGGGCGAAGCTAAAAGGCCTGGTGCTGGACCTGCGCGACAACCCCGGCGGCGTGGTGACGGCGGGACTGCAAACCGCCGCGTTGTTTCTAAAGCCGGGGACGCGCCTGTTCAGCGCGCGAGGGCGCAGCACCGAGACGGAGAACGTCGACGTGCCCGCCGGTATGACTCCTTACGACTTCAAACTGGCGGTGATTGTGAATCGCAAGACGGCCAGCGCCGCGGAGATCGTGGCGGGCGCACTGCAGGACAACGATCGCGCCACGGTCTACGGCGAGCAGACGTATGGCAAGGGTCTGGTGCAGCGAGTCTATCCGCTTCGCGACGCCACGGGACTGGCTCTGACGACCGCGTTCTACTACACCCCCAGTGGACGCTCGCTGCAGAAGCCTCTGTATGGCAGCGAGTTGGAGCAGCGCACGCGAACGATGGTGCGGCCGGAGTTCAAGACGGCGGCGGGCCGCACGGTACGCGGCGGCGGGGGCATCGAGCCGGATGTGACGGTTCAGCCTGCCATGCCAGCCCGGTTTGGATTCTTCCTGGAGACCTCCGGACTGTTCCCGGCATTTGCCACCGATTGGCTCGTCCATCACCGGGCGGAGGCGAAGCGCGAAATGGAGATCACACCGGCGATCCTGGACGATTTTCGGAGCTTCCTCACCGAGCGCAAGGTCACCCCGACGCTGACCGAATGGAGCGCCGAGCGCGAGTACCTGCGTAGTCGCGTGAAGCAGGAGATCCTCAATCAGGCCCTGGGAGTCGAAGCGGGCGACGAGATTGAAGTCCGGCGGGATGTGGCTGTCCGGCGGGCGCTGCAGAAGTTCATGGAGTGACGGGCTGGCGGTTGGCCCTGGCGCCTTGACTTGGCCTCCAGCTTGCGTTGCCGGACCGCGATGCTGCTCCACGGAGCCTATCTGGAGATCGGCGCCCCGGCGCGCTACATCAGATAGTCCTTTAGCTTCTCGAGCAGGCCCTTGTCCGCCGGTTGACCGCTTTCTGGCAGCAACTCTCTCAACTGTTCGACCAGCTTGCGTTGTTCCCGGGTCATCTTTCGGGGCGTTTGAACCTCGATGTGGACGATCAGGTCACCGTAGCCGCTGCTATTGACCCGCGGCGCGCCGCTGCCGCGCAGGCGCAGTGTCTCGCCCGACTGGACGCCCTCGGGGACCTTGAGCGTGCGAACGCCGTCGAGCGCCTCGATTTTGATTTCCGTTCCGAGCGCCGCCTGCGCCATATTGAGCGGCACGGTACAGTGCAAATCGTCATCGTGGCGTTCAAAAATCGGGTGCGGTTGGACGTTGAGAAAGACGTAGAGATCGCCCTGGGGACCGCCGTTTGCACCAGGCTGGCCCTCTCCCGGAACGCGCATCTTCATCCCCGTATCGACGCCTGCGGGAATCTTGACCTTCAGCTTCTTGGTGACCTGGATGAAGGCCTCGCCCTTGCACTGCTGGCAGGGCTTGCGGAGCAGCTTGCCGGATCCCCCGCATTGCGAGCAGGTGCGCCGGATGGTCAGGAAGCCCTGCTGGTAGAGCATCTCCCCGCGACCGCGGCAAACCGAGCAAGTGGTCCAGCCGTCAGCGCCATCCGCGCCGGTGCCCCGGCAGCCTGGACACGGCTCGGTGCGCGGAATCTGCAACTCCACCTCATGCCCGCGCATGGCGTCGTCGAAGGTCAGTTCTAGGTCGTAGCGAACATCGTCGCCGCGCTGGGCGCGAGTGCGCTTTCGCCCTCCGCCGCCAAACAGGTCTCCGAAGCCGAAGAAATCGCCGAATATGTCGGAGAAATCGGCGAAGGCATCGGGATTGAACCCGGCGGCCGCCGCGCCTGCCGCACCTAGCCCCTGGTGGCCATACGTATCGTACGTGCGCCGCTTTTCGGTGTCGCTCAGTACCGCGTATGCTTCGGCGGCTTCCTTGAACTTCGATTCGGCTTCCGGGCTGTGCGGGTTGCGGTCAGGATGGTATTTCAGCGCGAGCTTGCGGTATGCGCTTTTCATCTCCTGCTCACTGGCGCTCTTCCCGATCCCAAGAATCTCGTAATAATCGCGTTTGGCCAATTCAGGACTCCTAAGACGCGGCCCTTAGCCGTGTACCGCAACCTTCACCATCGAGGCGCGCAGTAACCGGCCTTTGAAGGTGTAGCCTCGCAGCAGTTCGGCCAAAACGGTCTGGTCCTCGTGCTCATCGGTCGTCACCATCTCGATGGCGTGGTGAAAGTTCGGATCGAACGGCTTGCCTTCCGCTTCGATGGGTTCGAGACCGAGTTTCGCCAGAGCCTCGAACATCCGCTGATAGATCAGTGCGATGCCCCTCCCGAACTCCGTATCCGTAGTCTGCGACTTCAGTGCACGTTCGAAATCGTCCAATACCGGCAACAAAGCCTTGACGGCGTCAGAGGCGGCGTATTCGAACAGGTCTCCCTTTTCACGCTCGGTGCGCTTGCGAAAATTGTCGAATTCGGCCGCGTGGCGCAGCAAAGCGTTTTGCAGGTCGGTCTTGTCGCTCAGCAGTTGATCCCGTTCAGCCGCGATGGATTCGGGCGTCTCGACGAGTGCTTCGCCCTCGGGACAAGCTTCCGTCCCTGCTTCGGCCCCTGGTTGGGGGGTCTCCTGGTCTGTCATATGGGTGTCTGCTTTCAGAGTAACAAACCGCGCCCACAGCGCCTTTGCGTGCCTCGCGGCGCGTTCCGCGGCAGGGACGCGTTTCTTGCCCACTACTGGGGTAGGCTGCTGAGGGCCTGCCCGACGTGCAGAACGGCCGAAATCACCCGCGGGTAGTTCATTCTCATTGGCCCGAGGACGGCGACGTGGGTCTCCAAACCGCCTGGCATGCTTACGGTCAGCCCAATGAGCGAGAAGTCCTCGAGCGAGGGGTAAGCGGCGCCAAGACCGATCTGGACCTGGATCTCGCCACGGCCCCCCTCCAGGAACTTGTCGAGCATGGCGATCAGGCGCTTCTTCTCTTCCAGCGCGCGCAGCAGGTCCCGCAACCGCTCTTTCGTCAGGTGCAAATCGAGGCCGACCAGATTCGACGTCCCTTCCAGGTAGACCTGGGGTGTCAGTCCGATATCGAGCAAACCCTTTTCGTAGAGCATGGTCAGCCGCCGCATTAGCGAATCGTAAGCGGACGATTCCAACAGGAAACGGCGCTCCAACTCCCGGCGAATGCCGCTCAGGGTCCAGCCGGCGAAATTGTGGTTCAGGTAATTGCGAATCGACGCCAGATCGTCTTGCGACATGGGCTCGTCAAGCTGAACCGCCTGGCTGCGCACCATGTGGTCGCGAGTGGCAACCACCATCAGCACACGATTGGGAGGCAGCAGCACAAACTCAACCTGATCAAGGATCTGGCCCGTGCCTGGGATGGCCGCGAATATCCCGACGTTGCGGGTCAACTCGGTCAGCAGGTGGGAGGCATGTTCCGCGCGCGCTTCCAAGGTCTCCCGGCTGCCCAATTCTTCGCGCACACGCGAGAGTTCGGCGGCCAGAAAGCGGCTGGCGGCCAGCGGGCGGGCGAACTGCCGGAACGCCTTCGCCGTGGGAATACGGCCTGCGGAGGTGTGGGGCTGATCCAGATAGCCCAGGTCGGCGAGGTCCGCCATGACGTTGCGGATGGTGGCGGCACTCAGAGAATCGTTGCGCTTGCGGGCAATTGTCCGGGAAGCGACCGGCTCGCCGGTCTCGATGTAGTTCTGCACGATCAGATGCAGCACTTCCAGAGTGCGAGGAGACAGCGAGTTGTCCCGTTCATTCGTCACAGCAGACACAAATCCTTGAGGATCAATACTAGGGTAACGCGCCAGGCGATGCAAGTGCGAGCGGGTTGGACCGGTCGTGCCGGGTCAGTCGTTGCGGAAGAGAGCTTCCGTTTCAGGTTTTAGCAGTACCCAGAAGGAGTAGATGGCGAGAGCCGTGCCGATGGGGACATGGAACAGCGATAACCCGCTCAGAACGAGCCCCAGTATCCGGGCCCAGGGGCGGAAGTTGAGCAGTCCGTATCCCAGCAGCAAACCGGGCAGTGAGAGCAGCAGGGTAAACAGGGTCACGATGCCCCCAACGATGGCGATTATGTGGATGGGCAGCAGAGCTTCCTCTCCGCCGATGCCGAAAATTGAGGACACGGCCACGATCCCGCCGAGGATCGCGAAGGAAATCAGTACTCCCAGTCCACCAAGGATCACGTTCAGCCAGCCGAGCACTTTGACGTGCGCTTCCATCGCTATTTCTCCCCCTCACCGATTCCAACAGTATTGCGCCGCCAGGCCCAATTGGCCAAAAAACTGGCAAAGACCGGGACATAGATGAACCAGCGCAGGCCGGTCGAACCCTGCCAGACTCCAGTGCTCCGGTAGCCGTCGAGCACTACATAGGCCAGCGGCATCAAAGCGACCCAGACGAACCCGGCCACCCAGGGGTCCACTGCCAACAGCGGTACCATCCAGGCCATGTACCAGGGATGCACGTTGGCGCTCAGCAGCAGCATCCCGGCGACGAATCCGAGCACCACCCGTTCCAGCGGCGCTCGCCAGCAGCAGGCGATCAAAACCAACAGGCCCAACGCGACCAGCGAAATGCGCTTGGCGAGATCGCCGTTCTGGCCGCTCAAGTACCAGATGACGCCAAACAGACTGTCGTTGTTCCGCCAACCTCCGAGAAAGCCTGCCATGTAGGCTGCATTGCGACTCCAGAGCTCACGCGAGAGCGTGGCGTACGGCCAAGCGGTGAGAACGGCGAGAGGGATGCCCGCGAACAGCACTCTCCAGCGCACTCCTCGCCACTGGCCGATTGGGTTCAGGGCGAAGATCGGGAGCAGCAGGAACGGCCACCACTTGATCAGTCCGCCCGCCGTGAGCAGCAGTCCTGCCAGAGCCCAACGCTCCCGCCGCGCGGCGAGCAGCGCAGCGATCAGCAGCCCGATCAACAGGGAGTCCATGTGGCCCTCGCCCCAGAACTCAATCCAGGTGAGAGGGCACCAGGCCCACACGAGGACGCGCTGCCAGGGTAGCGAGTGAGATCGAAGCAGGGCGAACAGCAGCGCCAGCACGCACAAATCACCCGCGAGCGAGGGTACTTTCATCCACAGCAACTGATGGTTGGTATTTCGCGGTTCGATCCAGGCGGCCAGCCGAAGGGCTTCCCGCTCAATGATTTCCCATAGCGGACCGTAGCCGGCGCGGACGCTCCTGCCAGTGATTTCGGGCGAGGTCCGGTCGCGCAGGAAGGCCGCCTCCGCATCCATGGGGGCCACAAAGTACGGATTCATCCCAGCTGCTTGCACGCGCCCCTCCCAGCGGTATCGGAACAAGTCCTCAGACAGCGCCGGGCCCTGGGTGAGGAACAGTAAGCGGGCAACCACCGCGACTGTGGCAATCCAGACACAGTCTGCGCGCCCAATCTGGGCGGCCCCATTTGTGAGAACGCTTTTGACGCTTATCAGATAAAATAGACTTGAGCAGAGGAGGATGCCGACTGTCCACCCGGCTGGGCACTTCGCGCCGCTGGTCCATCTGAGCAGGACGGCGGCAGCCAGCAGGCCTGCTCCGTAAAGAGCCCACTGGATCCGGCATAGCACCATGAGTATCAGCTTGCCCATGCTTGCGTTTCTAGCCCCGTCGCAGATCGACCGGTGGAGCCGCCTGCTGTCCGATGACAGTTTCGCGGGCATACACCAGTTGGGCTGGTTTGACTGGCTGCTCCTCGTCCCCTACTTTACCCTCTTAGGCATTCTGGCGATTTACGGCGCGCATCGTTTCCTGGTCGTGTACGGCTATCTGAGAAGCCGGAAGCGCGTGCCGACCACGCCTCCGCAGCATTTTGAGCAGCTGCCGCGCGTCACAATCCAGTTGCCGCTGTTTAACGAGCGCAACGTCGTGGACCAGCTGGTTGAGGCGGTGCTGAAGATCCGCTACCCGCACGAACTGCTAGAGATCCAGATTCTCGACGACTCCACCGACGAGACGCACCCCTATACGGAAGCTCTGGTGGCGCGCATGAAAGCGCAGGGCCACCCCATCGAGTACGTCCACCGGACCAACCGTGAAGGCTATAAAGCTGGCGCGCTGCTGGAAGGCATGGCCAAGACGAAGGGCGAGTTCTTCGCGGTCTTCGACGCCGATTTCATTCCGCCCGCCGACTTCCTGGAGAAGACGATCCACTTTTTCGCCGACCCCAAGATCGGCGTCGTCCAGACGCGCTGGACGTATATGAACCGCAACCACAACCTGTTGACGGAAGTCCAGGCGTTGATGCTCGACGGACATTTTGCCCTGGAGCATGTCTCGCGCTTCGGCCAGGGGCTGTTTTTCAATTTCAACGGCACTGCTGGCATCCTCCGCCGCAAAATGATCGACGATGCCGGCGGCTGGCAGCACGACACGCTTACGGAAGACTCCGATTTGAGTTACCGGGCGCAGTTGAAGGGCTGGCAGTTCATCTACCTGCCATGGATCGAGTGCCCCAGCGAATTGCCGGTGGACACGTACGGCTTCCAGGTGCAGCAGCAACGCTGGGCCAAAGGCCTGACGCAGTGCGCAATCAAGTTGCTGCCGATGATCTTCCGCTCGAAGGAGATTTCGTTCCGCGAGAAGGTCGAGGCGTGGTTCCACATGACGCCGAACGTCAGCTACCCGCTGATGGTCATCGTTTCGGCGCTCATGCTGCCGGTGATGATTGTACGTTTCTACGTGGGCTGGGTGGCGATGGCGCTGGTGGATGGTCCACTGATAATCTGCAGTTTCTGGTCGGTGGTTACGTTCTATCTTCTGGCCGAGCATGAACTCTACCCCAACAACTGGAAGCGCGCGATCCTCATGCTGCCCTTCCTTTTGGCCATGGGCGTCGCGCTGACGATTTCCAATTCGAAGGCGGTCCTGGAAGCGCTGTTGGGCCAGCAATCGGGGTTCGTCCGCACGCCGAAGTATGCCCCGAAAGCCTCAGGTTCTCCTTCCTCCATGTCGGTCGGCTACCGCCGCAGGAGCGGATGGCTCCCGTTTGCTGAGTTGTTTATGGGCTTTTTCTTCCTCGCGATTGTCTACTACTGCATCGACGTGATGAACTTCTTCGCACTCCCGTTCCTGCTGATTTTCGTCTGCGGGTACTTCTGGGCAGGCTGCAGCACGCTGTGGCAGGAGCATCAGGCGAAGCTGCGATTCCAGCGGGAAGCGCGTCACGTGGAAGTTGAAGCGGTCAGCTAAGAGTCTGCTACCAGCCAATTCGTTGGCACCACCGCTCCCGCACGGTCGCGGCTCCGT
>CAIVVT010000211.1 GCA_903909435.1 uncultured Acidobacteriia bacterium | reverse complement strand
GTGCGTGCTTGAAGGTCAACCATTCTTCACCCGTTGGTCAGAGTATGCTGATGTGCGCGACAGCAGGATAGCAAATCTTCAACGCCCGAGAAGTGCGCTTATCGTAAACTGGCCCGACGGCCCGCCAAACGTGGAGATCCTCGCTCGTGGCCGAGCCCGGAGACCACTGCCTCGCAAAACTGAAAAAGAGCCCAGCATCGCTGCCGGGCTCTTTCGCGTTCGGGTTGTCGAGCGTGAGCTTTAGTACAACTGGCTCACCGATATCGCATAGCCGTAGGTGAAGCTGGCGCAGGCCGGAACCGTCGTGCTTACCGTGATCGGATCGGTTGTCGACGTGAACAAAGTCAGCGGCCCGATCATCACCTGGGATCCCAGACTCGATCCGCTGGCAGGCGTGGCCACCGCCGAGGCATAGCCCACATTCACCGGCTTGTAGGAGTTCGCTCCGCGAGGGTCTGTCCAGTTGAAGGTCACGCTGGCCGAGCCCGCCGTGCATCCGCTTGAGGATGCAATCCCGATGGTGCCAGTGACGAGCCAGGCGTGCAGGTTCGTATCCGGTGGTGCCACGAGTGGGAACGCGGAGACTGCAGTTGAAGTCGCCCCAGCGATGGTCACCACCGGCTGATTCCACGACGTGGCCTGCGGGGGATCGGACGATCCAAGCATGGCGAACGAGAGAAGAGCGAGCAGAGCGATCGAGATGAGTTTCATAGTTATCCAAGCCTCCGTGCGGAAACAAACCAGTCGTAGGGCAGCGCCGTACAGGTGGGCAGCGTCGTCGCGAACGTGGGCGCAACGGCGGACCGCTGGAGGAACTGGAAGCTGAAGTTGTACTGGCCGCCGAGTGTCGTTCCACTGGCCGCAGCCGAGGAAAGACTTCCGTAAGCGATGCTCACCGGGCTGTATGAGTTGGTGCCGCGCCCATCGGTCCATGTGAGGGTCGCCGCAAACGTGCCGGCCGTGCATGTGATGGTGCCCGTAAAGAGGACGGTGCCGGACACCTCCCACATCTGGCCCACAGTCGAACCGGGCGCAGCCGCGAGATTGACGCTGGCAGTAGTGTTTGCGAGCGAGCCACCGGTGGAGAAATAGATGGGCTGGACGCCGAGTTTCTGCCCAGTGCCGGAAGGCGCCAGCGTGTCGTACAGCTCCATGATGGCCGGCGTTCCGGATGCACCGAAGCCGTGATTCGCGTTCGTGCTCCGGTTGAAGTACCCATCCGTTGATCCGGTGTAGGCTGCCGCTGGCGTAATGTAGCCAGCGCCTGTGGTGCCGGAGTTGAGCTTGAGGGCACTGGTGAAGTTCTGCAGCGCGGTCCAGGTATTCGAGAGATTGGCGGCAGCAATGAGGTAGGTCGTGGCCGGTCCGCGGTACTTCATGCCCGTGCCGTTCAGCCACAGATCGCCCGCCACAGGCCCTGACGGATCCGTGGTGATGGCCGAGCCGATATTGATGCTGGGGCGGACGGGTGCGGTGCTCGAAGCGGTGAAGGTCTGGGTGGTGCCATTCACGAAGGTGTTGCTGTTGGCCTGGTAGACGTCACCCCCGCCACCGGCGCCACAGGCAGATCCCGAGTCGTGGACCCCGTTCGCCGACCAGTTTAGGCAGTTGCCCACCGTTGGAGTCGTGTCGACGGTGGGGACTGTCGTGCCAGCTCCCGTGACCGGGAGATTCGCAATGGGCACATTGCTGCTCGCGTTCAGGCCCGCATAGCCGTTGGCGATGCCCTTGCTGGCCGAGTTCTCTGGAGTGAATCCCAACGCCGCCTGGAAGTCGGTTCCCGGCGTGGCCGCAATCGCGTTGCCCACGCCGTCGCCCTTCAGGACGACAGACGTAGTCGCGATGGTGGCGCCGCCGCCGCACACCGCACTCGACCCGTCCACGTGGACGCAGTAGGTTCCGGTGCCGGTCACGGCCACGACGTTCCCGGCCCCGTCGCCCTTGAGCGCGGAAGTCGTCGAGGCGACCGTGGGGAGTGTGCCGCACGTGAATAAGTGCGTGGCTGTGGAGTACGCCAACGCGCCAGCGCAGTTGACAAGAGACTTCAGCCCGAGGAGTCCGGAGAGCAACTGGTCCTGTGTACCCGTGGTGATGGCTGCCTGCTTCGCCGCGAAAGAGGCATAATCCGCGTTGCTGAGCAGGCCCGCGGTGACGGACGCCGTGCTCGCCATGGGAATGTTGAGCGTGCCCGCACTCCAAGCCGGAGTGAGGCCCGCAAACCCGTTGCCCAGCACGACCGCCCCGGTGACACCGTTCACCGTGTTCGCAATGGACGGCACGCCCGAGAGCGAGCCCCACGCCCAGGTCGCTGGCCAGGTGCCCGGCGCGCCAGTGATGGTCGATTGCCTGGTCGTGTCGGAAGGGTGGATGTGGTCCGCCTTCGCAAAGGTTGTAAGCGCGCCAATCGTAGCGACGCCATCCATCACCGGAGTCGTGGAACTCGCGACCGGAATCGTGGGCGTACCCGTGATGGAACCGTAGGCCCAGGTGGTCGGAAACGTGGCCAGCGCGCCGGTGCCAAGAATGTACTGCGCCACCGTGCCAGCGCCGGAGATGGCCAGGGTTCCGTTCGCGATGAGGGGCGAGCCGGTCACGGTGAATGCGGCCGGAGCGGTCAGGCCGATCGATGAGATGCCGCCGCCCGCGCCTGGGCAGGTGATCAGCGTCACAGCGCCGGTCGACCAGTTCGGGCACCACGTCCCGTTGCCTGGGACAGGTAGCCGTGTCAGCGCCCCCGCCGCGCCGCCGACGAGCATGTCACCGGCGGTGGTCATCGGGTTCGAGAGCACTGCCGGGAATGCGGCGAGCGAGAGGTCACCCCGCAAGTACTGCGCGGTTGTGCCGAGCGAAATCGGCGACTGGTACAGCCCAGCCATCGCCGTCGTCACCCGGGCGTTAGTGAAATATAGATTGCCTGATTCGCTGATCTGCGAGGTACTTGAAGGGATCGTCGGGAACGCCGCGAGCGACAAATCGCCGCGCAGATACTGTGCGGTCG
>CAIVVT010000210.1 GCA_903909435.1 uncultured Acidobacteriia bacterium | reverse complement strand
CGGAGCCGCGACCGTCAGGGAGAGGTTGGGAGCCGGGAAAAACTCCACGCCGCCCGCCGCTTACTCTTCCGACCGGAACGGCGACGCAGGCAGATTCTCGCCATTGAAAAGACTCGCCTCCGGCACGTCTTTCCAGGCGTAGCGCACACGCCTCGGCGAGTTCACCGATGGAGCCGAAACCACGATCGTCGGCCCATCAATGCGCGCTTCTGCTGCAGCAAACTTGCCGTCCGCGCCCGCAACCTCGAAACCCGGAACTCCATCCACCCTGGACTTCAATCCGCCCGCCGTGTGATCGAACCAGACTCGCATCGAACTGCCCTCGATCGTGGTCTGACGGAACAGCGGGCCTGAGTATTCGATTTTGTCACCGTAAGAAATCGACTCAGCGGCCAAAGCCAGTCGCCGCCCAACCTCCTGCTTGTTCAGGGGATGGATGTTGTTCGCCTCACCAATGTCGATGGCCACGGCCATGCCCGTGTTCGCGAGCGCCAAAGTGCGCCTCTGTGCGTCACGCACCTCTGGCCACATCGCATCCGGGCCGGTCTTGAAGTTGGCAATCTGCACGAATAGGAACGGGAAATCGCCCTGCCCCCAGGCCCGTCGCCAGTCCTGGATCATGGTTTGGAACAGGTGCGCGTAGAGCGGCGCGCGCTCCGGTCCGGCGTTGCTCTCGCCCTGGTACCAGATCGCTCCGCGAATCGGGAAGCGCGTCAGTGGCGCGATCATCGCGTTGAACAGACCGCCGGGCTGCCAGCAATTGTCCTGATTGGGAAACCACGGCCATCCTGGTGCCGGCTTGCCGTCCTGCTTGGCCTTGTCCGCCAATTGCTTCCACTCCTGCATCCGCTTGGCGCGTTCTAGCAGAGTCGTCGATTGATCCTGCATCATCTTGCCCCACTCGGCGAAAACAGGCATTAACGACGCATCGGCTCCCAGCGACGTCATACCGGTCCATGCCTCGGCCGGCGTGCCGCCCCAACTCGATTCGATCAGCCCGATCGGTACGCCGTACTTCTGCTGCAACTGGCGTCCGAAGAAGTAGGCGGCGGCTGAAAACTCGCCGATGGTCTGCGGCGTGGTTGCGACCCAAGTATGCGCTTCGATGTCCTCCAACGGGTAAGACGACACGCGATTCAGCGCCCGGAACAATCGGATCTTCGGGTAATTCGCCGCGGCGATTTCGGCCTTCGCGTTCGTCACCCCATCGACGCCCATCTCCATGTTCGACTGCCCCGAGGCGACCCACACGTCTCCTACCAGCACGTCCTTCAGGGCGATTGTGTTGCTCCCTTTGATGACGAGATCAAATGGCCCTCCCGCCGAGCCCGACGGCAAATAAAGGCTCCAGCGGCCAAATTGATCCGGATCGGCCGAGCGCGTCTCGCCCCGAAACGTCACGCTGACGGTCTCGCCGGGAGCGGCAGAGCCCCACACGTGCACCGGTAAGTCGCGCTGAAAAACCATATGCTCGGCGATGAGTGCGGGGAGTTTCACTTCCGCCAGAGCGGGCAGGCCGAGCAACAAAGCCCAGGCGGCGAGACGGAGAGATCGGTGTGAGATAGACATGGTGGGTGAAACAGCGATCATACTGCAATGGCGACGGTGCCGGTCGGTAAGAGGCGACGGAGCGGACGAGGCACACGCGCCAGCAGTGCGCGACCCGACGGGGTCGCGCGGTCAATTCAGCCCGTCTCGCCGGGCGCGGCTTACTTCTCGAGGACTCGCCACTCCTGAATCCCTGCTGACCATTCGGGCTGGAGTGAGACCTCGAGGCGCAGTCCCGTAGTTGAGATCGGCTTGAACGAGATAGCGTTATAGCGGTCCTTCTCAGTCGCGTAGGCGGCGCCATCCACCGGTTTCCACTCCGAACCATCGCGGTACAGCACACGCCACGTCTTCGGAACGCGGCACTCGCCCTCGCCTGTGTCGTCGAACCAGTAAACGGAAGTTCCATCCACGGTCGCCATGTGACCGAAGTCGTACTCGACCCACTCCACCGTGCCCTTGGAGGGATACCAATCGAAGTAGCCGTTCGGATCGTTCGAGGCGCTCGGTTCTTCGCCGTCGTTGATTGGGTGGGGGTCCTTCTTGCCGGATGTGGTCACTTTGCTCTTCATGGCGAGGGTGGGGTGCGGCAGCGGCTTCCCGGCAGATTCCTGGCTAGGAATCCAGACCAGCATCTGGCCGCGCCCGCGATTCGCCCAGGCGTAGTACGGAATGGCCGTGAAGTCCTGCTCGTTCTTCTGGACAACTCCCCGCGCGTCGTAGGCCAGGCCGACAGCCTTGCCGCGGATCGTTTCGACTCCGTTGAGCAGGCTCGCGTTGAACTCTGCGGTCAACGTCGCTTTATCGGACAAAACCAGGTTGCGAACGTGTCCGTTCGGGTTGTCCGGCCATTCGGCGCAATAAACCAGCGGGCCGCGTTGCAGCGCCACGCGGTTCGTATCGGAGGCAACGGCCTCATTCGCGGCGACTCGTCGTACCGGCATCGGCAGGTTCAATTCCACAATGTCGCCGGGCTTCCACAGACGGTCTAGGACGGCGTACCCCTTGTCGAGTTTGAGCGCAGCCGGCTTGCCGTTGACTTTGAGCGAGACGGTCTCCCGCACCTGCTCCACGAAGCGATACAGACCCCCGGGAGTGACCTCGTTTCGGGCCCAGCCCGGGACTCGAACATTCAGCACGAACCGGGCTTTTTTGCCGGGCTTCACTGTGATCTTCACCGCTCCGTCCCACGGGTAGCGCGTCTCTTGCGCCAGCGCGACCTTCGCGCCACCTTCCAGTTGGACATCGGCGCTGCTGGCCACAAACAGATTCACGTACAAAGTGTCGCCGCGGTGCGCGTAGACATAGCCCGGCACGGAGGCCAGAAAGCGGGTCATGTTACCCGGGCAGCAGGCGCAGCCAAACCATGGGCTACGCTCGTGCTGTCCGTTGGATTCCAATGGATTCGGGTAGAAGAACGACTTGCCGTCGAGGGAGAGACCCGAAATCAGCCCGTTGTAAAGCGTGCGTTCGAGCACGTCCACGTACTTCGCGTCGCCGTGCAGCAGGAACAGTCGCTGATTCCAATAGTCGTTGCCGATCGCGGCGCAGGTTTCGTTATACGCGCTCATGTTCGGCAGTTCGTAGTCCGCACCGAACGCTTCCCCGTTCGCAGTCGCCCCGATGCCGCCCGTAATGTAGAGCTTCTTTGAAACGACGTTTTCCCAGATCGAGTCGATCGCCTTGAGGTACTGGGCGTCCCCGGTGAGCGCGGCGACGTCCGCCATGCCCGAGTACATGTAGGTCGCGCGCACGGCGTGACCGACGGCCTCGGTCTGATCGACGACTTTACGGTCAGCCTGGTTGTACGGCTTGCCGTTGGGGCCGCGTTCGTCCAGCAGGAACTTGGCGAGACTCAGATAGTGTTCGTCGCCCGTGGTCCGGTACAGCTTGGCGAGCCCCATTTCGGCAATCTGATGGCCGGGCCAGATGCTCAGCTTGCCGGGACCAAACGTGCGGTTCAGCAGGTCGGCGGATTTCAGCGCGATGTCGAGCAATGGTCGCTTGCCGGTGGCCTGATAGTAGGCCGTGGCGGCTTCGTACAGGTGGCCGAGGTTGTAGAGTTCGTGGCTCAGCACCTCTTCGTTTCCCCAACGCTTCGTGCCGGCCCAGGGGTGCGGGTGCAGAGGATCGATGGTGCGGGTCGTGTAGAGGTAGCCGTCGCTCTCCTGGGCCGCCCCGACTTTCTGAATCAGGCTGTCCACGTAGGCTTCAAGTGACGGGTCGGGCGTCACGCTCAAGGTGTACGCGGCACCCTCGATTATCTTATAAATATCGGTGTCGTCGAAGGGGTAGCCTGGAGGCGTCTTATCCTTGAGTTCCTCTCCGCGCAACGCGGCTCCGGCGCGCAGAAAGTTGTCCACGCGCCCCGTCTTCTCGCACATCTGGAAGGCGAACGGGATAGTGACCTTGCGGTTGATTTCGATCCGCGGCGACCAGAAGACGTCGTTGAAGTGGACCGAGGTGAAAGGCTCAGGCTTGACCGGATAGTCGTGGGTAGCTCTTGCCGACTTCGATTCGGGAGACGCGGTTTGAGCCAGGGCCGTCCAACACACGCATAGCGCTGCGAACAGCGGGGCCACGATCCGGAATCTCGGTGCGAACTTGCTCACTTTGCACCTCTCGAAAGTAACTTCCTACCGCTCCCTTACGGTCGCGGGTCCGTTCAGATCGGAGCCGCGACCGTAAGGGAGCAGTCGAAATCGCGGTTCTGAACCACTCGTCGCGGTTCTGATTCTACCAGCGAACGAAGATCTGCGAGGATCCGCGGCCTTCACTTCAAATCGCGCCCCGAAGGCGATAGAGTTGACGATTCGGGTGGTGCCTCGGCTTGCTGAACGCGCTGCTCGAAACAGGAGGCCAATCGTGGATAAACGACTTGAAGACCGAGCACTGAGCCGCCGGAGTTTTGCCGCGCTTGCGGCCGCTGGGACCGTGTCGGGCAAGGCAATGGCTCAGGACCCTCCGCAAACCACCGGGGTCGGAGGCGCACCTCTGCGCGAGGGAACGCAGGCCGAGGCGCCGCCCTTCGGTGCGACCCTCATGTTTGAAAGGCGGGACGTGCCGCTGCAAGTCAAGCCGTTCGCGCTCGGTCAAGTTCGCTTGACGGCGGGGGCGTTTCACGACGCGCAGGAGTGGAATCGGGGCTACCTGCACCGCCTGTCGCCCGATCGGCTGCTGCACAACTTTCGAGTCACCGCCGGCTTGCCGTCCGCGGCTCAGCCGCTCGGTGGGTGGGAGAAGCCGGATTGCGAAGTGCGAGGCCATTTCGCAGGCCACTTCCTGTCGGCTTGCGCGCTCATGCACGCGTCCACGGGCGATCCGGAGTTGAAGGCTACGGGCGATTACGTTGTTGCGGAGCTCGCGAAGTGCCAGGCCAAACTCGGCGGGGGCTACCTGAGCGCGTTTCCGACCGAATTGTTCGATCGCGTCAAGGTCCGCAAGAAGGTCTGGGCGCCCTATTACACGCTGCACAAGGTGATGGCGGGCCTGCTCGACATGCACGTCCACTGCGGCAACAAGCAGGCCCTGGAAGTGGTCGCAGGAATCGCCGGGTGGGTGGACGCCTGGAGCGCGCCCATCCCGGAACCTCAGATGCAGCACATCCTGGGCGAGGAATTCGGCGGCATGAGCGAGGTGCTCTACAACCTGTCCGCTGTGACTGGCGACGTGCGCTGGGCCCGCACCGGCGACCTCTTTACCAAGAAGTGGTTCCTCAATCCGCTGGCGCTGCGGCGCGATGAACTGCGCGGCCTGCACGTGAATACGCACGTCCCGCAGGTGATCGCCGCGGCCCGACGCTTTGAGTTGTCTGGCGACGTCCGGTTCCACGACGTCGCCGATTACTTCTGGTACGAAGTCACGAGCGCACGCTGCTACGCCACCGGCGGGACCAGCAATGGAGAAGGCTGGCTGACGCAGCCGCGCCATCTGGCAGAGGAACTGAAGCAAGACGTCGCGACGGCCGAGTGCTGCTGCGTCTACAACATGCTGAAGCTCACCCGGCAGTTGTACCAATGGACGGGCGACCCGCGCTACTTCGACTTCTACGAGCGCGTGCTGCTGAATCACCGGCTGGGGACCATACACCCGCAGACCGGGGCGACTATGTACTACCTATCCCACACGCCGCGCGCGTGGAAGACGTTTGGTACGGAGAACGACTCGTTCTGGTGCTGCACGGGCACAGGCGTGGAGGAGTTCTCGAAACTCGGCGACAGCATCTATTTCCACGATGACGAAGGGCTGTACGTGAACCTCTTCGTCGGGTCTTACCTCAACTGGCGGGAAAAGGGCCTGTCGCTTCGCCAGCAGACGAACTTCCCGCAGCAGCAGGGGACGGCGCTTCTGATCAATGTGGCGAATCCAACACCCTTGACCTTGCGGCTTAGAATGCCCGCCTGGCTCGCCTCGGGCGCAACTCTGAAGCTGAACGGAAGGGAGATGGAAATCTCCGCGAGCCCCGGCAGTTACCTGGCGATCAAGCGCGTCTGGCAGGACGGCGACCGCATTGAAGTCGCTCTGCCCATGGCTTTGCGCGCTGAGCCGCTCCCAGACGACCGTTCGCTGCAGGCGTTCTGCTACGGCCCGCTCGTATTGGCTGGCGAAATGGGCAACGAGGGTTTGACGCCCGCAAAGATCGTCGGCCAGCAAGGCCCCGAGATGGAGAAGACTCCGTTCGCCGTACCGGAGGTGAAGCCGGTCGGTCCGGAGCTTGCGTCTTGGATCAAGCCGGACGGCGCGAAGCCGCTGAGTTTCAGGATCACGGGGCAGCCGCAGGACTTCCGCCTCGCTCCGCTGAACTCGATTTTCGATACGCGGTATTCGATCTATTGGCGAGTCGGCTAGAGAATTGCCGCCGGGCTCAACCGAGGAACAAAGGCCGGATGTGGCGGTCGAATAGGTTGCCCGTCACGTTGCGGGAGATGGTCGCCTCGCAGGAGTCCAACAACTTTGTATAGCGCTCCCCGAGCGCGGCGGCCACTTTGTACCCGACGTGCAGCAACTGGCGCAAGTCGGCGTTGTAGAGCGGATTAGACTGGTCGTGCCGCAGCGCGCCGGTGAACTGATCCGCCGACCACCCATCGACCTGTGCCGGTAAAGGCAACCGTGCGGGATCGATCTCGATCACCGCCGCGTACGGCTTACACAACTCCTCGCTGTGGGCGTAGGCCGACGCGTAGACCTCCCTGGCCAGTAGCAGGCCCTCGCCGCCGGCTTCCGCCAACCCGATCAATTCCTCCAGCCACGTCGTGCCAGCCGTCTTCAAATGGACGCCCGCCTCGAACTTGACCAGGGCGCGGCGCATGGGCCCGTAGATCGAGAACTTGTCGCTGCCGGAATGCACGCTGAGTTTGAGGCTGCGCGGCAGACCGTAGCGCTGGCGGGCATGCGCAATCACGGCGAGGTCGGCTTCGAACTCGCGTTCGAACTGCTCCACGTCCCCCTTGTAATCGACCCCCTTGTTGAATCGGCCCGTGAACTTCGGAGCGATGGTCTGGGCTGGGATTCCTTCATCGGCGATCGCGGCCAGAATCAGCAGCAATTCCGACGGCGTCTGCGGACTGTCGGTCTCATCCATCGAAACTTCGGTGATGAAGCCAGCTTCGCCCTTGACGGCGGCGAGTTTGCGGTAGATGTCGCCCGCCTGGCGGACGGCAAACAAGTACTTCGCGGCGATCGCAGCGGCCTCCGCGCGCGACGTCTGGAAGGGTTCGGCGATGCCTTCGATCTCAATCGTGCCCGTGAGCTCTGGATGAGCGGCGAGGAAAGTGCCGATCGCGCTCGGCTCCGCAGGGCGGCCAATGGCGTCGGCGACGTCGAGCGTGAAGAAGTCGCTGGAGGCGACGAAGCGGTCTACGGTCTTCAGATTGATGTGGTCGGCATCGACATGGTAGCCCGCCTTCCAGCCCAGCGCGCTCACTGCCTGGTCGGCCTCCGCTCGCACGCTGGCCGGCTCCGAGCCGACGATATTGTGTTCTCGATTCGATTTGTTCCACACGGGAACGACCGCGACACCGAGTTCCGCCGCCTGAATGCAGGCTTGCAACTGCGCCCGGCCCTGATGGGCGAAGCGGTCGCCGACTCCGAGGGAGTACTTGTCAAAAACGAGCCGAGGCTCCTGGAAACTCATCGCGTTGCTCCTACGCCGGAGGACCGGCCCAATCGGCGGCTAATGGCCGCACCACGTAACTATCTAAGCAGAACACGCTATGCCGAACGCGTGCCAGCAACCAGGGCTCGAACCGCGGAACGGCTGAACTTCAGTCATCGTGGCTTGCTAAGTCATTCAATCTAAGCGGCGATGGTTCGACAAACCGCTGATTTCAGCGGGCGCGGCTTCCTGTGATGCAACCGCTCCCTGACGATCGCGGCTCCGTCCGTTCGGAGCCGCGACTGTCAGGGAGCGGTACTTGTTAGCGGACTTGACGGCTCTCTGTCGTTCGGCGCTCTGTGCCAGGCGGTCGCAGGTCGGGTGTACGGTCCGCCGGTAATCGAGCGAGTTGGCTGGTCAGCCGGTTTCCTGCCTTCACAGACGCCGTCTCGCGGCGGCCCTGCGCATCTCGGCACGCTGCACCTGCCGCTCGTTCATGCCGAAATAATGGCCGATCTCGTGCCAGACCGTCTCAGCGACCATGCTCTTCAATTCGGCCAAGCTGCGGGCGGCCCGCTCGTGCGGACCCTGGTAGATCGTAATGCGGTCGGGCATCGAGACGGGCGTAAACGAGCTGCGCTCTGTCAACGGCCGGCCCTGGTACAGGCCCAGCAACCCGGGTCGCGGCGGCTCGTCCTCCACCACCATCACCACATTCCGAATGCGCCTGCGATAGGTCGGGGGTAGTTCGGCCAAAGCCTGTTCTACGAGCTGTTCAAAATCGCGGCCCTGCATGGGGATGCCCTATTCTAAATGGATATGCGTTTGGTATTGCCTCTAGTATTGCTCGCGGCTTGTCAGGCCTGGGCTGAGCCGTTGGTGGTCCGCTGCGGCCGACTGCTCGATCCGGTGTCCGGAGAAGTCGCGACGAACGTCGACGTCACAGTCGAGGACAAATCGATCGTGTCCGTCGGCCCGGCGACTGGCGCAAAGCCGTCGGTGGATCTCTCTCGGGGGTTCTGCCTGCCGGGTCTGATCGACGTGCACGAGCATTTGACAGGGGATCCCACGAATTCGGGTTATGCGTCGCTGGGCCTCTCGATCCCGCGCCAGACGCTGACCGGGGCGAAGAACGCAAGAATTACGTTGCTGGCCGGCGTCACCACCGTGCGCAATCTCGGAGCCAGCGGCTACTCGGACGTCGCGCTGCGCGACGCCATCGCGGACGGCGACGTAATCGGGCCGCGCATGTTTGTCTCGGGCCCGCCGCTGGGCATCACGGGCGGACATTGCGACGAAAACCTGCTGCCATCCGAATACCACCGTTCGGGCGAAGGCGTGGCCGACGGACCGTGGGCGGCGCGCGCCAAAGTCCGCGAGGTGATTAAGTACGGCGCGGACGTGATCAAAGTCTGTGCCTCCGGCGGCGTGCTCTCGAAGGGCGACAGCGTCGGCGCGGCCCAGTACACGCTGGAGGAGTTGAAAGCGATTGTCGAGGAGGCGCACAAGCTGGGACGCAAGGTGGCCGCGCACGCCCACGGGACGCAGTCGATTAAGGACGCGATCCTGGCGGGGATCGACAGCGTCGAACACTGCAGCCTGATCGACGACGAGGGCATCCGGCTGGCAAAAGAGCACGGCACCTTCCTCGTCTTCGACATTTACAACGACACCTATATCCTCTCCCACGGGGAGAAAGACGGGTTGCTGCCGGAAATGATCGAGAAGGAAAAGCAGATCGGAAAACTGCAGCGGAAGGACTTCCAAAAGGCGTGGGAAGGCGGCGTCCGAATGGCCTTCGGCACGGACGGCGGCGTCTATCCGCACGGCGACAACTGGAAGCAGTTTCCCCTGATGGTCGAATTTGGCATGAAGCCCATCGACTCGATTCGTGCGGCCACCACGGAGGCGGCCGAGCTGATTGGGCTGAAGGGTAAACTGGGCCGCGTGGCCCCCGAGCATCTAGCCGATCTGATCGCGGTGGACGGCGATCCACTGAAGGACACGAACGCGCTCGGTCGCGTCCGTTTTGTGATGAAAGACGGAAAAGTGTTCAGAAACGACTGGGTCGCGGCCGGCACGCGATAAACTAGACGGTTTCGAGTGTCCAAGCACGTCATAGTCGCAATCGATGGACCCGCCGGTGCAGGGAAGAGCACGCTCGCCCGGCGCCTTGCCGCCCGCTTGGGCTATCTCTACATCGACACGGGTGCCATGTATCGGGCGGTTGCACTCATGGCGTTGCGTCTCGGCATCTCCCTGGATGAGCCGCTGAAACTGGAACAGCTCGCGCTCGCGTCGCAGATCGAGCTGACGCCGGACGCGCGGGTTCTGCTGGACGGCCAAGACGTCAGCGAAGCGATCCGCCAGCCCGAGATTTCCCAGGCCGCATCGAAAGCGTCCGCGGTGGGCGGGGTGCGCCGGGCGATGGTGCTGTTGCAGCGCAGGATGGGCGAGTCGCACTCGGTGGTGATGGAGGGGCGCGACATCGGAACCGTCGTCTTCCCGCAGGCGCAAGTAAAGGTATTCCTCGACGCCGACCCAGCCGAGAGGGCCGGACGCCGCGTCGCGGAGTTGCGGCAAAAGGGCGTCGAGAGCGACCTCGCCGAAGTCGAAAGGGAGATGCGGGAACGCGACAACCGCGACCGGACTCGCAGCGAGGCCCCGCTAGTGCAGGCCCCGGACGCAGTGTACTTCGATTCGACCGGGCACACGCCGGATCAGGTTGAGGAAGCCCTGCTGCGAATCGTCAGGGCGCGCACCAGCAACGGAAAGGAAGCCGATCGTTGAGTAACCTGCTCGTCATGAAATTTGGCGGAACCAGCATGGGGTCCGCCGAGAGAATTCGCACCGCCGCGTCGCTGTGCGCCGAGCAGTACCGGGTCCGCCCGGTAGCCGCCGTCGTTTCGGCGATGTCTAAGGTGACGGATCTCCTTTTGGAGACGCTGCGCCATGCCGAGGCCGGGGATGCGGCCGGCGTGGAGCAGCGGCTTGAACTGCTGCGACAGCGCCATGAGACCACAGCCGGGGATCTGCTAAGCGGTGAGTTCCTCGCGCGGATTCTCCCGAAACTCGAGGAGATTCTGGGTGAGTTCGATCGGATCGCTCGCGGCATGTTGATGCTGGGCGAGCGTCCTCCGCGTTCGGTGGACGAAGCCATCGCCGTCGGCGAGCGGCTCTCTTCCGAGCTGATCGCGGCTTGGCTGCGGTCGCAAGGCACTGACGCTTTTGCCGTCAATGCGCGCGACATAATCGTCACGGATTCGGTGTTCGGGAACGCTTCTCCGTTGATGGATCAGACCCGCGAGCGGGCGAATGCCGTGCTGAAACCCGCTCTGGCGGCGGGCAGGATGCCGATTATGACCGGCTTCAACGGGGCGACGCTCGACGGGCGTGCGACCACACTCGGGCGGGGCGGGTCCGATTTCTCTGCATCTATCCTGGCGGCGGCCCTGGATGCTGCCGAACTGTGGATCTGGACGGACGTGGACGGGATAATGAGCGCGGACCCGCGGCTGGTGCCGAGCGCGAAGGTACTCACCGAGATCACCTACAGGGAGGCGGCCGAGCTGGCTTACAACGGCGCGAAGGTGCTGCACCCGCGCACGCTGGCGCCGCTCATGGAAAAGTGCATTCCGGTGTGGAGCAAGAACAGCTTCAATCCCGCGGTGCCGGGGACGCGCATCGTGCCCGAAACGGGCGACAACCGCAGTGGTCCCTGCGCGGTGACGTCGATGAGCAACGTCGCGCTGGTTTCTCTCGAGCCCGCCAATGCCGCCCTGAACGGGGCAAAAGTCATGGCGCGGTCGATTGAAGCCATGGCGACCGCCAACGCCGAATTGCTGGCCCTAACCAGTTCCAGCTATCGGCAGAATTTCTGTTTCCTGATCCGGCAGTCGGAACTGCCTGCGGTGGTGGAGCAATTGGAACAGGCATTCGCTTTGGAATTGGCCCACGGTTATCTCCATCCAATCGACGTCGATCTGGATGTCGGCCTACTCGCGATCGTGGGCGAAGGCATGCGGGGCATCGCCGGTATGGCGGGCCGTATTTTCACCGCGATCTCCCGGGAAACGGTGAACATCATCGCGATCGCCCAGGGCTCCAGCGAGATCACGATTGCGATAGTGGTCCGCCGCGCCGGGTTGGAAAAAGCAGTGCGCGCCGTGCACGAAGAGTGCGGCCTAGGACGTTAGTGCCCGGGCTTCGTATAATAGAAAGTTTGATGGCCGTCTAATCGAATCGGGCCCCAGGAGTAGTCTTTCCCATGTTTGATCTGTTCCGCAGTCGCGAAAAGAATGTCCGCTGGCTCCTCGGCGCCCTGCTCGGCCTGGTGGCCCTCTCGATGGTGATCACCTTGGTGCCCAATTATAGTGGCATGGGCGGCCGGGTCGATCAGGCCATCGTTGCCGAAATTGGCGACGAGGTCATTACTACGGCTGAAGTGCGTCTGGCACTCGCCCGCGCGACGCGTGGCGGTAGTATTCCACGTGGGCTGGAACAGGTTTACGCTCCGATGATCGTGCAACAGATGATCGCCGAGCACGCCGTTTCCTACGAGGCGGCTCGCCTGGGGATGGAAGTGAGCGAGGAAGAACTGGCGTCGGCCATTCAGACCTATATCCCGCAACTTTTCCAGGGCGGCAAGTTTGCGGGCAAGGAAATCTACTCCGCGTACCTCTCGCAGATGAACACCACGATCCCCGAATTCGAGCGCGACCTGAAAAAGCAGATCCTGCTCCAGCGGATCGAGACTCTGGCGCTTGAGGGCATCGTCGTGACGCCCAGCCAGGTCGAAGAGGCCTACCGCCAACGAAACGAGAAGATCAAGGTCTCCTATCTCCAACTGACGGCGGACAAGTTCAAGAGCCAGATCAGCGCGACGCCCGAGGAAATCGCGTCGAACTTCGCGCAGAATCGCGGCAGTTACATGATTCCGGAGAAGCGCGACTACCTGGTCTATCTGGTCGATCAGGAGAAAGTCGCCGCATCTCTCAGCATTAGCGAAGCCGACCTGCGCCGGGCGTACACCGAACAGCGCGACCGGTTCCGTATCCCGGAACGCGTCCGCGTTCGCCACATCCTCCTGAAGACTGCGGACAAGTCACCGAGCGAAGTTAAGGCGATACGCGCGCGGATCGACGACCTGTTGAAACAAGCCAAGGGCGGAGCCGATTTTCCCGCACTGGCCCAGAAGAACTCGGACGATACTGTTTCGGCCGTCAAGGGCGGCGACATCGATTGGGTCACCCGCGGGCAGACCGTGCCGGAGTTTGAGAAGGCTGCGTTCTCGCTCAAGGTTGGACAATTCAGCGACGTGATCACCACCGTGTACGGCTACCACATTCTGCGGGTTGAGCAGAAGGAACTGGCGCACATGCGTACTTTCGACGAGGTCAGGGGCGACCTGCAGAAGGAAGTCCAGCAGGCCCGCGCTTCCGAGAAGGTGCAGGCGATTGCGGACCAGATTCGGGCGGCGCTGGGCCGCTCGGCCGCCGAAGCCGCAAAGGTCGCTGAAGCCAGTGACATCAAGGCGACACTTGCGCAAAGAGTCAGTCCTCAGGACGAGTTCCCGGGTATTGGCCGCAATCCTCAACTCACCGAGGCAGTTTCCATGCTCAAGAAGGGTGGCATCACGCCAGCCGTCGCCATCTCGGCTACGCAGTTGGCCGTGGCGCAAGTGCTTGAGATCTACCCAGCCCGGCCGGCCGAATTAGCCGAGGTCCAGGATCGGGTGAAAGCGGCCGTGGTCGACGTCAAGTTGAAGAAGTTGCTCGCCGCCAAGTCGCGTGAAGCCGCGGAGAAGCTCAAAGCGGGTCAGGATCTCGCCGCAGTAGCCAAACTGGTGGGCGCTGAAGTGAAAACGACCTCAACTGAATTCAGCCGCGACGGCGCAGCCGAGGGAATCGGTGCCGCGGTCCAGATCGAAGGCGCTTTCAGTAAGCAGGTGGGCGAAATCGCCGGGCCGTTTGAGCTGTCTGGCGGCACCTATTTCGTCAAGGTTGTGGCGCGTACCGAAGCCGACATGTCGCAACTCCCCGCACAGCGGGAGCAGATCGTCGGCGGTCTGAAGACCCGGGCTGGCCGCGACCGTCGCGAACTCTTCATGGACGGGTTGGTCGACAGCCTGGTGAAGCAGAAGAAGATTAAGATTCACGACGACAATATCAAACGCATGGTGTCGGCCTACCGCAGCTAGCGGGTCGATACGGACGGGCTAGTTCCAACTCTTCTTGGCGCAAGGGCGCAGCGGGGCGTATGCCGCGCCCTGTGCCCCGGCTTCCGAGGCTGCGGCGGGCAGAGCGCGCCTACGCATTGCACAAACGAGACCTCACGCCGCAGGGGACCTGATTCATGCTCACTGGTTTGCTCGACTTCATCCGCTCGCTGACCGATCCGCAGCGGCTGATTCAACTGCTTTCGACCGTCTTTACTGGGTGGTGGGGTTACCTGCTACTGTGTGGCATCGTCTTTTCGGAGACCGGGTTGCTGGTCGGTTTCTTCCTGCCGGGCGACTCTTTGCTATTCACGGTCGGTGTGGTGTGCGGCGCCGGTCAGCTGAACATCTTTGCTATCATTCTGGCGCTCACCCTGTCGGCGCTGTGCGGGAATGCGATGGGTTACACGCTGGGCCGGACGATCGGCGTCAAACTCTTTGAGCGCCCCAATTCCAAAATATTTCGTCGCGAACACTTAGAAAAGACCCAGGCCTTCTACGCCCGGCACGGCGGCAAAATCCTGATCTACGCGCAGTTCATGCCTATAGTGCGCACCTATGCGGCATTCGTCGCGGGAGTGGCCGGGATGGGCTACGGTCGTTTCTTCTCGTTCAATGTGGTTGGCAGTGCCGGCTGGGTCTTCTCTATGACGATGCTTGGCTACACGCTAGGCCGGGTGCCAGTGGTCCGGGCGAACTTCGAGAAGGTAGTCATTCTGATTATCCTGGTGTCGCTGATCCCCGTTTTCCTGGAACTGGTGAAGTCGCGGCGCAAAGCGGGATGACCCGGAGTTAGTTCTTCGGAATGCTGAAACCATTTCCGGACGCCGGCGCTGGGCTCCCACCCTGCATTCCACCAAACGGCATCCCCGGGGCTCCGCCGTTGCCATTGCCGAACCCGCCATTTTGCTGGCTGCCCGTCCCCGATCCTTTGACGTCCTTTGGGTCGAAGATGAACTCCCACTCCGAGTAATTCGAGTGATCTTTGTAGCGGCGGATGCCTTCCATTTCAACGGTCGTCGCTACCCCGGCCAGTCCCGCGCCCAGTGTCCCGCCGCCGCCAACCATACCCGGCTGCATGCCCGCCATCCCGGGCTGGCTGCCGCCCATGCCACCCTGACCGCTGCCGCTACCGGTGGGCGTTGATCGCTGGCCGAGAATCGATTGGATTGTCTGCATAGCCGCACCCTGCGCGGAGCCGTCCTGGTTTGAATTGCCAATGTTGCTGCCACCCTGCTGGGGCGGGCCGAAAGCGAGCGGTGTAGCCTGTGCGTTTCCGGGTTGTTGAGAGTCGGAGCCCGTCTGGGTGGAGAACGGGAGCTGCGCGCCGTTGGGCAGCCCCGTGATGTTCGGCTGCTGGTTGGGAGCGTTGGGATCGGCTCCGCCCGGGCCCGGGTTTGCGGCGTTCGCACCAGGGTCGCTGCCAGGGATAATCCGGTCGCTGGCTCGCTTCTGGAGCGCGGCGGAAGCGACCGTGCCATCTGTGAGGATGCTTGCGGATTGGCCGATGCCCTGGATCTTCGAAGCCAGCACGCCCGGGCCGAGTTCCTCGCTGCTCAATTCGCCGGCCGCCTTGTGGATTTTGGAATCCGTGTACATCCCGGTCGGGCCCATGTGGATTAAGCGCCACTCGTCTTTCCCGGTCATGGGATCCTTATAGCGCCGCCTGAGGAACCGTATCGTCAGCCCATGCTCGAGGTCGTCGAGATTTTGCGGATACTTGTGCGACTTGCGCGCGTACAGTTCGATTGCCCGGGCATATTGTTCCCCGCGGTCGATCAGCAGCGATTCCTTATCACGCTGACGTTCGAAGGCGACTCGCGGGATCTCCAGGTAGAACAGGATCGCGACCGAGGCGGCCAGGGCAAACACCATTAATAGGGCGAATCCTCGCGGTTGTCCAGACCCGCGCCGGCTTCGTTTCGCGATATGATTCAAGGTCATCAGCTCAGAATCCTGCCTGGGCGCTGGGCTCCTCTATCGGGAGAGTCTGCCGGTTATTGAAGTTCAGGTCCTCCACTACGACGTTCGTCGCAGTAATGCGGTATATCTTGTACCGCTTCTGGATCACGTCTCCCTCGGCCGGGATGTTCACTTCTTCATTGAGCAGGCAGAAGACGCGCCGCGTGCCGTTCGGCAACGGGAGTGCGCGGCCGTAGAACTTCAATGGAATCGGGGGCGGTGGCAGCTTTACTGCCGGGGTAGGCGGTGGCGGAGGCGGTGGTGGCGGCTCCGGGCCGACCATCCGTTTCACGGGATGGCGGATGACGATCTTGGGCTCAGGCAGTTTCACCGTCGGCACCGCGGCCGCGGCACTGGAGAAGTCGAACAGACTCCGTTCCACCCGGTCCATATGAACCTTGGACAGCTTGGCCAGGAGATCCGTGCGCAGCGTGGGGTCCGCTTTCTCCGGGTCGGCCGTCTCACCCGGGCGGCGTTTCATGGATGGCTTAAAGTCCCGGGAAGCGGCCTTCCCGGCGGCTGCGGCGCTACCTTTGGTCTCGACGACCTCGACCTCGGCGGGTTGCTGTGCAGCCTGCAGGGGTTTCTTCGCCGCTGGCGTGGGAGGCGCGGTCGATTTGATTGCGCCTTTAGACGCGTCACCACCCGCCTGTCCGTAGAAGTAGATGCCGCCGGCGGCCAGCAACAGGCTTCCCAGGAGCATGACCTTCTTGGGCTCCGCCCCCAGCTTCGGCAGGCCGCTCATCGCCCGGCCTCTTGCGTTGAAACCGGCTTAGCCGCGGGGGGTGCAGCCTGTGCCAGCGCGTCGTCCTCAGGGCCATCGAAGCGGAAGAACGCGTCGAGCTTCATCGTGATAGCCAAAACCTGGGAGCCCTGCACCGGCAAAGCGGTAAGCGATTCCAGGATGATCAGCCGTTGTGCGCGGTCGATCTGATTCGCGAACGTGACCAGGTCGGCGTAAGTCCCTTCGAAGCTGGCCGTGATGGTGAGCATGCCCAGCGTGTCGCTGCCCTCCACCGGTTCGTAACTGAAACTGCGGTCCTTGGGGTGAATGCCGGAGGCTTTCGCGGCGCCTTCCAGTTCGATTTCCAGCAGCGAATAGGCGTGGCGGCGCGGCAGAAAATACTGATTCAGAAAATCCTCGCCCGCCAGCTTCGCTCTCTCAGTCTTGTCGCCGGTTTTGTGCAGGCGTTCGATGGACTGTTGGCGAAGCACAATCTGCTGGCGCGTGGAGACAATCTGATCCTGCAAGTCTTCCAGCGACCCGCCCGGCGGATGGAACACGAACCAGGCCGCCGCCACGTTCAGGACGATCAGCGCGCCGAGGCCGATCCGCACTGCCGTGGGACGATCCATCGAACCGGGGCGCAGCAATCGGCGCCAGTCGAAATTGGCGGCGATGTTAAAGTTTTTGCGCATAGCTGACACTCAGGCGATAACGGTAAATCGGCTCGTTCTGCGAGGGTGGCTGCGAACTCAATAGGGCGGTCGCGCCGAACACATGGGAACTTTCGAGTTTCTTGATGAGGTCGATCACGGGCTCCGGATTCGTTGAACCGACCACCATGTCGAGTTGCACCTGGTTATCCGCGGTGAGGTACGGTCTCACGGCCACCAGTCGCACGTTGGGCGGGAACACGGCTTCGAGGTCCGCGAACATACGCGTCCAACTGATGCCCTTGCGCTGCAGTAACTGGTTGAGGAAGATGCTGCGATCGAAGACGGCCGTATTCACCGGTTGGCGGAGTTGTGCGGACAGCCGGGCGTAGTCGCGATTGAGCGACTGAAACTGGGTGTCGAGTTGCGCCAGCGTTCCACGATTCCGGCGTGCGGCGCGGCGCTCACGCTTGATCATGACGATCTGCGTAGCCAGAATCGCTACCAGCACGACGGCCGCGACGATGGACGCGAGCAGGGCGGTTCTGTTCTTCTTGAACGGCTCGTCGGAGAGGTTGACCGGAATCCAAGGGCCTCGCATGGGTTAGCGCACCTCCGTTGTGGCCAGCATGCCCAGCAGTCCGGCGTTACTCGCGCCGATCGTGCCGAGCGGCGAGTGAACGCGCTCAATGGACAAGCCCAACTCCGCTCCCAACTCCTCGCCCACCTGGGCGTGGTTTTCGAAACCGCACAGGCGCAGCAGCGACGGCCGCTCGCCCAATTCATCCTCGGCGTAGGCCAGCGTTGGGGCCAGAACCTCCACCATCTCCGCGCTGGAGGCTTGGTCGATTTCGATGCTGCGGAACATGCGCAGCGCGCTGTGATCCACCAGGCAGACCGTCAACACCCGTCCTGCCAGCTTCACCTGGATCCAGTGGGCCGGACTTTCGGAATTGGCGTCGTCGAGCGACAGGGCCGCCAGGCCCGAGAGCGTGATCAGGCCGCATTGGATGCCCGCATTGCGGAAAGGGAGGGTGTACTGGGACGCGATTTCGCGCCCAATCGCGACCGTGACGACGTCGAGCCCTTTGCCGCCGTTCTTGCGCGCCTGAGGGTAGCAGGCGATCAGGGCGTCTTCAATGTCGAATGGCACCGTTCGCTTCACGCGAAAGCGCGCCAGGGCGACTTGCTCCTCCACCACGGGAGGGAACGAGTCGAAATCCAATACGGTGGTGCGGGAGCAGTAGTCCGGCAGTACCAGCACGGCCAGTCGTGTGGCCGGCCGCGTGGGCGCAGGGACGCATTCGCGCAGCGCCTTGCCGAGCGCGGCGGAGTCCGAGAAGTTGGGCTTCACCGGATTCACGTTTAGTACGCCTTCCGGGAACTTGTACAGACGCGTCTCCGACGGATGTGCCGTTTCGGCCCATGCCAGGCCTTCCGACGAGATCTCGAAGGCGAACTCCGGGGGCGGGTCTTTGACGATCCGCTTGATTCCTTCCATTAGCTGCATATCAGGTCTCGATGAAGGTCACCTTGTTAATCTCGCGTAAGGTCGTGATGCCCTGCCGCACCTTCTCAACCGCCGAGTCGCGCAGAAAGGTCATGCCATCCTCGCGCGCGGCGCGTTTGATCTCGATGGGCGGGCGGCGGTCCAGAATCATCTGGCGGATGCGCTCGCTCAGGTCGAGCAATTCGTGGATCGAGGTACGGCCGCGGAAACCAGTACCGCTGCACTCAAAACAGCCCTGGCCCTCGAAGACGGGGATGGTCCGCCACACCTCGGGGTCCAGTCCGCTCTCCCGGAAGAAATCGTCCTCGTAATGCACCTGCTTTTTGCAGTGCGTGCAAATGACGCGCACCAGTCGCTGGGCCAGGATGCAGTTGAGCGCCGACACGAAGTTGTAGGCTTCGACGCCCATGTTCAGGAAGCGGCCAATCACGTCGAGCACGTTGTTCGCGTGGACGGTGGTGAACACCAGGTGGCCCGTGAGTGCGGCGTTGATGGCGATCTGGGCTGTTTCCTGGTCACGGATTTCGCCGACCATCACCTTGTCCGGATCGTGGCGCAAAATGGAGCGCAGACCGCGGGCAAAAGTCAGGCCCTTTTTCTCGTTCACCGGAATCTGTGTGATGCCCTTGAGCTGATACTCGACGGGATCCTCAATGGTAATGATCTTGTCCTCGTCGTTCTTGATCTCACTGACGGCGGCGTACAGCGTGGTCGTCTTGCCCGAGCCGGTCGGTCCCGTCACCAGCACCATGCCGTAGGGCTCTTTGATATAGCGGCGGAAGCGGACCAGATCTGAGTCGGTGAAGCCGACGACATCCAGATTCAGGCTCGAGAACTTCTCGCTCATCGACTCTTTGTCGAGCACGCGCAACACCGCGTCCTCGCCATGAATGGTCGGCATGATCGAGACGCGGAAGTCAATCAGTCGCCCCTTGTAGCGCACCCGGAATCGTCCGTCCTGCGGGACGCGCCGCTCGGCAATGTCCAGTTCGGACATGACCTTGATGCGGCTGATGATCATCGAATGCCACTCTTTGGCGATCGGAGGCATGGCGTATTGCAGCACGCCGTCGATGCGGTACTTGATGGCGACTTCGGCGTCGCGGGTTTCGATATGGATGTCCGAGGCGCGGCGCTCCAACGCGTTGAAGATGGTCGTATCGACCAGCTTGATGACCGGCGCAATGTCGGCATCGCCGGCCGCCAGTTTGTCGATCGACAGCGTCTCGTCCGCGTTCTCTTCGTCGCCCACCACGTCGAGCGCGAAGCCCTCCGTGACCTCGTCCAGCACGCGCTGCGATTGCTCGGTCTTTTTCAACAGGTCCGAGATCTGCGAGAGACTGGCGACGCGGACTTTCAGCTTCCTCACCAGCAGGATGGCCAGCTCGTCGATGATGTTCAGGTGGCGCGGGTCGGCGACGGCGATTTCCAGCGTTCCGTTGTACGCCGCCAGTGGCACGAAGTTGTAACGGAACATCAGGTCGACAGGCACTGTTTTAAACAGCTCGTGGTCGATTTTCGCCGTCTTTAGATCGACAAACTCGCAGCGGTAGCGTTCTGCCAGCCGGCGCGCCTCGGCGGCTTCCTGCACTGGGTCGAGCGTTTTGGTCGTGTCGTTAGCCATATGCCCCTCGCTAATTGAAGCTCTCCGCCAATGAGAAGATCGGCAGGTACAGAGACACCAGAACGAAAGCGACGAACATGCCCATGAAGATCATGATGGCTGGCTCAACCATGGACAAAGTGGCCTGTAAGCGGGTGCTGACGTCGTCTTCATAGAACTCGGCGACGCTGTTGAGCATCTGGGGCAGCGCACCCGTGGACTCGCCGACCTCGACCATGTCGATGGATAGCGGAGGAAAGATGCCGGTTGAACTGAGCGCGGACGAAAGCGGTTTCCCCTCGCGGACCATCTTCTCCACGTTTTGCAGCGCCTCTCGGATCAGCGGGCTATCCGAGGCGACGGAAGCAGTCGCCAGTCCCTGCACCAGCGGGATGCCGCCGGCCAGCAGCGTGGACATCAGCCGCGATAGCTGGGCCACCTGGTACTTGATCCAGATCTCGTTGACGATGGGCGTGTTCAACTTGAGCCGGTCCATCCAGCGGCGGCCCCGGGTGGTTCTCAAAAAGAACCGTCCTCCGATGACCAGGCCCAGGACAACCACGGCCGCGCCTCCGATGTACTCGGACGCCGCGGCGCCAACTGCCATCAGAACGCGCGTTGGTAGCGGCAATTGCGTCGAGCCGTTCTGATATAGAGTCGCGAAGCGAGGCACCACGAAGGTGATCAGAAAAATGACCAGCATGATCACCAGGGTGAACAGAATGGCCGGGTAGATCATCGACACGATCAGCTTCTTGCGAATCGCCAGCGCCAGCTTCTGGTAGGAGACGAACCGCTCCAACACGTCGCCCAGTGCACCGCTTTTCTCTCCCGCCATCACCGACGTGATGTAGATGGTGGGGAAGACGCCTTGCCGCTCGAACGCTTCCGAAAGCAGCGCGCCCTTGCGGACATCGTCGCGGATGCCGCTGATGTAGGGCTTGAGCTTCTTGTCGGTCAATCGGTCGGCCAACAGGTCCAGCGCCTTCAAAATGGGCAGGCCCGCGCGGAACAGGGTGACGAACTGCTGGTTGAAAATGAGGAACTTCTCGACGTCTACCTTACCCTTGCGCCGCGCAGACGAGATGCCCAGGCCCGCTGCCGGGCGGATGGAATAGACCAGGTAGCCCTGGTTGGTGAGCCGCTCGCGCAGTTCGGCTTCGCTGGGCGCTTCCAGCACCTGCTGCCGCACCTCGCCCCGGGGGTCCGCGTACTTTAGCCGGTAAGACGCCATTAGCGCGCTTCCCCCTCTCCGATCGACTCGACATTCACCACCGGGATGCCGGGAGGGGCGGCGAAGCGGAAAGCCGCCTCGGCCACGGGAGCATTCAGCTTTTCGTTGGAAAACGTGAAGTCCATCACCGACTCATCCTGGCCAATGACGACCACGCGGCGGATCTGGTTGTCCGGCGCGATGGTGAAATCGACACGCCGGTAGGGCAGCCGTCCGCTCTTCGGCAAGGCCGCAATCACGATGTCGGTCCCACTCTGCTGTAGCGTCAGATCGCCAAATTCGCGATGGAAATCCAGCTTGCCGAGGAGAAACGCCAGCGGCGCGCGCAGGTCGTCCGACTCCTTCAGCGGGCTACGTTCCACGCTCTTCGCCGAAGGGCTGTAAAACCAGATCGACTTCCCGTCGGAGACGAAGGTCTTGCCGGCCGGAGCGGAATAATCCCAACGCATACGGGCCGGCTTGCGCAATACGAGTTCGCCCGACTCAACTCGCGGCAGTCGCCCGGGAGCCCGGTAGCGCTGGTCGAAATGAGCGGACAGACTTCTGGCGCCGTTGTAGCGCCGCTCGACGCCTTTGCAGGCTTCGTCGAGAGTGCGTGCATCTCCGGCGAAGACAGCATTCGCACAGACCAGTAGCGTTGTGATAAACAGCCCCATCCTCACAATACAAATGACGTATCTTCCCTTGATGGCGTGCAGCACGAATTAGATTCGGCCTAGATGGGGCCGCTAGTACTGGGTGGGCGTTCAATTCACTCGCCAGGACCGGCCTCAGCCCTGGGCAGCCATCGGTCGCCCCAGGACGCTTTCCTGGCTTGCGTCCAGTCCGGCTGCTTCTTGCGCACCAGCACTGTTTCGAGCCCCACCGGCGTGCACAGCTTCAGCTCGGCCTTGCCCGTGGAGTGTAGCGGATGCCGCAGCACTCGCGAGAGAGCGCCGGAGGGCGCCGAGCGGGTCGCGACCACGTAGCTGAACTTCTCGTCCTCGTAGCCCAATTCGCCACCCTTGGCCAGGCGATGAGCGCGAGTCCTGTCCACGCGGACGGCGAAGTGGCACCAGTCGGGCCGCTGCAGCGGGCATTCGCCGGAATGGGGGCACGGGGCGGCGATGAAGGCGCCCCACTCGATCAACTGACGCCGGGCTTCGAGCACCCGCGCGAAGCCCGCCGGCGTGCCTGGCTCCAGCAGGACCAATGCGCTCCCGGCCGCGTCCCAGGCCTGACGCAGAATCCTTGTGGCATCGAGCTTCGAGAGTTCGTTGAGGACGTAAGAGAGCACGGCGAGGTCGTGGACTTCCGGGGCGCGATCCAGGCGCCGCAGGTCGGCGTGCCGCCAAGTCGCTGGGGGAAGCCCCAACTCCGCGGCGAACCCGGCCCAGTTCGTGTTCTGCTCGACCAGTGTTGCCGCCGGCAGGTCCGCGAAACACTCCCGGGCCGCCCACAACGATGTTCCAGGACCCGCGCCGAAGTCGATCATACTCGCCGGGGCGGCGGGCAGTTCGGCGAAAGCGGTCGAAAGTGCGGCGAAAGTGGCCGGCATGCGCGTCAAGGCGTACGCGGCGAGATCGGTACGACGGTGCAGCCTGACGGGCTGTTCCAGACGATACGCATCCGAAAGCCGCCGTGCCGCCGCAGTCAGTTCAGTCGTTGGCAGGCTGGCCGCTTCGCGCTCCAAGGCCTCTCGCAAAGCCTGTGGAATCAAAGCGCTACGCATCCGGATTGGGTCGATTCGACAGGAATATGTCCATTCTGGTATTCTACTAATGTCGAGGCTTTCCCCACATCCTTATGGCAAGCAAACCGCCTTTTGCCGCTGGGGCCCAGGTCGAACATCCTAAGTTCGGTCCTGGCTCGGTGCTTATCTGCACCGACCAGCACATCACAATCAAATTTGACGAATCCGGCGAACGCAAGTTCGTCCTGGAAATCGCCCTTCCGTCGATCCGGAAAATTGACCGTCAACCGCCGGAAACCAAGAAGCGTGCGGTCAAGAAACCCAAAGCCGTGGCCGTAGCGGCGACCGTCGAAGTAGCGTGAGTTTTCCTCAGATAAATTAGTTCACCAATGCCGCAAGCCCCGGGTTTGCGGCATTACGTTTTGTAATCATCTGGTAAAATTGAGGTCTCCTGCGATGAGATTCGTCGTCGTCGTCTTCCCTGGGAGTAACTGCGACCACGACGCGTGGTATGCGACTTCGCGCAACTTGGGGCATGAGGCTCAATACCTCTGGCACCATGACACGGACCTGAAGGGGTCGGATTGCGTGATTTTGCCAGGCGGCTTTTCCTATGGCGATTATCTGCGCTGCGGCGCTATCGCCAAGTTCTCTCCCATCATGGCTGCCGTAAAGCGCTTTGCCGCGGACGGCGGTCTGGTTTTCGGAATCTGTAACGGGTTCCAGATCCTGACCGAATGCGGGCTGCTGCCCGGCGTACTAGTGCGCAATCGCGGCCTCCGCTTCATCTGCAAAGACGTGCTGCTCACGGCCGCCACCCGCAATTCCCCCTTTACGAACGAAATCCCGGCGGGCGCCAAGATGCGCATGCCCATCGCCCACGGCGAAGGCTGCTACACCGCCGACGAACGGACACTCGACGAATTGGAAGCGGACGACCGGATTGCCTTCCGCTACGTGGAGAACCCGAACGGCTCCATGCGCGACATCGCGGGCGTGCTGAGCGCGGGCCGCAACGTCCTGGGCATGATGCCCCACCCGGAGCGCGCAACCGAACCGCTGGTAGGATCCACCGACGGCCTGGCGGTCTTCCGGTCCCTTGTTTCCGCCTGTTCCGCAGCGAAGTAACAAAAATGAGCGAAGTCACACCGGAAGTCGTCCAGGCGCACCAGTTGACGCCGGACGAGTACGAGCGAATTGTCGGCATCCTCGGCCGCGAACCCAATCTGACCGAATTAGGCATCTTCAGCGTGATGTGGAGCGAGCATTGCAGCTATAAAAGCTCGCGCCTGCACCTCAAAAAGCTCCCCACTAAGGGCCCTCGCGTGGTCTGCGGGCCCGGCGAAAACGCGGGCATTCTGGACATCGGCGACGACTGGTGCATCGCCTTCAAGATCGAGTCGCACAACCACCCCAGTTTCATCGAGCCCTTCCAGGGCGCGGCCACGGGCGTCGGCGGCATCCTGCGCGATATCTTCACCATGGGCGCGCGGCCGATCGCAGTGATGGACGCCCTGCGCTTCGGGCCGCTCGACGATCCGCAAAACGGCGCGCGCAACCAGCGCATCGTCTCAGGCGTGGTGGAAGGCATCGCGCACTACGGCAACTGCTTCGGCGTGCCGACCGTTGGCGGCGAGTGCGTTTTCGAGCCGAGCTACAACGGCAATCCGCTGGTGAACGTGTTCGCGCTAGGCATCTTCAAGCGCGATCAGATCTTCTACGGGCAGGCGACGGGTACCGGCAATCCGGTCATTTACGTGGGCGCCAAGACCGGGCGCGACGGCATTCACGGCGCGTCGATGGCATCGGCCGAGTTCACCGAAGAATCCAAGCAGAAGCGTCCCAACGTGCAAGTCGGCGACCCCTTCATGGAGAAGTTGCTGATGGAGGCCTGCATCGAGGCCATGGCCACGGGCGCGGTCTCCGGCATTCAGGACATGGGCGCGGCCGGCCTGACCTGCTCCACCTGCGAGATGGGCAGCCGCGGCGGCACGGGCATCGAGATCGACCTGGCGCTTGTTCCGCAGCGCGAAACCGGCATGACGCCCTACGAGATCATGCTCTCGGAGTCCCAGGAGCGCATGCTGCTGGTGGCCCATGCGGGCCGCGAGAAAGAAGTGCTGGACGTCTTCTCCAAGTGGGGACTGGACGCCGTGATCGTCGGACGCGTGAACGACGACGGCAAGATGCGGGTGCGCAACCACGGCGTGATCGTCGCCGAGATTCCCAGCCGCGAATTGGCCGACGAAGCACCGCTGTACAACCGGCCGTACACCACGCCGCTCCGCACCGTTCCGATGGAAGCGCCGGCCTTCCAGTCGAAGGGTTTGCGGGACGATCTGCTGACGCTGGCCGCCTCCGGCGACCTGTGCGACAAGAGTTGGATCTGGCAGCAGTACGATTACACAGTACGCACGAACACGATCGCCGGACCGGGTTTGGACGCGGCGATTGTTCGCATCAAGGAGACCGGCACCTCCATCGCGATGTCGCTCGACGGCAATGGCCGGCAGTGCTACCTCGATCCGCGCCTGGGCGCGAAGCTGCTGGTGGCCGAATGCTGCCGCAACCTGGCCTGCGTGGGCGCAACCCCGATCGGTACGACCAACAACCTGAATTTCGGCAACCCGGAACGCCCCGAGATCATGGCTCAACTGGTTGAGGCCATTGAGGGTATCGCCGAGGCCTGCGAGTTCTTCGACGCTCCGATTACGGGCGGCAACGTCAGCCTCTACAACGAGACGCTGGGCGACCCCATCTTCCCGTCGCCGGTGCTGGGCGTTGTCGGCACGGTGGCCACCGGGCTGCCGCCGGGCATCGCCTATCGCGCCGCCGGGCGGGATCTTGTCCTCATCGGCGGAGTGGGCACAGCCGACGAAGTTCGCATGGGCGGCACGCAGTATGCCAAACAGGTGCTGCACCAGATGTGGGGCTTGCCTCCGCAAATCGACCTTGCTTTCGAGAAGCGGGTCCAGGACGCTGTTCGCCAGATCGTGAACGCAGGATTGGCCGAGACCGCGCATGATGTGAGCCAGGGCGGCTTGGCCTGGGCACTGGCCGAAGGCACGTTCCAGAACGGCATTGGAGCCGCCATCGAGCTGGATAGCGATCTCCCGCCCGAGTTGCTGTTGTTCCATGAAGGACCGTCGCGGGTGGTCGTTTCGACGGTGAATCTCCCGCATGTGACGGCAATTTGTGCGGCGGCCGGTGTGCCGGCGCCGGTGATCGGTCAGACGGGCTCGGCCCGTCTGACCATTGCAAATCGTGGTGAGACGCTGATCCAAGTCAGCGTGAGCGAAGTCCGCCAGATCTGGTCGACAGCCCTGGAGAGCGCCTTACACACAGAAACCCATGCCTGACGAAGAACTACCGTTCGACAAGCTGCACGAAGAGTGCGGCGTCTTCGCCGTTTACGGCCACTCCGAAGCGGCGAACCTCGCACACCTCGGGCTGCACGCCTTGCAGCACCGCGGCCAGGAAAGCGCGGGCATCGCGTCGTCGGACGGCAAGCTGATTTACACCTTCAAGTCGATGGGGCACGTCGCCGACATCTTCACGGCGTCGGTGCTCAACGGGCTGCCCGGCTACATGGCCATCGGGCACACCCGCTACTCGACTGCGGGCGACAGTTCCGTGTTGAACGCCCAGCCCTTTTCGGTGTCGTGCAACAAGGGTCGCATCGCGGTGGCGCACAACGGCAACATCACGAATGCCGCGGAGTTGCGCAGCGAACTGGAAGACCACGGTGCGATTTTCCAGGCCTCCAGCGATTCCGAAGTGATCCTGCACCTGGTCGCCCATAGCAATCAGAGAACCCTGGCCGAGGCTTTGCGGGAAGCTCTGATGCTGCTCGACGGCGCCTTCTCGCTGGTGGTCGTCGCCGGCGACAGCATCATCGTCGCCCGCGATCCACACGGCTTCCGGCCGCTGGCTATCGGGCGCATGAACACGGCCAAGGGTCCCGTGTACGTCTTCGCTTCCGAGACCTGCGCGTTCGATCTGATCGACGCTCATTACATCGGCGACGTCGAGCCGGGCGAGATGGTCATCGCCGGTCCCAACGGGCTGACCCGGGAGTTTTACACGCTGCCCGACCGGCCGGCGCAGTGTGTCTTCGAGCACGTTTATTTCTCACGCCCGGACTCGATTGTCTTCGGCGTGCCCGTGCAGCAATCGCGCGAGTTGATGGGACGCCTGCTGTCCGAGGAACTGCCCATCCAGGCGGACGTGATCGTGCCCATCCCCGATTCCGGCGTGGCCGCCGCGCTGGGCTATTCGCACGCCTCGGGCATCCCCTTCGCGCACGGCCTGATCCGCAACCACTACGTCGGCCGCACCTTCATCGAGCCGTCGCAAGCCATCCGCGACTTCGGCGTCCGCCTCAAGCTGAACCCTGTGCGCGAGATCCTCGCGGGCAAGAGCGTGATCCTGGTGGACGACTCGCTGGTGCGCGGGACCACATCTCAAAAGATCGTGCGCATGGTGCGCAACGCCGGCGCGCGCGAGGTGCACCTGCGCATCTCCTGCCCACCGACGATCTCGCCGTGTTTCTACGGTGTGGACACGCCGACCAAGCGCGAGTTGATCGCCGCCAATCAGACCGTGGACGAGATCCGGCAGTTCATCGATTGCGACACGCTGGCCTATCTCTCGCTCGACAAGCTGAGCATGGCCGTGCGCGACACCAACGCCGAGAGTCATTTCTGCTACGCCTGTTATACGGGCAAGTACCCGACTGAACTGGTCAACATCGAAGAGTTGATGACTTCGCGCCCCAATCGCTGCTAATGCCCGAAGTCGCTCCAACCGCACGGGCGGTGCCGCACTCGCGCATCCGCGAACTGGCCGAGATAGCCATGCGCATGGACGCTGCGGCGCGCACTCCGTCCGAGCGGGTGCTGCGGCTGTTCTTCGGCGAATCCAATCTGCCTACACCGGCGTTCCTCAAGGAAGCCGCCCACCGGGCCATGCTGGACGGCTACACTCTGTACACGGAGAACGCCGGGCTGCCGTCGTTGAGGCGCGCCCTGGCCGCGCACTACGAGCGTTTGCAGGGCGTGGCGCTCGATCCGGCGCACGAAATCGTGGTCACCAATTCCGGGGTGCAGGCCTTGAACGTGGCCATTCGCTGCGTGCTCGATCCGGGCGACGAGGCTATCGTATTGACTCCGGCCTGGCCGAATCAGTCCTCCAACGTGAGCCTGTGCAACGCCACGCCGCGCGAGGTTCCACTGGCTCTGCAAGCGGGCCGCTATGCGGTCGATTTCGACGCGCTGGAAGCGGCGGTGAGCCCCCGCACGCGTCTGCTGATCTACACTTCACCGTCGAACCCGATAGGTTGGGTGGCGACGCTTGAGGAGCAGCGGCGTCTGCTTGAATTCGCGCGCCGGCACGCTCTGTGGTTGCTGGCCGACGAGGTCTACGAACGGCTTTGGTATCCGGATTCGCAGCCGGCAGGCACTCCAGCCCCGTCGATTCTTAAACTCGCCACGCGCGATGACGCGGTGATGGTCGCGCAGTCTTTTTCAAAGAGTTATTGCATGACCGGCTGGCGCGTCGGCTGGCTGGTCGCGCGAGCCGACCTGGCGGAGCGCGCCACGCAATTGAACGAGTTCATCATCTCCTGCGCGCCCGGTTTCGTGCAGAAGGCGGCCGAGATCGCCCTCGCCGAGGGTGAGCCGTCCTTGCGCGAGATGCTGGCGCTCTACAAAGCCAACCGCGATTTCTGCGTAGGCGCTTTCCGCGCAATGCCGGGCGTGACGCTGCCTTCGCCCGATGGCGCATTCTACGTGTTCCCCCGCATCGACGGAGTCGCGGACAGCTTTGCCTTCTGCGAGCGGCTATTGGTGGAGACGCGCGTCGGGCTGGCCCCCGGGGTAGCGTTCGGCGCGGGCGGCGAAGGTTCCATCCGCCTCTGTTACGCGGTGGACACCGGGATTCTCGAGGCGGCACTGACCCGGATTGGCCCATTCGTCGAGCGCATGTTCGCGGCGGCCCAATCCTGAGCCGTCGGTAGAAAGTCACCCACCCCCCCGAATTCCGCACATTCTGGCGCAGATTGTGGCGCACGCTTCCGCGTGCGCCACACATGGCGGTATTCCAGTATTCGACGTGATAGAGTTTTCGGATATGGGGATCAGATTCTCTCGTAGAAACCTGTTGATGGCCGCTGCCGCGAGTTCCGTGGCTGCGGCGGGACAGAAGCCGCCGCGCGACAAGGGCGTGCCCAGCAACCCCTCCATCGACCCCTATGCCGGGCGCTCCGTCGTTTCGCTCGTCCCGGGAGAGAAGCGCTACGAGAATGTCTACAAGGCGCTCATGGCGCTTGAGGATCAGATCTTGCCGGCGCTCACCGGCAAGAGTTCCGTCCTGATCAAGCCAAACGTCGTCGATTACAATTACCCGCTCGCCGTCACGCACCCGGACGCCCTGCGCGCGGTGCTCGACTTCGTGGTGCAGCATTTCCGTGGACCCATCGTGATCGGCGAGGGTTCGGCGCTGGACACCCCGACGGGCTACTCTACGCTCGGCTATACCCAACTCATCCGCGACTACAGCCCGCGCGACGTGCGTCTGGTTTGCTTCCACGAAGAGGGCCTGTACAAAGTCCTGCAAGTTACCGACCGGGACACCCACGTCACGCCGGTTCGCCTGGCGGCGCGGCTGTTCGATCCCTCCGCGTTCATCATCTCCCTGGCCATGTTGAAGACGCACAACGTCGTCGTGGCCACCATGACGGTGAAGAACATGGTGATGGGCGCGCCGCTGCATGCCCCCGGCGACAACCCGGCTTGGAGCGACAAGCGGAAGTTCCACGAGGGCGTGCGCGTCAGCAACTTCGATATGTTCCTCAACGCGCAGAAGCAGCGGCCATTCTGGGACCTGGGGGTCATCGACGGTTTCGAAGGGATGGAGGGGGACGGTCCGACGACCGGGACGGCAGTGCCTTCTCACGTAGCCCTGGCCTCCACCGATCTGGTCGCGCTCGACCGTGTCGGCCTGGATGTGATGGGCGTCGATCCGACGACTGTTGGGTACCTGAATTATTGCTGGCAAGCGGGGTTGGGCCAGTACGACGCCAGCCTGATCGACATACGGGTCGGCTCGTTCGGGATGTTCCCGACGGCGTACAAACTCCACTCCGATCACGGGCAGGAATTGCTGTGGATGGGGCCCGCGCTTGAATGTGGCAGCAACCCGATCGTGGGCTGATTTCACACGGTTTTCCGTGGTTGCCGGAGCGCCTCAAAAAGCCAAACCGCTAATTTTCGCGGTTTGGTCTTTCAACCTATTGATTTATAAGGGGAAAATTTTGAGAACCGCCAGAATTGGCGGTTCTCGATTTCCTGCCAGAAACAGGCCGCTTAGAACTCCTGCGGGAACGTCTCCTGCAGTCGCGGCGCAAGCACCCCTTCCGCCGTGTCGAGCGTGGCTCCCGCCTGCTGCAGCGCAGCGACCGTGCGCCCGCCCGGATCGCCGTCGATCGGCCCCGGATCGTAGCCCAGCCGGATGAGGGCGCTCTGCACCAGCGCGACATTCTGGTCCTTCACCTGATCCACGTGAATGCCGAGCCCCAGGATCGCGCTGACCGCTGCCTGCTTGTAGGGGCTGATATCGGCGCGCACATGTCCGGCCGCCGCGTAGTCGTAGACGAGTTGATGGCTGCCGCGGAACTCGAAGTGCCACGCTTCGCTCGTCCCGGGATTTGGCTGCGCGATGATCGGGACCATGCCGAGCGGCTTGAGATACGCCCAGAAGTCGGCCAGGCTCATCCCGATCGTGGAGAGATCGATGTCCATGGCGCGTCCCGCCTCGTGCAGGCTGCCGCCGGCGGGTGGGCTGAAGGCTTTCTTGCGGCCCTGCAGGTAGTCCAGGTTCGCCTGCTTCTGCATCTCGTAGCTGCGGAACAGATCGCTCCAGCGCAATTTCGGCAGCCTCGCGGAGAGGTCGGCGAGGGCCGCAGCGAAGTCCTTCGATGCCCGGGCCATGCGCGCGGGAAGCGGTTGTCCGTTGTAGATCGACGGCAGGTTGACGGGCACCAGCGGTGTCAGCATTTTGAACGTCTCCTCACTGCTTTCTGTCTCTCAATTCTTCGGAAACGCCGAGCGGTCCAGACTCGGGACCACCTTCAGCGCGTTCTTGTAGTAGAGCTTCCTGAGTACATCGTCGGGCAACTCGAGCCCGTACATCTGCCAGAATGCGTGGCGGCGGCGATAGTAGTTGAAGTAGTCGTCGGCCGTCTCGAGGACTTGAAAGTAGGTGTAGTATTCCTGCGGTTTCCAGCTGTCTTTGCCGAACAACACCCGGTCCTGGTACTTGATGAACCACTGGTGCGCGAAGCGCGGCTGCCGCCCGAGTTCCGCCAGCACCGCACCGATCTCCGTGTAGACGTTCGGGCACTCGTCGAGCAGTTTCCCGAGAGCCGCCAGATCCCCGCCCAGCCAGCCCAGATGCGCGTCGATGAACGTGGTCTTCGGATGTCTGCGAAACAGCGCGTGCTGCTCGGCGATCAGCGTTTCCCAAGGTGCGGTGGCCTCTGCCGAACGCCGGCGGGACGGGATCTCCTTCAACTCCAGCCAGCGTTCGTTGTACTTATCCCAGGGCTCCCAAAACTGCTTTGGATCGGCAGTGTGGATCAGGACGGGCACTTTCAAGCGCGCGCAGGTCTCGAAGACCTCGTCGAAGCGCGGATCGTCCACATGCACGCGCTGCCCTTTCGAGTCGCGTACGTCCATGCCAAAGTTCTTGAAGATCTTCAAGCCCGCCGCGCCATTCTTCACGTCTTCCTCGAATTGAACGGCGAGTTTGTGTCCGTAGCCGGGCTCATCAATGCCGCTGAAATTGAGGTTGGCGAAGACGGCGAAGCGACCGGGCGCAGCGGCCCGGGAGGAAGCCACGGCCTGCTTGAGCCGGTCGCCCGAGCCGCCGCTCAGGTTCACCATGATCTGCAGGTTGATCGAGTCCATGTCGGTCACGAGTTGCTGATAGCGCTCTGGCGAAGCCGGAAAGCCCTGATGGTTGTGTACGTCGACGAAGGGGTATTTCGCGCGCGTTTTGGGGTGCTGAGGCACGACCAGCGAAGACTTCGGCGAGTACTCTTCAACGGTGACCGACTGCGCGCTGGCAAGGGGTGCGGCGAGCAAAACGAGAACGAGGACCTTCATGGGATTTTACGAGTATAGCGGGCGCGCGCGCCCTGCACGGCGGCGCGGCTCGCTCCGCAGCCGCAATCGCGGCTCCATGGTGCGATAAGTTAGTTCGCCAGCAACCCAGAGGCCCGCATCCACTCTTCCGCGCGCCTGGGCCAGGTGTTCAGCGGAGCCACCGGGGACCGCAGCCCGTAGCCGTGCCCGCCCGCTGGGTAGAGGTGCATCTCGGCCGGTACTTTAGCGTTCTTCAATGCGCGGTAGTAAACCAGGCTGCCTTCCACCGGGACGCCATCGTCCTCGGCCTGGATCAGCAGCGTCGGCGGAGTCTTGGCCGAAACGGGCAGCCCCGGCGACACGGTCATCATCTCTTTGTCGCCAGTCAGATATGCAGGATAGATCAGCATCGCAAAGTCGGGCCGCGCGCTGGCGGCGTCAGCGGCATCGACGGATTCGTACGCGAGCTTGTCGTAATTTGTGCTCACCAGCGCCGCAAGGTGCCCGCCGGCCGAGAAGCCCATTACGCCGATGCGCGCGGGGTCGATGTGCCATTCAGCCGCGTGCGAGCGGGCCAGCCGCAGCGCGCGTTGTGCGTCCTGCAGCGGTGCCATCCCGCGCGGCGAATCGGGCTGCGCCGGCACGCGGTACTTTACCAGGATGCCCGTTACGCCGATCGAATTGAACCACTCGCAAAGCTCCGTGCCTTCGAGGTCCATGGCCAGGATGTGGTAGCCGCCGCCGGGGAAGACGACCACGGCCGCTCCGGTGTCCTTGCCAGCCGCCGGCTTGTAGACCGTGAGTGTCGGGTTGGTGACGTTGCCCAGCCGGATCACCCGCTTGCCGTCTTTGTCTTCGCCCGGCTTGGTCATGTCGGACTCGGCGCCGATGTCGCCCTTCTCGCCCGGCGCGCCCTTCGGCCAAAGCGACATGGCCTTGTGCTCCTGGGCGAGCAGCATAGAGGGGAAAACGGCGAGCGACGCCATCGAGATCAGACAGAGGATTGCGTGGAGTTTCATAAGTGCAGGGAGCGGCCAAGAATCGCGTGCGCCAGCCTGCGGCCAGCAGACAGCCGTTTTAGACTATCACTTCGGGACTCTTGCCGGGGTCGCCCATGAAACTTCAGCGCAGTGCCGAAGTGATCTCGCGCGCCCGGTCGTAGAGCATCGAGGTCTCGTTGCTGCAGCCCAGGAACAACATGCCGTGCTCGCGCCAGAACCTGGCCATTTTGAGGTCGCGATTCTGGATTCCGGGCGCTATCCCGTGGCGGCGGCAGGCGTCAACGATCTTCTCTACGATGTCGATGAGCAACGGGTTGTCGAACTGTCCGGGAATCCCCAGGCTGATAGACAGGTCCACCGGCCCCACCAGCACGGCGTCGATGTTGGGAACGGAGAGCAACTCGTCGCAGGCCTCAAATGCCCGCTTTGTCTCGATCTGCAGGACCACCATGCTGTGCGCGTTGCCGTGCTCGACGATCTGCGGAATCGACACCGGCTCGAAGTCGAAATTGAACGCGCCAATCCCGCAGCCGCGTACGCCCAGCGGCGGGAACTTGGTCCAACTGACGGCCTTCTCGAGCAGGGCTGGATCCTCCACGCGCGGGAAGATGATGCCCTCCGCACCGCAATCGAGTGCGCGCGCGACCAGCGTGTACTGCAACTCGCCGACGCGAATGATCGGGCTGATGCCCGTTCGGACCGCAATGCGGGTCAGGTCCTGGATCGTCTCGATGCTGAAATTGCCGTGCTCGGTGTCGATGAAAGCCCAGTCGAAGCCGGCGGCCGCCAGAGTGCGCAGTGCGTCCTCCGATCGAAATTGCCAGAAGCCGGTGCCGAGTTGGACGCGGCCTTCGAGCAGAGCCTGTTTGACGGTGTTGGGTTTCATAGAGTCAGCAGCAAATGGTCGGGACAAGTCCGGTAGGTGTTCTCGTAGAGCGTGTCGATCAAGTCGAATCCCTGCCACGCCAGGAATGGCAGGAACGAGTATAGGCGCTCCTGCAAGTGGCGCTCGGGGTAGAGCAGGCCGGAAAGGCGTGCGGCGTTTTCGGTGATTCGCTTCTCGCGGCGCAACGCTTCCCGCGCGGCCTTGCCCCGGTTCTTTTCAAGCTGGTACCGCATCTTGACGGCGCTTTTGCGCATCGCCGCGCCGAGTGTCGGGTCGAACGCATCCAGCGACTCGCAGAGACGATCGGTGGATTCGATCACCGCGGCGCTCGTCGTATCGAACACCCGCTGCAGGTCCGCCGGCAGCAGCTTGGCGGCTATTCGCTCGCGCAGCAAGCCTTCGGGCTGGAAGCAGTCCAGCAGCGTCAGGTCGAAGCGGTCGAGCATAGTGTGGGCCCGTGCGTCGATCAGCGTGAAGCCAGAGCGCGGCACCATCACCGGCATGCGTTTCAGCAGGCGGCTGTACAGCGCCTCCGATTGGGCGAAGTAGGCGATTTCAGCCGGCCCACCGATGATGGCGGCAGTCGGTAGCAGGTAATCCTGCATCACCGGGCGCAGCAGGGCGTTGGGGGACAACGTTGCGGGATCGGCTGTAAGTTCGCCTGGAGCGTACCACCGGGTGTCGTGGTAGTACGCCCCGTCGTGGTGGCGCATGGCGATGCGCCGGCCATTCTCAATCCGCAGGAAGAGCGAGCTCTGTTGCTCGAACAGCACTTGCGAGTGGTACCCCGACGCCTTCAATTCGGCATCCCGGGCGATCACGGCTACGCTGAGTTCGTCCGTTCGCTCAAACGCCTCCAGCAGGAATGGCGCGGCGATTTCACGAATCTGCGGATCCAGCGGGTCCAGGAAGAGGAGGCCCCGACCGCCCAGAAGATCGGCCAGCAAGTGGCGAAACGCCTCGCCCATGGTCCTACCGGGCTGGTAGGCGGCGGCCACGCGCTCCACTACTTCGTCGGCGTAAGGCAGGCCGTCGAGCACGGTCCTTAAGTCGTCCAGCGGCACCGCGTCGAGGAGTTGGGAGCCGACAGGCTGGCCCGCCAGTCCCTGTACCCGGGCAGTGAGGCGAGTTGGCCGCCGGTCGAGGCCAAACTGCCAGCAATGGTCGGTTTCGGCTAAGTCGTGGTCTTCGGTCGCCAGCCAGAACACCGGGACCGCTGGTATCCCCCGTTCGTTCAACTGCTGTGCCAGCTTCAACGCGGTCAAGGCCTTGTATAACGTGTATGCCGGCCCACCGAAAAGCCCGACCTGCTGGCCCGTAACGATCGCGACAGTGCCGGGTGTGGCGAGCAAGTCGAGGGCGGGTGAGTCGCCATTGATGCGGCGCAACGCCGAAACCACGGCCAGACGGCGTTCAAATGGTATCTCTGCCTCGGAAGCGGCCCGGCGGATCGAAGCCGGATCGTTTGGGTCGTGACGGTAGAAACCCTTCAACCGCTGGAAGTCAGCGAGGTAGTCGGCGAAGAGCGCGCTGGTCCCCGGTAGGCTTGAATGCGGAATGCACTGCGTTTTCATCAATGCCAGGGAATTTTCCTTGCAACCACTACAAAGCGTATCAGAGGCTGTCATGGGTTCACCGAATCTCCTTGGGACATTCCTTTAGACTGAAAAGGTGATGCTGGGAGACCAGGAATTTCAACGCTTATCGGACGAATCGATTTCGGCGCTCTACGACAAGCTGGCGGAAGCGTCCAATGACTACGAATTCGACGTGGAGATGAACGGCGGGGCTCTGACCGTCGAGTTTGAAGATCCGCCGCAGCGGTTCGTCGTCAGCCCGAATTCGCCCGTGCGCCAAATCTGGGTATCCGCGCACGTGCAGAGCTTCAAGCTGGACTGGAAGGCGGAGCGCGCAGCCTTCGTCCTGGCCGCCACGGGCGAGAGTCTGGAACAACTCATCGCGGGGGCAATCGCCAAACGCCTGCCCGAGTTTCAGCTGTAACTTTTGGCAGAACCCATGGCTGGCGTCTACATCTCATGGCCCTTTTGCGCGCAGAAATGCACTTACTGCAATTTCGCGTCGGGCGTGTTCCCGCGCGAATTGGAGCGCGATTACCTGGACGCGCTGTGCGCCGAGATCCAGGGCGCGGACTGGACCTGGCGTCCGGATACGGTCTATTTCGGCGGCGGCACCCCTTCGTCTATGGACGTAAGCGCGTTGGAGCGCCTGCTCGATCTGGTGCCGGGACAGCCCTGGCTGGAGGCGACGCTCGAAGCCGCGCCGGGTTCGTTGGAGCGTGGACGGGTGGAAGCGTGGCGCTCGCTCGGAATCAATCGCGTGAGCCTGGGTGTGCAGTCCTTTGTCGAGGACGAACTGCGGCGCACGGGACGCAAGCACACCGCCGGGGGCGTTGAACGCGACGTGGCGCTGTTGCGCTCGTGCGGCATCGAAGAGATTAACATGGACCTGATCGCCGGGCTGCCGGCGCAGACGCGCGCGAGTTGGCGGGAGTCACTCGAGTGGGTCGAGCGGCTCAATCCCCCGCACGTCTCGGTCTACATGTTTGAGATCGACGAGGACAGCCGCCTGGGCCAGGAGATGCTGCTCGGCGGCGTGCGTTATGGTGCAGGACTGACGCCCGACGAGGACACCACTGTGGCGCTGTACGAGGAGGCGGTGGAGCGGCTCGACGAGCTCGGTCTGCCCCGCTACGAGATCTCGAACTTCGCCCGGCCGGGACACGAGTCGAGGCATAACCTGAAGTACTGGCGGCTGGAGCCGTATCTGGGATTCGGCGCGGATGCCCACAGCCTCGACGGTGGCCTGCGCTGGCAGAATAGCGAGGGCGTGGCGGAGTACGTTGCGCGCTGGAAGCGGGGCGAGGCGGCACGGGTTGAGCAGACGCCGGCCGTCCCCCAAGAGGAGCGGTTCTTTGTGGGGCTGCGATTGGCAGCGGGCGTCGAAGCCAGCGCAGCGGAGCGGCTGCACTTCGCGGAGCCCATCGCGCGGTTAATCGAGGCGGGACTGCTCGCGGATACCGGCCAGCGGCTCAAGCTGACGCCGCGCGGAGTCTTGTTATCCAACGAAGTTTTTCAGGAGTTCATAGCACCGGCATGCCCAGCGAACTGATCGATCTGCGAAGCGATACCGTAACCCGGCCGACGGCGGCCATGCGCGACGCGATGTTTCGCGCCGAAGTTGGCGACGACGTGTACGGGGAAGACCCGACAGTGAACCGGCTGGAAGAGCGGGCCGCGGAGATCTCCGGCAAGGAAGCGGCGCTGTTCGTCCCCACCGGCTGCATGGGAAACACCATCGGCGTCAAGCTGCTGACCGAACCGGGCCAGGAAGTGATCAGCGAATCGCGCGGGCACTTGCTGAACTACGAACTCTCGATGACGGCCTGGTTTTCGGGCTGCCTGATTCGCCAGGTTGACGGCGAGGACGGCATTCTGACGTGGGAGAAGATCGAGCCGCATTTGAGGCCGCTCGGTCCGCACGCCGCTCCGACCGGCTGCATCGAGATGGAGAACACCCACAACATGGGTGGCGGCACGGTCTACCCGCAGGACATGTTCGACACGATCTGCGACCGCGCCCACGAGCTCGGTCTGGGCGTGCACCTGGACGGCGCGCGCATCTTCAACGCGGCCGTTGTGACGGGCCTGCCTGTAAGCGAGATGTGCCGCAAGGCCGACACCGTGATGTTCTGCCTGTCGAAGGCGTTGGGTGCGCCGGTGGGCTCGATGCTGGCCGGGCCGCGCAAGCTGATCGGCACGGGCAGGCTACTGCGCAAGCGACTCGGCGGCGGAATGCGGCAGGCCGGAGTGCTCGCCGCGGCCGGCTTGATCGCACTCGAAGATATGCCGAAGCGGCTGTTCGAAGATCATGTGAACGCCAGGCTGCTGGCCGAAGGGCTGGCCGCCATACCGTCCGTGCAGGCGTGGCCCGAGAAGACCCAAACCAACATCGTGGTCTTCGACGTCTCGGCAACCGGACTCACCAGCGATCAGATCAGCGCGAGCTTGAAGGACCGCGGGGTGTTGATCAACTCGATCGATGACCGGCTGATGCGCGCCGTGACGCACTACGACGTATCGCGCACCCAGTGTCTGACTGCGCTCGATGCGCTGCGTGAAGTACTGCGATCAAGCGCTCGGGCGTAAGTTTAACGAACGTCTCCGGAGAACCTGCGCCCGCAAGGGTCTGGGCTGTGCCCGGGCCGCAGGCGCAGGCTCCAACCAAGAGTGAATCAGGGCGAATTCCCTGCGTTTATTGGCGCTATCCCCGACTAAAGTGTTACGATTCTTGACCAAACCACACATATACTGGGGAGCCCACTGGAGGGGATCGCACGATGAAGAAGGAAATGGGGACGTCCTTCGGACTGGCGGCGCTGCTAATGGTGTTGTTGCATCCGGTGATGCCGGAGGCGTCGCGAGGCGGTTCCGGCGGCGCAGCGGCAAAGCAAGCAGAGAAGGACAAAGCCGCGGCCAGTGGCGGGGACCAGGAGCCGGCGGACGGACCGTGGCTGGCCATCCAGAGCCACTTCCACGCCGAGACTCGGCCTGCCACCGCGGAACAACACCCCCCCGGCTGCGACGGCGTCGTAGGACGGCTCGGCAAACGAGTGCAGGGGCGGACGGACCAGAATTCACTGCAGACCTGCATCCAGCAGTTGGCTGGCGTGCCGGGCGATTTTGAACAGCGTTTTTCGTCGTGGTCGATTGTGGCATCGGTGGCCGATCCGTTGCACACCCGCATGGCGCTCACCCTCGACAGGCAGATCGAGGCCATGGAAGCTGCCGCGGAGAGCGCCGGCTGGCAGTTTGGCGGCCAGTGGCTGCCGTGGGGCGACCGAATCACTCTGCCTGACAACGACATGATGAAGCGGCGCAGCCAACGGCGCCTGATGCGCGAGCAGGAAGATATCCCCGGCGTGCTGCTGTTCCGGCGCAAGCGCCAGATGCCTTGTGCTGGAGAGTGCCCCAAAGACGAGGTTTTGACTATCTTCCTGGTTGGCGAGACGCCCACCACGGGCGTGCCGGGCGCAGCATTTTTTGGTGCGATGAACCTGGCCAGGGCGCTCACGAACCACGGTCACAAGATTGGAGTGCTGGGTCCCATCTACTCGGGGTCTCTCGCCTCCATGGGCGATCTGCTGCACGGCTGGATGCTCGACTATGGCGGCACCGACGGCTCGAAACTGTCATCGACGGTTTACTCCGGCAGCGTTTCAAGCAGGTACTCCGCACAGGATTTCATCCGTCAGACGCAGCTTGGATTCCGGAGCGGGATTGCCGATTCCCCGGAGTACGAAGCGACCGTTACCAAAGTACTGGAGAAGTACGGAGTTGGCGTGGACCGCGTAGCGCGCCTGGTCGAGTCCGGCACCGTGTTCGGCAGCGACTATGTGCGCAAGGACAAGCAGGGCAAGCGCGAGCCGATACGTTCGTATGTATTCCCTCGCGGTATCAGCCAACTGCGGAACGCGTATCGGGATCAGGCTGGCGGAAGCGGAGGGAATCAGGACGGATCCGCTGCGCCGGCACTCAGTTTCTCGCTGCACGACTCGGACGAGGGCGAGGACATCGTGCCCACGTATTCGAAGCAGACGCCGTTCACGCAAGACGCGGTTCTGACAACGATCATGCGGGACCTGCAGCGGCGCGAGATTCGCCTGGTGGATATCGTGGCGACGAACACGATGGACACCCTGTTCTTATGCCGGGTGCTGAAGAGTCAGTGCCCCGATGCGCGAATCCTGATCGAAGACGCCGAGATCCTGTTCATCCCCGACGCGCGGCAGGATCCGTTGCGCGGCACTTTGTTCCTCTCGACCTATCCGATGTTTGCCCAGGGCGAAGACTGGCTGCAGCCAAACAACTCCGTGCGGATGTTCGCCGGGCCCGGCTTCCAGGGGATTCACAACGCCGTCAACTTCCTGATGCGGGATCTCGGCGCACTCTCGGGAAAGCCCGAACTCCGCGGGTGGGGCACGTTGGAGGACCGGAAGAGCCATAGGCCCGAGCCCGGCATCTGGCTTTTGAGCCTGGCCCGTTCCGGCTTCACCCCGATCGACGTGTTCGAGAGCAAGGATCCGTGTTCTCTGCTGAAAGTTCAAACCCCCGCGGCGGTCGCCTCCACGTGCGATCCACAAGTCGCACCGAAAATCGTCATCAAGGACGGGTCGGTGGGTCAAGCAGTCCTGAAGAAGATGCCGCTGCCTCCCGAGACGTGGCTGTTGACCACCCTGCTGCTGACAATTGCCGCTTTGATCTATTGCGGGTGTGTGGTTATCGCCAACCTGCCCGGGGCTCCGCAGTGGTCGTTCTGCTTCACGATGGGCAACAACGGTGGTGCGCTGGAGTTGCCCATTATGGGTGCCGGGGTGGCTTTGTCCAGCATGATCCTGTTCCTGATTATCCCGTTTTGGCTGTTCTGGCCGGGTACTCCGTCGCCCGGGTGGCTGCGCACTCTAGCGGCATTCGCGTCGCTCGCCGCCGTAGCGCCGCCTGTGGTGTTCGTCATTACCCGATCGGTGCGCACGTCCGTCCGCAGCACCGTGAGTTGGTGGAACCATGCCTTTGTCGGCGCGCTCTACGCGTTGATGATCATCCCGTGGGCCTACTGCTGCGTGCAGGGCGGCGCGGATAGTGCCGCGGCGAAGATGTTCGTCTACCGGGCATTCGAGTTGCCGGGCTGCGTCTCCCCCGCAGTTCCCATGCTCGCCACCTGTTTCGCCATGGGCGCTGCCAGCGTGATGCGTGCGTGCCGTTACGCCGCAGTCGGCGCCATGGGCAAATCGCTGCTGTCACTCCCCGACCAACTGCAGGCCAAGGCCGCGGACGTTTCGGGCATGCTGATGCGCGCCCCTGGCCTCGGCGGCAAACACCTGGTGACCCGGCCGGTTCCGCTGTTGGCCGCAATCATCGTGCTGTTGATCGCAAACATGGACGGGGGCATCGATCCGTTCGACCGGACCGGCTTCGTGTGGGCCATTCGCTTCGCCAACTTCTGCCTTTTGTGGACTGTTTTTCACTACTGTCACGATCTGCTGCTACGCTGGCTCGCGCTCAAGGACCTATTAGCAGCCGCGCGCGCGGATCTGACGGATCCCGATATCGAACGACTGAACAGCAAGAAGTCCTCGCAGCCGAGCTACTTCACTCAAGCAGCGAGGCAAGTCCACAACATAGCGTTTACGCTGGCCCTCTGTTTCGTTGCGCTGGTGGTCTTCTTCAGCACTTACTCGCCGCAGGCGCCAAACGCTCTGGGACGCTGGCTGCTGGTTCTGTTCCTCATCGTGGGCACACTGGTGACTATCGTTCTGGTAGGCCTTGAGAAGGACTACGTGCTGAGCAAGGCGGTGGGCAGCGAGCCAGGAGAGTTGAATACGGAATTCTGGCTCAGACTGATTGGTTTCGGAGCATTACCGCTGCTCGGACTGGTGGGGCACCTGTTCCCGGAGCTTTCCGGGTTTGTCTCCAACTGGGTCCAGCCCAGTATGGAGGCGCTCCGTTAGGGCCGCCTGGTTTGCTCACGGGTACCACTTCCTCCCTCTCGCGGCCCCGTTCGGATCGGAACTGCGGTCGAGACGGAGTGGTGTCTGGTACCGGACTCTATCGCTCGCATTCGTTCGCGGTTTCATGCCGGGCGGCGGGCGCAGATGCTCAGCATTGGGGCTAAGCGGGCGCCTATCCGCCGATAGCGGCGTCGATCAGCGCCTGGCGGACCTGCAGGGTATCCGCTTCGCTGAGTTTTGCGCCGCGCTTGGTGACGTGAAAAACGTCGATGGCTCGGTGTGCTTCCGTGTTGACCAGCACGACTTCGATATTGCAATCCGACCGCGAAATGGCGGAAGCGAGTGCGTACAGCAGACCGGGCCGATCGTGCGCGACGACCTCAAACAGCGTAGCCGCATCGGAGGTTGCCGTATCGAGCGAGACCTGCGCGTCCACTTTGCCGGAGCGTGAAGGCGGCGCCTTAGCCGGCCGGCCTTGCAGCAGTTGCTCCACGCGCACCTCGCCCAGGATGATCCGGCGCAGCATCGAGCGTAGCCGCTCCAACTCGGGCGGGTTCAACTCCAGGTTGTTGCCCGGGTCGGAGAATACGAATGCGTCGGCAATGTAGCCGTGCCGGTTGTGGAAGGCCTCGGCTTTCAGGATGTTCAGGTTGAAACTGGAGAGTCCGCCGGCCACGGAGGCGAACAGAAACGGGCGATCGTGGGCGACGACGGAAAGATGGTAGAAGCCGTCTCGCTTTTCGATCTGCAGCGCCGCGCTGTGTTCCTGAGCGGAAGCGTAGAGCTTGGCCTGGGCCGCAGCCTGCTCCATCGAATGGGTGAACAGGTAACGCCGCGGTAATCCGTCCAGGAACTCCGCGAGCAACGGGTTTTCTTCCGGCGAGACGGGCGGAGTCTCGGGCTCGAGGCTGTCGCTGAGCTCCCGGGTCAGTTCCCTTTGTGTCACCCGGTAGAGCCGCCATAGCTGTTCCAGCCGCCAAGGGGTTAGGGCCGAAGGGTTGACGGCGTTGATATCCGCGAGCGTCATCAGTGTCAGAAGGCGCAAGCGTTCTTCCGTGGAGTTGAGCGCGGCCGAGTAGCGCGCGGTTTCCGGATCGGACAGATTGCGGCTTTGCAGCAGCGTGGAGAGGTCCAAATGGCGCTGAATGAGGAACATGACCGTCGCGCTCTCGACTTCTCCAAAGCCGCTCCGCGACAGGAATTCCTTCGCCAGGCGCACGGACTCGATCTCGTGATTGCCGCCTGTACCCTTGCCCAGGTCGTGGAACACCAGCGCGAGGCGGAGTATCCACAGCTCGTCTTTGCTCTCTTCGAGCAGAGGTACGAAGCGGAGGGTCGGCCCGGCCTTTGCGTTCGCCAGTTCTTCCAGCGATTCGAGAGTGACGATGGTGTGTTCGTCCACCGTGTAGTGGTGATAGAAGTCGCGTACTACCAGGTGTTCGACGTGGCCCCACTCCGGCAGAATGGCGCTCAGGAATCCGCAGGCGCGCATCGAGCGCATGGCCAGCGAGACAGACGGCAGGCAAAGCATCTCCCGCCACCACTTGGCCTGCGGCGGGTGTGAGGCGTAGTTCCGCGCCCACCTGGACAAATGGGCGGAGACGCGCTGTTCGGTTTGGCGCGCCGGTGCGACCCCATGCCGGGCAACGAACTGGAACAGCCGCAACGGCAATTCCGGATCGACATCCAAGTCGGCGGGGTTGCGCAGGAAGACCATGTCTCGCGAGACCGTGAATTCCGTGTTCGATAGCCGGGAGCGCCAGTCGCGGAAGTTCGCGAGCATCGAACGCTCCAGCTTCTCGCTCATCTCCAACTCGGACTGGATGTCCAGCCAGATCGAGTGGGCGTCGCGGTACCAGGCGCGCATCCACTCGGCCGGGTCGTGCCAGGGAGAAAACGGCGCGGCGGACAGCGCATCCTGAGACTCGAAGTCGAGCAGGTTCTGGTCGCGCCCGGCGCGGAAATGCAAGAACGTCCTAACCGACGACACGTGCGCCGCCGGATGCGGATCGAGGGGTGGGGGCACTTCTCCGTCGCGCAAACGGGGCAGCCAGCGTGTCGTGTGGACGTCGCGCAACCCACCAGGCGCCTCTTTTACATCCGGTTCCAAGCGATAGATGGTCTGGTGGAACTTCGCGTGGCGGGACCGCGTGGCCTTGCACAGCAGGCGCATGATTTCCTTGCGCTCGGTGTTGAGGAAGCGCGCAAAGCGCTCCCGCAATTGGGCATGCAGCGCCAGGTCGCCGGTCAGGAGCCGCTCGTCTAGCAAACTGATCGTCAGTTCGAGATTGCCGTCGTGCAGCACCAGGCACTCGTCCAGGGTCCGTACCGATTGGCTGCAGCGCAATCCCGCATCCCACAGGTGGCGCACGAACTCCGAGATGGCGGTTTTCGCCGAAGAAACGATTACCGGCCGCCGGGAGAGCAGCAGGAGATCGATGTCGGACTGCGGGAAAAGCTCCCGGCGGCCGTAACCGCCGACAGCCAGGAGGGCGAAATCTTCCGGGAAGGCAGGCAGCAACGAGGCGGCGTGAGCCTCAAGGACCTCCGTATCGACGTAGGCTGTCCTCGCTTTCCAAACGGCTTGAGCATCCCCGGTTTCGAGAAACCGGGTTCTCCAGCCGTCCAGGAACTCATTAGAGAGCTGCTTCCCCGCGCTCGTCATTGCGTATTCGAATCGCCTCCTCGACGGTGTAGATAAAGATCTTGCCATCGCCGATCTTGCCTGTTCGCGCGGCTGCGGAGAGCGTTTGCACGACCTCTTCGACACGAACGGTGGCTACGATTAGCTCGAGCTTTACCTTCGGCAACAGGTCCACCTGATATTCCTGGCCGCGATAAACCTCTTTGTGGCCCTTCTGGCGTCCATGGCCTCTAACTTCGGTAATGGTCATCCCGTCGATGCCAATTGCCTTGAGCGCATTTTTGACATCTTCCAGCTTGTAGGGCTGTATCACGGCTTCAATCTTTTTCATCGTGGATCTCCGTTCTCACTTGGAACGCTATGCATCCAAATTGTAGCCTTCTTCTCCGTGCATGCTCAGATCGAGGCCGTTTTCCTCCTGCTCCGCGTCGGGCCGCAGACCGCAGAGCGCGCCAGCGATCTTGAGACAGACGAAACTCCCCGTCGCACCCAGCGCCAATGCGATCAGCACGCCAATCGCCTGGTTGCCGAGTTGCGCGGCGTTGCCCTCCAGCAGGCCGGAAGGCAGCGTGGCACCGGCGGCGGTCTTCAAGATGGGGTTCACCAGACTGGAGGCGAACACTCCGGTCAGCAACGCACCCAGCGTTCCCCCCGCGCCATGCACGCCAAACGCGTCGAGCGAGTCGTCGTAACCCATCCGCATCTTCACGAAGGTCACCATGAAGAAGCAGAAAATACCTGCTAGGAACCCGATGATCAGGGCTGGCATCGGCTGAACGAATCCGGATGCGGGTGTGATCGCCACCAACCCGGCTACACAACCCGAAATCCCGCCCAGCATGCTCGGTTTGCCGTTGAGCAGCCACTCCGCCAGGATCCATCCCGCCGCCGCCGCCGCCGCGCCGAAGTGGGTGGCCACGAATGCGCTCGAGGCCAACCCCGAAGCGTTCAGCGCGCTGCCCGCATTGAACCCGAACCAGCCGAACCACAACATGCAGGCACCGATGACGCTCAACACCAAGTTGTGCGGCTTCATTGGCTCGTGCCGATACCCGCTGCGGGGGCCGAGCACTATCGCGGCGACCAGCGCGGAGATGCCCGACGTGATGTGCACGACAGTTCCGCCGGCAAAGTCCAGGCAGGGGATGCTCCCGCCCATCGACGCGTTCAGCAATCCGCCCTTGCCCCACACCATGTGCGCCATCGGAAAGTAAACCACCAGCATCCACAGGGTTGTGTAAACCAGCATCGTCGAGAACTTCATGCGTTCCGCATACGCGCCGGAGATGAGGGCGGGCGTAATGATGGCAAACATCAACTGAAACACCATGAACGTCAGGTGCGGAATGGTCGGTGCATAGTCCGCATTGGGCGCCGCGCCAACTCCGTGCATGAACACAAACTGGAATCCTCCAATGAACGAGTTCCCCTCGCCAAATGCCAGACTGTAGCCGACTACGGCCCAGAGAATCGTGACCAGAACCATGAGCACAAAGCTGTGCATCATGGTGGCCAGCACGTTTTTACGGCGGACCAGACCGCCGTAAAACAAGGCCAATCCCGGCCCCGTCATAAACAACACAAGCGCGCAACTGGCCAGCATCCAGGCGTTGTCGCCGGAAGACTGCGCTGACTTTGTGGATTCTTCGATCGCCTTCAGCCTCGCGTCGAGGCTCCCAGGAACCTGAGCGGGCGCGGCCATCGACGTCCAGACAAGGGACGGCAGTAGAGAAAGACAGATTCTCCTGAACACGGATGGGGTACTCCTACGTGGTCGAAACCTAACTGGGGTTGAAATCATAGTACATCGCCCAGCGTCCCCGGCTGGAACGAATTTATTCATGGGGGCTAAAGGGATTTTCTATTAGTCTAAGGTGTTTATAAGAAATGACTTAGTGAATCGCCGAGCGAGTGGATGGATTCGGAGGAAGCAGGTCTGGGCCCTCCGGCGCCATTCGGGCCTGCCCTACTGACGCGAGATGATATGATGGCCGCGAACCGGAGCGAGCCAAATGAAACCAATTCGAATCCTGACCGCGATGCTCATTCTCGTCGGCTTGAGCGCGCCGATCTCCAACCCGCTGCAAGCCCAGGCGAAGCGCAAGCGACTACTTGTAATCGGCGCAGTGAAGGGCTGGCAGCACGATGCCACCTCGCAGGCCATGGCGACGCTATCGAACCTCGGCCGGGAATCGGGGCTGTGGGATACCTACATCAAGACCGACACCCAGTTGATCACCAAGAAGAAGCTGACCGGCAACGCTAAGAACATCGACTACTTCGACGCGGTCGCTTTTTACACCACGGGCGAGCTCGACATGGACGACGAGCAGAAGGCCGCGCTGATCTCTTTCGTCAAAGAGGATGGCAAGGGGTTTCTGGGAGTTCACAGCGCCATCGACACCTTCTACAAGTGGCCGGAATACGGAGAGATGACGGGTGCCTATTTTGACGAGCACCCCTGGATGACGTTCGAGGCCCCGGTGATTATCGAGGATCCCCAGAGCCCGATCGTGCGGCACTTCCCGCTGGCGTTCAAGACCTGGGACGAGATCTACCAGCCGAAGGACTTCTCGCGCGACAAGGTCCGCGTTTTGGCGCGTTTGGACGAGAACAAGCTCGACCTGAAGAATCCGCGCGTCCACCGCGCCGACCATGATTTCGCCGTCGCCTGGATGAAGCAATACGGCAAGGGACGCGTGTTCTATTCGACTTTCGGGCACACCCCCGAATCATGGGACCGCCCGGATATGCAGAAGATGTGGTTGGAAGCCACGAAGTGGGTCATGGGCCTGATCGAGGCCGACGCTACCCCGCGGCCGCGTCCGGCGAATTAGGGAGCATTCCCGAAGCCGCTGATTTACGATGCGTGCGCCAGCGCCCGGTCGGGTAGATGCCGGAAACGTGCGGTGGCGAACAGTACGAACGCTGCCGCGACATAACACAGGGCGCCCAACAGCAAAGTGTTCTGCAGGCCAATGTAAATCGCGCAGCAGATAGACAAGGCCGAGCCCAACACGCTGGCCGCCGCATTCATCGACCAGGCCCAGCGCACGGCCGTCGGCTGCCACGCCTCCAGCAACGCGAGGCCTCCCGGGAAAGGCATTCCCATCAGGAACCCTGCCGGGGCGACTAGCAGGACAGCGCACAGCAGCCGGACGAAAGTCGGTGCGGTAGCCAGGGCTGAACTGGCCGGCGTGACCAGCAAGGCGAGCAACGCGACCGCTGCCGCCACGGCCAAAGGGACGAAGCGCAGACGTTTCTCGTCGCGGTTCAGGATTCGGCGGCTTGCGAAACTGCCGAGCCCGCTGGACAGCAGCATCGAAAACACGACGACCGTGAGCGCGTACGTAGGGTGGCCCAGCAGCAGGATCAGCTTCTGGATCAGGCCCACTTGGATAATGATGTAGCCTGCGCCGAGCAGAAGAAAATACGGCAGAAAAAGCACCACTCCCCGCTCGTGCGGCAATCTAGCACCCAGTAGAAGCGGCGGCAGCAACAGCGTTACGAGGGTGGCAACGACACTTACGGCCAGCAGAGTAAACAAGGCAGGCAAGGCCAGGTTCACCTTGAAATCCGCGTTGTCCTGATTGAACGAGTCGAGGAGCGACCACACATTGCGCGCCTGCACGGTGTAGAAGAAGAACGGCCGGTCGTCCGGCACGGGCCGCACGTCGAACGGGTAGCTCGCATAGAACTTATCCACGTCCTGGGCTAGCAAGAGTTGGCTGAAAGCGGTCGATCCCGGCGTGTCTGGCGCGTAAACCGTTTGCAGTTTGTCGGTCGTGGTTGCGTGCGCTTTCGCAAGATCCGCAACAGTGAACGGCTTGCGCGAAATCAACACGGTATCGGTCGCGCCCCAACGGTAGATTCGCGGCGATTGCTCTCGAATTACGATGACGTGACGCCAGGCATCCGCTTCCCCCAACCTGGAAAGGGCCTCACGTGCCAGCGAGAGCAAACGCAGTGATTCTCGCGGTGGCTGAAAGCCCCAACGCGTGAAGGAGAGCACGCCGTCCGGAGTCAGATGATTCAGATAATCGAGAAAGGCTTCGGTGGTGTAGAGGTTGTTCTCTGACAGGGCGAACGCGCCGGCTGCGGTAGACGCCCAAGTGTCTACGAGAGTGGCCTGTAGTACCTGGTATTTCTCACTTGACCGCCGCACGTAGCTGCGCCCATCTTCGACCACGATGCGCACATCGGGTCGCAGATAGATGCCTTTGTTCAACCTGGCGTAGTTGCGCCGCATGATGGTCGTGGCGATGATCGGATTAATTTCGACACCGGTGACGTCGTGGCTGCCCGAGCCCATTGCGCGCGCAATATCCCAGCCGCCCCCCGCGCCGAGAACAAGGGACTTGCTCCCAGGCCGAATGTTGTAGACAAAGCCCGGGCCTTCGGCGGCGAGCTGGGCGTGTTCTTCCGGCGTCAGATGGTCGATGTCGAATTGCGCTATTTCCGTACTGGCGTCGGCGTCGATAGCAATGACCTGTCCGCCGGCCGGACCGTTCTTCACGGCGATGCGCGAGAAACTGTTCCACTGCACGAAGTTCTCGCCGCGTAACTCCGCGCCTTTGGCTGTCCGCAGGTCGAGAATGTGAGCCTGCTTGTTGTAGGTGACCAGACCCACCAGCGCTAACGCCAAGGCGACGCCGAAAGCCCTCCCGCGCACGGTCTTGGCGAGGCCAAACCAGACTGCCGAAGCCGATGCGGAAAGTACGGCCGAGGCCAGCACCGCGCCCGGCGCACCGATGATGTCGAGCAGTGGTATCAGTAGCAGGCAACCCATCGCGGCGCCGCCCAGATCCCAGAAATACACCTTCTCAACGCGGGAAATGCTCTCCGAGATCGCGAGCGAAACTACGATCCCAGAGAACAGGAACGGCAGCGAAGCCAGGACGTATACGCTGCCCAGCAATGCGAACGAAGTCCCCCCATACTGGCCCAGCAGCCAGGTGAGGACCAGCGTGGTGACGATGGCATTTGCGGCTGAGACAACTCCCAGTTGGCGGTACAAGTCGCGCCCGCGCTTCGGGAACAAATAGGACGCCACACCGCCCGCACCGAGTCCAAACAAAGCGATTGAGATGGCGAGGAAGGCGAAGTGATAGTAGAAAATCACCGAAAACAGGCGCGTCAGCGCGAGCTCCAGGATGAGAGTGGCTGAAGTGGTAAGCGCCACGCCAGCATACACCGCGCCCCAGGCGGGACTCCTAGAAGCTTGAGGAGATGAGACCGTTGACAAACTACTATCTATCCTAACGTGAAGCCGGACCGAAGCGCGGTTGTGAGCAGTGCAAGGAAAGTGACCCCACTGTTGCCTGACCGTCGGGGTTCCGTTCCGGCCAGAATGGAACCCCGACGGTCAGGCAACAGTGGGGTCGGCAGGCAATTTGATCCGCTACGCCCGACGCGTAGCCCCTACATGATGGCCGTTGGCGGCGCGGGTTCGTCCGGTGAACCGGCGCGCGACAGCGGCAAGCGGATCATGTACAGGGCCAACAGGACCAGCACGATCAACCCACCTGCCAGCGGCGGTTCGGCGAAGAAGTGGAAGATCGATGCCAGCGGCTTGTCGGTGGCCATTACAACGCCGGCCTTGATCAACCCCATCAGAGCCTCGCCTGCGATCAGGCCGGAGGCACACAGCACCCCCGCATTCTCGATGCGCGCCTTCTGGGCGTCGTTGTAGTTGTTGCGGTCGCGGTACACGTCGCACAGCCAGCGGATCACGCCGCCGACGAATATGGCGAAGGTGGTTTCCAGGGGCAGGTACATACCGACGCTGAACAGCATCGGGCTCTTGACCTGGACCATGATCAGCCCAATGCCCATGAAGATGCCCACGATCACGAGCGGCCAGGGCATGTCGCCGCCTACGATGCCTTGCGCGAGACTTGCCATCAGCCCGGCCTGTGGCGCGGACAGTTTGGCGTCGCCAAAGCCGATGCCGCCTTCCTTGATGTTGCTCTGATGCAGCCACAGAAGCGGAAAGTACAGCACCAGGCTGGCTACCAGAACTCCCAGAAAATCGCCGATCTGCATCCGGCGCGGCGTGCCGCCGAGGATGTGCCCGACTTTCAAGTCCTGGAGCATCTCACCCGCGACCGCGCTGCTGACGCAGATGACGGCAGCGACCCCGAGCACTGCCATCACGCCTGTGGAACCCTTCACCCCGATTGCGACCATCAGCAAAGCGGCGATGATCAGCGTTGAAAGCGTCAGCCCCGAGATGGGGTTGTTGGACGACCCGATCATGCCGACCAGGTTGCCGCTGATGGCTGCGAAGAAGAAGCCCAAAATGATCATCACGACAGCTGAAACGCCGGCGGCGGCATAGTCTTTGGTGAAGAAGAAGTACAGCGCCAGCATGGCGAGAAAGGCCAACCCGAGGCCCATGAAGATCGTGCGGGCGCTGATGTCGAGTTGCGTACGGTCCTGCGCTTCACCTTGTGCGCTAGCCTTCTTCAGGTCGCTGATGGCGCGACCGATGCCCGCCGCCAGGCTCGCCCGCATCTTGAAAAGGGTGTAACTGGCTCCAACAAGCATTCCACCCACCGCGATGGGGCGCACGATGTTCCGCCAGACCTGGTTTCCGATTAGGTCCCAGGCGGCTTCGCCGGGAGGCAATGTCTTTGAAATGTCGGGTCCGAGGAAGTAGATCAGGAGTGGGACCAGCAGACCCCAGGCGAAGATGCCACCCGCGAAGTTCAGCGCCCCCAGGCGCGGCCCGATGATGTAGCCAACGCCGAAGTAGGCGGGGCTGATATTGGGCATTGAAAACTTCGTGATTCCGCCCACGGCAATCAACCGGTCCTTGCCAAGTCGAACCGCACTCTTGCCGATTTCCCCCATCTTGAAGAAGAAATCGGTGCTGGCGTTGAACAGCCGGAACTCACCGAGCAGGTAAACGAGTCCGCCGATGCCCATGGCCTGGAACAGCGTGTTGGCGGCGTCGCTGCCCCGCTGGCCTGCCTTGTGAATCTCCGCCGCAGCGGCGGATTCCGGGAACGGCAATTCGGGATCCTCGACCATCACCCGCCGCAGCAGGGTAACGAACAGGATGCCCAGGGAACCGCCGACTACCATGAGCGCCACCGACTGCCAGTAGGCCATCGACGAATCGAACTGGGGCCACGCTTTTGTGATCACGAACGCGGGGATCGTGAAAACGGCGCCGGCCGCCACGGATTCTCCAATGGATCCGACTGTACGGGCAATGTTCTCTTCGAGGATGGATGCTTTGAAAAGGCGTAGAACTGCCATGCCGATGACTGCCGCGGGATAAGTCGCCGCGATGGTCATCCCTGCCCTCAACCCCAGGTAGGCGTTCGCTGCCCCCAGAATTACCGTCATCACGAGTCCCAGCAGGACCGCGCGCAGGGTGAATTCCCTCATCTGCATCGAGGGCGGAACAAACGGTTTATAATCTTTGGTTTCGCTGGCCATTGCAGGCTCATCTCCTTGAATTGACACGACGGCGGCGGACTCAAAATGGGCGTCCGGATCGAAGCACGCGAGAACATCATACAGCGGGAACGCCCGGTTCCGGGTAGGCTTCGGTCGCTTTTATCACGGAGGATGAGTTGCCCCAAACGGAAACGGCAAGATTGGGGCATATCACGCAACCCGCAATGCGCACATTTGCGTAGTGCTTGGCGTTTCAACACTTTCACTCAGTCCCGTGTTTGGCAACGGACGTGCAGTTTAATCCACCGGAGTCCCTTTTTCATGGCCTACGTTATCACTGATACCTGCACTAAAGACGAGCACTGTATTGAAGCATGTCCCGTGAACTGCATTCATCCGACGAAGGATGAGGCGGATTTTGAAACGGTGGCACAACTTTACGTCAATCCGGCCGAATGCATCGACTGCGGAGCATGCGTGCCAGTCTGCCCGACCAATTCGATCTTTTTGAGTGACGAAGTTCCGGCGGAGCATGCCGAAGCGACCGACAAGAACGCGGCCTATTTCGGCTAGATCGCAGATTCCGGTGCCTGTCTTGTGTTCCAGTTCGCAGCGCTTGGTCTGTACTGAGACCGAGGCAGGCCTTCAGCAGGCAGCGATTCTGAACCCCGCGGCGGTTGGGTGCGAGATTCGGCATTACTGCTGATCGGACTATCACATCCGCAGAGAGGCGATGCCTCTCGGGATGTGCGGGATGGCGAGGGTTTGAGGTGTTCCCTTACCGTCGCGACGTACCTGAAGTTTGAGGCCGCGGTTCAGTTTGTCCTGAGCCGCGGCTTTCTTGTGTAAGCCCGAGCGGCGATTCCTTGTCCGGTTTAGCCCAGCTTTGCTTTGACTTTTCCGCTCAATAGCTTACCGTCGATACGCTTGCCGGCCAACTTCGCCTTGACGGCATTCATCACGAGTCCCATCTGCTTGGAACTGGTCGCGCCGGTCTCCGCGAGAGCTTCGGTAATGGCAGCCTCCAGTTCAGCTTCGGTGGCCGAGGCGGGCATGTAGCTCTCGATGACGCGCCGCTCCGCCTCTTCCTTTTCGGCCTGTTCGGGGCGTCCGCCCTGGCGGTACATGTCGGCGGCGTCCTGACGCTGTTTAACCAGTGAATTCAGAATCTTGAGCTCCGCCGCTTCGTCCAGCGGAGCAGCCGAATCGACTTTTGCCTTCATTACGGCAGCCTTGAGCATACGGACGGCGCTGAGCCGCGCCTCGTCTTTCGCCTTCATCAGGACGAGCAAGTCTTTCTGCAACTGATCGATTAGGGCCATATTTTGATATCCTGTTAGGTCTACCTACACATACCATGCACATCCGGAAGCAGCGACTCCTGACGCCTGGGCCGACGCCTCTACTGCCTCGCGCCCTGCACGCCATGATGGCGTCCGACATCCACCATAGGACGCCGGACTTCATTAAACTCTACCCGCTCGTACTGGCCGACCTCAAAGAGGTATACGGTACCAAGGGTGACGTATTGATCACGGTCAGCTCAGGGACCGGCGGGTTGGAAGCTTCGATTTCGAACTTCTTCAGCGAGGGCGACACCATCATTATCGCCTCCGCCGGCAAGTTCGGCGAACGCTGGGCGGAGTTGGCCAAGGCCTACCGACTCAACGCGGTCGTCCTGACTGCCGAGTATGGCGATGTCGTCGCGCCGGAGCGCATCGAACAGGCCCTGCGTGAGAACCCGTCCGCGCAGGGCGTCGCCTTTCAGGCTTCCGAGACTTCGACCGGTGCCGCGCACGACGTACGCGCCATAGCCGAAATCGTGAAGAAGACGGGCGCGCTGTGCATCGTGGACGCGATCACCGGCCTCGGCACAATGACGCTCGATATCGACAACTGGGGTCTCGACATCGTGGTCGGCGGCTCCCAGAAGGCCTTCATGATCCCGCCCGGCCTGGCCTTTATCTCGGTGAGCGAGAAGGCCTGGACCCACAACGCGACCGCGAAACTGCCGCGCCTCTACTTCGACTTGAAAAAAGAGAAAAAGATGGCGGACAAGGGCGAGTCCGCCTGGACGCCGAACGTCAGCCTGATCCTCGCTTTGGCCGAGTCGCTCAAGTACATCAGGTCGCTGGGTATGGACAAGCTGATCGAAAACGCCGAACTGCTGGCGAAAGCCACGCGCAGCGCCGCGGCGGCTTTGGGGCTCGAACTGTTCGCTCCGAACAGCCCCAGCTCATCGGTGACTGCGATTCGCTCGCCCAAAGGCATGGACTCGAGCGAGATCGTGAAGGGCTTCCGCAGCCAGTTCGGTTCCATCATCGCCAATGGCCAGGGCTCAATGAAGGGACAGATCTTCCGCATCGCGCATCTGGGCTACTTCGATTTTGCCGACCTGTTCGCAGTGATCGCAGAACTTGAGTTAGTTCTGTACTCGAAGGGTTTCCCGGTCGAGCTTGGCACAGGCGTCGCCGCCGTGCAAAAAGTGTACGCCGAAGCCGCGTTGAAGCCGCCGGCGGCATAGTTTACAGAGGAGATTCAAGTTGAAGGTTTTGGTTGCTGAGCCCATGTCGCCGGCGGCGATCGAGCTGCTCCGGTCGCAAGCCGGTTGGGACGTTGTAGTCTCCAATCCGAAAGAGTACGCGCCGCATCTCGCGGACTGCGAGGCGCTGTTGGTTCGCAGCGCCGTCAAGGTGAATGCCGAGACTTTGGCCAAGGCCCCTAAACTGCGCGTGATCGGCCGCGCGGGCGTCGGCGTGGACAACGTCGATCTTGCGGCCGCTACCGCGGCTGGCGTGCTGGTGATGAATACACCCGGTGGCAACGCCGTCTCGGTCGCCGAACACACCTTCGCACTGATGCTGGGTCTGGCGCGCATGATCCCCGCCGCGACGGTTTCGACCCTGGCGGGTAAGTGGGAGAAGAAGAAGTTCCTGGGAAACGAACTGCGCGGCAAGGTGCTGGGCGTGGTGGGGATGGGTAACATCGGCCAGGAAGTGGTTAGGCGCGCGCGCGGGTTCGAAATGCGCGTGATCGTGGCCGATCCCTATGTTAATCCGCAGCTTGCGGCCGACCTGGGGGCAGAGGTCGTGCATCTGGAACGCCTCTTCGCGGAATCGGACTACATCAGCCTGCACCCGCCGAAGACGCCCGAGACGACGCACATGCTGAATGCCGCCGCCTTCGCCAAAATGAAGGACGGAGTCCGCATTATCAATTGCGCGCGGGGAGAACTGATCGACGCCCTAGCGTTGAAGGATGCCTTGACCGCGGGCAAAGTCGCCGGAGCCGGTCTCGACGTGTTCGAACCCGAGCCTCTGACTGCGGATAACCCGCTCACTTCGGCTCCAAACGTTATTGCCACCCCGCACATCGCGGGCTCGACCGAAGAGGCGCAGGAGATCGTCGGCATTCGCATCGTCGAGCAGATGGCGGAATACCTCAACCACGGTGTCGCGATCAACGCGGTGAACATGCCGGCCATTACGCCGCAGCAATACAAGGCGATTGGTCCCTACATCACTTTGGCCGAGCGATTGGGCCGCTTCGCCTCGCTCATCTCCACCGGCCCGGTGAAGGCCGTGCGGGTGAGCTACTCAGGCCGCATTGCCGGCATGAATACATCGCTGCTGCGCAACTCGGCGTTGGCAGGTGTGCTGAGCCGCGCGCTCAACTCGCGCGTGAACTTCATCAACGCCTTCCAGTTGGCTGGCCAGCGAGGAGTGGCCGTGAGCGAGTCGCACACTGCGATTCCGGTCGCCACCGAAGGCATCCGTGTTGAAGTGGAAACCGAAAGCGGAGTTACGCCCGTGTTTGGTGCGGTCGTGTTTGACAGGCCGCGCCTGCTCGAAGTCTACGGGATTCGCGTCGAGGTGCCGCTTTCCGGCTGCCTGATCTTCATGCGCAACCACGACGGACCCGGCGTGATCGGCCACGTCGGGTCCGTGCTCGGGAAGAACTCCGTGAACATCGCGAACTTCTCGCTCGGCCGGGACGAGGGCCAGCCGGAACCGGGCACGCCACTGCGCGCGGTAGCCGTGGTCGAGGTGGACGGGCCGATTGGCGATAACGTGATCGAGGACCTGCGCAGCAATCCTGCGGTGCGGTTTGCGTCGGTTGTTGGACTTTAGCTTCGCTTACATTTCGCGGAGGATGGCGATTGCACCCGCAGTCGCCACTTCCACCCCTCAGCTAGCCGCAAACAGCCGCGAATGGCGAACGGCGATTCGATCACTGATTGTTGGACGCACCGGTGAATCTAGCCGCGGCGTTTAAGTGTCGAGCGCGGATAGCTCCCCAATCCCCCATTGCCGGTCCCTCTAAGCAGGATTTCCTTTCGCGCCACGCTACAATAAGTGCGGTAAAGCTATGAATCCGACCAACTCTTTTGGCACTCTCTCGACCCTGCGCGTAAACGACCGTGAGTACCGCATCCACAGCCTTGCGGCGCTCGCCGCGGCGGGATACGACCTGCAGCGCGTTCCCTATTCGATTAAGGTTCTGCTTGAGAACCTGCTCCGGCACGAAGACGGCGTGGCTGTAAAGAAGAGCGATATCGAGTATGTCGCGAGCTGGGATGCCAACGGAGCGCAGGAGGAAGTCCAGTTCATGCCGTCGCGCGTCCTGCTGCAGGACTTCACGGGAGTGCCTTGCGTTGTGGACCTGGCCGCGATGCGTGACGCTTTGGCCAAGCAAGGCAAGAATCCTAAGCTGGCCAACCCGCTGATCCCGGTGGATCTGGTGATCGACCATTCAGTTCAAGTAGACGAGTTTGGCACGCCGCAGGCGTTCGACCAGAACGTGCTGCTCGAGTACCAGCGCAACTCCGAGCGCTACTCGCTGCTGCGCTGGGCGCAGATTGCTTTTCAGAACTTCCGCGCAGTGCCTCCCGGCACCGGCATCGTGCACCAGGTGAACCTGGAGTACTTGTCGCCCGTTGTCTTCACGAAGGGCGATCTGGCATATCCCGACACTGTCGTCGGTACCGATTCGCACACCACGATGATCAACGGCCTCGGCGTGGTTGGCTGGGGCGTCGGCGGCATTGAAGCCGAAGCCTGCATGTTGGGCCAGTCCGTCTCCATGCTGCTGCCGCGCGTGGTGGGCTTTAAGTTGTTTGGCAAATTGCCTGACGGCGCTACGGCGACCGACCTGGTGCTGACGGCCACGCAGATGCTGCGCAAGAAGGGCGTGGTCGGCAAGTTCGTCGAATACTACGGACCGGGCGTCGCCGCGCTCAGCCTCGCGGACCGCGCGACCCTCGCCAATATGGCCCCCGAATATGGGGCCACAATCGGCGTTTTCCCGGTGGATCACCAGACACTCGCTTACTTGCGCATGTCGAACCGCCCGAAAGAACTGGTGGAACTCGTCGAAGCCTACTATCGCGAGCAGGGCATGTTCCTTGAGGAAGGCTCGCCCGAGCCCGAGTTCTCGGACACGCTGGAACTGGATCTGGCGAGTGTCGTGCCGTCTCTGGCGGGGCCAAAGCGCCCGCAGGACCGCATCAACCTGCCGGACGTGAAGGCCAGCTTCCTGACCACTTTGGGCGGAGAGACCAAGTCCGTGCCGGTTGGTTTGAATGGCGCCGGTTACGACGTGAGGGATGGAGCGGTGGTCATCGCCGCGATCACATCCTGCACCAATACATCGAATCCCTCGGTGCTGGTCGGTGCCGGCCTGCTGGCCAAGAAAGCGGTCGAAAAGGGCCTGACGGTGAAGCCCTGGGTGAAGACTTCACTCGCTCCTGGCTCTAAGGTGGTTACGGACTATCTCACGGACTCGGGTTTGATGCCGTATCTTGAGAAGTTGAAATTCAATCTGGTTGGCTACGGCTGCACGACCTGCATTGGCAATAGCGGTCCGCTGCCGGAGCCAGTCTCGAAAGCTGTGACGGAAGGCAAGCTGACGGTCGCCGCCGTGCTCAGCGGAAACCGCAACTTCGAGGGTCGAGTGAATCCGCAGGTACGCGCCAACTACCTGGCTTCGCCGCCGCTGGTGGTCGCGTATGCACTGGCTGGGCGCGTTGATTTGGACCTCGTGAACGAGCCGCTCGGGGTTGGCTCGAACGGCGAATCCGTTTACCTCAAGGACATCTGGCCAACCGCCGCCGAGATTGGCGCAGTGGTGGAGCAGTTCGTCACGGCGGCGCAGTTTGAGAAAGAGTACTCGACGGTCTTCGAAGGCGACCTGATGTGGCGATCCGTGAAGACCCCTTCGGGCGATACGTTCGCTTGGGACGCCAACTCCACTTACGTCAAGTACCCGCCTTACTTCGAAGCGATGCGCGACCCATCTTTGCCGCTCGAAGACATCCCGGGGCTGCGCGTTCTCGCAATGCTGGCCGACTCCATCACCACCGATCACATCTCGCCCGCCGGGAATATTGCCAAGGACAGTCCAGCCGCCCGCTTCCTCGTCTCGCGCGGTGTGAAGCCAGCCGATTTCAACAGCTACGGCTCGCGGCGTGGCAACGACGACGTGATGGTGCGCGGGACGTTGGCCAACATCCGATTGAAGAACGAACTTGTGCCGGGAGTCGAGGGCGGTTGGACTACGCTCACACCGGGCGGGGAGAAGACTTCGATCTACGACGCCTCAGCCAAGTACCTCGCCGAAGGCACGCCGTTATTTATCATCGCGGGTAAGGAATACGGTTCGGGCTCATCCCGCGACTGGGCAGCGAAGGGCGTTGCCCTACTCGGCGTGAAGGCGGTGATTGCGGAGAGCTACGAGCGCATCCACCGCTCAAATCTGGTCGGCATGGGTGTACTACCGCTCGAATTTCTGGACGGCTCGACGCGCCAGTCGCTCGAACTGACGGGCTTCGAGACCTATTCGATCACGGGCGTCGCCGAGGCGATCGAGAGCGGCTCGAAGCGGGCGAAAGTGAGCGTCACTGCGGCCGACGGGTCGGTCAGGACATTCGACGCCAAGGTTCGCATCGACACACCGCGCGAGGTGGAGTACTTCCGATCGGGAGGCATTCTGCCCTACGTATTGCGGCAGATCGCTTCGTCGCACGATTAAGCAAGACAGAGGGCTCGCCAGAGTCGCCACACACGGGTGAGCCTGAACGGGAGTAGATTAGTGGAGCCGAGGTGCCATCCACTATGACCCGTCGAACCCTGCTTAAAATCCTTGCCGCCGCGCCGATCGCGCCGCTTTTCCCTAGCCTCAGGGTCTTCGCGGCGCCCTACACCGGCAAGCTGAAGATCACCGCAATCAAGGTGCTGGGGCTGCAACGCCCGGTGGCAACGGGCAATTGCCTGATCAAAGTCGAAACCGACGCTGGGCTGTATGGTATTGGCGAAGCGGGCAGTACGGGCGAAATGGCCAAGGCGCGCATCCAGACCATGGCGCCGATGCTCATCGGCAAAGACCCGCTGGCGATTGAAAAGCACTTCTTTGAACTGTCGTCGTTGATGCACACCTACACGGCGCACATCCCGACCATCAGCGGCATCGACATGGCGTTGTGGGATCTGGCAGGCAAGATCCTCGACCGGCCGGTTTACGAACTGATGGGTGGGCCGTTCCGCGACGCAGTACCGATGTACTCCCACGGAGACGGTTTCGACATGCTCGACAAAGGCGCCGTGCGGGCCTGGGCGGAGCTCGTGAGGACGCGCCCGGAGGGATTCAAGGCCTACAAGAACAGCATCAATTTCGTCTTGGGCGTGCCGGCAGCACGCTACGCCAATACTCTGATGCACGAAGACCTGAAGAAGGTACGCACCGCCTACAGCAACTGCCGCGAGGCCGTCGGCGAGGACATCGACATCGCAGTACATTGCCACAACGAGTTCGATACGCCCAGCGCGATCGCGGTTGCCAAGGCCGTGGAACCGATGGACCCGTTGTTCATCGAAGATGCGCTCAACCCGCCGTACTCCGAGGGCTGGGTGGCTCTACGGCGGTCTACTCGAATCCCGTTGTTGACGGGTGAAAAGCTAGAACTGGTGCGAGGTTTCAAGCCTTTCCTCGACACTCAGGCAGTGGACATCATACACCCCGATCTGGCTTTCTCCGGCGGCTTTACGGGTACGCGCAAGATCGCCGACTATGCCGCGCTATCGCGCACACCGGTTGCACTGCACAACGTAGGGACGCTCGTTCTCACATTCGCATCGGCGCATTTCGCCGCTTCGATTCAGAACTTCTACCGCAGCGAAAGCGCCCTTGGACGGCCGACGCACTACGTGGAAGACATGGCCGCGTCGAATCCGCCAATCGTCAAGAACAGCCTCCTGCAGCTACCCAAAGGGCCTGGGCTCGGACTTGATCTGAATACCGATTTCCTTAAGCAGCACATGGCTGACGGCGAGACTTGGTGGGGGTAATGTCTTACGGGCAGGTTTTTGTGCATTCGTGATCGCGCCTTAATCGGGAACCGCTCGCGAGACTCATAACCGGCTAAGTAAGAAGCCCCAAGGATGCTATGGCGCATGAGCAGGTTTCCTGTGGAAAGGAATCCGCCGCTCGTAAAGTTGAATGCGCTGCTTTATTCCGTCTGCCTGCGAATTACGTGCCAGCGCCAGCGCGCGGCGCGCGGTGGCTACTGCGTCTTCGAACCGCGCGCACTCCGCGTAAGCGGCGGCCAATGTATCCAAAGCTGCAGCCTCTTCCTCGGAAGCCGTCCCAGACTGGACGAGTGTCCGCTTGCCGTGTCCGATTTGCAGCCCCCGCACGGCTAGCGGGAGTTTACTGCGAGCTGGCGTAGCGCGCCCTTTCCTCATCGCATAAGTCCTTTCAGGTTCGTGGGTTGGATGGTTGTGCTGCCATTTGTTTTTGTATTACCCTGTATAGAAGATTTCTATCGACGATCGCAT